>CAYXWM010000006.1:0-67373 GCA_964468805.1 uncultured Defluviitaleaceae bacterium
TCCAGTCTTGCCCATTTAAAATAAGCGGACCGGTTCCGTCGTTATAACGAGGACCTTGCGGATAGGGTACGGCAGGATTAGATCCACCGCCGGAAGAATTAATATCTCCCGCTACACTTATAAAGTTAGTGGGTTTTAATCCGCCAAGGGGTACAATGGCGCCGCCGCTATGCGGTTTTAATTGCCCCTGATAGCCGTTTAACGGATTACCGTCAGTGTCCCAACGGAGTATAAAAACATCTCCCGGGTCACCGGTAATATTTATTTTTGTGTTGAAACTAAGCCCACTTGTTATATTAATGACGTATATTTCGTCAATACCGTTCTGAGTGTTTAATCCGTTTAACGAGGTGGATGAAACACTTGTAAATCCCGGTGTGGCGGGCAGAGCGTTAATTTGTTGGATAGCACTGACCAAATCAGCTTGCAGGTCGTTAATAAGTGTAATTTTATTCAATGCCGAAAACGCCTGTCCCGGATTGTTGTTTACTATTGCTTGCCAAGCAGAAAGCGTGCTGTCGTTTGTGCTGATAGTTCCGGCGTATGCAAAGCTACCGCTTGTTCGCTCAGCGGCAATTAAACCGTTTACCGCTACGTTACCTAAATATCCCTTTGAAGCACTTTGCCAGTTGGCATCATCATTTCCGTCTGCAAAGAAAAACAAATAATCAATCAAGTTGCCTAAATTTATTCCACCGATGATACTCATTAAGCATCACCTCCTTTTGTGTAATAATAAGCTTTGTCATTGGCTGTGACCTTTATGCCGTTATATTCAGCAGTAACAGTGGCAATGTTAAGATGAATTTTCCTGTTACATATACGAGAAATATCCTCCATCTTCATACCCAGGAGCATCTGGTTCTTTATAACATTACGCATAGTACCGGAAACCGAATCATTGATTTGCAGAATCTCTCTGATACTTGCAGGTTTTGGAATTCTGCGTCCATTCAAAGTACCTACTGCATATTGAATTTTTTCCGCTTCGGCGTTTAAAATATGCGAAAGACCCAGTTCTTCAAGTGCAACCGAAGCAAGGAGCAAATTAGCAGACGTCTCCTCGTCAATTCCGATGTTCGGATCAATATTAGGTATATTGGGAAATGACATAACATATCTCCTTTCGTAAAGGCATCGTAAAGATGCCGTAGAATAAAAAAACAGCGGTTTTCAAAGACACCGCTGTTTTTGATAACTGATTAGGGGTTGTTTGAAAATCAAATTTGAGGTCATTTTTCAGATATTTTTTGCAAAGCAGAGGAACGACAACGACGCATAATACAGGACTTTATGCCGAGAAAAGTTGACACAGCTTTGCTGAAAATTTACGGAAAACATCTAAAAAAGAACCGAAAATTAATTTTTAAAACAAGCCCTATTCTTTACTGTATAAACCTATAGTATCCTCAAGCTTAAATCCCAGAAGCATCTGATTCTTAATAACGTTACGTAATGTCATACAAACGCTGTCATCCAATGCAATCAATTGACGGAAAGTAGGAGGATCAATAGGGGCTGCACCCTTCAATGTTCCGAGAACATATTGGATTTTTTCAGCTTCGGCGTTTAAAATATGTGCTTGAGCAAGTTCCTCCATTGCGATAGATGATAATAACAAGTTGTAAGATTGTTCCGCTGTAAGTGTAATTTTCGGATCGATATTCGGTATATTGGGCATTGACATTTAGATTTACCCCCTTTCTCTGAGTATTTGACTAAATAAATAATAGCACGCATTAATTTATGTAGACATACTATATACTATGACTTGTCTCAAAAATGTGTGCTAAACTTGTCTCAAAAAATGTGTGCTTAAAAAGGAGGTAAAAATATGTCCATGCCCAACATTCCCGACTTTAAACCGGAAATAGATATATCTTTCGAACAAGCGTTAAATCTGCTGTTAACCTCAATTACCATGGAAGAAATAAGTTTGTCAAAACTAATGGATACAGAAAATGAAATAATTAAATATGCCATCGAAAAGAATAAGCAAAACAACGGAACCATGGAGGATATTTTGTTGATAAACAACAGTGTAAACTCTACTATTATGAATATAAGTAAAATGCAAATGTTGTTACAATCAAAGTTGGAAAACTTAGAACGTCTCATATCAAAAACATCAAACCAATCATCTCAGCCATCCGGTCCGAAAGAACCCACAATATCCTCTGAGCCCGGGAACAATGACGATAATTAAAAGGTAGGCTTTAGACACTTATAAAACGGTTGGAACACACCGTTTTTTTATTACGCTATATACTTAATTGCATAAGGAACAGTAACAAAAGCTATTCTTCGTAAACGGTTCGCTCTTGCGTTTTTTATTAAAAAAACACCGGTCGCTCACCACTGCGAATATACGCTTTTGTTACTTCTTAACTTATAATTAAGTATATAATCTAAAAGAGCAAAACAACCGCTTACTGTTTCACTTAGTCGGCGGTTGTTTTGCTCTTTTGTAAAGTTAAATTGTGTTTATTGTGCCTTTAATATTGTGCAATGATCCTTCATTTAATTCTGTAACCATACTCCACTCTGCATTTTTATCATTGACATGGAATATTTCATATTCGTAAGTAGGTTTAAAGCCAACTTTCCTGTAAAAGGTTGGGTCACCGCAAAGAAATACAGCTTTATAGCCTAAATTTTTAGCAATACCAAACGCCTCTTGCATTAAAGTACGAGCTATACCTTGCCTAAAATATTCCGGATGAACACTAATCGGGGACAGCAGCAATTCAAAAAGTTTTCCGGTTGGTGTATCTATTGCTGTTTTATATAAAACTATTTGCCCGATAATTTTTCCGTCCTTGTCTTCTGCAACCAATGACAACTGCGGTATAAAAGTATCTTTTTTTCGAACGTCATTTAGATAGTCGGCTTCGGAATCGTCAGAATCGGACGTTGTAGCAAACGATGCTTTTACAAGGGCATAAACCTCGTCATAATCGGATCGTTTTTCTTGTCTTATTTTCATAATGTATACTCCCGGAATGTAGTTAATCTTATTTTTTGTTGTGTATATGTAATTAATAAATGGACGTAAGAAATATCAGTATACCATATGAGCTATACTTTATAATATTTTGAATATTTTCAAGAATATAAAAATAAATTTTATTTACATATTGACAAAATAAAATTTTATTCTATAATAATAAGTACAGAAATAAATTCCGTTTCAGAAAACCCCTTGATAGAGTTTTCTGTTAATCAAACAATAAATTATTAAAGGAGATGTTTTAATGAAGGTAAACATAAAAGACAAGGTGGCGATAATCACAGGAGGAGCTTCAGGTATAGGAGAAGCAGGAGCCCGTATTTTAGCAGAAAACGATTGCAAATTGCTATTGGTAGACCTTAACCAAGAACGGCTTAATATGGTGGTTGAAGAAATTAAATCAGCCGGCGGAGATTGTTTTGGAATTTGTGCGGACGTAGCCGAGGAAGATGCTGTAATAGACTTCTTTTCTAAAGCAGTAGAAAAATGGGGCAGAGTAGATATTCTTATAAACAGTGCCGGTCGTGATTCCTTATCTCCTCCTATAAGCGAAGTTACCCTTGAAGAATGGAATTTAACCATAGGTCCAAACTTAACCGGTGTTTTCCTTTGCTGTCGTGAAGCCTTTAAAATTATGGAAAAGCAAGAAAGCGGCGGTCGCATAATGAATATAGGTTCATCTTCCGCGAAAGTTGCTTCCAGCCCGGGACATAGCCCTTACAGAGCTTCCAAACACGGTATGATGGGGTTCAGCAAAAATATTCTTTTGGAAGGCGTAGGCAAAAACATCGGCGTAACCGTAATTAATCCCTCACACGTAAAAACCCCTATGACCGAAATTATAGACCAAGGTATTTACGAAGGTGACATTCCCGCCTACTTAGACGGTTGGTTAGACGAACAAGAACGCAAAGAAGGTATACATGCCAGCTGTATAGACGTTGATAATGTTGCGGAAATCATTCTTTACGTGGCTACTCGTACACCGGACGTTACCATTCCTCAAATTTCCTTCTATCCTACCCATAAAGCACACCGCTACGGTATGGAAGTTTAATTTACATAGTAAACAATTAGTCAACAGCAAGACGTATTTCTTCCTTTTAATAATAAAATATGTGAACTTTAAAAACATTTAATGTCTTTTCCGAGTAAATAATATTTTAATATTTCTCTTTTAATAAGAAGCTAAAAAGGAAGTGTTGCCAATGCAAAAAAAGTATGTAATGGCATTTGACGCAGGAACCACCGGATGCCGTAGCATAGTTTTTGATAAAAGCGGAAATATCGTTACGAGCGCATATCAAGAATTTCCGCAAATATATCCCAAACCGGGTTGGGTAGAGCATGACCCAATGGATATTTGGAATACGCAAATAGGAACGGCTCGCTCGGCTATAGCCCAACTGGGAGCGGATTGTTCGGAAATAGCCGCTATAGGAATAACAAACCAACGTGAAACAACAGTGGTTTGGGAAAAAGCCACCGGAAAACCTGTAATGAACGCAATAGTCTGGCAGGACAGGCGAACAGCAGCTATTTGTGAACAATTAAAGGAACAAGGGCTGGAGGATTACATAAAAGAAAACACCGGATTACTCATAGATGCTTACTTTTCCGGTACAAAAATCAAGTGGATTTTAGATAATGTTGAAGGTGCCCGAGCCAAAGCCCAAGAAGGCGAATTGCTTTTTGGTACTATAGATACTTGGCTAATCTGGAATTTAACCGGCGGCAAGGCTCACGTTATCGACTATTCAAATGCATCTCGTACTCTCCTTTTTAACATCAAGACACTCAGCTGGGACGAAAAGATGCTAAAAGCCTTAGATATACCTTTGGCTATGTTGCCCGAAACTTTGCCCTCAAGCTGTGTTTACGGCGAAACAGACCCTTATCTATTCGACGGCGGTTCCATTCCGGTAGCGGGAGCAATAGGCGACCAACAAGCGGCATTGTTTGGTCAGGCTTGTTTTAGCGAAGGCTTGGTAAAAGCAACTTACGGAACCGGCGGCTCTCTTATGATGAACACCGGCTATCAACCTAAATTTTCAAAGCACGGTATGCTGACAACTGTTGCTTGGGGTATAGACGGCAAGGTGGAATATGCCCTTGAAGGCTTGCTCTATGTATTGGGTGCTTCTGTGCAATGGTTGCGTGACGAATTACGTATAGTTGGAAGTTCTGCGGAAACCGAGTATTTTGCTTCGCAGGTTCCCGATACAGCCGGGGTTTATTTTGTACCTGCTTTTGTGGGTCTTTCCGCTCCTTACTGGGACCAATATGCCAGAGGCTCCATAATGGGTTTAACCAGGGGAAGCAACCGTAATCACATTATCCGTGCCACTCTTGAATCTATGGCGTACCAAATTCGGGATGTAATCGAATGTATGCAGCAGGATTCGGGCATTTCAAATTCAGCCCTTAAAGTCGACGGCGGTGCTTGCCGAAATAATTTCCTTATGCAATTTCAAGCGGATTTACTGGGCGTTGAGGTAATGCGCCCGAAAGTAGTGGATACCACTGCTCGAGGTGCCGCTTTCCTGGCGGGATTGGCAACAGGCTTTTGGCGTGATAAACAAGAACTTCTGGATACTTTTGAATTAGACAAACAATTCTCACCTACTTTGGAAAAAGACGCTCGTGATAAATTATATCAAGGTTGGAAAAAAGCCGTAGATCGAGTTCGTGATTGGGAATCTAAAGAAGATAACCCGGCTTAAACCCAACCCTAAGAGTAAATGCTGATTTCCGGTGGTAGACATTTTAATATTACGCTAATCCTTCAATAGGATTGGCATTGCATCCTTTTCGGCGTTTACTGCAAATTAATTAATATTGAAAAGGAGAATTTCCATGAAAAAAATATGCCTTGCTTTAGCAGCAATTTTAATGTTAGGTCTCTTAGCCGGCTGCAGTACTCCCACAAACACTGTAGGTTCCAATATTCCCGAATCGGCAAGCCCCGGTGCGAACTCCGGCGGAGACGGTTCCAAAAAGTTGGTAATAGGTGCAACTATTTTAACAAGAGAGCATGTTTTTTGGACCATGGTTGAAGAAAGTTTAAAATCAAAAGCAGCGGAATTAGGCGTAGACATTATTATTTCTGACGGCAAGGGCAACGCCGATGCTCAATATGCTCAAATCCAAGACTTTGTAACCCAAAAGGTTGACGCTATTATAGTCGCTCCGGTATCATCTGCGGCTTCCGCTTCGGCGGCACAATTGGCAAAAGATGCGGGGATTCCTGTGTTTTCCCTTGTAATTGATACAAAAGGCGAAAGAGTTTCCTTTATCGGCGTCGATAACATTAAGGGCGGTGAATTGGCAGGCGAATACGCCGCTAAAGCCCTTAACGAAGAGGGAGAATGTGCAATTATATCCTGGGACGATTTGGATATTTGTATAGACCGTGCTACAGGATTTAAAAATGCAGTGGAAAAATACCCCAACATGAAAATAGTTTCCGAAATTTCCTATGCAGGAGACACAAATAAAGCCGCAAGTATTACTCAAGACTTTATTACCCAATTCCCTAACCTTAAACTTATCTATGCCGTAGGCGACCCGGCAGCAGTAGGTGCAGTTAATACCGTTAAAGCGGCCGGAAAAGATATTAAGGTTATAGGTTTTGACGGTAACCCCGAATTCTATTCCGGAACCAAAAACGATCCGGATATCTGGATAGCAGACGTACAACAAGACCCCAAGGGTTGTGCCGCTTGGTCAGTTGAAATTGCTGTAGCTTACCTTAAAAACGGGAAAACCCCCGAAAAAGAAAATCTTCTGGCTCCTACTATGATTGATACTGCCGAAGTTATCAAAAAGGGACTTTAATCTATTTCGTTAATTATAAGGTTGTTTTTACAACGCTGTTTGTAAAAACAACCGACTTTTTCGAATTGATTAATTTCCGGTTCATTGAATTCATCATAATCAGAACGGGGTTTCTTGCTCTTATACTAATTCCGTATAAGTTGAAGGACAAAAATGGAATCAGTATTATACTTAAATGCATATGGAGCGGTAAAAAAGCTATTATTGTTAGCTCACAAAATCGCTTTTGTTACTCATTAACCGGTATTTAAGTATAACTCCAAAGGGTTTTCCCACAAAAGGAGGTATCAAGTATGCCGGATTCACCAATCATAAGCGTTAAAAACGTGGTAAAACGTTTCCCGGGTGTTTTGGCACTAAACGATGTCTCAATAGATGTTTACCCCGGTAAGGTTCACGTTTTAATAGGCGAAAACGGTGCCGGGAAATCTACATTGTTTAAAATAATAGCCGGTATTTATCAACCGGATGAAGGATCTCTGTTCTACAAAGGCAACAGGGTGCATTTCTCTACCCCTTCTGATGCCATCCATGCAGGCATAGCAATGATACATCAGGAATTAAGTGCGGTTATGGATTTAAGCGTAAGCGAAAATATATTTCTGGGCAGAGAGCACAGCCGTGACAGATTTCCTTTGGATAAATTGTTCTTGGATAAAAAATCAATGTATAAAGTAACAAAAGAGCTGCTTCATAGCTTAAAAATGGATATAGACCCCAGATTACCCTTGAACCGATTGAGAACCGCTCAAATGCAAATGGTTGAAATAGCAAAGGCTGTTTCCCAAAACGCTTCCGTAATTATAATGGACGAACCAACTTCCTCAATTTCAGATAATGAGGTAGAAGTTCTGTTTGGCATTATTAACCGGCTTAAAGCCGCCGGTGTAGCCATAATTTATGTATCACATCGCCTAAAGGAATTGTATCAAATCGGAGACACAGTTACCGTTTTACGTGACGGCGAATTGGTTACCACGGCACCTATCAGCGAGACGGACGAAAACAAGCTGGTTTCCCTTATGGTAGGCAGAGAAATCCAACACAACACCTCTTTTGTAAGTCATGCAACAAGTGAAACGGTACTGGAAGTTAAGGGCTTAACCCGAGAAAAGGAATTTAAAAACGTATCTTTTTCCATGAATAAGGGCGAAGTATTCGGTTTAGCCGGCTTGGTAGGAGCAGGACGCACAGAGGTTGTAAGAACTATATTCGGAGCAGATAAGCCGGATAGCGGAACAATAAGTATTTTCGGCAAAACCGGTGAACCCGGTTCTCCAAGAGAAGCTATAAAAATGGGTCTGGGATTGGTTCCGGAAGATAGGCGTTTACAGGGGATTTTGGTAGAGGATATGATACATCGAAATATTTCCTTGCCCGGATTGCAAGACCATGCAACAGCCGGTTTTATGAGCTTTAAGTGGGAAAAAGAAACAGCAATAAGCTACATAGATAAAATCCGTATAAAAACCGCAAATATGTTTGTAAAGGCGAAAAATTTATCCGGCGGAAACCAACAAAAAGTAATTCTTGCAAAATGGATGGCGGCAAATTCAAAGCTGTTGATTATGGATGAGCCTACTCGAGGAATTGACGTAGGAGCGAAAGCGGAAATATATCACCTTATGGGCGAATTTTGTTCCCAAGGAGGCAGTGTTCTGGTGGTATCCTCCGAATTGGTGGAATTGTTAAGGATTTGTGACAGAATCGGCGTTATGCGGCAAGGTGAACTTAGCGGAATTTTGGATCGAAGCGAAGCCACAGAAGAATCCATTATTAAATTGGCAAGTTTGGGAACATAAATAAAACTGTTTCTGAATCAACCATAACTTATACTTAATTGCATAAGGAATAGTAATAAAAGCTATTCTTCGTAAACGGTTCACTCTTGCGTTTTTATAATAAAAACACCGGTCGCTCACCACTACACATATACCCTTTTGTTACTACTTAACTCAAAATTAAGTATAAATATCTCTTTTAAATCTGTTCGGAAAGGAGAGATAAATCTGAAAAAAGAAAGCCTATCCCAAAGTGCTGTAATCCGGTTTGTAACCGGGAATATTTTGATACTGTTTTTAGCTGTAGTTTGTATAGTCTTTGCCATATTCCAGCCGAGATTTTTGACCGGCGAAAATATGATGAATATTTTGGTTCAGGTAACAATCAATGCCATGTTGGCTACGGGTATGACTTTCGTTTTGTTAACGGGCGGAATTGATGTTTCCGTAGGTTCTGTAGCGGCCTTAGGCGGCGTAGTTACTGCCATGATAGCTAAACCCTTTACAGAAATGGATATTGCTACGGCTATATTAATGCAGGTTGGTGTAGCCTTGGCTATAGGTTTAATATGCGGAGGGTTAACAGCCTATTCGGTGGCAAAATTGAAAGTAGCTCCCTTTATAGCCACCTTGGCAATGTCTACCATAGTCAGAGGATTGGGATACATACTGACCGACGGCAAAACCATTTTCGATTTACCCCAAAGTTATCAGATTTTAGGTCAGGCTCGTTTATTTAATGCCGTTCCCATTATGGTTATTATTTTAGTCGTGTTAATGGTGGCGGCGTACATAGTCCTCAGCAGAATGACTATAGGCAGGCATATTTATGCTGTAGGAAGCAATGAAGAAGTTGCTTATTTAAGCGGTATCAGTCCCTATAAAGTAAAAATGTTGGTGTATATAATTTGTACAGGTATGGCGGCCTTTGGCGGTATTTGTATGGCATCAAAATTCGGTACAGGTCAACCGGCAGCCGGCGCAGGCTACGAGCTTACTGCCATTGCTTCCGTGGTAATGGGCGGCACAAGTTTATCGGGCGGCAGAGGCGGTATAGGTCGGGCGGTAATCGGTATCCTTACCATAGGAATAATAAATAACGGCTTAAACTTGCTTCAAGTTTCGTCTTACTGGCAACAAATAGCCATGGGTATAATTATTATGGCAGCGGTAATTTTGGACCGTAACACCAAGAAGTAATTTTTCGACTGTATACAGTAGTTTTATTAAACCTTTTCAAGGGGGTTAATTATGATAAAAGACGTTAATCACATCGGAATAAATGTACGTGATATGGCCGCAAGCATCGGTTTTTACGGTGAAGTTTTGGGATTCGAGCAACTTGGAGGCATTGTAGACCAAAAAGATTTAAAATGCCGTGTACAATACATGAAAACGCCGGACGGAGTAATGATAGAATTTATTGAATATTATCCCGACGTTGAAGTTAATGCCTACAAAGTAACTCAAGCCGGTGTCTACCGTCATATTGCTTTTACTGTAGAAAGTAAAGAAGATTTCGTAATTTATTTAAATCGCTTGAAAGAAGCAAAAAATAAGTTCCCCAATATAATTGTTCCTGAAAAACCCGAGTACCTACCGTATTTAGACCTTGATGTTTTACTGTTCCATGACCCTAACGGAGTTGAAATAGAGCTTTGCTTAAAACGAACCGTTGACCGTTATGACTGGCCACAAGACTTAATTAAGTAATTCTGTAAATCAGTATAAGGACATAAGGAGATGTTTTAACAGTGTTTGATTTTTCGGCTGCAACAAAGCCAACTCTATATTTTATCGGTGTAACCACTTCAAAATCTTCTATTGTGAAAGTATTTCCCTTATGGGCAAAAGAATTGGGCTTAAAAGATGTGGAAATCAAAGGCATAGACTTACCTATTCATGCTCCGGCGGAAGACTATCGCAGGGTAACCGAATTTCTGAAAAATGACCCATTATCAAGGGGTGCTTTGGTAACTACACATAAACTTGACCTCTACGCAGCTTGCCAAGACCAATTTGACTACATAGACCCCTTTGCAAAACAACTTGGAGAAGTATCCTGCTTATCCAAGTCCGGAAATAAATTTTGTGCCCATGCCAAAGACCCAATTTCAAGCGGTTTGGCTTTAGAGCAATTTGTTCCGGCAGATTTTTGGAAAAACCATGGTGGTCACGTACTTTTATTGGGTTCCGGAGGCAGTGCCTTGGCTATGTCCCTGTATTTGACCCAAAGTCGCTTTGGAGACAATGTTCCGTCTCATATTACGCTGACTAACCGCAGTGAACCTCGTCTGACAGAGGCTAAAAAAATATTGTCTGATTTAAACCCAAAAACCAAATTCTCTTATCTTATTACCAAAACACCCGACCTGAATGATGCAGCAATCAAAGCCTTGCCGCCTTATTCCCTTATCGTAAACGCTACCGGTTTAGGTAAAGATGCTCCGGGTTCACCCACCACAGATGCCGTTGATTATCCCGAAAACAGTCTTGTTTGGGAAATTAACTACCGCGGTGATTTAGTTTTTATGTATCAAGCACAGGCTCAACAAAAAGAAAAAAAACTGGTAATCGAAGACGGTTGGAAATACTTTATCCATGGCTGGACACAGGTTATAGGTGAGGTTTTCCATTTGGATATTACAGGTAAGACTTTAGATAAACTCAGCGACATTGCCTTGGAGATTCAAGGTGCTTAATAAAAAATGAGGCAACTGATTGTTCGGGAAAGTTTAAAGCATACGAATAAATTATAAAAAAGGAATACATTCTCAGTAATCGGCTTTTTAGAAATTAGAAGTTTAAGGGAGAAATCTTTATCTCTCCACTTATTTCTAACTTAAATTTCATTCGGAAATTTATTCTCCCTCAAGGTTTAAATTTTTTAAATAATAATAGCAGACTAACGTTAAGGAGTTGACTTAATTATGAATTTTGATTGGGTACGTGGATTTACTTTGGATTTTGCACTTGCAAACGGAGTTTCAAAGGGAGCAGAACCCACAAAACGTTATTTATCACAAATGAAAGATATGTATGCCGACACAAAAGCGGCGGAAGTAATGTTACAAGATAACGATCCTTTGGTTTATGAATTTTTTGAACTTGGTGCTCCTGAGCATCCCGGTGATTTGGCTTTCGGTACATCCATTACATATCCCGGCAAAGTGGGCAATGAGTATTTTATGACTAAAGGACATTTTCATACAATTTTGGATACGGCGGAGGTTTATTACTGCTTGTCCGGAAAAGGATTTATGTTAACAGAAAGCCCGGAAGGCGATGTTGTTCTTCATAATTTGGAGCCGGGAGTGGCAGTATACGTTCCCAAGAACTATGCTCACCGCAGCATCAACAGCGGAGATACTCCCCTTGTTACCTTCTTTTGTTTCAGAGGAGATGCCGGGCACGATTACGGTACTATCGAAACAAAAGGTTACCGCAAATTGGTAGTTGAAAAAGACTCAAAGCCTACCCTTGCAGATAACCCCAAGTGGAAATAAACAATTAAGTTATACCTGTATCGAAAACAGAAAATTACGAACTGTAGTCTTTCTAAAGTGAATACAGATTTTGCCGGCAGGAGTGTTGAACAACCGGTTCAACACTCTAATAATATGGGAGGTTTTATGGAAGATTTACATTTAAAAATATCCCGGTAGAAACTTGTTCCGGTAATAAGGCTTGAAAAGTCCGAAAACGCTGTTCCGCTAGCCGATGCCTTAATCCAAGGCGGTTTACCGGTGGCAGAGGTTACCTTGCGTACAGATGCGGCGGTGGAATCCATTGAAAAAATGGCAAAAGCCCGTCCGGAAGTATTGCTTGGAGCCGGAACGGTAATTAATGTGGAACAAGTTAAGGCTACAACCCAAGCAGGTGCTAAATTTATAGTTACGGCAGGTTTTAATCGCAAGGTAACGGAGTATTGTGTTGACAATAATATTCCTATTTTCCCGGGAGCTTGTACGCCGACGGAATTAATGTTTTTGCTTGAATATAATTTGACAGTGGCAAAATTCTTCCCGGCAGCACAATACGGCGGTTTAGGAACAATCAAGGCTTTGGCTGCTCCTTTTCCTCAGATGAAATTTATGCCCACCGGCGGAATTACACAGGATAATATCCTTGAATACTTATCATTTCCCAAAATAATTGCCTGCGGCGGCAGTTGGATGGTAAAAGACGAATTAATTGCGGATAAACAATTTGATTCTATAGCGAAGCTGGTTTCTCAAGCAGTTAATTTAATAAATTCCAAATAAATTCGATGGAATGAAAGTTTTGTATACATAAAAATTAATTATTCGGTAAATCAATTCTGACTTATGGACAGATACATTTTTTAAAACGGTGAAAGACCAAGCGACTTGGTTTCACCGGTTTTTTTATAAGTTTATTGAAATTACCGGAAGTTGACAAGTTTTAAATGCCGGGATAAAATATAATAGAATAAAATTTTATTTTTTCAAGTTTGTAACACAAGAAAGGGCAACTATGTCAGAAAATATAATAAGCAGAATTTCTGCACAAAAATCATATTTAAATCCCGCTTTACAAAGAATCGGACAATACATATTGGATAATAAAGAAAAATGCAAAACCATAACCATTAAAGAGTTGGCGGTAACCTGCGGAGTAGCAGAATCCACAGTGACACGCTTTGTCAAAGAAATAGGCTTTTCCGGTTTTCAAGAAATGAAAATCTCCTTGGCAGAATATCTCTCCCAAAGCGAAGCCGAAATACAGCAAGTAGAATCCACTATATATGAAGATATAAGCAAAAACGATACTTTTGAAGATATAGTCAAAAAAATATATCATAAAAATATACAGAAAATCACAGAAACAATGGAAACATTATACGGCCCTGCTTTGCAAGAGGTAGTAAATGTTATTTCGGAAGCAAAGCAACTGATTTTTGTCAGCACAGGCTCCTCGTCTGTGGCTTCGGAAGAAGCGGTAATGAGGTTTACCCGCTCGGGTAAGAAGTGCATTTATTGGAAAGACTATGCCCTGCAATTAATGTATTCCTCCATAGTCTTGGAAGGTGATGTACTTATAGCAATCAGTGTATCCGGCAGAACGAAAATAGTCGTTGATTCCGTTGAATTGGCTAGGCTTAACGGTGCAAAAACCATAGGTATAACCTCCGACCCACAATCACAGTTGGCGAAAGCCTGCGAATACACTTTATTCACACCCAACAGAAACGGTAAGTCGCTTTCGGCTCAACACTGGGAATCAACCTCTTCCAAGGCGGCCCAAATATTTTTGATAGACATTTTATACGCCTGTTATGCCGTAAAAAATTATGACCAAACTTTGGATTGCTTAAATAAAACTTATGTTGCAATAAAAGATACCAGATATTCAAATTGATTTCAAAACTCCTGTTTCTTCCGAAAAGAATAGGAGTTTTAATTTATTCTATTGACAAAATAAAATTTTATTCTATAATAACATATATAGTATAAAATTTAATTCGGGGGTATTAAAATGAAAGCTGCTTTATATCAAGGTGTAGGTAAAATTAACGTTGCCGTTATAGATAAACCTAAAATTAATGATGATGAGATACTTTTAAAAGTAAGAGCCGCGGCGGTTTGTGGCACGGATTTAAGGATTTATAAATTTGGGCATTTTAAAATACCCGAAAACGGCAATAGAGTCTTAGGGCATGAAATTGCCGGAGAAATTGCGGAAGTAGGTAAAAACGTACAAGATTATTTGGTAGGAATGAGAGTTGCCGTTGCTCCCAATGTTGGTTGCGGTAAATGCAGTTTGTGCATATCCGGAAATAATCAACTCTGCCCCGACTATGAGGCTTTTGGAATCAGCTATGACGGAGGTTTCCAAGAATATATGCGTATACCTTCAAAGGCAGTATTGCAAGGCAATGTTGCGGTAATACCGGACAGTCTATCCTTTGAAGAAGCGGCTATCGCCGAACCCTTTTCTTGTACATATAACTCATACAGAGCCTTAAATACAAAACCAGGAGATATAGTAGTAATAATCGGTGCCGGGCCCATCGGAGCCTGTCATGTAATGATAAACAAGCTGGCAGGAGCCGCTAAAATTATTGTATCCGACGTTTCTTCATCAAGACTGGACGAAATCCGCAAATTCGGAGCAGATGTGGTTGTAAACAGCACCAAGGAAGACCTTGCAGAAGCAGTTAAAAAAGAATCTATGGGTCTGGGTGCTGACGTCGTAATTACTGCCTGTTCTGTACCGGAAGTACAACAACTTGCTTTGGAACTGGCAGGAGCACACGGAAGAATAAATTTCTTTGGCGGAATGCCAAAAGGCAAAGAAATGGTTACCCTTAACACAAACTTGATACATTATAAAGAATTAATCGCTTTAGGTACAACCGGTTCCAATATCCGTGATTATTACGAAGCAATAAAAATAGCCGCTTCCGGTAAAGTTAATTTAAAAGAATTGGCAACAGCACTTTTTCCCATAGACAAAGTCCAAGAAGCCTTTGATTATTCACTTTCCGGTAAGGGAATGAAAGCGTTGATTACATTTGAATAGGAGGCAATAATATGTCAAAAACCATGAAAGCCGCCGTTCTTCATGCACCGGGCGATTTAAGAATAGAGCAGGTAGAAATCCCCAAACCCAATGAAAACGAAGCCTTAATTCGTGTAAAAGCCGCCGGGATTTGCGGTTCCGACTTGGATAGGGTAATGAAAACAGGCACCTATAAATTCCCTACTGTTCCCGGGCATGAATTTTGCGGACAGATAGCATACATCCCCGATAACACAGAGGGATTTAAAATAGGCGACAAAGTTGCTGTCGCCCCTATACTTCCTTGCTATAAATGTGATAATTGTCAACAAGGCAAATACGGTCAGTGCATTAATTACAATTACTTGGGCTCTCGAACCGACGGCGGTTTTGCGGAATATGTATGTGCTCCTGTTAAGAATTTAATTAAACTTCCCGAAAGTATTCCCTATTCCGTAGGTGCGGCAATAGAGCCTGCGGCAGTTACCTTGCATGGTATAATGAGATTGAATATTCAAGCAGGAGATACCGTAGCCGTTTTGGGCTGTGGCACTATAGGTTTATTTGCAATACAATTCGCGAAAATCATGGGTGCGGGAATTGTCTTGGCTATGGATATAGACGATGAAAGGCTAACCATAGCAAAACAATCCGGTGCGGATTTATTATTTAATGCAAAAGACCCCCATGTAATTTCAAAAATGAAAGAAGCCGCCGGCGAAATAAACATAGTAGTTGAAACCGCAGGCGTCAGCATTACCCAGATTCAGTCCATAGAACTGGTAAAAACCCACGGACAAATCCTGTACTTGGGCACAGCCCATAAAGACGTATCCATTCCGCCGCATACCTTTGAACGAATAGTAAGAGGAGAAATCTCAATCACAGGCTCATGGAACTCATTTTCCGCACCTTTTCCGGGTAGAGAATGGTCCTCGGTTATTACATATCTTACCCAAGGGCGATTGGAACTGGAGGCATATATAACCCACAAGTTCCCATTGGAAAAAGCCCCTGAAGTAATAAAAAGTATGTCCGAAAAACAATTTACCTTTAATAAAGTTGTTTTGGAAATATAAGCAAAAGGTATGCAGTATTCCTCTTATTTGACAATCCGAATAAACCTTACCGCCCTGAGCATAATAAATATTGAAACTTAATGCTCAGGGAGGAATGAATATGAATAACAATAAAAATAGGTTAAGAGATACTGACGTAAGTAATGCTGAATTACGAAAAATGCAACCGAAAGATAATGCGGATGTGGGGATAAAAGATGGTAAGAAGATTGGTGGTAAGGAAAAGGGTTGAGATTATTCTAAAAAATTCATGATGATATGAGTGTATATTGTAAACTGCAATAAGACCCCGTGACGGTTTTTGGATAACCGGCGGGGTCTTTAATTTTGGAATTATAAAGCTTAGTTACAGAACATGTTCAGAAGCAACATAAATACTATACTAATTCCAAAGAAGATGAAAGACAAAAGTAATCGTTTTTTCCTTGAACCGTTGGGAAAAAACAATTATATTTGTCCTATGTTTAAAATGGAATCAGTGTACTTCACCTTCATTGTAAAACAGAATGGAAAAGAATATAAAATTCTTCTTGGCTTGCTTGGTGTTTTTTCTCCATATATTCGAAAGATTTATCATATTCCTGAGCTTCTTCTTCGTCAACCTGCATAACAGAACTTTCATGGTAAATCCATTTTCTGCCATCCAGGACATTAGGCTTAAGCTCTTTAACCATCATACCCGTAGGAAATTTTCCGTTTTCAAGGCATACATTATATTTCTTACTACTTTTAAAGCCGCGGCTTACATAGTTACCCGGATTTCCGAATATTACAATAACGTCGTAACCGAGTTCAATCGCTTTTTCAAAGGAATGTTCCAACAACTTTTTTCCATAGCCCATTCTCTGATATTCGGGCAAAATACAAACCGGGCCAAAGGTTAGGATTTTCTTTTCGTTTCCGCTTTCATCAACCAGTCTTGTTTTTGTATACATAATATTTCCGATAACTTGATTATCCAGTTCGATAATAAAGTCCAACTCCGGAACAAAATCCTCATGAGAACGCATAACATGAACCAAATAGTGTTCCACACAACCCGGAATATATAAATTATAAAATGCCTTTCTTGTAATTTCTTCTGTTTTCTTATAATCGGATTTCTTTTCATTTCTAATATTAATCATTTTATAACCCTCCTGCGGTATTCCATATTCCGAATTGTATCACGTCCGACATTGTTCACCTGTTACGAATTATAGCTATAACACCTTTTAGATTTATGTAGTGTGTCTATTATACGATAATATTATAAAAATACAAGTATTTTCAACAATTAAGCTTACGATAAAAAAATCCTATCTAACAACCTTATCGTTTCCATATTAAAAATCTCCACACTCCCATTCCGCAACCCTCAAAAAAACATCGAAGCCTCCATTTATGCAATATGCACACAAGCCGTATCTTGGTTATATCAATCGTCAAACACTCGATTACGCCAAAATAAACACAACTATTCTTAAAGTCATTACAAGATATATATTTAATTACAAAACAACCAAACAAATAATTGTCAAAAACAACAATTAGCTTATTAGCTAATATCATGCTCTTTTGACACATTCACCAAATTATTTGTTTATGTTAGACTTTTATGCATACAGAACATATAAAAAAGTGCGAAATGATGTTTTGAGGTCAAACATTTCTGTAAGATTAAAGACTTAACTATTATAATTATCTTGTTGAACAAATTCGGGGTTTGGTAGCTATGTTTAAAATTTATTATATTATTTTAATCAACGGTTACCATAAGAACAAAGCCCGGAATTTTCGGACAGTTGCAGATAAAGCGGCAGAAATGTAGTGGGAGGAGAACTCTTGACAGAATTTGAAGAATTGGCACTCAAAAAGATAACCAAGGATTATTTGGTTGACTGTATCTATACCAAAATCAATATTGTTTCGGGTAAATACGGCATAAGCAATTCTGAAATCAGCAAATACATCGGTTGGGATCCGGCAGGATTTAATCAAAAATACAACCGAAGCAATGATTTGCGTATCACTACTTTTATAAAAATTTATGTGGCTTTACAGGATTTAATCAGAATAAAGGAAGCCGAGATAGGCTTTGAAAACATGGTGCATTCGGATATTAGGCTGGATGACTTGATTACTCAAAATGAACTGGACACGGCTACCCTATTTAACCATATCAGTATGGCAGCAGAAGGTGTCAAAGAATTTTTGTCTGAAAGAACTACTGCTGTTACCTTTTTAAAAATGAAACCCTTTGTGTTAGTCAGCAAAAGGAACAAGCGATTTAACGACCGGGAAATTGAAGTATACATAAAATATTACAAGGACGCACGGGAAAAGTATCCCGATTGTAGACCTTCCTGAGGAGGATAATATGCAGAAGTTTGTCAATGACGCCAAGAATATGGTTGATGAATCTATTCAGGGCTTTTTCAAATGCTACTGCGACCGCATTTCTCCTACCGCTTGTTCAAGGACACTCAAATATGCAAAAGCACCCGTTCCGGGAAAAGTCGGTGTAGTTATAGGCGGCGGTTTTGGTCATGCCCCTGCTTTTATGGGCTATTTGGGTAAGGGAGCGGTTGATGCCGTTGCCATAGGCAATATATTTGAGCCTCCGTCAGTTGAATCTTTTTATACCGCCTTCAAAGAATCCGACAGCGGCAACGGTGTGATTTGCCTGATTGGGAATTATCCCAAAGATATTGTAAACGTTAAAAAGGCTATAGAATCTGCCGAGAAAGAGGGCATTAAAATACAGCTTCTGATAGCTAACGATGATGTTGCAACATCCGACAAATCCGAAAGAAGAGGTATGACGGGCGAAGTCCTTCTTTGGAAAATCGTCGGTTCTGCCGCCGATCAAGGATACAGTTTGAAACAGCTTGCGGAAGTGGGTCAAAAAACGATTGAACGAGTAAGAAGCATAGGCGTTGGTCTTGCCAGCTGTATTATACCGGAAGTGGGCAGACCAAATTATCTGATTGAAATGGGTACCATGGAAATTGGCGTTGGGCATCACGGTCTATTCAGCCGGGATACTTGCAAACTGAGAACCGCAGATGAAACCGCTGATATTATGCTTGACGACATAATTAGCGATATGCCCCTGAACCCGGACGACAGCGTTTGCGTTATGGTGTCCGGCTTGGGAAACACCATGATGAGCGAGCTTAATATACTTTACAGCAGGGTTCACGACCAACTTAAAAAACGAGGCGTTCATATTCACCGCAGCTTCACCGGAGATTTCTTTACCTCGTTGGATATGATGGGAGCAACTTTAACCATCTTAAAACTGGATGATGAACTGAAAAAATTGCTGGACATTCCGGCTTATTCGGTATCACTCAATCACTTTGCTTTTTCTTAGCTAAACACTGAATACAGGGTTAATACTTAATTGCATAAGGAGTAGTAACAAAAGCTATTCTTCGTAAACGGTTCGCTCATACATATGAAAAAAACATCGGTCACTCACCACTACGAATATACGCATTTGTTACTACTTAACTCGAAATTAAGCATAGCAGTAAAACAATTAAATTGAATACTTGGTCTTATATTAAAGTCTTTTTGAAGGGAGTTTGAGGGAAACTCTTTCTTCAGAAAAAGTTTCCCTCAAGGTTTTGGTTTTTAACCGGACGGCGTTTTCTTAAATCAGTATTGAATGTGAGGTAAAAATATGAACCTTGTTGAAATGGAGGGCATCAGGAAAGGCTATTTTGGAGTGGAAATTCTGCATGGTGTCAATTTCTCACTAAAAAAAGGCACGGTTCATGCCTTAATGGGAGAAAACGGAGCCGGAAAATCAACATTGGTAAAGATTATCGCCGGTGTCCACAAACATGATGCAGGCAAGCTCCAAATAGAAGGAAAACAGGTAGAGCTTAATTCACCCTCGGAAGCCATAAAACTGGGCGTAGCCATGATACATCAGGAACTGTCCTCGGTACGTGAAATGTCTATAGCCGAGAATATCTTTTTGGGTCGCGAACCAACCAAGTTTGGCTTTGTGGACTATAAAAAGCTTTACCAACAAACCGAGGAGCTTCTGGCAAAGCTGGATATGCATTTTAACCCTCAAACCAAAATGAAACAACTGAGAGTAGCCGACCAACAAATGGTGGAAATAGCAAAGGCAATCTCCCAAAACGCCAAAATCGTTATTATGGACGAACCAACCTCCGCAATTACCGACCGTGAGGTGGACCGTCTGTTTAAAATAATAGACGACTTACGCAACGAGGGCACGGGTATTATTTACATATCACATAAAATGGACGAAATCCTGCGTATAGCAGACGAAATATCCGTTTTAAGGGACGGAACAAACGTAAACACCTGGCCGGCAAACGAAGTTGACAACAATACCATAATTTTAAGTATGGTTGGTCGCGACCTACAAAATCAATTCCCCAAAACTGAAGTTCCCATAAGCGACGTAATCTTAGAAGTAAAAAACCTTACTCGCCAAGGAGAATATGAGGACATAAGTTTTCAATTACGTAAAGGTGAAATTCTTGGCTTTGTAGGCTTGGTAGGAGCCGGTCGAACAGAACTTATGCATACCTTATTCGGAATGACTTCCGCAGATAAAGGTCAAATTCTCGTAGAAAATAAGCAAGTGCATTTTAAATGCCCTCGTGAGGCTATATCCGCCGGATTGGCTTATGTCACCGAGGACAGAAAAGGCGAAGGTCTAATACTTCCCATGAGCATACATAACAACACCACTATTTCATCACTGCAATTCTTTTCAAAATTCTTACTGGATAAACAAAAAGAAAATGCCACCGTAGACGAACAGGTGAAACTCCTAGGTGTTAAGACAACCGGCGTTCGTCGACCGGTTAAATACTTATCGGGCGGCAACCAACAAAAAGTAGTCTTGGCAAAGTGGTTGCTTACCCAACCTAAAATCATCATTTTCGACGAGCCGACCAGAGGCATAGACGTTGGTGCAAAAGCTGAAATTTACAAAATAATGTGTAATTATGTTGCCCAAGGAAACGCAGTTATCCTTGTATCATCGGAAATGCCCGAAGCCATGGGAATGTCCGACCGTATTATTGTGTTAAGCAATCACAAATACAGCGGTGAGCTGAAACGAGAAGATTTTTCTCAAGAGGCTATAGTTGAAATGCAGTTTCGTCATATGTAGTTGGTTTCAAATCCGGGAAAGTAGGGGTATCAAAAATGAAGCAGCTAGCTCAAATTCCGACTATATTCAATAAAATGTCCAAAAAGCAGTTCCTTGCCACCTTTGGCTCTCTTATAGCATTGATTGTTTTGGTTTTAATTATCACTTCTCTAAAATCCAACTTCCTAAGTATATCCAATATCCGCAATGTTTTACGTATAGCTTCAATAAACGGGCTTTTGGCAGTGGGCATGACCTTTGTTATCCTTACGGGCGGTATAGACCTGTCCGTAGGTGCCATTATGGGCTGTGCCGGCATGTATTCGGCTTATTTTGCTCAAAACAGCATGGGTTATCCTTGGTATGTGGGAGTACTTGTGGGTTTGGGAATCGGTCTTGCTATAGGTCTTTTTAACGGTATTTGTATTTCTTATTTAAAGGTTCCCGCCTTTGTGGGTACTCTGGGTTCCATGAGTATTGCCTCCGGGTTAACGTTTTTGATAACAGACGCAAAGCCTATTCCGGGGCTTAGCGATTCCTTTAAATACATAGGCGGCGGTAGTATTGGGGAATGGCTGCCCGTACCCATCTTAATTATGGGTGCCGTTCTTGCGGTTTGTTTTACTCTCCTTTATAAAACCCGTTACGGTCGTTACATTTATGCAGTAGGTGGTAGCCATTCCGCCGCCCATGTTTCCGGTATCAATACCAAGAAAATAATCTGCTCCGCTTACATAGTTTCCGGTGTTCTGGCGGCTCTTGCCGGAGTAATTACCACCGCTCGCGTTACATCCGGCGTTACCTCTACCGGCAGCGGTTACGAAACCAACGCCATTGCAATGGTTGTAATAGGAGGCACCAGCCTAGCCGGCGGCAGAGGACGGCTTTGGGGTACCATCGTAGGTATTTTGCTTCTGCAATGTCTGACCACAGGCTTGGATATGCTTGGCGTAAACGCATACTATCAACTTATAATTAAAGGTTTTGTTGTTATCGGAGCTGTAATGCTCGATGCACTCAGCGATAATTAAGTAAACTAAGTATTAACGTTTACTTAAAAACACTCCAATTTAATTTAACGTGAGTTTAAGTCAAATAATTTCAAAGGATTTCTCACGTTAATAGTCCGTTTTTTTAATATCAACTCCAAAAAACGGACGAATATACGGTTTGATGCAAATTCATCAAGCTAAATCATTATTTAAAATAGGAGGTAATTTAATGAAAAAGTTGACTAAAATTCTTTCTCTCACAATGGCTCTGTTAATGATGATTTCCGTAATTTCAGCTTGTGGCCCAAGCACACCTTCTCCTTCACCCTCAACACCGGCTGCACCGGCAAACTCACCCGAGGGCGGTACAGTAGCAAATAATCCGCCTGCACCTCCGGCAGACAAGACCCTTAAAATAGGAGCTACTTACTACAGCTTACAAAACGAATTTACCATGCGTATGGATAACGCCGCAAAGAAATATTGCCAAGAAAAAGGCATAGAATTTTTGTCTTATGACGGAAATTATGATGCGGCTACCCAGCTTTCTCAAGTAGAAACAATGATAGCCGACGGCTGTGATGCAATTATTCTTAATCCTCAAGATGCTGTAGCCTGTGCGGCGGCGGTAGAATTGGCTAATAAAGCCGGTATTCCCGTAGTCGGCGTTAATACTATGGTTCAAAGCGACCTTTTGACATCTTATGTGGGTTCTCAAGACGTATCAGCCGGCGAGGACATTATGCAATACATGGTTGACTATCTGAAAAAAGACGAATTCAACATAGTTATCATTGAAGGTCCCATGGGACAATCCGCACAACTTCAACGTATTGAAGGTATTGAAAACATAATGAAAAAATACCCGAAAATTAAGGAACTTGCCCGTAATACCGCCAACTGGTCACGTTCTGAAGCCATGGGTCTTATGGAAACATGGATTACCACCTTCGGCAAAGATATTGATGCTGTAATCGCAGAAAATGACGAAATGGCTCTTGGTGCAAGAGAAGCTATTGTTGCCGCAGGTATGGATATTCCCTGTATAGGTATAGACGGTATAGCTGATGCTGTTACTGCTATTCAAAATGGCGAAATGATAGCCAGTGACTTCCAAAACGCTGAAGGTCAAATGACAGGTGCCATTGAAACAGCCGTAAAAGTTGTTAACGGTGAAAACGTTGAGAAATTCTACTGGATTCCTTTCGAAATGATTACTCCCGCCAATGTTAAGGATTATGTAGGTAAGTATTAATTATCAGTATACATAAAATTGATTTAAAGCCTAAAAGCCGTTGGGAGACAATAGTCTCCTTACGGCAAATTTATACCGGAGGTAATAATTATGATTCCTTATGACGGTGTTGATTTAAGTTATTCTCTTGAAGGCAAGACAGCTGTGATTACCGGCGGTGCCGCAGGAATAGGATATGCCACAGCCAAGTATTTTCATGATAAGGGTGCAAATATAGTTTTGGCTGACCTTGACCCGAAAGTAGACGATATAGCAAAAGAATTGGGCGATAACTGTATAGGAGTTCAAGGAAACGTTTGTGACAGGGAATATCCCAAAAAAGTCATTGAAGCCGGGGTAAAAGCCTTTGGGAAAATAGATATTCTGGTTAACAGTGCCGGGATAGTAGCCTTGGAAAAAGCAGAAACAATCTCCGCCGATGACTGGAACCGTACCATAGACATTAATCTTTCAGCTTGCTTTTTTATGGCACAGGCAGTAGGTGCTTATATGATTGGAAACAATGTAAAGGGTTCCATTGTAAATATAGCCTCTCAAGCCGGCGTTATTGCCCTTGATAAACACGTTGCCTACTGTGCAAGTAAGGGCGGTATTATTGCTATGACAAAGGTTTTGGCAATGGAATGGGGTAAACACGGCATTCGTGTAAATTCTATTTCTCCTACGGTTGTTCTTACCGCTTTGGGTCACAAAGCTTGGGACGGTCCTGTGGGTGACGCTTTTAAAAAAGAAATGCCCTCCGAACGCTTTGCGGAACCGGATGAAATTGCTTCCTGTATAGCTTTTCTATGCAGTAAAAATGCCGCGATGATAACCGGTCACAATATGCTTATAGACGGCGGATTCACTATAAAATAGTTTACCCAAATACATAGAGTAATAAAGTTTTCAGACTCAAGTAAAAAGCTTGGAGGAACAAATATGCAAAGAATTTTAAATAATCCGGATGATATAGTAGATGAAATGTTGGACGGTTTTATTAAATGTCACAGCGACATTGTAAAACGTGTAACACGCAGTGAAGACAACGCTCGTGGAGTAGTTGCGGCTATAGATGCACCGGTTCAAGGCAAGGTGGGTGTTGTAACCGGCGGAGGTTCGGGTCATAAGCCTGCATTTATAGGCTACGTAGGCAAAAATATGTGCGATGCCGCTGCATTGGGCGAAATTTGCACATCTCCCACAGCTGTGGCTTTCTATGAAGCCTTTCATGCCGCAAACGGCGGTGCCGGAATTGCTTGTCTTTACGGCAACTACTCCGGTGATAACATGAACGTAAAAATGGCTTCAAAAATGGCAAAGAGAGACGGTCTTACAGTAAAAACAGTTATCGCCAACGACGATGTGGCTTCCGCGCCCAAAGACCAAAGGGATAAACGCAGAGGTGTTGCAGGCGAAGTATTTATGTGGAAATGCGGCGGAGCGAAGGCAGCAAAAGGTGCTGATTTGGATGAGGTTATAGCCGCGGCTCAAAAAGCTATAGACAATACTCGCAGTGTGGGTATCGGTCTGACCCCCTGTACTCTTCCCGCGGTAGGACACCCCAATTTTGAAATAAAAGAAGGTACTATGGAAGTTGGCATCGGTCATCACGGCGAACCGGGAATCGAAGTCTGCCCGTTGGAATCAGCCGCAGGAATGGCAAAACGTATGGTAGATGTTATAGTTCCGGATTATCCTTTCGTTTCGGGAGATGAAGTTACCGTATTGGTTTCCGGTTTGGGTGCAACCCCGGTTATGGAGCTTTATGTTTTATATAATGAAATAGAGAAAATCTTGGGCGAAATGGGAATTAAAATATACAGCAGTTATGTGGGCAATTATTTTACCTCTCTTGAAATGATGGGAGCAACCCTAACAATAATGAAGCTGGATGACGAACTTAAAGAACTTATGGACACAGAAGTTAACTGTGTGGGTTTAAAACAGCTAAAAAGAGGTAATTAGTTATGAAAGCTATAAAAAATGAAAACGGCAGAAATATTTTATTGGCAATGGTCAAAGCTATTCAAGAAAATAAACAATATTTGGGGGATATAGACGGTTTAATCGGCGACGGCGACCACGGCATGAATATGAATAAGGGATTTACAATGTATGCCGACGGGTTGGGCGATAATGAAACTTCGTTTTCGGAGGGTTTGTTTAACCTTGGTACAGTGTTACTCAATAAAATCGGCGGTTCTATGGGACCTATTTACGGAACTATATTCATGGAAATGTCTGATAAAGCCGATGATGCGGAGGAAATAACCGCTGAATTGTTTTTGGAAATGCTTGAAGCCGGATTGGAAGGGCTTTATGACATAGTAGACGCCAGACCCGGAGATAAGACTTTGGTTGATACTCTTTATCCTGCCATTGAGGGCTTTAAAGCCGCTATAGGTGAAAATAAAAGTTTTGCCGAAGCTTTGGATATTTTTAAAAACGCCGCTGAAAAAGGCAAGGACTCTACCGGGGATTTGATAGCCAAGTACGGTCGTGCTTCAAGACTTGGTGAACGGTCTAAAGGTGTCCTTGATGCAGGTTCAGTTTCTTGCTGCATTATAATTAAGGCAATGGCAGAAGCTATGCAACAGCAATTGGCTTAGGCTCTGAAGCGTTACTGAAAAATACCGGATACAAGGAATTGAAAGGAGAAAATCTGTTTGCATACCATAGCAATAGGCTGTGACCCAAACGCACAAAAAGTTAAAGAAGACTTAAAGGATTTTTTGGTTAACAAAGGTTATAGTGTAACGGATATGGGCAGCCAAGACCCTATCTATGCAAATGTTGCTTTTGATTTGGCAACTGCTGTAGCAGAGGGCAAATTTGACCGGGGTATTTTGCTTTGCGGTACGGGAATAGGGGTCTCCTTGGCGGCTAATAAGGTAAAAGGGGCTTATGCGGCTCTGATTTCCGATGACTATTCAGCAGAGCGTGCCCGTAAAAGCAATAATGCCAATATTGCCTGCCTTGGGGCGTTTACTCTGGGTATAAGGGTGATAGAAAGGCTTGTGGAAACTTTTTTAACCTCTGAATTCGAGCCGGGTTGTTCTTCTCAACCTAAGGTAGACGGAATACGAGGTCTTGAGTTAAACGCCAATGCTTAATGGGTACTATACATAAAAATAGATTAAACATTGAGGGAGAAAACCTTTATTCTAGGAAAGAAGGTTTTCTCCCTCAAACTCTTTTAATAAAAATAATTCTACTTAAAGTTGATTTATTATATTTTAAATAAGGGTTTTAAAACCGGTTGTTACACGTTATAATAAGCATAGCGGTTTAAGTTAAAATATACTAAAATAATCAACCGGTTTTGCATTTTTAGGGAGGTGCTAATATAGATAACATAATAAATACGCAGACTACAGCTGCCCAAGAAATAATAGCTAAACTTAAAGACTTATATGAATCCTTTACACAAAATAAGCCCAACGACGGAAAAAACAAGGCGGCTCGGTTGTTTGGCGGATGGTTTTCCGCACCTTCAGTAAATAATCAAGCACACGAAAACTTTCATGTAAGCCTTAAACAACTTTTGGACGAGCTGTCGAAAATTCTTGAGGATTTACACACTCTTGAACCCGATACTTGTGACCAAATCGCCTTGGCGGCAGCAGAAATTATTTTAGCTTCAAACACAAAAGGAAATAAAACTCCCGAACAGTGGTTTATGCTGGCTTGTGAAGGCGAGCTTATGATACTGCTGAAATATTTCGGCAAAAACAGCCTTGAGGTAATTAGGGACAGAATACTCAGCGTAACACCAAAACGTATGCTTTTCCCCAATCAGAAGGCATTTCTTGAGGCTGTGGAAAATCAACTTAAAACAAAAAACAGTGACATATAATTGTCACTGTTTTTATTTAGAAAATCTGTATATGTAATTTAATATAACGCAGTTATTGACTATGTGTAAGTTATCCTATTTATCATTTACCAAGCTAAAACCCAGTTCAAAAGCCTTTTTACAATCAATTGGAAATTGTTCCGCTCTTACTTTTTCCTTTTGTGCCACATCGACAACAGATGCTGCATAGTCATTATAATTATCAAACTGGTATGCATCTTTACTCAGTAGCTGTTCAACTCTTCCGTTTAAAAGTCCCATATACATTTTGTGTTGGCGAAACATGGAATCGTAACCAACCTGCTCATATTGTTCCGGGGATACTCCCATAGTATAGATAAATCCTGTTGAGATTGTTTTTTGGTATACTGAGCGGTTCACCATACTGTCATAGGATAAATTAGAGAAATACAGCCTTTCCATAAATGAACGCATAGCTCCCGTTATATCCCCAAAGTAGATGGGTGAGCCCAAAATTAAGACATCACTTTCCATGATTTGTTCCAGAACCTCTGTCAATTCATCTTTCATAAAACATTTGCTCAGTTGAGTCTGCCCTTTACGCTTGCAAACAAAGCAGCTGATACAGCCTTTATACTGCAAATCATAAAGATTATATAACTTTGTTTCGGCGTTTGCAGCTTGGGCACCTTTCAGAGCTTCATTTATAAGGGTGCCGGTATTATAATTTTTTCTGGGGCTTCCGTTTACAGCTATTACTTTTGCCATTTGCACACTCCTTTACAATTTAGAATTTTATATTTATAATTATAAGACAAAGAAACAAAATAACAAGTACGCACATTTTTGTGCCTTAAAGTAAAGGACCGTAATGATTGGAGTTTATATTATGAATGATGAAAGTTTATATAACGGAAAGTGTTCTGTACTTTATGCCCTGGATATTATCGGCGGAAAGTGGAGAATGCCTATTTTATGGTATTTATCTCAATCAGACTTTCGGTATAATGAGCTAAAGCGAAAATTAAACGGCATTACCAATATCATGTTAACACGTTCACTGAAAGAACTTGAAGAATACGGTCTTATACATAGAAACGAATACTCCCAAATACCGCCATATGTAGTATATTCCATTACGGAGCAAGGAAAAAAACTTATTCCGGCTTTGGTGGCGTTAAAAGAATGGGGAGAGGAACAATTCGAAAGAATAAACAAACACAGCTGAATACAAAGAGAGAAATAACCGGGAGTTGCTCAATAGAGCGGCTCTTTTTTTCTGTAAAAAATATGCTCAGTTTATATTGACATTTTTCTATATATTGCATATACTACATATAGATAAATTTCTATGTGAGGTGATTGTTTGAGCGACCATAAGGATAACGCAAGAGTATTTAAAGCCTTTTGCGATGAAAACCGATTGCAAATTCTTGAGATGTTGCAAAGCGGTGAAAAATGTGCCTGTATATTGCTTGCCCGGCTTGAAATAACACAGCCCACTCTGTCCCACCATATGAAGATACTTACGGAAAGCGGTGTAGTTTCTGCAAGAAAAGTGGGCAAATGGACTCATTATTCCATTAGTGAGCAAGGGGCAAAATTGGCGAAAGACTTACTTGCCAAACTGCTCGATACTTTAAAACCAAACTCGGAGGTGATTTGCAATGCAAATGATTTGGGACTTTTTCAGCATACAAATACTTTCAATGAAGTGGCTCCATGATTTGGTTGGTATTTTGCTTACTTCTGTTGGTATAGGCATAAACGAAAAAATAGGTGCAAGCCTACAGTTTTTTCTATATGACACAATTAAGATTATTTGGCTGCTGTCTGTACTTATTTTTATTATCTCATACATACAAAGCTTCTTTCCTCCGGAACGGACAAAGCAAATTTTGGGACGATACAAGGGTGTCATTGCTAACTTAATGGGAGCGCTGTTGGGAACAGTAACACCTTTTTGCTCCTGTTCGTCTATTCCGCTGTTTATCGGCTTTACCAATGCAGGACTGCCGGTGGGTGTTACCTTTAGCTTTCTTATATCCTCGCCGCTTGTGGATTTGGGTGCCTTTATTTTGCTGATGAGCGTTTTCGGAGGTAAAATCGCTATCGCTTATGTGGTAGTGGGTATTATTCTTGCAGTTATAGGCGGTACTATTATCGACAAACTTGGGCTGGAGAAATATGTAGAGCAATATATTAAACAAGCCGGAAGCGTTAATATTGAAGCCCCGGACTTAACTCGCAAAGACCGCCTATTATATGCCAAAGATCAGATGTGGAATACCTTAAAAAAGGTATTTTGGTATGTAATTGTTGGTGTTGGAATCGGAGCTCTTATTCACAACTGGATACCGCCCGAAATAATTCAAAGTATTCTTGGTGAAAACAATCCCGTATCCGTCCTTCTGGCCACTGTTGTTGGTATACCCATGTATGCCGATATTTTTGGTACAATTCCCATAGCCGAGGCCTTGTTCGCAAAGGGAGTAGGCGTGGGAACTATCCTCAGTTTTATGATGGCGGTTACTGCCCTGTCCTTACCATCAATAATATTACTCAGAAAAGCTGTAAAACCAAAACTTCTGGGGATTTTTGTAGGCATTGTGGCGGTGGGTATTATTATAATCGGATATGGGTTTAATATATTTTCATACTTAATTATTTAGGCTTTAAGCTTTCAAAGCAAAATTATAATTTAAGGAGAGATAACTATGGCATTATTCGGAAAGAAAAAGGAAACAAAGAGCTGTTGCTCGGGAGCGGCAGACCGAGAAATCAAAACTACCTGTGCTTGCGGAGGAAGTTGCGGAATCAGTGATGTCAAAAATGCTCGCTTTATTGTTCTGGGAGCTTGCTGCAAAAAGAGTGCAGACACCTTTGAAAACACCAAAAAGGCTGTGGCCGAAATGGGCTTTACCGATGAGGTATTGAACATAGGTGATGATTTGGAGATTGCAAAATACGGCGTAATGCAAACACCGGCTCTGGTAATAGACAGTAAGGTTGTTTCTGCAGGCAAGCTTTTAAAAGTGGAAGACGTAAAGAAACTGCTGGAAAATGTGGAAAAGAAGTAATTATCAACACTGAAACAGCTGAATATTTTAATGAGGTGTAAATATGAGCGATAAAAAATCTTCCGGAATAGGTTTTTTTGAACGCTACCTTACCCTATGGGTAATTATCTGTATGGTTGTGGGTGTGCTTATCGGGAAATTTATCCCGGGAATACCTTCTTTTTTAGGTCAGTTTGAATATGCCAATGTGTCTATACCCATTGCTGTTTTGATTTGGCTGATGATTTACCCTATGATGATGAAGGTGGATTTTAAAAGTATTAAAAACGTCGGGAAAAACCCCAAAGGTTTATATGTAACCTGGGTAACAAACTGGCTGATAAAGCCGTTTACTATGTTTGGTATTGCCTACTTATTCTTCTATGTTATCTTCGGAAGTTTGATTCCTTCCGACCTTGCAAAAGATTACTTGGCAGGTGCCGTTTTACTTGGAGCGGCTCCCTGTACGGCGATGGTTTTCGTTTGGTCGCATTTAACTAAAGGAAGCCCTGCATATACCGTTGTACAAGTGGCGACCAATGACTTGATTATACTTGTGGCTTTTACACCCATAGTAGCATTTTTGCTTGGTGTAAGCGGCGTTGCCATTCCTTGGGATACGCTTATTTTATCGGTAGTGTTGTTTGTGGTTATTCCTCTGGCAGGAGGTATTTTAACTCGTAATATCATCAGTAAAAGTAAGGGCTTGGAGTATTTTGAAAAGAAATTTATTCCTAAGTTTAACAATGTAACCGTGGGTGGTCTGCTATTAACCCTAGTCATTATATTTTCGTTTCAAGGTACGGTTATTTTGGAAAATCCCTTGCATATAGTGCTGATTGCGGTGCCGCTTATTTTACAAACTTTTCTTATATTCTTTATTGCCTATACTGCAAGTAAGCTGTTAAAGCTTCCTCATAACATTGCCGCTCCGGCGGGAATGATTGGTGCATCTAACTTTTTCGAGCTTGCTGTAGCTGTGGCTATTGCCTTATTCGGAACACAAAGCCCGGTGGCTCTTGCTACTATAGTTGGCGTGCTTGTAGAAGTACCTGTAATGCTCATGCTTGTAAAAATAGCCAACAATACGAAAGGATGGTTTACTGCAAGTGAATAAACCAAAAGTAGCTTTTATCTGCGTTCATAACTCCTGTCGAAGCCAAATAGCCGAAGCTTTGGGAAAACATCTTGCAAGTGATGTTTTTGAAAGTTATTCTGCGGGAACCGAGACTAAGCCCCAAATTAACCAAGATGCTGTCCGTCTAATGAAACAGCTTTACGGAATTGATATGGAGCAAACACAGAAATCAAAACTCCTAGAAGAAATCCCTACTGTTGACATAGTTATCACCATGGGCTGCAATGTAAACTGCCCAAACTTACCCTGCAAGGAACGATATGACTGGGGACTTGATGACCCGACAGGGAAATCCGATGAGGAATTTATACGTACAATTGAAACAATAGCACAAAAAATTCGGTTGCTTACCGATAAAATAAAATCAGTAACTATTTAGTCAATATTATTATTTAAGGAAATTACATAAAAGAGGATATCCAATTCAACGGGTATCCTCTTTTAGCGTTTTACCGGGATGTAAACGAGATTCTTATTTTTTTGGGCTTGACAAAATAGGTCTATTGCGTTAGACTTAATTATATGGTCTGTTACGATAGACCCTTAGTATGAAAGGGTGAAAAATTTGGACAGTTTTAAATTATTTGATGCGGAATATCGCTTTATGTGCTTGGTTTGGGGTAACGAACCCGTAAATTCCACGGAACTTGTAAAAATGTGCGGCAAAGAGTTTTCATGGAAGAAATCAACCACTTATTCTATTATAAAAAGGCTCTCGGAGCGTGGAATATTAAAAAACGAAAATGCTACGGTGGTTGCACTGGTAAAGCGTGAACAGGTACAAAAATATGAAAGTGAGCAAATCATGGAGAAGGCTTTTAATAACTCCTTGCCTTCATTCATAACGGCGTTTTTATCCGGAAAAACCATTTCCAAGGACGAAGCCGAAAAGATAAAGAAAATGATAGAGGAGGCAACCGAGTGAATGGGATTTTCATTGAGATTCTGAACTTTAGTTTTACTGCAAGTATCATCGCCCTTGCCGTAATGCTTGTTAGGTTTTTCTTAAAAAAAATGCCTAAGCTGTATTCTTACGGTTTATGGGCTGTTGTGTTTGTGAGGCTCATATGTCCTCTAACCTTTGAAACGCCGGTTAGCTTTAGTCCGGTGGAGCAGAAATTAATACCTCAAAGCATAGTTTTTTCCGAAACTTCTTCTATTCAAAACGAAGCTGCGGTTATTGAAAATGCGGTAAAAAACACCACCAAGCCGGAACTGTCGGTAAATATTCCGGTAAATGTAAACGTACCCGTTAATATCAGTCCTATTCAAATTATGCTTACATTCGGGGTTTATATTTGGATTTTGGGCATTTTTGTATTGCTGATTTGTTCGGCTGCCGGTTATTTCCGTTTGCGTAATAGGGTGAAAACAGCAATAAGGTTAGAAAACAATGTATTTGAAACGGACCGCATACAAACACCATTTGTTTTGGGGTTTATACGTCCGAAAATATATCTTCCCATAGGGCTTACAGGTAGCGAATTTGAATATATCCTAAAACACGAACAAACCCATATAAAGCGGATGGATTATATAATTAAGCCCTTTGCATTTATAATTACAGTTATTCATTGGTTTAATCCTATAGTATGGTTCTCTTTTATACTTATGTCCGGGGATATGGAGCTTTCTGCCGATGAAAGCGTTATGAAACAGTGCCATAAGGATATCAGAGGAGCTTATGCAAATTCCTTGCTTTCCATGTCCGTCAAAGGAAGCGGCTTTTTTAGCCCTCTTGCCTTTGGTGAAACAGGGGTCAAGGAAAGGATTAAGAATATTTTGAAATACAAAAAGCCTGCTCTATGGATAAGTATGGGAGCGTTTATTATAGTTTGTGCTATGAGTTTTATATTTTTAACAAGCTCTGCGTCGGGCAATAAAATTGAAGATGAGGTTATGGCATGGGCAAGGAGCTTATCTGTTTCGGATGTTGAGTCCATTGAAACGGTTATTAAACACTCAGACGAAAATCCAAGATACAAAAATTTATCTAGAGATGAGTTTGACAAAATCGTAAGCCTTATAAACAACAGCAAAGGTACGTTTATAAGCCAACCTCTTAAATTTGCGGAAAGTACTGCTTTTTATATTACAACCAAAGATGGCGTTATTCACAGCTTTTCCAATATGTCAAACACATATCTTGCCATAGATGAAAAATGCTATAGTCTGCCCGATTCTTGGTTTGTTGAAAACTTTAAAGGCTACGATGAACCTACTGAACCTTTGCCGGACGGTTTTTGGAAACGTATAAACGGACAAAGCCATGTAATAAAAAACTTGGCAAAGGAGCTTTTTAGAAATAAAACTCCGTATTTAGGCGACGCTTCGAAAGTAGGAGGTATTTTAAATAATTTGCCTTCAACCAAACTGATTCCCACACTTTACGGAAGCGGAATGGAGTTGTTTACCAAAGAACCGCCTTACGGTTTGGCTTTCAATTTAAACTCACAGGACAAGGAACTTGCAAAGAGTTTAAACGAAAAAAGCGCCAAGTCTGTTTTTATAAAGAATGCCGCTGTGTTATTCAGCCTTGTTGATAATTTGGAATATGTTCGTTTTATAATAACGTTCAATGGGAAACCCGGTTTGGAAATTGCCTTGCAGAGAGCTGAAATAGAAGCTGTTATGCCGGAAGATGTGAGAATATATGCAAAAGATGAAGATAGTTTTGTTGAATTTATGCTGACTCTTATGAATACAGATTACTCGGAAATGAATTATGAAAATGCAGATAATTTCATTAGCAGCAGCATATCAACCTTCATCGAAAAAAATCTGAATATAATCACGTCAAGCCCGAGAGAAGTGTCAAATACCTATGCTTATATTAATATCCATAAAAAAGAGTATGACGAGCTGGTGAAGCTGGATAATGACATGCTTATTTACAGCTTTATCCAATTCGAACAGGGCGGTCAGGTGGGTTTAAAGGGTAATATAATGGCAATTGCCTGCCAAGAAATTTTAAGCCGTGATAAATACAGCGGCGATTTAGACCTTTACTATGACACCGGTCAAGGTTGGTATGATTCTTTTAAAGAATACATTCTACAAAAAGAAAAAACGGATAAAGATAACGAAGACTTTAAAAAATCCAAAGCACTACAGACTCTTACTTGGACTTTAGACAGTCTCAGAGCAAAACCTATGCCGGACTTTGAATATTCGGGTGAGGATAAGCTTTTAAAGCAAGTATACGATATAGAATTGCAGGAATACCAAGGATTTAAGTACAAAGGAAACAGCTTTTTAATTATTGCACCTTATATTATGGGTTCATATAAAGAAGGAGACAAAATAAAGGTATTTACTGTTACAAACGCAGAGTTATATGTACTTTACGACAACGAAATCCAACAATATAGCGGTGCAGTTATACCCACAGCAATAACATTCAAGGAAAACGCTGACGGAACTTATGAAATTGAAAAGTATGAAAAGGCAAGGGACGGCGGAGACTACGGTATATCAATTCACGAATTTTGCAAGATGCCCGTATCGGGCAACGAAATTCCCGGTCTTGCGGACAAAATGATTAAATACGACCAAAACGCTGTAAAATTGCTTTTGCGGGAAAATATGATAAGTCACTTAAAAAGCAATAATTTAACCGGCATTAAATTCAGACATCCGGACGGTACTTTTGAGCAATTGACGTAGTAACTTTATATTCAACGAAGGCAGTATCCTATACACCTAGGATGCTGCCTTTTTCATTTTTATAGGTTCCGATTCCAAAGACGGTCTGATTTATACATATTTTATAGATACTCCTTAGCCAAGGAAGCACATTATGTAGCACATTACAACGTGTAAAGGAATAAGATACAGGACAAGGGTAATTAAACAACAAAGGAGGATATGCTCTTGAAATTCACAAATTTAACCCCAATTAATGGGTTTGACAGTACAAATTTAAATAATGCAAGACAAAATAACTATGCTTGGTCCATGAGTGAATTGGACAACTTCATTTATGTGGGTACCGGAAGAAATATCCTTTATAATATTATCAAGCAACTTGAGCCGGGAACGAAAATTCCCGATTTGATTAAACCCGATCCGGTTGATAATCGGGCTGAAATTTGGCGTTATGATAAAGACGGGTTAATTGATTGGCAACGTGTTTACAAGGCTCCCGCCGATTCAGGCATTACCGGATTCAGATTTATGATAAATCATATTCCTTTTGGCGGCAGCCCTGCCCTTTATGCCGCAAGTTACGGTAACAGTGTAAAAGTATTGAAATCAACAAACGGAGTTAATTGGTTTATATTGCCCGGTAACTTGGCGGGTACTTCATCCAGAGCTATGGTCAATTTTAGGGGCAAGTTGTATATGTCTACTGTTGACGAAAGCAGCTCAAGTGAGATTCCGTATTTATACAGCAGCCCGGACCCTGAGTTTTTCCCTTGGAGACTTATCACAGACGTTAATGACCCGGATTTTGACCCGGAACAAAACCCGAAAGGTGCTATAAGCAATATGGCTGTTTTTAATAACAGGCTTTATGTTGCCACCAGCAGTTCGGAGGGTGCAGCGGTTTGGAGAACAAACGGGCACGAACCGAGAATGAATGACTGGACATTGGTTGTAGACAACGGTTTTGGCGACCCGGCTAATGTATATACTCTTAGCATAGGGGTATTTAAAGATCATCTCTATGTAGGCGGAACAAAACAATTGCCCTTGGCTTGGTTTATTCCTATGGGTTGCGACATTGTAAGAATTGATAAACGTGATAATTGGGAGCTTGTTGTTGGCGGAAATCCGTTTATTCCGGTAGGCTCACTTGATCAATGTTGCCACTGTCATCATGACGACTATCGCCGCCGCATAGGCTCCGGTTTCAACAATCCATTCAACGTATATGCTTGGCAAATCCAAGAATATAAAGGGAAATTACTGATAAGCACCTTTGATGATTCAAGTAACATGGAGGTAATACTCACTACTCTTCTAGCAAACAGAGAAGCGTTGTATGAAATAATAGGTGTATTAATCACTGATATATTAATCGAAATTTATTTGAGTGTTGTAGAAATCCTGCGAGCTATACACTATCCAATAGGATTCGACTTGTATGTTTCGGGTGATGGAGTTAATTTTAAACCCGTAACCTTAAACGGGCTTAATAACCCAAATAACTACGGCGGAAGAATGCTTTTTGTGGATAAGTATTATGGATTATATCTGGGTACTGCCAATCCTTTCCAAGGTTGCGAAGTATATAAAATCAGAGAATTTGACAACTGCCATGAAAGCTATCTCGGTGATGAGCATTACGCAAATCTATGGAAGGCAAGAGATATTTTACTTGAAAAATACAGCTTGATAGAGGAACACATGCCTACTATCCTGAAATTTATGCCCGATAACGGATATAAAAACTTTATTGTGTAGCCTTTGATAAAGATAATCCATTGTTCAAAGTTGTAGGGGATTATTACACGAACGCAAAGAAAAAAGAGGGCATTGCAAACACAGTCATGAATAATTATGTCCGTGTATTTGGCAATGCCCTTTTGGGTATCATTAAAAATATGTATTTCCGCCGAGAATAAAGTAGGTAGCAGCTAGTGTAATTAAAGCTGCCAAAGGAATCAATATTTTAAATTTAATGTGCTTTGTTTTGTGGCGAAAGGAATACATAGACAGAAAACTACCCACGCCACCCAGCAAAAACGCAAACATCAGCAGGCTCGCTTCACTGATACGTCGCTTCCTTTTTATGGCAAAGTATTTATCCAAGCCAAACTGTATAAAGGTAATAAGGTTCCATAATAACAAGACATACAAAGGTTTCATAATTCTCCGTTTTTCTTTACGAAATATAATGATTCCATTTAAACAGAGGACAAAAATAATTGATTTTTTCCAACGGTTAAAGGGAAAAACGATTATTTTTGTCTTTCATCTTATATGGAATTAGTTTAAAAAGATTTGGGGATTTTATCGCATCTCCGGGTTAAGGATATTTAATAAAATGCTTGCAATTGGCAAAAAGCTATGCTATACTGAAAATATTAATTATTGCGTTGTCTTCGGGAGTGGGTCTAAACCCACTCTTTCTGTTTGTGTTAGAGCCAAAACCGGTATACTTAATTGAATAAGGATAGTAACAAAAACCATTCTTTGTAATCGGTTCGCTATTGCGTTTTTTATGAAAAACGTAGGTCGCTCACCATTAAGCTTTTGTTACTGCTTAATCCGGCAATTAAGTATCTTTCTCCGGCTGTAATAAATTAATTTGCAATAACTTTTCCGGAAGGGAAAACAGGGGCTTGCCTCTGCCGTATAAAAGGTCGTTATATTAATTTATTATAAAATCCAAATAAATTTCGATGCCGGATTAACAGCCGTTGGTTTGCATTGCACAACGGCTACAGGCATAGCTTGAAAGGAATGATTATATGTCCGGCAACAACATTATTAAAACCGTAAGCGAATACCTTGTTCCCATTATGGAAGAAGGCTCCTTGGAGCTTTACGATGTTGAATTTGTTAAAGAGGGACGAAACCGGTATTTGAGAATATATATTGACAAAGATACAGGCGTTACCATCGACGATTGCGAATTTGTCAGCCGTAAAATCGAACAAATTTTGGACGAAACCGACCCTATCAGCGTACCCTATATTTTGGAGGTAAGCTCCGCAGGTATAGAACGTACTTTCAGAAAAGAAAGCGATTACACCAAATATATAGGCTCAAACGTAGAAATCAAACTCTATGAACCTTTAAACAACAGAAGAAAATATGTAGGCGAACTACTGGGGCTTAAAGACGATGTTGTCTCCATTAAGGAAGAAGACGGAAGCGAAATCGGCTTTCCCAGACAAAACGTTGCAAAATGCAAACTGAAAATGTTCTGATATATGACAGATGAGTAATTAAACAAAACAGTCCTTTTTTGTACGAAAATACGAACGCTTCGACGATTTTTCGTCACAAAAACAGATTGTATTAAAGTTAATTTACTTTACCGGTTGCATTAACATTCGCATTAATAATATACGATTAAATATAAAATTACAACCGTATTTTTTATCTTTATTAGGGAGGCGGTAGGAAAATGAATAAAGGCACTGATTTAATTGAAGCTTTGAATCAGGTTGCAAAAGAAAAGAACATAGACAAGGAAATAATTTTTGACGCAATCGAAACTTCATTGGTATCCGCTTGTAAGAAAAATTTCGGAACTTCACAAAATATAAAAGTAATTATAGACAGAGAATTGGGCGATGTAAAAGTTTTTGCCCAAAAAGAAGTAACCGAAGACCCAACGGACTTGAATTTACAAATATCACTGGAAAATGCACGTAAAATAAGCCCTACTTATGAATTGGGCGATTTGGTGGATATAGTGGTTACGCCGAAAAATTTCGGTCGTATTTCCGCTCAAACAGCAAAACAAGTGGTAGTGCAAAAATTCAGAGAAGCCGAACGTGAAATCTTGTATAACGAATTTATTACCAAAGAAAAAGAAATAATGACCGGAATAGTCCAACGCAAGGACAGAAAAAATGTAATCATAGCCTTGGGTAAAATAGACGCACTCTTACCCCAGTCGGAGCAAATCCCTGGGGAAGAATACGATTTTCAAAGCAGAGTCAAGGTTTACGTTTACGAAGTAAAACAAACAACAAAGGGACCGGTTATCAACGTATCCCGTACCCATCCGGAATTGGTTAAAAAATTATTCGAACAAGAAGTACCGGAAGTTTCCGAAGGTATAGTTGAAATAAAATCCATTTCCAGAGAACCCGGTATACGCTCAAAAATTGCCGTTTATTCCAATAACCCCAACGTTGACGCTGTGGGTGCCTGTGTAGGTCAAAACGGTTGTCGTGTTAATGTTATAGTTTCGGAATTACGAGGCGAAAAAATTGACATTATCAACTGGAGTGCCGACCCGAAACAATATATAGCCCAAGCATTAAGCCCCAGTAAAGTTTTGGCGGTGGCTTTAAACGAAGGCGATCAAAGTGCAAAAATCGTTGTTCCGGATAATCAACTTTCCCTTGCCATAGGCAGAGAAGGTCAAAATGCAAGATTGACAGCAAAACTCACAGGTTGGAGAATAGACATAAGAAGCCAAACCCAGGCAGAAGCCACAAACTTTATAAACTTCGAAGAAACCCAAGATTTTGGCAGAGATGAAGAATATGAAGACGATTTCGACGGTAACGCTGACGAAAATTATGATGAAAATTTTGAAGATGATTTCGAAATTACAGAAGATGACGAGTTTTCCGATGATTTTGATTTAACCGAAGAAGATAACAGGGATTTGGACGATGACTATCCGGAAGATTCCGAATTTGAAGATGACTTTGATTTCGATGAAGATTATTCCGGTGAGCCGGAAGACGAACCCCACGATTTGGAAGACGATTCAGCCAAATAACGATTAATTCTGTCTGTTTGGAATAAATCTGTATTAAGAAGGTGAATCGGTTTGAAGAAAATACCTTTAAGAAAATGTGTGGGTTGCATGGAAATGAAGGAAAAAACCTCACTTATTCGTGTGGTACGCAGTCCCGAAGGTGAGATTTTTATAGACAAAACAGGGAAGCATAACGGCAGAGGAGCTTATTTGTGTGCCGGTAAGGAATGTTTAAAGACAGCCCAAAAGAAAAAGTCTTTGGAGCGTTCCTTTAAAGCCCCTGTTTCCAAGGAAGTCTACGAAAGATTGGCAGAGGAGGCCGAAGGTGGATAAAAAAATTACTTCTTTGCTGAGTCTGTGTCAAAGAGCCGGTAAAATCAAAACCGGCGAGGACAGTTGCCTATCGGCTATTCGTTCCGGCGAGGCAAAGCTTATTCTTTTAAGCAGTGATGCTTCTGATAACACAAAGAAAAGATTCAACGATAAAACCAAGTTTTATAATATCAAGCTGTTAACCATAGGTAACAGAGAGGAAATGAGCAAGGCAATAGGCAAGGAAAACAGGGTTACCCTGGCTGTTTGTGACGAACAGTTTGCAGCACAGATTATTATGCTACATGAAAGGACGCAAACGCATGAAATCGCAAGTATGAAAAATTAGGACACGGAGGTGGGCGAATGCCGAAAGTTCGAGTGCATGAAGTCGCTAAACAATTAAAAATCAACAGTAAAATCTTAATAGATAAGTTGACTGATATGGGGATTGAGGTCAAGAATCATATGAGCGCCATTGATGAAGGTCAGGCAAAAAATATTATAGAATACTATACAACAGGAATGAAACCACGCATGATGACAAACGAACCGAAAAATACGGATAACACCAAACAAGAAGCCGAAACCAAAGTTACGCAAGCACCCGGTCAACAGGTGCAACAACCGGCATCACAGCAAACACAGGCAACACAAACACAACACAGTCACCATAATCAACATAATCAACAAAATCAACAACGTAATCAAGGTTATAATAAAAACCGTCAGCCCGGCAGTTATGCAGGCAACCAATCTCAACGAACGGACAACAGGCAACCGAGACAAGACAGACCTCAACACGACAGAACCCAACAAGGCGGTTCCGGTCAACAGTCTCAAAGGCCTCAATACGACAACAGACAAAACAGACCTTACTCTGACAGACAACAACAGGGCGGTTCCGGTCAACAGTCTCAAAGACCTCAATACGACAACAGACAAAACAAACCTTACGGTGACAGACAACAATCCCAAGGTCAAGGTCAAAGCCAAGGTCAAGGTCAAGGCTACAGAGGAGACAATCGCCAAAATCAACAACGCAGCTACTCCGACAATCGCCAACAAACCGGTACTTACCAAGGCAACCGTCAAGGTCAGCAAAGAGAAGGTTACAGCGGAAGCAAACCTCCTTATCAACAACGAAGCAATCAACAGGGAAATGCTCCTCAACGCAGCCAAGGTCAACAATACGGTCAAGGCGGCAACCGTCCTCAAGGCCAAGGTCAAGGTCAAGGACAGGGACGTCCCAATAACCGAAATTTTTCCGACCAAAAGGGTCCTCAAAGAAGCGGTCAAGGCTTCGGCAGATCCGGTGATTTTGGCGGTAAAAAATCCTCATTCCCGCTGTCAATACCGGTTCCTAAAATCGATGGAGAGCCTCCAAAAAAACGTATAGATCCCAGAAATGACCAAAAACCGCAAACGCCCTCCAAAAAGTCTCAAAAGAAATCCTTGAACGAAATTTTCCATCCAACACCCAAAAAGCCCAAAAAGCAAGCCAAAGCAGCGAAAAAGGCTTTGAAAGAGGCGGAATTGTTACAACAACAAGCTCAAGCAGAAACAACCGAAGATATTTCTGTTGTTGTTTTGCCAAAATCCATGAAAGTTAAGGATTTCTCCGAAAAAATCAACAAGCCCGCTTCGGAAATAATAAAATTATTAATGAAACGAGGCGTTTTGGCTAATATTAATCAAGAAGTGGATTTCCACGCCTTGGCTAAAATCGCCGAAGATTACGAAATAGTTGTAGAACGCGCAACCGAAGTTGATATTTTGGGCGAAGCTTTTGCGGAAGAACTAGATGCTCCCGATGAATTGAAAGAACGTCCTCCTGTAGTTGTTGTTATGGGTCACGTTGACCACGGTAAAACATCGCTCCTTGACTGTATCAGAAAGACTGCCGTTACTCAAACGGAAGCCGGCGGTATTACTCAACATATAGGTGCTTATACCGTTTCCATTGACCAAAAGACAATTACTTTCTTGGATACACCCGGACACGAGGCATTTACGGCAATGCGTATGCGTGGTGCTCAAGTTACGGATATAGCCGTGCTTGTAGTTGCCGCAGACGACGGCGTTATGCCCCAAACCATTGAAGCTATAGACCATGCCAAGGCGGCAGGCGTTGAAATTATCGTAGCTATAAACAAAATTGATAAACCGTCCGCAAACCCCGACCGTGTTAAACAGGAATTGGTAGAATACGGATTGTTGGTTGAGGATTGGGGCGGTCAAGTAATTTGTTCTCCCGTTTCAGCTACTACCGGCGAAGGTATAGACCATTTATTGGAAATGATTCTCCTTGTGGCGGAAATGAAAGAGTTAAATGCAAACCCCAACAAAAAAGCCAGAGGTACCGTTATCGAGGCATTGTTGGATAAAGGACGCGGTCCTGTTGCAACCGTTTTGGTTCAAGACGGTACTCTTTCCATAGGTGACCCCATAGTTGCAGGTCAAGCCTTTGGTCGTGTTCGTGCCATGATGGATTACAAGGGCAAAAAGGTTAACAGAGCTTTACCCTCAATGCCTGTGGAAATTTTGGGTCTTTCCGAAGTTCCTCATGCAGGTGATGCATTCTATGTAGCACAAAACGAAAAACACGCTCGCCAAGTTGCCGAATCTCTCGTTGCACACGGTCGTGAAGAAATGGTTAAGGCTATGCCCCAGAAAGTATCCCTTGACGATTTGTTCTCTCAAATTCAGGCCGGTAACGTTAAAGATTTGAATATAGTAGTAAAAGCCGACGTACAAGGTTCCGTGGAAGCTATTAAAAACAGCTTGGAACGTCTTTCCAACGAAGAAGTACGTATTCGTACCATTCACGGCGGTGTTGGAGCAATAACCGAAACAGACGTTATGCTTGCCTCCGCATCAAATGCTATTATTATCGGTTTTAACGTTCGTGCGGAAACTTCTGCCCGTTCGGTAGCGGAAACCGAAAAAGTTGACATAAGACTATACAGAGTTATTTATAACGCAATTGAAGATATTAACGCAGCTATGAAAGGTATGCTTGACCCTGTATTTAAGGAAAAAATTATCGGTCATGCTGAAATCCGTCAAATCTTCAAGGCTTCCGGCGTAGGAAATATTGCAGGTGCCCATGTAACCGACGGTAAATTCACCAGAAACTGTCAAGTACGCATTACCCGTCAAGGTAAGCTTATTTACGACGGTACACTGGATGCACTCAAGCGTTTTAAAGATGACGTAAAAGAAGTAAACGCAGGGTTTGACTGTGGTTTGCTCTTTAATAAACACAACGACATTATGGAACAAGATATAGTCGAAGGCTATATTATGGAAGAAGTACCCAGGTAGGTGACTTATGAAAACCGGTAATCGTATGACTCGTATTAACGAAGAAATTATGAAGGAAGTTTCTCAAATAATCCGTGGCGAGCTTAAAGACCCCAGGATTTCCACAGTAACTTCCGTTGTAAAAGTAGATACTACCAACGACTTAAAGTTTTGTAAAATTTTTGTTTCCGTTCTGGGTGACGAAGATCAAAAAAAATCGGTAATGCAGGGCTTAAAATCAGCAGAAGGCTTTATTCGCAGACAAATTGCCCAACGCATTAATTTACGTAATACCCCCGAAGTGATTTTCGTCCGAGACGATTCAATAGAATATGTTATGAGAATGAATAAACTTATAGAAGATGTAAACAAGAATTCTTAATATGAGTTCTTGTTGCATCACATATAACAAGTTTTTTAGGAGGTTGCCATGAACCCCGAAAACAAAGATATTAAAGACATTCGTATGTTAATTACAAATTATGACAAGGTCGCTGTTGCAGGTCACGTCAATCCGGACGGAGATGCAATTGCTTCCTGTCTGGGGCTTGCCCTTTGTCTGAAAAAAATCGGCATACACCCTGTGGTTATATTGGAAGAATACAGCTCAAAATTTGATATTATCCCGGGCAAGGAAATGATTTACAAAGGTGATATTGAAAGTTTGGACATAGACGCCATGATTTGCTTGGATTGCGGCTCTTTGGACAGGCTTGGGGATGCTGTAAAATTGTTCGAAAAAGCACCGGTTACTTTTAATATAGACCATCATGTGAGCAATACCCGTTACGCCAAATACAACTGCGTTAATGCAAAGGCTTCCTCTACTTCGGAAGTTGTATTTGACATAATGAATAACCTAGTTCCCATAGATGAAGAAATTGCCTCTGCCCTTTATGCCGGTATAGTTTACGATTCCGGCGGATTCCGCCATAAATGCACAACTGCCGATACCCATATTGCGGTAAGTAAATTAATGTGGTTGGACATACCCTTCTCTAAAATTTACAACACCATAATGTTTGACCGAACAATGCCCGTAGCAAAAAGTTTCGGAAAATCCTTATGTAATTTGCAGTCAGAAGGCAGCGTGTATTATACTTATATTACTACGGAAGAAATCCAAGCCTCCGGTGCAACCGTTAAAGACTTGGACGGAACCGTGGACTATATTATCAGCATTACCGATGCCGAAGTTGCAGTTTTCTTTTATCAATTACCGGATAACCAAGTGAAGGCCAGTATGCGTTCCAAAAATGTGGATGTAAGCAAAATTGCCGGTATGTTTGGCGGCGGAGGTCATGTTCAAGCCTCCGGCTGTACCTTAACCGGCGACGTAAAATCAGCTGTTGCCGCTGTTTTGCCGGAAATCAAAAAAGCGGTTGAAGAATATGAAAAAAAATTATAATTATAACGGCGTTCTAAACGTTTATAAGGAAAAAGGCTATACTTCACAGGATGTTGTTTCCGTGGTTCGGGGTATTTACGGCAAAGTAAAAGCCGGTCATACCGGTACCCTGGACCCGGATGCTTGTGGAGTATTGCCTGTTTGCCTTGGACGTGCCACCAAGATAGCCTCCTATTTTTCCGACTCCGGCAAGGAATACAGGGCTGTTGTCAAACTGGGAGAAACCACGGATACAGAGGATGCTTCCGGAACGGTGCTGGAAACCAAACCGGTTGATTATAACGAAGAGCGTATTTTAGAAACAATAAATTCCTTTCAAGGGGAATACCTACAAACGCCACCCATGTATTCTTCGGTAAAGATAAACGGTGAGCGTCTTTACAGCATAGCCAGAAAAGGCGAAACCATAGAACGAACACCCAGACTTGTTTACATATATTCTGTGAAGGCAAGTCCTTTTGAGCATGACCTAAAACAAAAAAACATGTTTGAAATTACCGTTCATTGCTCCAAAGGCACCTATATTCGAACCCTCTGTGCCGATATAGGTAAAAAATTGGGTTGTGGTGCGCATATGTTTTCGCTGTTGCGTACAAAGGTGGGCAAACTATCACTGGAATCAGCCCAAACCTTAGATATGCTGAAAAAATCAACCTCACTTGAAGATTCGGTAATTCCCATGGATTATTGCATAAACAATATCCTTGATATAAAGAAAATAAATGTCCAACCTTGGGCAGATAAATATTTATATAACGGAAATAAAATTAAAACAGCGGCTGTAGTCGGCGAAATTCCTCAAGAAGGCGAACTTGTATCCGTTTATGATTCAAAGCAGCAACTTATAGGAATTTACGAATCCGGGACAGAATTATTGGTACCTAAAACAATACTTTACAGCCCCGTATCCGGAAACTGAATATAACTTTATAATTTAAATTTAAAAATAGATCAATCTAAATACCCAAATCATCAATTCAAACCGGTGGTGCTCATGACGCATATATTCGGAACAAAAATAAATCAACCCAAGGAAACGGCCGTTGCCATAGGCAGCTTTGACGGACTGCACTTGGGTCATATGAAGTTATTGGAGCGGGCAAAAGAACTTGCACAGGATTATAATTTAAATTCCGTCGTCTTTTCCTTTTTCCCTCATCCACTCACCATCCTTAAAGGTGCGAAAATAGAGCCCATTCTCAATCCCGGAGAAAAGTTGGAGATTTTGGAGAGCTTTGGTATAGATGTTTTTGTTGAATATCCGTTTAACAAAGAAACCGCCGGGATGAGCCCGGATGATTTTGTCCGCAGGGTTTTGTCAGAACAGCTTAAATGCCGTCATATTGTTATAGGCGAGGGTTTTTCTTTCGGAAAAGGCGGCAAAGGCAATCCCCAATTGTTACAAAATTTGGGAGAAAAACTGGATTTTAAAGTACATGTTATACCCCATTTTAAAATCCACGGACAAAAAGTAAGCTCAAGTGACATCAGAAACCTGATAAAATTGGGCAATTACGAAGAAGCAAATCTCTTACTGGGCAGAAACTTAAATTTTATCGAATCATAAAACAGTGTTTTTAAAAATAATATTATTACATGAAATACACAGTAATACTGTTTCTTTTAAACGAAACCGGTATAATATATTTAAAAACACAGTACGTCTAAGTAAATTCCGAAAATCGGGTTTTACTGAAACGGCAGTAAACGAGGTGTTAAATGGACTTTATCCAAGACATAATTCAAGCTATAATATTAGGCTTGACTCAAGGCCTTGCGGAGTTTTTGCCCGTCAGCAGTTCGGGCCATATAGCCCTGTTGCAAAAACTTTTTGGCGTAACCGAGTCTACCTTAACATTTAATATAATTTTACATTTTGGAACCTTGATTCCTGTATTAGTTGTGTTCAGAAAGGAAATACTGTCCATTATAAGGCGACCGTTCCAGAAGATGACCCTGTTGCTTATAGTTGGAACCATACCGGCAATCTTGGCGGCTCTTTTTATAGACGGCGACTTTATGGATGCCTTGGACAAGAACGCCACATTTTTGGCAGTAGGCTTCTTTTTGACCGGTGTGTTGTTACTTTACGCGGACAATATTATTTCGGGTGACAAAAAAGAAAAAGACATTACATATTTTGATGCACTCTTTGTTGGTATAATGCAGGCTATAGCCATAGCACCGGCTATTTCCCGTTCCGGCAGCACCATTTCCGGCTCACTGTCCAGAAGATTTAATCGCCAAACAGCGGCTCGATTTTCGTTTCTTTTATCCGTTCCGGCCATTTTGGGAGCCGTTACTTTGAAGCTGAAAGAGTTTATTTCCGGTGACATAATTATTGATAAAAGCGAATATCTTCCCATTGCTATAGGTTTTGTGGCAGCGGTGATTTCCGGATTCTTCGCCATCAACTTTATGCTTAAACTGGTGAAAGAGTGTAAATTAAAATATTTTTCTTACTATGTATTCGGACTTTGTGGTATTATATTAATCGACCAAATTTTCTTTAAAGCCATATTCGTATAATAAAGTTTGGCTATAAAGACACAATGTTCAGGGCATTTTAAAGATGTTGGATTAGATATTCTATAAAATTAAGGTTTAGCATCAGCTATTACAAAAGAGAGGTTTACTTCAATGAAAGATAAATTACCGGAAATCAGACAATTCCTGCAAAAATCATTGGAAAAAGCCAATGATTTAAAAGCTCTTGAAGATTTGAGGGTAAAATTGCTGGGTAAAAAGGGCGAGTTAACATTATTGTTAAAGAGTCTCAGCAATGTTTCAAAAGAAGAACGTCCGGTTTTGGGTCAACTTGTAAACGAAACACGTACATTTGTTGAAGAAAGCTTGGACAATGCCAAAAAAGTTTTACAACAACAAGTATTGAATTTAAAACTTGCTGCCGAAAGAGTGGATGTTACCATGCCCGGTAAAGTGAAAAACCTGGGTCATAAACATCCCATGAGCACAGTTTTGGACAGAATTATTGAGATATTTATGGGCATGGGTTATTCCATAGCCGAAGGTCCCGACGTGGAAACCGACTACTATAACTTCCAAGCTCTTAATATTCCCAAAGACCACCCTGCCAAAGATGAGCAGGACACCTTTTACGTAGAGGGCGGCTTCTTATTAAGAACCCAAACCTCACCTGTGCAAGTACGTACCATGGAAAAAGGCGATCTGCCCATAAAAATTATCTGCCCGGGACGTGTTTACCGCTCCGACGAAGTGGATGCAACTCATGCACCCAACTTCCATCAAATTGAGGGCCTGGTAGTAGACAAAGGCATTACCATGAGCCATTTGAAAGGAACATTGGAGGTATTCGCAAAAGAAATGTTCGGTGAATCCACTTCCGTTCGTTTCAGACCTCACCATTTCCCATTTACGGAACCTTCGGCAGAAATGGATATAAGTTGCTTTTCCTGCGGCGGTTCCGGTTGCAGAGTTTGCTCCGACAGTGGCTTTATAGAAATTCTGGGTTGCGGGATGGTTCATCCGGAAGTTTTAAAAATGTCCGGCATAGACCCAACGGTTTACTCCGGTTTTGCCTTTGGTATGGGTCTTGAACGTATAACCATGCAGCGTTATAATATCAACGATTTACGTCTGTTATATGAAAACGACGTTAAGTTCTTAAAGCAATTTTGATCCTAAACAAAGGATAATAGGTGATTGTTATGTTAAGCGATTCTGTAAGTAAACTAAAAGACATCGTTGCCCAACATGATAATATAGTTTTTTTCGGCGGTGCGGGAGTTTCCACTGAAAGCGGTATACCTGATTTTCGCTCTGTGGACGGTTTATATAACCAACAATACAAGTATCCGCCGGAAACGATTTTAAGCTATCCATTCTTTGTTTCAAATACATTTGAATTTTACGAGTTTTACAGAAACAAAATGATAATAAAAAACGTAAAACCCAATCCCGCACATATTAAACTTGCGGAATTGGAACAGCAAGGCAAACTAAAAGCCGTCATTACCCAAAATATTGACGGTTTGCACCAAGCTGCCGGCAGTAAGAATGTTTTTGAGCTTCACGGCAGTATACATAGGAATTATTGCATGAAGTGCCGTAAATTTTATACCTTGGACTTTATAGCAAATTCTGCGGATGTTCCCTTATGCGATTGCGGAGGAACGATCAAGCCCGACGTTGTCTTGTACAGCGAATGTTTGGATTCCGGGATTTTGCATGATTCTACCAAGCTTATTTCTCGGGCGCAAGTACTTATAGTCGGCGGAACTTCCTTGGGAGTATACCCTGCGGCTCAATTAATAAATTATTATAAAGGCAATAATTTGATTCTGATTAACAAGGGCCAAACTCCTTGGGACAACAGAGCAGATCTATTGATAAACGACAGCATAGGTAAGGTTTTTTCTCAAATATAGCTTAATAAAGCATATATAGCTGTTGACAAATTATTGACCTCATTGTATAATTTCATAGATTAATATTTTTCTTGCAATGTAATAAATGCTGGGGGTGTCTGTTAAAAATACAGGCTGAGAAATACCCTTTGTACCTGCTCCGGGTAATGCCGGCGAAGGAAAGCCATCAAAGGTATTCAATTTTATTTTTGACACACCTCCTTTGGCTAACTAAGGAGGTTTTTTTTATGAACAGTATTATTACTCGAAAGGCATTGATATACTCAAGCCTTTGCATAGCGTTGGCTACCATACTGTCAACGGTTAAGTTGTTTGAAATGCCCATGGGTGGCACGGTTACCGCCTGCTCAATGTTGTTTATCGCTCTGTCCGGTTATTGGTTCGGAACTTTTACCGGTGTATTGACCGGTGTATTGACCGGTGTAGTTTACGGATTTCTTCAACTTGCCTTGGGTGCCGTTGTGGTTCATCCCATACAATTGTTGTTGGATTATCCTGTAGCCTTTGGGCTGTTGGGATTAAGCGGACTTTTTAAGGATAAGTACCTTATTCCCGGTTATGTTTTGGGCGCCTGCGGTCGTTTTGCGGCAAGTGTTATTTCGGGATTTGTGTTTTTCTCCGAATATGCCGGCGATTCTCATCCCGTAATGTATTCCCTGCTATACAATATGTCCTACATATTGCCGGAAATAATAATAACCGTTGTATTGGTATCCGTTCCAAGTTTTAAACATGTAATAAAAAAAGTTGCGTTGAGCAACCGGTAATTTGTTAGAATACTTGATTTGTTGGGAATACTCTTAAAGGGTATGACTTGCAGATAATTTGAACCCCGTAGATACGGGGTTTTTGTTTTATATACAGCAATTAATATTCAGCCTATACTTTGTTTTATACTTAATTGCAAAAGGAATATTAACAAAAGCTATTCTTCGTAAACGGTTCGCTCTTGCTGACTGCTTACTTTTATCAAGGACTGCCTTTTAAATCCTTTTCTTTACAATAACTCCGTTTTGATTTATGATATATCCGGCAATAACTGTAACGAGGTGAAAAATGATTAGGAATAAATCCGTATCCAAACCCATAGAACGTGTAAGTCCACACTACAGCTCCGGTCTAACCCACCAAGAAGCAAGGGAACGTATGGAAGCAGGACTGCACAACTTACCTATAAAAAGTTTAACCCGTTCGGTTCCTCAAATAATATTTCAGAATCTTTTTACTTTGTTTAATATAATAAATGCAGTCCTTTCAGGGCTTATTATAATGGTAGGTAGTTATAAAAACCTGCTGTTTATGGGCGTGGTAATTTCCAACACCTTAATAGGCATAATACAGGAATTGAGAGCCAAAAGAAACATAGACAAACTTTCGATAATCACACAATCCAAAGTAACGTCTATACGCCAAGGCGATAGAATCACGCTCTCTCAAGAGCAGCTGGTTTTGGATGATATTATGTTTATTGCCAACGGAAATCAAGTCTGTGCCGACAGTAAAGTTGTTTTTACGGAAGGTTTGGAAGTGGACGAATCTCAGCTTACCGGAGAGTCTAAACCGGTGTCCAAAACTGTCAATGACACGGTTATGTCCGGTAGTATTGTGGTTGCAGGCAGTGCTTATGTGCAAATAACGGCTGTAGGCACGGATAATTACGTTTCCAAACTGTCCTTGGAGGCAAAGCGTGAAAAAAAGCCCACCAGCCAACTTATGCGTGCCATTAATGCCATAATCAAAACTCTTACCTTCGTTATACTTCCTTTGGGAATTGCACTTTTTGCAACTCAATTTACCAAAGGCGTAAGTTTTGAAACATCCGTTTTGGGAACAACCGCAGCTATGGTTGGTATGATACCGGAGGGCTTGGTTTTACTTACGGGAGTAGCCTTTGCCATCGGAGCAATAAATTTAGCACGAAGAAAGACATTGGTGCAGTCTTTGCCCTGTATAGAAACTCTGGCAAGAGTTGATGTACTGTGTTTGGACAAAACCGGCACTATAACTGACGGAAAACTAAACGTTACCCAATTAATCCCCATGAAAAATGCTGATGAAGATATTTCAACTTTAATTGCCGACGTAATTCATAACCTTAACGACAATAATCCCACAGCTATAGCCTTACAAAATAAGTTTGATCAAGTTTCCGGGCGAAAGGCAGCCTTAAAAATTCCCTTTTCATCAGCGAGAAAATGGAGCGGTTGCCAATTTGAAAACGGAGACAGTTATGTAGTAGGTGCGGCAGAATTTGTGCTTGATGAGATAGATACAGAATTAAATGAGACAATAAATCACTACTCTTCACAAGGATTCAGGGTTTTGGGTTTTGCTAAGGCAAATGGGGATTTAAACTCCTCCGAGTCAAACAACGACTTGCTGGCATTGATTATTATTTCCGACAATATCAGACCGGAAGCTCCCCATACATTCAGCTTTTTTAAAGAGCAAGGTGTAGACGTAAAGGTAATATCGGGAGACAATCCGGTTACCGTATCCAACGTGGCTGTTCGGGCAGGTTTGTCACAGGCAGGCAACTACATAGACATGTCCGCTGTAGGCGATAATGAGCCTTACGAAAAACTGGTGGAAGAAAACACCGTGTTCGGAAGAGTTTCGCCCTTTCAAAAGCGAAAACTGGTAAAGGCTTTACAAAAAAACGGACATATAGTTGCCATGACCGGTGATGGGGTAAATGATGTTTTGGCATTAAAAGACGCCGATTGCAGCATAGCCATGGCAGAAGGAAGCGATGCGGCACGAAATGTATCAGACTTTGTACTGCTGAACTCGGATTTTTCCTCCATGATTAACGTGGTCAGAGAGGGCAGACGGGTTGTAAACAATATAGAACGAGTTGCGGCACTATATTTGGTAAAAACCATTTTTTCAGTTATATTAACATTGATTTTTATATTCCTGCCTCTGGAATTTCCTTTCGAACCAATACAAATGACCCCGGCTTCCACGCTTACCGTAGGTATACCGTCGTTCTTTTTGGCACTGAAACCCACCTACAGACGCATAAGAGGTAGATTTATTCGCGAGGTGTTAAGATTTGCCTTACCCGGTGCTCTGTGTATAATAATCAATCTGATTCTTATTCAGATTTTTGCACCTATGCTTGGGTTGAATTATGATCAAACCTCTACCGTAAGTGCATTAATGACCGGTGCTTTCAGTTTTATAGTTCTGTACTATGTATCAAGACCCCTTGATTTTTGGCGTAAACTTATGATAGGCTTGCTGATGGCGGCATATTTGTCGGTATTTTTGTTTTTCGGTTCCTTCTTTTCTTTAACTTCACTTTTTTCGGAAACGGCATATTTATATCTTCCGCTTATAATGGTATCACTGCCCTTATTTAGGATAATTTCTTTCCTGTGCTTAAATGTTTCCCGTAGGATTCGAAGATATCAAAGAAAAAGAGCAAAAAAGGTTTATAATCGCTCTACTAAGCAATAAATAAACAATAAATAAACAAAGCTGTAGTGTGAGAAAATTCATATACCAAATGATTTTCCCACACTACAGCTTTATTTTTCTGTTAAGTGTTTTTTACACTCAAAATAAAATATAAATATAAACTTCTTAATGTTAATACTTATATCGGAAATAGCCGGCTCTATACCTTTATCCAGCTTGTTCATAACTTTTCTTATCTCTATAAAATCAAACAGCTTATAGGCGTATTCTTGATACTTTGAATTGGTGAAGTCCTCAAGACAAAGAGAGGCATAAGTCTTGATGGAATTAAAAACAGCCCTGCGAATTCTTTGTTCAACTGCCTTGGTCTCTTTATTGATTTCTGCCTTTGTTGCAGACCGTCCTATTTTCATTTCTGCTACATATGTAAATATTTCCTTCATTGACGGATAATCAAAATTATTTGAAGCTTGTTCCTTTTCCCTTAAGTAAGTAACCATATGAAAGAAGTCGGTTTTGGAGATGTCGGCTATAATTCCAAGCTCCGTAAGGAGAAATTCCACGGCGGACATTACACCCACATTTTTGTTTTTTTCGGGTTTAATATCATCGGTGATAATATTTAGTGATTTGCGAATACCGTTTAAGGAGTCGTGTAATTTTTTGTTTTGGGATACTTTTTGAATAATTTTAATGACTTCTATTTTATTTATGGGCTTGGTTATGTAATATTCAATGTTTAGGGAATATGCTCTTCCTACCATTTCTTTGTTTTCCACTTGAGAAAGCATAATTATTTTACCCTGAAAATCCTCCAAGCTTCGAACGGTTTCTATGCCGTCTCTGCCGGACATAAGCAAATCTATAATGAGAATATCAACATTTTTAAGGTTTAATATTTCTGAACTGACTTCCAGCCCGTCTTCTGCCATTCCCACGGTTTCTCCCAAATCAGCATCCTCTATAATTTCCTTAACCATTGAACGTACAGCGAAATCATCGTCTACTATAAAAAAACGCAAATCTCACAACTCCTTTCATAAATCTACACCTTAGAATCGCATAAGCTGTTTATGGGCAGGCGTATGTTAAACACCGTTTGAAGAAGACGTTCTTCGTCTGTTTTAAATTCTACGCTGCCACCCAAATCGGTTACTATTTCTTTAACATATACCAACCCTATCCCGGTAGAAGGTCTTCCTTCTTCATCAAATTTAGTAGTGTAACCGGGAGCGAATATCAGTTCTTTTTTTGCTTCGGGTATGCCTTTACCGTTATCCGCAACGGTAATTTCCAAAAAGCCTTCTTTCTTCTCCAAAGTTATTTCTATGTAACCGACAGAATTTATTGACTCTACGGAGTTAACAACCAGGTTATTTACTATAGAAAGTAAGGTGCAGACATGCAGCTTGGGTAAATCATCCGGTATATTTAAACAGAAAATAACCTTTCTGTTTAACGAAAGGGCATATTTTTCGTTTGTAGAGGCTACTACCTGAATTATTTCGCCGGCATTCATATAATCCGTATATTGTTCTTTTGTTATTAGTTTGGACAATCCGGCGTAAATACGCTGATTGTCTTTCTTTATTTCATGAACGAGTTTTGCTATGTCCAAAAAGTTTTGGTCTACGGGTAATTTTTCTTCGGTATTGGGTTCGGAGCTGTATTTTTTGTATAAATCAAAACATTTTCGAGTGAGATGCTCGGCACTGTCCAAGGATTTTTTAACCAGTATAGCCTCCTCATACAAACCGGAAATCAAAAGGAGCAGTTGTTTGTTTTGTATTTCCTTGTGTTTGCAGATTATTCCCTTTTCTCGAAGCATGATTGCGTTATAAAAAGCCAGAGCAAAACAACTTCTGATTAAACTTATAACTAAAAGGTTAACGGAGTCTTGCAAAGAAAAAACATCACCCATCATATAAAAACGAACTATCTTTTCTATACAATTTGCTCCGAAATCGCTGAGTACCACAAACAATCCGTATGTAATAGGTGTTTCCCAATATTTTTCAGCTTTTAGCACATAATAAACCAGAACATACCCAAAATAATAAAAAAATGCCGGAAAATGCATAAGAAAAGCTGTATCTAAACCATAACCGGAAAAAACAGCTAACATTATTCTAAATATTACAACCAAAATTCCCGCCGCCGCACCGTAAAGAAGCACATTAATCTTTCTGACAAAAAGCGAATAAAAAAGGAACAGCGTAGCTCCCAGTCCTATACGAAAAGAGTCAAAAAACGGTGTAATTTTAAACTCTCCGGTAATAGGCACAATAAGCAAAATCAGAAGGAGAATGGATAACTCCGAAAATTCATGCCTCTTAGTTTTATCTCTCATAAATGTCCTTCCAATATCTTTTTATTTTTATTATATAGTTTTTTATAGTTTTTTGTAGATGGTGTTTTATTATCTGTAAACAACTAAGTTGATTGAAGCCCAACGTAAAGACAGTAAAGATAATAAAATCTCGCCTCATTATTAGATATTTTCACACTGAAAATCAGTAGCTAAACGTGAAATATTCCCGGAATAGTAAGTTTTCCGAGAATCAGATTTCGCATAAAAATATGTTGAATTATACTGTATCCTGAAAGACGTACAGTAAAAAGATATAGTATTATACATTGCAAAAGGAGGAAAAAGCAATGAAAAAACTTGGTTTAACCACAAAAATTTTCATTGGATTGTTGCTGGGTATTTTGGCAGGCGTTCTATGCTATTCAATACAGGCCGGCAGCTTTGTGGATGAATATGTGGCTCCCATAGGCACAATATTTTTAAACCTGATTAAAATGTTAATTGTACCCTTGGTATTCTCATCGTTGGTTATCGGCGTTACAGGCCTGGGCGACATTAAAAAACTTGGCAGAATAGGTGTAAAAACAATACTTTTGTTTTTTGCGACAACTATTATAGCTGTAACCTTTGGTTTATTGCTGGGTAACGTGGTAAATATGGGAGCTGGTGTTACCATATCTCAAGCTACTGTCGTTGAAGCAAAGGAAGCACCCACACTTATCGAAAACATAGTTGCAATATTCCCGGCAAATCCCTTGAAAGCCATGGTTGAAGCACAAATGCTGCCCATAATAGTTTTTGCCATTTTTATAGGCGTAGGCATTTTAATGGTGGGCAAAAAAGCAAAACCGGTGGAAGACGTAATCAGTGCCATAGCTGACGTTATGTATAAAATTACGGAAATCATAATGAAACTGGCTCCTATTGGGGTATTCGGCTTGATAACTCCGGTTGTTGCCAAAAACGGTCCCGAGGTTTTGGCACCCCTTTCATTATTGATTGTTGTGGCTTATGGAGCTTCCTTCTTGCAATTAATTATTACTTATCCGATTATAGTAAAATTATTTGCGAATATGAACCCTATACATTTCTTCAAAGTTATGCTTCCCTCTGCAACTTTAGCCTTCAGTACTTGCAGCAGCTCCGGAACTCTGCCTGTTACCCTAAAATGTACCAGAGATGAGTTGGGAGTTTCCAACAGCGTATCCAGCTTCGTTTTGCCCTTGGGTGCCACCATTCATATGGACGGAACTTCCATTTATCAGGGCGTATGTGCTTTGTTTGTGGCAAGCGTTTTGGGTGTTGAACTCAGCCTCTTGCAGCAGATTACCATAGTCACCACCACCGTACTGGCTTCTATAGGAACGGCGGGTGTACCCGGTTCCGGTTTTATTATGCTAACCATGGTTTTAACCTCTATTGGGTTACCCCTAGAAGTAACAGGGCTAATCGTAGGCGTCGACAGAATCTTGGATATGGCAAGAACCCTTGTTAATGTTGTGGGTGATGCGGCTGTTGCCGTTGCAGTAGCCGGTATGGAAGGCGAAAAGCTTAATACGGGTAAAACTCAATAATAGTTAATTTACTAATAGAAACTTCATGTTATTTTACCTCATATATAGAAAACACTCTGTTATTTGTCCGTAACAGAGTGTTTTTTATTCCCCAAATTTTTAATTATTCTCAAGACTTTTTATTGCATTTCAACAGAATTTACATTTATAATAGATTATTACAAAATTATCAAGGTTTCGGATTTAATATAAACTAAAGATAAGGAGAATGAAATTGAGAATAAAAGAGTACCCTTTCGGAATTACAAAAAGCGGCGAAAAAGTAAAGGCATTTGAATTGGAAAACAATAACGGTATGAAGGTAACTATTTTAAATTACGGATGCACAATTACCAAAATCGAAATCCCGGATAAGGCCGGAAAGTTAACAGACGTATGCCTTGGCTATAATACCATAGAAGAATACGAGGAAAAAGACGGTTATTTGGGTGCTGTGGTGGGCAGATACGCAAACCGCATACGCAACGGAGAATTCGAGCTTAACGGCAATAAATATACCTTGGCTGTAAATAACGGTCCCAATCATTTGCATGGGGGCTTAAAAGGTTTTGACAAATATATTTGGAGACATTCCGTAACAGAAGTAGGTTTGCAATTTAACAGAACCTCCGTTGATACAGAAGAAGGCTATCCGGGTAATTTGGATGTTGCGGTAACGTACAATTTAAGTGACGAAAATGAGCTTTACATAATTTATAAAGCTGTTTGTGACCAAGATACGCCCATTAATTTAACCAATCACGCTTACTTTAATTTGGACGGAGAGCAATCGGGAGATATATTGGGTCACAGCATACAAATTTTCGGCGGCAATTTCTTGGAAAGCGACGAAAATTGTCTGCCTACCGGCAAAATTCTTTCCGTGGAAGATACGGCTTTTGATTTCAGGGAGAGTAAAAAAATAGGGCTTGATATAGGAAAAGACGAAGTTCAGTTGATTAACGGTAAAGGATACGACCATAACTGGATTTTGGACAGCGAAAGCTATCTTAAAAAAGCAGCTGTATTAAAAGGCGAAAAAACCGAAATTCAAATGACCGTGTATACTACCCAACCGGGTATGCAATTTTACAGCGGCAATTTTTTAACCGAAAGAAAGGGAAAACAGGGCAATTATCAAAAACGCAGCGGTCTTTGTTTGGAAACACAGCATTTTCCCGACTCCGTGAGAAATAAACATTTTCCCGATGTTATTATAAAAAAGGGAGATATGTATAACCAAACCACGGTATACAAATTTGATACCAATTAAAAGGTATTAGACCAATTAGAAATATAAAAGGAGTAGAAAACCTTGTTATACGGTGTCTGCTCCTTTTTTATATCCTTTAATGATTAAAAATTAAAAAACAATCAGTATTTTCTTTTAAAATCTAATCTACTGTAAATATTCCAACTGTAATCTTAAATTATTTTCGTGCTCTTCTCTGGTCGTACTTATCTGCTCCAAAACAAGATACTCCGGCGATATTTTTTCAATAATCTTATAGATATTTTTATTGGTAAAGGGTTGGTGTGAATCAATTTTAAAGATATGTTCCAGCACACTTCCGTAACGTAATTCATGACTTAATTGTCCGGAATTCCAACTCGTTTTAAGCCCTTGGGAATATTCTCCGCTTAAAGTTTGGTGCATATGTATTCCTTTAATTAAGGATAAATCTTCATATTCATTAAGTACCCCTAAGATATAGTCCACACCTTCATCAAGAGTCCTCAAGCTTGTATTGGTATGAAGGAGATGTCCTATATCCAACATAATCCCTTTATTTTTGTAGTTTATCCCGTTTAACAGTCGGCGGATTAAAGCCGGGTTTACCATGGTCAGTCCGCAATACCATAGGTTTTCGAATAAAAGCAGGGGTTCGCCTTTAATACTTTCCGAAATTTCATTTACAAGTTCGATAACGGAGTCTACCACGTCTTCGTCAGAGTAGTGGAATTCTTTTTTTACAAATTCGGCTATGCCGCATTCGGAAACATGAAATACCAGGTATTCAGGCGAAAATTTGGCGGCACTTTGAAGATTATTTTTATAAAAATCTATGAGGGATTCCCTTGTTGTTCCGCCGTATATTTTAGTGACAGTATCCCAATTATCAAATTCTTGAAGCAATCTGTTTTGATCGCCTTTCCATAAATCAACCCAGGAGGTAAAATATCTCAAATGTACCCCGATTACGTCCTCCGGTTGAATTATACCCTTTTCATCTTCTCCGTATTGCAAAAGTTCCAAGCCGTCAAGTCTAAGCCCCTTATAAAAGTCTTTCAGATCGGCGTTATCCCTATATCTTTGCGTATCATAGGAACTTGTAGTCATATTCATTATCAATTTCACGAGCGACCCCTCCGGCGACTTATGATAAAATTGGCATTATTGCATATCCGTTATCCAAAATTTTTTCACCGAAAGAAAACTCTACCGGTTTGGAGAAAATCGGTCCCGATGAAACAAAAGTGTGATACTCTCCATTTTCTCCGCATATGTCCGCACCCTCAGCGGCAATGGAATTTACGCTTTCCTCTGTAAGCCTTTGACCCAAATAAACGTCACTCATTCTTGCCGTATCAATCACAGTGAAATTGGCTGTAAAGCCCTCGTCTATGAATTCATAGACCAATTTTTTACGTTCTTCGCCCCAAAGTGGGAAAAGCGGTTCTAACCCTACATTTTTACAACGCTCACTGCACCATTTATGATGTTCCTCAATATCTATATCACCAAAAACGCAAATTTCCGCACCCAATTCCTTTGCGGACAGCAGTGCTTTTTCAAAATTGCTTGCGTAGTTTTCGCCGCTTGTTTTTATCAGTCTAATGGGAACGCCCATAGAATCCGAAACACTTACAAGGACAGGCTCGGGTATGCCGTGAAACCAAGACCGTTCTTTGTGGGTGTTATAGGTAGTAATTAAAGCAACCGGCGTCAGCCCTTGTTTTATTGCTCGGTAGATAGCCAAAACACTGTCTTTGCCTCCGCTGTATGAAGCCACAAATCCTTTGCCCATAGGTGTTCCCTCCGATAATAAAATAATATGAGTTGTACGAATTAGTCTAACTCATGAAAGTAAAAGGATAAAATCATGGGGAAAACTTTTTTTGAAATAAAGTTTTCCCCAAATCCATTTTTATTTAAATTTTGATTACAGAGCCGCTCGAATAATATTCGTTCCGAACATGTTTTCCCATTTTTTTAATGTCTCCAACATATACCCCGCTATATCCATCTTATATGCAGAGGTTAGAACGTCAGAAGCATATACATCTCTGATCGGGCCGTATGCTTTAACGTTTCCGTTTTCCATAAGCAATACATTGTCCGCAAGAAGCATAGCAAGGTTTACGTCATGCAGAACTCCCACAACTGTTTTGCCTGCTTGCTTTGACCATTTATTAAGGAAGCGTATAAGTTCAATTTGATAGCCCAAATCAAGGTGATTTGTTGGCTCGTCAAGGAGGATAATATCCGGGTTTTGAGCCAGAATCTTAGCCAGAAACACTCTTTGAAGTTGTCCGCCGGACAGGGTATCTACTTCTCGGTCTTTAAGCTCCGGCATTCCTACGGTTTTCAGAGCCTCTGTAACTGCCAGCCTGTCAACCTCGGAAATACCCCCAAAAAGCCCGCCGGTTTCATGTACATATCTTCCCATCATAACGGTGTCAAAAACAGTATAATTAAAATACAGCTGTGTGGTTTGCGAAAGCATAGCAACTTTTTTTGCCAGAGCCTTACGCTTAAACTTTCGAATATCGGTATCGTTCAGAAGAATATCACCGGTAAATGAAAGGGTTCCTGCAATGGCTCTTAAAAGAGTAGTCTTACCGCAGCCGTTGGGGCCTATAATGCTCAAACTTTCGCCCTTTTTTATATTAAATGAAATTCCGTGCAATATCTCCACACCGTCATATCCTGCACGAACATTGTTCAGTGAAATCATACTGCTTTCCTCCTTCTACTGAAATATAAGTAGATGAAAAACGGGGCACCCAAAGCCGAGGTAATAGCACCAACAGGCATTTCGAGAGGTGCAATTATTGTTCTTGCCATAAGGTCACACAAAACCATAAAAGCACCACCAAGTAAGGCTGATGCTGTCAGAACGTATTTATGGTTAGCACCAAATATCTTTCTCGCCATATGGGGCGTAAATAGGTCAACAAAACCGATAATACCTACCATGGAAACTATCGATCCGGTTATTATGGCTGAAAGAGACAGCAAAATTAATTTCATTCTCTTTGCTTCCACTCCGGAGGTTTGTGCTTGTTCGTCCCCCAGCGTTAAAATATCCATTTGCTTTGAACATTTTAAAACGAAGATAAAAATTATAGCCAGTATCGGAAACAGAATTACGGAATATTCCGGGTCTTTCAGTGCAAAGCTACCCATTTGCCAATATATAAGTCTCTGTAAATGTTCCTTTGAAAGGGACATTAAAATGGTAATCAGAGCACTTGCAAATAAGGAAAAGGCCATACCTGTCAAAATTATGGAGTTGTTTTGCAGATTACGATCCACCTTTGCCGCAACGCCCAAGGCAAGGAATACGGTGGCAAGTCCTGCTGCAAGCCCAAAAACGGGCAGAGTCAAAAACCCCAAAACAGATATATTTAAAACTATGGCAAAGCTTGCACCCAGAGCCGCTCCGGAGGATACACCCAGCGTAAAGGAAGACGCCAGGGGGTTTCTAAGCACCGACTGCATCATAACGCCGCTAAAAGCAAGTCCGCTGCCGGAAATAAAAGCCAGTAGGGTTCTGGGTATTCTGATTTTCCAAAGTATGGATTCGGCGATTTCTTCTATAGGACCGAAGGGTTGAATTCCAAAAATTTTGCTCAGAATTACATTTGCAGTGTCAAGAGGGGCAATGGAAACGCTCCCAATTCCCATAGCCAAAACCAATGTGACTAAGCAAATTATAGCTAAAAAAATAAGTAGGCTGACTTTTCGCATATTTTTCATATCATTCAAATAAACCGGGATATAAAGCCCTAGCCATTTCTTTCAGGGCAACCGTAACATACTCATTGGGGCGTGAGCTAGCGTTTCTGGCAACTTGATAGACTTGATTATTTTTTATTGCGTTAATAGCATCCCAGCCGTTTCGGTTTAAAATATCGCCCTTTGGATCATCTGTATAGTCTACATTCGTAAAAATTACATCGGGGTTTTTTTCTATTACTATTTCCTCTGAAAAGGAAATCCAGCTTTCTTGGTCGGAAAAGATATTTTTTGCTCCCAATAATTCTATAATTTCGTTTAGGAAAACCCCGTTTCCGAAACTCACCGTTCTGGGTGCTCCTTCAACCTCGAAGTATACGGTTTTACCGCACTTATTATCCCCGATTGAAGACACGATAAAGTCTATATCTTTTTCCATATCACTGATGATAGCCTCTGCCTTAGCGTCAGTTTTAGTGATTTTCCCTATAAAACGTATGTCCTCTTTAATACCTTCAATACTTTCCGAAGAAGGTATGTAAGTCATCAATACTCCCAAATCGGTAACAGGTTTAAAGGGGTCATTTCCATCCGCTCTGCTCATGGCGGTAGCAAAAATAATATCGGGTTTTAAGGCAGCTATACTCTCGGTGTCCGGTGCCATAATATCAAAAGTAGGCAAATTTTCGGGCAATCCATCTATATCGGTGGAGTATTTGTCAATTGCAACCAACTTGTCCGCAAGCCCAAGATGTACAAGAGTTTCCGTGACGGATGGTGCCATGGAAATAATCTTTTCTGTTTTCTCCGGCACAACTATAGTTTTGCCAAATCTGTCGGTGACAGTTTCGGCTTTTGAATTATCGATTTCTGACAATGCTATGTTGGAATTATCTTTAGCCGGCTTATCGCCGCCGCAAGCTGTAAGCGGTAAAATCAGCAGAAACGCTAAAAGCAAAGTGCTGATTGTTTTACGACTGATGGACTTCATTAAATGTTCCTCCTAAGTAGTTCCGGTAATTGTTATTTATTTAAGCCTTGTACCTATTCCGCAAAAAACTCTTACCACTCGGTCACTTTCCTTGGCAAGAAACCCCAGCACATGCCCGACAGCTTCACGCCATTTTCGCATTAAAGGATCAATGGGAACTATGCCGCAGGATATATCATCACAGATAATCACCTTATCACGATAGTCGTTAAGATGCTCCTTAACATATTTCATTACATCTATATTATTTTTCAGCATATCCAAAATCACAAGATGATAATTGTCCAAAATTTCTTCACCGCTGAAATTTTCAAGGGCATATTCTTTTTTACCTTGGTAAGCCCCTCCGATTATAAGCTTCATAAGAATCCTCCCGAATAGTCATTATACTTAATAGATGCAGGTAAAGTTATTTAATAAGATCATAAATTTCGTCCAACAATTCTTTACCCTTATGCACAATTAAGCCTCCGAAACTTACCTCAATCACCACATCGCAAGCACTTGCACATAGACGGTCAACATAGGCAAGCCCTTTGCGATATGCCTCTGTAAATTCATCAAATAAATCAGCGTCCGAAAAAATATAGTCTGAAACCAAAACCCCATTGGCGGCAACCTTCAGTACATCCCGGATACCGGCTGACACTTTTAAATAAGCGTCGGTATGTATGGCTCCATCCGGAGTAAACATTTCGTTTGCCAAAAGAGCCGTTACGCTGTCCAGCAAAAATGTTCCTTGCATATTGCAAAGCCCGGTAATTTTTTCTATATCCTTACCCAACTCTACCGTCTCAAAGCCCAATCCTTTGCGACTTAAACGGTGACGTTCAATACGTTCTCTGTCCTCGTCATCAACCGGAAGCATAGTGGCTATATAATACAAAGGCTTTGCAGTCTTTACCAAAGCAACAGCAATCTTTTCCGCATATGTTGATTTTCCGTTTTTACATCCGCCCGAAACAAAAACCTTCATTTATTTTCCCCGCTCTCGCCCTTACAAATGCCGAAATAAATATTTCTTATTGAACCGATTTCAGTCGCTTAGTATTTATATTAAAGGTATATCTCAATAATTCTTGAGAATATAAACATTATTTTAAAACTAAAAAAGCCCCTGTCACAAAGGACAAAGGCTATCATTTACCATATATACAGATAAAAGCCAAAAGACGGTATCTGCAATGACAAACCATAAACTCCATATCCTGTGAAGTTTCATGGAACCATATTGGCAGGTCTTCCGACTTAGACATCTACACTTTTTCGTCTTCCCGAGAAAATTCCCAGTGACTGTGCTAACACTTGAAAAAGCTACGCCATCACGGCAGCAGGACTGTTTGGGACTCACACCCAATTCCCTATTAATGCACAGAAACAGTGCATACCAAATAATCGAACAAGTATATTATTTAACTTAAGAATAACACTATATCCGGGTCTTGTCAACAGTTATCGGCTTTAGCAAACTTTCATGGGTAATTCGAAACATAGAGGTTCTGTTAAAAAATCATGAGGGAGAACCACCTTTTTTCTAAAGCAAAAGGGCTTATCCCTCACATACTGCATTTCTTTTAAAATAATTTTGGGATTCTATCCGTTAATGTATATAGTATTAGATGCTTTATCCCATGATACTTTAACATCGAACCCTACTGAAACAAGCCTCATCACTATATGCAGTAAAGTAGGTCTAAGTTTTAATATTTGAAACCAATTGATATTAAATAAAATGTACTGTATACTTGATGATGATAATAACTAATTATGTAATAAAAATTAAGTTGATCAAATCAAGATGGATATTATGTCTATATAGGTGGGTTTTGGCATGAACAAGAAAAAAAGGTATGCAATTTATGTTACTTCTGTACTGTTCCTTTTAGCCGGTTTCTTTTGTATGGCTATAGCCGGAAGTGATGCTTTTGAAAGTAATAAAAACCTAAGAACAATAATAGGATTGTCTTCTTTTTTATTTTGGGTGCCGCCGTTGTTTATTTTAAGTAAAAATTTTATTTCATTAGTCATATCAGAGATGTATGAGCTTGAGGATAAAATGCTTAGGGAAAACAATTTTTTTGTAGAAATTGAATCCCTTGAAACACAAGCATCGTTAAAGGAAAAATTTCTAAAAAGAGGTTTTACCCCCAGAGGCGATTTTTTACATAAGAAGCAGTTTTCATTTGCTAAAGACTATATAAACTATTACTTAATGATTAGCGAGGAGCAAAACATTCTTAAATTTTTTGATAGGTATTTTGATAAGAACATAGATTATTTTGTAAGCAATAAAAAATTCCGGAGAAACAATTATATTTATGTTGTATTTTTTCATAGCACCTTGTCAGAACCTAACATAGACTATGTGAAGAACTGCATAATAAATCAAGATGTTATTCAAGGAGTTGCGAGGCACACGGATACTGTTATACCCATCATTTATGATACTAACAGAGGAAAATATATAATGAGAAAGATGAATCATAAATTATCCTTAAAACCATTGCAAATTGCTCTGAGGAACTTTTACAAGGTTGTTATTAACCCCACCAAATGAGTAAAATATATATGACAATCCCATTAAAATTAAATAGCGTTATGTTTTACTTAGCCAAGATACTTTTTATTATGCTGCGATTAATAATTAAACGATTAATATTTACTTCCTACTCATCTAACAATATATATCAAAAATCAGTTTGGCTCTATCTTTAATCAGTTTTCTTGCTTCGCATGGTTCCATAATCTCAACAAAATTACCAAATGATAAAATATGCCCGACCATCCATTCATTTATTGGATAATAAATTGTTACCAAAAAAGAACCATCCTCTTGATTCTCAATATACTTTTCATCAAACTCATCAAAGACTTTATGGGCTATCTCTTTTCGAAATTTTAACTTAAAAAGCACTAAGTCATAGGATTTTTCGTAGTCGGGTTCTATGGATAAATCTTTTGGAACAGTACGTTCAAACCGGTCGTCCTTCATTAAAAGATTTTTAACACGAGACATTCTAAAGGTACGGATTTCCTGCTTGTATGTACAAAAGCCTTGAATATACCATGACTGAGCCTTGAAAACTAATCGCAACGGTTCGACTGTACGCTGTGACTTTTTTAAATTTGAGTTAACGTAGTCAAATGTAATAACACGCTTATCTAATATTGCCCGTTGGGTTAAATGGAAATCAGCACGGTTACAATCTCCCCAACGGGAAAAGTCTACGTCTATCCAATCCGGCGTCATAGGATTCTTGAAAATGACTTTCATCTTATTCAAAACTTCATTTACATTGGGAAATTGAACTGCCTTAAGAACTTGTAAACCTTGCAATATGTCTTTTTGTTCTTTTTCAGACAGCAAGGTTTTATCAATCCTATATTCCTTTATAATACCAATTCCGCCGCCGTTTCCCTTATTGGAATAAATGGGGATGCCGGCGACACTTAGCGTATCGATATCACGATAAATTGTTCGTCTGGAAACGCCGAAATATTCCGCTAATTGGGCTCCGGTCATTTGATCCCGGCTCATTAATAAAAACGTTAATTGTATTAAACGGTCTATTTGCATAAAAATATCACTCGCTTATGAAGCATTGGCAAATACCTTTTTAGCGTATACCATAATAAATATATTAACAGCAATAGATAATAAAACAACCCAATAAGAAGACTTGCCGAAATATTCGAACAAAAAGCCGTAAACAGCCTGCCCAATTGGCTGCGACACCATACAAAGTGAAATAATGTACGCAAGTATCTTTCCTATTAACTCGTTAGGGGTTTCCATTTGGATAAAGGAAAGCATAAGGATCGTAAATATACTGCATAAGCCCATAAATATAAATCCGGAAAAGATAACAATCGCATATGTGTAAATTGCGGGAATTTTTAGCGTAAACAAGACTGCGATGGGTAACGTAGCAAATATAGTAAGAAGAAAGAGCACATAGGATTTTTTGATTGTAAGTTTTGAAGACATGACTGTGGCAAATATACCTCCGGCCAATGTTCCGGCTGACAATACGCCTTGTGCTATACCATATAATGTACTGCTCATTCCCAAATAAACTTTTATGATATACGGAAGCCCGACAAACATCATTGAATAGAATATTAGGTTGAACAACGTAATAACAACAGTCGTTTTCAGCAAAATGGGCTTAGTTTTTAAAATAAAACGCAAGCCCGTTTCTATATCACTCTTTATCATCCGACCTAATTTCATCTTTTCGGTAGAACGTTTAAAGGGCATTTTAATGAAAATTTCCAATATGGCGGATAAGAAAAAACAAACCGCACTGACGGCTACAATTGGCATTAAACCCCAAACAGAAAAAGCTATACCGCCCACAATCGGACCGATTAAATTCGCTAAGGCATTTACCTGGCTGACTACAGCATTGGCTTTTATTAGATTATCTTTTGTTGCAAGCAACGGAACACTTGCCTGAACTGCGGGTTGGTAAAAAGACTGTATAACAGCCAACAACATCATTGTTACGGCAATAAACGTAATACCACTGCTGTCTTCCGGACCAAACCCCACAAAAAACAACACAAGCAATGCCGAAGTTATAAAATCGAGAGCAACCATAATATTTCTTCTGTTCATTCTATCAGCCAATATGCCGCCAATGGGAGACAAAAGAATAGTCGGTATCATAGACAGGGCAAGAATACTGCCAAA
>CAYXWM010000007.1:0-62908 GCA_964468805.1 uncultured Defluviitaleaceae bacterium
GCGACCTCTAGAACCCCATTCTAGCGCGCTACCAAGCTACGCCACACCCAGACGATTTTTTGAACCGGGTAACAAAGCACGAGTGATATATTATCACAGAAGTTATTGCTTGTCAATATGTTTTTACAATTTTTTTGTAGAAAAACAATTTTAATTCCCGGTATTGAGAATTAATCCCCGACAATATTATATGCATAATATTATGGAATGTTGAGCAAGTCTGTAAGCCGAGTTCTGTCTTAGACGGTCATCTATCTAGGCCTTACGTTGCCGTAAAGCTCATGCGAACTACCAAAACGAGACGGGCCGCCTCATGCGTTTTATACGTTCTTGCACCGAGTGGGGTTTACATAGCCCTCCTTGTCGCCAAGGAGACGGTGAGCTCTTACCTCACCTTTCCATCCTTACTTGCCTAAGCAAGCGGTTTATTTCTGTTGCACTTTCCTTGGAGTCGCCTCCACCGGGGATTACCCGGCACTCTGCCCTGCGGAGCCCGGACTTTCCTCATGTTGCCATGCGACCATCCGGCTTACTCAACACGAAAATAGTATCATATTTTTTAAAGCAAGTCAATATTAAAGTTGAAATGGGAAGTCTTTTGTATAAATCCGGTAGAAAACTTAAATAAAAATAAAAAAACCTTGAGAAAACCCAAGGTTTATAGCTATCTTTTCAAATTTATGCCAACAACTCCGCCCAGTCCGCCGCCTGCAATTGATATTAAAATTATCATAAAAGTTCTGCCGTCAAATACAAACCCCTTGTTTAGCATTACGCCGATTATCGCAAGAATTACCGCATAAAGTAATCCCGCAACCATGCCCCAAAGCCAACCGTGGCTTTTGGCACCCTTCGCTGCATCATAACCGGCCACTATAACCGAAATAATCCCGGTTACGGTTACTACCGTAGAGACGTTTTCTCCTGTAAAGGAAGAATATGTAATCAGCATTGCATAGGTAATAAAAACAAGGCAGGTTATGGCATATGCTATCATAACTCCGTTGATAAGAGCTGAAAACGGGGAGTCTTTTTCCTCGGTAACAATATTTTTAGAATACCCGGTCATATTTAACCTCCAAGAAAATGTTCTTACACTATTGTACTGGATAGTATTTTGTAATATGATTAGATTGTAAGCTTTTTTAAAAATTTTCGGTTAAATACTACCCAAGCATTAAAAAAGCCGCTTTTTATGTTGCAAAAGCGTTTAACATAATAGTATTTTAAATTAAGATAAATATTCCGATAATGATAATAAAAATTATAATACACGCTAAACTTTACTGATTTTGGCGAATACATAACAAGTATTGGAGACAAAATGAGCAGAATAGATTTTCATATGCATTCCACCTGTTCCGACGGAGCTCTTTCTCCCACGGAATTGGTAACCCTTTGCAAGGAAAAAGACCTAAAGGCTATAGCATTGACAGACCATGACACGGTAAACGGCTTGGACGAGGCAGAAGCCGTCGCAAAATCACTGGGTATAGAATTTGTACCCGGTATAGAATTGGTTGCAGACTACATGGGTATAGAGATCCATATAGTAGGTCTTTTTATAGACAGATATTCCGAAGCTTTGCAAAATAAACTGGTTTCCCTAAAGCACGAACGCATAATTCGTAATGACGAATTTATCAAACGTCTTAAAGAAATCGGGGTTATTCTGCACTTTGAAGCTCTGGAACAAACCACAGACGAGCAAATCATAACCAAAGCTCATTTTAACAACGAACTGGTTCGTGCAGGTTACTGCAAAACCTACGGGGAAGCCATGAAGAAGTTTTTCTCAAGAAACTGTTACACCAACGTTATCAAAACCAAAAACAGTCCGAGAGACATAATAGAAACCGTTATCAACTCAAGAGGCGTTGCGGTTTTGGCTCATCCTTTGCTTTATGGTTTAAGTTTGCCCGATGTATATATTTTGGCTAAAACCTTAAAGGAATTCGGGTTGGACGGCATGGAATGTTTTTACGGAGCCTATACGCAGGAAGAGCAGGAGTCCCTACTTAAAATCGCGAAAGACTTGGATTTAATACCCGGAGGCGGTTCCGACTTCCATTCATTTAACAGAAGACCCAACATAACGCCCGGCTACGGCGGCGGAAATTTATATGTACCTTATTCATCTTATGAACTGCTATTGGAAAGAAGTAAAACCCGATAAATAAAAGATATAGGGATAAAAATTCTAAATAAAATACAAAAAGGAAACAATGTCATTATTAAATGCACTTGTTTCCTTTTATTTTTTACCCTTTATTTGTCATTAGTTGCAGGAAGCTTTTCAACTCCTGAATATTTGGGAATTTATCCTTTGGGTTTAGCCTGTATGTCAAAGAGGGATTTATGCTTATTGCAAAATTAAGCCTGTCTTTGTAGCGGTTGACTACCTCCATTATTCCCTCGGGTTCTATGTCCGCATCGGGCTTAAAGGTCATAACTATGGTTGTTCCCTTTTGTTGAACGGTAATTATGCCCAGTCTGTGAGCATAATGTTTAAGCAATGCAATTTCCAGAAGACGTTGAACACAATTGGGCAGATTTCCGAACCTGTCCTCGATTTCTTCCTGTACGTCGTAATAATCCTGTTCGCTTCCGATAAGGGAAATCTTCTTGTATATTTCAAGTTTCTGTTCTTCGTTTTCTATATAATAAGCCGGAATATAAGCGTCTGTGTTAATATCGATGGAGGTTTCAAAATCATCCGGCGGAGCTTCGTTTTTCAGTTCTCGTACCGCTTCAGCCAAAAGCTTGCAATACATATCATAGCCCACTACGTCCATATGTCCGTGTTGCTCGCCGCCCAGAAGGTTTCCGGCACCACGGATTTCCAAATCCCGCATGGCAATTTTAAAGCCGGATCCGAACTCCGTAAAGTCTCTGATGGTTTGCAGACGTTTCTCGGCGTTTTCCGCAAGCATTTTATCCTTGCGGTACATTAAATAGGCATAAGCAAGGCGGTTGGAACGACCCACACGTCCTCTTAACTGATAAAGCTGAGATAAACCGTAATAATCCGCTTCGGGAATAATTATAGTGTTTACGTTGCTTATATCCAGTCCTGTTTCTATGATTGTGGTGCAAACCAGAACGTTAATTTCGCCCTCGATAAAGTCCATCATAATGTATTCCAACTCATGCTCGGACATTTTCCCGTGTGCATAGGCTACGTTTGCATGAGGCACCATGCTTTGGATTTTTGCCGCTGTCTCCTGTATGTTGCGTACGCGGTTATGGAGGTAATAAACCTGACCTTCTCTTGCTATCTCTCGGTTTATGGCGTCCTTAACCAACTCGCTCGAATATTCCATAACGTAGGTCTGTATGGGTTGGCGTTCTTGTGGCGGTTCTTCCAATACGCTCATATCCCTTATTCCTGTCATGGACATATGCAGAGTTCTGGGTATGGGAGTTGCGGTTAAGGTTAAAACGTCCACGTCGGTTTTCAGTGATTTAAGCTTTTCTTTGTGGGTTACGCCGAAACGCTGTTCCTCATCAACGATTACCAAGCCCAAATCTTTAAATTTTACGTCTTTAGACAGTATTCTGTGCGTACCTATGACTATATCCGAAGCACCGGTTTCAAGGTTCTTTAAGCTTTCACGCTGTTGCTTGGCGGTTCTGAACCTGGACATCATCTCTATGTTTATGGGGAAATCCTTCATACGCTGGCAGAAGGTGTTGTAATGCTGCTGTGCCAGTATGGTTGTGGGTACAAGAAAGGCAACTTGTTTGCCGTCCTGTACCGCCTTGAATGCAGCTCTGATGGCGACTTCCGTTTTTCCGTAGCCTACGTCTCCGCAAATTAACCTATCCATAATTCTGGGGCTTTCCATGTCTGCCTTAACTTCATCGATGGATTTTACCTGGTCCTCTGTTTCCTCATAAGGAAACATGTCCTCAAACTCTCTCTGCCAGATATTATCCTTGGAATAGGAAAAGCCCTTTGCCGCCTGACGTTTGGAATACAGCTCTACCAATTCCTTGGCAAGAATTTTGACGGCTTTACGTGTTCTTGCTTTTGCCTTGTTCCAATCGGCACCGCCAAGCTTGTTCAGCTTGATGTTTGCACCTTCGGAGCCTATATATTTCTGTATCATATCCATCTGACCGGTATGAACAAAAAGATTGCCCTCGTCGGCGTATTGAATTTTTAGGTAATCTCGAGAAAGACCGTCACGGGTAATGGATTCTATGCCTTTATAGATACCTATACCATGGTTATCGTGAACAACATAGTCTCCTACCTTTAAGTCCGTAAAGCTTTCGATTTTTGCACCGCGTTTTTTCTTATGTGCCTTGGATTTCTTTTCGGCACCGAAAATTTCCTTGCCGGTGATAAAAACCAGATTTATGTGTTGATATTCAAAGCCCTTGTTGAGACTACCGTGAGTCAGGCAAATATTGCCCTTTTTAAGCACCAAGGAATCCAAACTTTCGTAATATTGAGCTTTCAGACCTTTTTCATGGAGTTCATTGGCAAGGCGTTGACCGCGACTTCTGGCTCCTGCCATTATGACTACCCTGTAGTCCATTTCCAACCAATACTTCAAGTCCTCAAACAACATATCAATTTGGTTTCGAAACGTTCCTGCGGATTTTACGTCAAAGGCTATATTTGAATTTACGTGTATATCCTTAAAAGTATGTGCCAAAGTGGAAAAGAGAGTCAAAGCAAAAGGCTGCATTGCCGCCAAAATTTGAGCATAGGAATAAACCATATCCATTTGCCCGGGCAACAGATTACCGGATTCAATACGGCCCTTTATGCTTTCGTTATACTCCTCCAAAAGACTGTTTATATGATGATTAATACGGGTCGGCTCGTCCAGAAAGATTAAAGTGTCCGGATGCAAATAATCAAAGAGGGTTGTTCCTTCATTGTAAAAATAATTGAAAAAACTTTCTATACCCCTGAAACTTAAATTTCCGGACAAAAGAGCAGTATCTAATTTCATTCTGAGGTTATCAGCCTGCTCCGTAAAGCCATTGCTTTTGTAGGAACTGTAAGTTTGCTCGTAATCCGCCTTTATGCCGGATAATGCTTCTTCAAAAAGCTCCTTATGATACACCAATTCCGACATGGGAAAAATCCGCACCGCATCCATTTTTTCTATGGAACGCTGGGAATAAAAGTCCAAAAGACGTACGGAATCTATGGTATCGCCCCAAAACTCTATTCGAACGGCGTTTTCATATAGGGGCACATATAAATCCACTATACCGCCCCTAACCGCAAACTGCCCGGCACCTTCTACCTTGTCCCTACGTTCATAACCCATAAGCACCAGTTGCTCTGTCAAGCGATCTATGGAACAGTCATCGCCTACTTTATATTCAAAGATAAATTGAGAAAATATATCTTTAGGGGTTAACCTGTTAAGCAAGGCTTCCACGGACAGAACTATGGTTTTGCCTTCGTTTTTGATTAAGCTGTTAAGCACCTTGAATCGTTGCTTTGTTATCTCTATGGAGCGAACATCCGCAAAATAAAACAATAAATCCTTAGCCGGATAATACTCCGCTTTATTCCCCAGAAAGACCTGCAAATCCTCGAATATTTCTTTCGCGTGCAGTTCCGAATGTGTTATAACAAGTCCCGGGCGATTTAAAGCAGCTAAAACCGCATATGTAATGTGGCATTTTTGCGAATCGATTACCCCTGTTGTAAGGACAGGGGTCTTGTTTTTTTCAATATTGAAAATTAGATTTCGAAAACTTTCCAGTTCATTAAGCGGCGAAATAATCGGGTTGTCATTAATGTCTTTCAAGATAAGCACCTCAGGAAATTTAAAGCTTTATACAACGTAAAAACAAAACCTTTGAGGGAAAAATATGGGCAAACTCGTTAATTTAAACAAATTCTAACGCTCTTATAATGTGAAAATTCCCGCCAATTTTTTTAAATACTGAGTGGAACTCACATTAGATTATTATGCTTTTGGATTAAATTTATTCATTGCGGTTTCCGGACCGTGGTTTAATATACTTTCCACAGCATCTGTAGCCTGTGTTATACCTTTAACAAAGTCCTCTCGTTCAGTCTCCCGAAAACGACTTAATACATAATCCGCAAGTTCGTATCCGGGTGGTTTTTGTCCTATACCCACTCTTACTCTAAGAAAGTCGTCGGAATTCAAGTGATAAACAATGTTTTTCATGCCGTTATGAGTACCGGCGGAGCCTTTTTCACGTATTCTTATACGACCCAGAGGCAAATCCACATCATCGTAAATTACGATTATGTTGGCGGTATCCACTTTAAAGTATTGCTTAAAGTCTATAACGGCTTCTCCGCTTAAATTCATATATGTTTGGGGTTTCAACAAAATTACGTTCTCTCCGCAAATTATACCCTTGCCGTATTCCGAACGAAATTTTGACTTGTTTAAGCTTATGTTATGGTCATAAGCAAGCTTATTAACCGCCTCAAAACCTACGTTATGTCTGGTTCCCTTGTATTCCTTTTCGGGATTACCCAGTCCTACTATTAAAAACATATTTGCACTGCTCCTTTGTAACAATATAAATATTTGGTAATTCAGAAAAGTAAACGCCGAAATAATATGTTAAACCCTACATAAATCAGCGTTTACCAAACCTGTTTTTTGCAGTGCAAAAATTTATCAATCAAACAAACGAGAAACTGATTCGCCTTCGTGTATATAACGTATAGCTGTTGCAAAAAGCGGAGCGGTGGAAATAACCTTAATTTTGTCCAAGGTTTGTTTCAGAGGAATGGTATTGAGTACCAGCAATTCGGAAATAGCTGATTTTTCTATACGCTCCAAAGCATTGCCGGACAATACGGGATGTGTACAGCAGGCAAAAACTTGGGAAGCTCCTCTTTCCACCAGGAGGTTTGCGGCGTTGGTAATGCTGCCGGCGGTATCTATCATGTCGTCCAGAAGAACAACCTTTTTACCCTTAACGTCACCGATAATATTCATTATCTCGGAAACGTTTTTCCTTGGGCGGCGTTTATCTACTATAGCCAAGGGAACGTTTAATTTTTCTGCAAATTGTCTTGCTCTGGCAACGGAGCCCAAGTCGGGAGAAACTACTACCGTGTCGGACAAATCTTCGAATTTTTCCGCATAGTATTTTGCAAATAAGGGCATGCCTCTCAAATGGTCCAGGGGAATATCGAAGAAGCCTTGAATTTGGTCACAGTGCAGGTCTATGGTCAGTACTCTGTCTGCTCCGGACGATGTGATAATATCTGCAACAAGTTTTGCTGTAATTGGGTCTCTTGCACGAGATTTGCGATCCTGTCTTGCATAACCGAAATAGGGCATAACAGCAGTAATTCGTCCTGCGGAAGAGCGGCGTACAGCGTCTATCATAATCAACAATTCCATAAGGTTATCATTGACCGGCGGGCAAGTTGGTTGGACTATAAAAACATCTACTCCACGTACCAGCTCATTAATTTTAAGACATATTTCTCCGTCAGCAAATCGAGATACTTCGGCGTCGCCCAAGGTGAGGCCCAGTTCTGCTGCTATTCCTTTTGCAAGTTCAGGGTTTGCATTACATGCAAATATTTTCATATTATCCCCAACTGTATAATTCATGGCTTCTTTTCCTCCGGTATTTTTAAATTCTTGTGTATTATACTATTTCTTTATTGCTTATGAACAGTAGCAAAGTATCTATACATTAGCTAAAAAACAGTATTATTAAAAAAGAATAAGACTTTAAGGGAAACTTTTTCAAAGATAAGGTTTCCCTTAAAATCCCTTCAAAAAGATTTTATAAGATAATTTTTATATGTGTTCACAATTATTCCGTTATTCATTTATTGGATTTTCGGGGTCTTTTCCAGGATTCTTTGATAACCTGCTTAGAGCGGGCAATGGCTAGGGTTTCGGAAGGAACATCATCGGTTATTGTGGAACCTGCGGCTATGAAAGAGCCGCTGCCTACCCTTACGGGAGCGATTAAGTTGGTATTGCAACCAATAAATACATCGTCCTCCACTATGGTTTTGCTTTTGCTTGAACCGTCGTAATTTACGGTTATTGTGCCACAGCCGATATTAATGCCGTTGCCGAATTCCGAATCACCTATATAGGTTAGGTGAGATGCCTTTGTGTTGTCTCCTATTACGGAGTTTTTAACCTCAACAAAATCCCCTACCTTACAATTATTGCCTATAACGGAATTGGGACGTATATAAGCAAAGGGTCCCACATGGGTGTCTTTTCCGATTTTACATTGTGTGGTAACGGAATTTAATATTTCCGTACTGTCGCCCACAACAGTATCAGTCAGATGACAACCGCCGATAATGCAATTATTACCTATTTCCGTTGCTCCCATAAGTACCGTACCGGGATAAATAATTGTACCGCCGCCGATTTTTACCGTGGGAGAGATATAGGTATTGTCGGAATCCATTATATTTACTTTGTTTAGCATATGTAATTCATTGATTTTCCTGCGTAAAATTTTTGTTGCTTTTTCAAGGTCTACATAGGTTTCTGTTTTTATGAACAGTTCAGGCTCATGGGAAACGTGGGTTCCTATCTTAAAACCGCTCTTTATAAAGTATTCCCTGATTTCTTCGGGAGTAGAATTATCCGAATATGAATTTACCGCCGCTTTAAATTCCTTGCCTTCTATTATCATTACGCCGGTAAATTCCTCATCTTGAGTATTTACACAAGTCAGCTTATTTTCTTGTTGATTGTGAAGGCTTAAAGCCGAATTCAGTAATTCTTTGTTCAGTACCGGTCTGTCACCCGGAAGGATAAGCAGCCGGTCTTTTTCTTCGAGACAATTTGCAAGTTCCGAAAGAGAATTGTTCCTGATTTTGATGGTTTTTATACCTTCCCATTCAATATTCAGGTCGGTTGCCAAAAAAATCTCTTCCGAGCCCATATCCTTTGCCGCTTTTACAGTATAGTCCAAAACCGGCAAACCCAAAATACCCTGTTTATCAGTAAGCAGTTCATTACCGCTTGCCAATATCACTGTTTTCATAAAACACCTCTGATAAATTCGTCAACCAAAATTTACCGGTTTTATAGCGAACTTAAAGTCCAAAACCGGCTTTATACCAACTCACGAAATATATTGTTCTTGCTCCCGGACATTAACCGAGAGGGTTCTTTAAAACCCCCACGTATCTGCTTAATGCATTGGCTGAATTGCAAATTATTTATTAACCTTTAACTGCAATACTCACAATGTCACATATTTTTGTTTTTTAATAAGGTCGGCAGTATCTCCTTATTATTTACTCTCTGTCGTAAAATATAACGGCAATGCAAAAAAGGCTAAAACGCCCGTAAATACAGCTTTAATTTCTGCAAGACACAAAATCCCGAGAGATTATAAAGTTCTCAATACAATATATGATATTTCGCCTTATTCTCTCATATTTTTTTTAAAAATTCAAGCTATTAATTTTATATATACTTTTTCCATTTTATACAGAGGACAAAAAAAATTGATTTTTTCCAACGCTTCAAGGAAAAAACGACTATTTTTGTCCTTCATCTTATATGGATTTAGTATAGTAAAATACCTTCAAAGGAGACAACTGCAAAATGCTGTTAATAAGAATATTTCATTTAAATACCATAAAAATACTGTTTGCTCTTGTATTCGGCTATTTTGTAAAAAGGAATATTTTGAATAAAATCGTTGTGTCGTTTAATAAAGTTTTTCTGCTTCAAGGTCTTGCGAAAATACTAATTTTAGTATAAAATGTCAAAAAAAGTTGGTGGATTATGATTTCGAAGGTTCTTTCGGGAGGATTAAGCGGAATAGAGGGTTTTCTTGTTGATGTGGAAGTAGATATGCAACAGGGATTACCTTCCTTTGATATAGTTGGATTGCCGGATTCTGCCGTCAGAGAATCCAAGGAACGGGTGACCTCCGCAATCCGCAATACTACCAATACTCCCATACTAAAACGCACCACCGTAAATTTGGCACCGGCTAATATGCGAAAAGAGGGTCCCGTTTTTGATTTACCCATAGCTGTGGGTATTTTAAATTGCCTGCAAATTTTGCCGGAAAACGTACATAAGGGAATATTTATTACGGGCGAACTGTCTCTGGACGGCAGTATCAGACCGGTTAACGGGATTTTGCCCATGGTTTATCATGCCTTTCAGAAGGGCATTAAGAAATTTATAGTACCCTTTGAAAATTCCAACGAAGCAGCTTTGGTTTCCCAAGCCGAGGTTGTGGGTGTGAAAAGTCTGCAAGAACTCATAGACCACTTTACAAATAAGCCCTTGCCACGGGTTCATGTGGACGTGGATGCTTTCTTTGCCCGGGGTGCCCTTAGGCAAAGTGCCTTGGATTACGGGGACGTTAAGGGGCAAAAAGCCGTAAAACGTGCCTTGGAAATAGCCGCCGCCGGAAATCACAATATTTTAATGATAGGACCTCCCGGTTCCGGCAAAACCATGCTGGCAAAACGTTTGCCCGGTATTTTGCCCGACCTTAGCTTTCACGAAAGCATGAGCGTTACCATGATTTACTCGGTGAGCGGATACTTAAAAAACAAACATTGCTTGGTGGTCAGGCGACCTTTTCGGGCTCCTCACCATACAGTTTCCTATGCGGCACTTACCGGCGGCGGAAGAATACCCAAGCCCGGTGAAATCAGCTTGGCTCATAAGGGCGTGCTGTTTTTGGACGAGCTTCCGGAGTTTAACAAACATTCCCTGGAAGTGTTGCGTCAACCTATGGAAGACAGGCAAATAACCGTTTCCCGAGCCAACGCCACCTTGGTCTATCCTGCGGAGTTTTTGTTAATGGCATCCATGAATCCCTGCCCTTGCGGTTACTACGGCGAAGGCAACAAATGCACCTGCCAACAACATCAAATAGCCCGCTATCAAGCCAAAATATCCGGTCCGCTCTTGGACAGAATAGATATACAAGTAGAGGTTCCTGCCGTAAAATACTCGGAATTAAGCGGAAAAGACGAAAGCTCGGAAACCTCCGAGCAAATTAAAGCAAGGGTGGTAAAATGCAGAGATTTACAGTCCCAACGCTACAAAGACCTGGACTTTACCTGCAACTCACAATTGGATGCGGCAAATATCGAAAAATTCTGCCCCTTGGGAGACACGGAAAAAAATCTCCTACAAAAAGCCTTCGACACCCTTAATCTCAGTGCCCGGGCTTACCATAAAATATTAAAAATAGCCAGAACCATTGCCGACTTGGATAACTCCGAAAATATCACAGCCGTTCATCTGGGAGAGGCTATACATTATCGTACATTGGATAGGAAATTTTGGTATTGAATTTCCGGAATACAAAAAAGGGATATATGGTATCCCTTTTTTTTGTGCTTAATAACTCGACATAAGCTTAACCGGTTTAAAGTAGTGAAAAGGTGAGTATCAAGCCTTTTAAGTATAGATTTTTTCCTTATTAATACGCACTGTACATCTGCATATATTCTTCTAAAGTATAAAAATTATATCGAAAAGTTTTGTCCTGAGAATCATCATACAGATTTCCGTCAAATTCTAAAAAATAATCCCCTTTTTCGGTATGAACCCAAATACACATGACAGGGTAAGTACCGGGTGGCAGCGGCTTATTATCTTTAGTCTCATATTGACTGTGTGTAATAATTACATAGCTCAATAATTCATCCTCAACTTTGTTATTTATCAAAGCCTTCTTAAAATTATTGGGGTCATTCATAAATTCAATAAATTCTGTATAAATAGGCCAACTGCCGGCTCTGTAAAATCCACTTATACTGTCTGAGGAAGCAGAGTGTTCTTTGCTGAAAAACTTAGCCTGAATATAACCACTTTTGCTTATATGCTTACTGTATACGGATAAACTGCCACAATAGGCTGATACATTCTCTAAGGTAGGGTTTCGTAAAAAGTCTGCAAAACTTTTTTTGCTTAGATAGTACACAGACACGTCTCCAACTTCCGGTTGATAGTCTTTTACAAAGTTTGTATGACTTTCTATATTTTTTCCAACCTCATCCTTGACATAATTTGAATTTTCATCTGCAGTATTTATATGGTATATAGCGTTACAGGAAGCTAGGATAAACATTATAAATACTGGCACAAGCAAAATATTCTTACCGGAATTTTTATTTATCTTTCTCATGCTTTACTACTCCTACTTTCAAACCATAAGGAATTTTTTTGATTTCTAAATCTTTCGGTTAGGAAACATATCCTTTTAGTTAATCTTGTCGTTCTGCCCTTGAGTTTTTTCCTTGTTTTAGCATAACATAATATGTTATATTTCGGCAATAGGATCTCCGTTATAAAACCGAGTCAAATTTACAATAATCTTGCAGGCAGTGAAAAAAAATCTTATAATGGATAATATATCCAACATTATATATCATGCAAGGGTTAAAGGGATTTTTTAACGCCGGTAATAAGCGGTAAACCTAAAACAAGGAGGTAAAGCCATATGACAAGCTGTATTAAGCATAAATCCCAAGAAAATTTTTATGCAAAACTAAGCATCATATTTGTTGTAATGTTGTTCTTATTTACGGAAAATTCAATTAGCTTGAGAGCGGCAGAACCAAAAACTGCAAATCAAGGAGTTGAATGGGCGACAAACCATGTTGAAGAAGCAAAGAAAAACACTAACTATTTGGTGGGTGCCGGTCAATGTGTTTCTCTGATTATAGAATATTATAAATTTCTCGGTGCTGATAAGCCGTCGGGAAACGCCGTTGATTATATCACAAAAAACTGCCCCAAGGGCTGGACCCGTATTCAATATGATAAGTCAAAAACCGCGTCAACCCCACGTCCCGGTGATATTGCCATTTGGAACGGTCAACGCGGCGGTGGATACGGCCATGTAGCGATTGTGGTTTCTACAAACTCAACCGGGTTTAAGTCTGTTGACCAAAACTGGAATTCGGCTTCACCGGCTTTCTGTAACCACAAATATGAAGGCGAAGGCTTTTGGGGCGTTATCCGACCAAACTTTGCGGTTACTGTCGTTCCAAGTACGTCGGCCATATACTTAAACGGAAACCGTGTGTACCCCGAGGGTTACAACATTAACGACAGCAATTATTTTAAGCTTCGTGACCTTGCCTATTTACTGAAAAACACCCCGAACAGTTTCTCTGTTGATTGGAATTCATATACAGAAACAATCATCCTGAAAAGTAAAACCCCATACTTACCAAATAACAGCGAAATGCAGCGTAACGACACCGGTGAAAGAGTTGCAATGCTTACCGGTGCCAATGTATCCCTTGACGGGAAAACTTTGGATATTACCGCCTATGTTATAAACGGTAACAATTACTTTAAACTGCGGGAAATCATGGAATTATTCGAAGTCAACCTTGAATGGGTTACCGCGTCAAACTCCATTTATCTTACAACCCCAAATACTGCAAAAAGCCCCACATCGGGCAGTCAAGCTACCCCGGAAACACCGGACGGCAATACAAAAGAACCCGGCATACCCGGACCGAAATCCGGTTACACAGACCCCGGCGGCAATACAATAGATTCGGGCAGACCCGGATCGGAACCTGATTACCAAAACCCCAAGGACAACACAATAGATTCCGGCAGACCCGGTCAGGAACCGGGTTACATAATCCCCAAGGACAATACAATAGATTCCGGTAGACCCGGATCGGAACCCAACGACAATTCAATAGAATCGGGAAGACCCGGTGGGGAACACGATCCCAATGGCAATACAATAGAATCAGGCAGACCGGGTAAATAACCGTCTAAACCCCTAAGGCGGTAAAACCACTATGACTAATCCTCTTGCTACTTTGCCCTCCAATAATAAGCGTTCGTTTACTTTGACCGAGGTTCTTATCTATTCTGAAATCAAAAAAGAATTGGGTACTAAAGTTTATTTTGCCTGCCCTTATTGTTCTTGGCAAAGCGGTACAAATGAAAATACCGACGGTTTAATCCGTCAGTATTTTCCCTTGCTACCCTTAATGACCGTGTTCAGTCTGTTGTTTTCTAAATTAATAATCGTCCCGGAAAGAATTTTGGATTTAAATCTCCTTCTGAAGTTTTTATTGTTGAATGGTGTTCACTTGGATTGAAAATGCGTAAGAAGAAAAAATAGTATTAATATGTAATATGTATTCCATTTAGGTCTGCACGCCATTCAACAATAAATTCAAGAGACTCATACAGTTCACGAATAGGTACATAAAAGACACCATCTTTTAAAAAGCAGGAACCACCTGCAATTTTAACAGCTTTGCCATTAGTCACATAATGATCGGAGCCTATTGTAAAAGTTACAACATAACTCGTTCCATAGTGAAATTTATAATCATTTCCGTAAAAACCATCTTCATAATGACCACCGGCATTAATAAAGGTTGTTAATTCTTTGATTGGATAATAATTCTTGCCGTCGATTTTTAATAACCCTTTGTCTAATTTCATTTCTTTATCTTTATAGAAGATTGATATAGTGTTGCTTTGTTCCGTTGTAGAGGGCTTATTTAAACCAAAATCGTAAGGAATTTGTGCATCTTCTGCTATTAAGACGGGTGCAAATTCAGTTTTTTTGGTTTCACTACTGTCTATAAAACCATTAATATCGCCACCAAAGCTGTAGTATTGATTATTATTGGTTATTACAATGCTGTGCATGTATTTCGCTTCTGCATAAGCCACATTATCCATAACCTTTACGGGTTGGTTTCTGTTTTTGCTGTCAGATGTACCCAACTCACCGTTATAATTTGCACCCCATGCCCATAAGGTGCCATCATTCTTTACTGCCAGTGCATGTCCGGCTTTAGTATAACTTTCACTGATACTTACCTGCTTAACATTATCTGTGATTTTGACGGGTTTACTAAAAAACTCAGTATTGTTTGCACTGAGAAGTGAATTATCGTTTCTTCCAAATCCCCAAAGTTCACCTTTTGTATTGATGAATAAAGTTGTATTATACACTGAAACAATATCTTTAATCCTATCTAACGTTGTATAAACCGCCCCGAAGTCATACCCCTTATAACCTTTAGAACCTGATGCTCTTGTCTGTCCGTAATATCCTTTATAATCCTCAGTGAAACCTATACAATATAAAAAACCATTTTTTACGATATATGTTCTATGAGAATTTGCTGACACAGCACTGACATTATTCTCTACGAACTCAACTTTTATATCTTCAGGGACGTTAAATCTCAGATTTGTATATAGATAGTATAGTTTATTATCATTAGTAATAATAAACAATTCTAAATATCCATCTGAAATCGATTTTACGTTATCCATTACCTTAACTGCCTTATTATCTTGTAAGACCGTCCATAAGGAATTATCAGAGCGTATGACAAACAAATTTTCTCTACTTTCAACAGCCGCCTTAATGTCATTAAATTCCCCGAAATATTTTTCACCATCCGGTTTGCATTGCAAAAGCCCGTTAGTATCTGCATAGATATACTTTGTTTTAACTATTTCTAAGGCAGAGGCTTTAGTTTGTCCATAAAGAAGAATGAAAAATGTAAAAGCTAATAAAAACGAAATCAATCTCAGTCTTTTAGTATAATGCATAAATACTTTCTCCCCCGTTTCGATAAAATAGTTATTATTACTTATCGGTTTTTTTCTGTATATTATTAACTCCTATTAAATAGTTATAGTAATTTGTGTTATGTCATTAAAATATATATAAATTTAATAAGCAACCGGTCTGTGAATAACAATTAAACCTCATGCAGACCGGGTACACAATCCGCATGAAAAATGAATGATTTATAAAAAGCATATTGGACACAAGTTCCAAATCTTTTCTTAGTCCAATAATCCTGTATTATTTTGACAATATAAAAGGACTTTTCACACAACACACCAACTCCGCATATACTATTATACTAAATCCATTTGGGAGAACGAGATAATAGGGCGACTCCGTGTACATAAAGTGGGTTTGGTAATCTGAGGGGGTGTTTTCATGCCGGTAGCTTTCCTGCAACAAATATTTATGTTTTCTTATATTTCATCCAACAACTCATACCCCGCTCCCTTGAGTTCGGAAGAAGAGCGAGAAATAATAGCTCGCTGTAAAAACGGTGACGAAGAAGCAAGAAATATCTTGATAACAAAAAATTTACGGCTGGTTGCTCATATAGTTAAAAAATACAGTAATCACGTAAAAGATGTGGAGGATTTATTATCCGTGGGTGACATTGGGCTGATTAAAGCAATAGCCAGCTACGAAGCGGATAAGGGTACTCGTTTTGCCACCTATGCCTCAAAATGTATAAATAATGCTATTTTATTCTCTGTGACACATTTTTTTTAAGTCTATCCAAAGTAAGTATTGCTGTCCGTTCCTTTCAGAAATATATGTACAATTTCTCCTTTAATTATAACACAATCCAGAATTCTTCTGAGCAAATGAAGCTTTTCTTCATAATCCAATGATTTTATTAGGATTGGGAAATTCATTACGGTCTGTTTAACTTTTGCCGTGTCTGCCGGTTGGCTGTCTTCTGATTGTAATTTGTCGTAAATCAATTCTATTTTGCTTTGCTTTTCATCCAGTTCCTTGCTTAACGTTTCAATATCCGAATAGATGGCATTTTTAATGCTCTCGGGTGCTGTTCTCAAGTTGGTAATTTGACTCTGTATCTCAAAGTCCAGTTGCGAAATACGTTTTTTAAGGGCGTTAAGCTCTTTTTCCGTTTCCCGGGATTTCGGTATCAGCGTGTTTTTTGTATTTAACAGTTCATGATAAAACTCGTTTTCACCCAAACTCATATTAAAAATCTGCTCAATCACAAAATTATCTATTTCATACCCTTTTATATTCGGTGAACTTTCGCAACCGCCTTTTTTACGGTACTTTACATCACAAATATATCTGAATCTTAAAGTACCGTCGGGATTATAACGTCCTGTTTCAGCCCTTACAAACATCCTACTTCCGCATTGTGAACACCTTATAAGCCCTGACAAAAGGGCTTTGGATACCTCTTTGGGTCGTGCCGATCGGATTTTGGAAATATCCCCAATTATATTTTGCACCCTTATCCATTCCCCACCGCTAATTATGCCCCTGTGTATCCCAACTGCTACTATCCATTCTTTCATATTACGCCTAAGGCTTCTTTGGGAGTATTTGGGGTCTAAAGCCTTGGAATCCTTATCAATTTCTTTTGTTTGCTCGGTTTTGTTATATGCCATAATGCCACGTTCGCCGTCAAATTCCTTCTCCTCCGACCAAACAGGCACATCGTTGGATTTAAAATAATTAAGCATTTCCCTGTCTGCAACGGCATAAACGGGATTTTGCAGAATGTTTTTAACCGCAATCAATGTAAAATTCCTGTTATTTTTGGTTCTGAAGCCTTCTTTGTTTAACGCCGCAGCCGTTCCCGTAAGGGAGTTTAGTTGTAGAAACAAAGAGAAAACCCGCTTAACCGTTCGCTGTTCTTCCTCTATAGGCTCCAGGTGATTTATGGTTGTTTTTTTTCCGTTTATCGTAAGCCTTTCTTTCTTAGAGAAATAGCCTATAGGCGTTTCTCCGCCTAACCATCGCCCTTCTTTCGCCAGTTCGTACATATTGTCCGTGATACGTTCGGCTATTATATCACGCTCAAATTCAGCTATTGCACTAAGCAATGAAATCATTATTTTCCCTGTTCTTGAGCTTGTATCCAGTTCCTTATCGCTTACAGAAATAAAGGCTATACCCTTTTGCTCCATTTGCTGGACGAGATTAAGTAAATCCACGGTTCGGCGGGAAATTCGGTCTATTTTATAGCAAACAACAGCCCTGATTCTGTTGTTTTCAATATCACGCAACATTTTTCTGTATTCCGGTCTGTCGGCGTAAAAACCGCTTTTGCCTTCGTCTTCATAAATTAAAATATCGGCATCGGTTACGTCAAATTGAGCACAGGCCAAGGCAATGCACTTTTCTTTTTGTATCTCTATACTTTTACCGCTTTCCGTGATTTTTGATTTTCGGGCATAGACGGCAATTTTCCTGTTATCAGCCTCGTTTTTAACTCTAATCCTTGCCATTGTTACACCGCCCTATCCTTTTATATTTCATATTTCATGATATTTAATAATCTCTTTAGGCAGAACCTAATCATTTATAAATAAAAAAGAGAGTATCTGACATAGTGAAAATCACATTAAAAAGGAGCAGTCCCAAAAGGAACCGCTCTTATCATCTTTAATATATATATGCTTAATTTCTAGTTAAGTAGTAACAAAAGCGTATATTCGTAGTGGTGAGCGACCGGTGTTTTTTTATAAAAACACAAGCGAACAGTTTACGAAGAATAGCTTTTGTTACTATTCCTTATGCAATTAAGTATACAATTATTTTTTACGGAAGCAAACTTCGCAAATGTCATCGCCTTTGGCAATAGTTTTGCCCAAATGGAATTCGAAGGCAGGAAATTCGGATGCAATTCCACGGTCGCCGTCCATTGCAATATCGCAAAGAGTTGCGATTTTTTCTTCGTCGTCGGTTAATTTACTCCATGCCGCGACAAGTGGGCAGTAGTGGAATTCGATTCTCATTTCTTCGGGAGTGGTGGTAACATCCATTTCAAAGATGTTTCTAACGTTTTCTGTGGCAAATTCCGGCTCAAACTTTAATAAATCATCGGTGGGAGTGTATTTGTTTTTGCCATGGAAGCAACCGCAACCTTTGATTGCATCACGCGCAAAATCATAATCCAAGCCTCGTTTGGAAGCTTCTTCGATTAAGAAATAAAACCAGGTTGCTCTATGTTCAATTGCATCACGCAGGTCTTTAATGTGTTTGCCTTTGTCTGAAGGATTGTTAGTAATCATAGTGAGTAATCTCCTTATAGTTGATATAATTTTATTTTTCTGTATAACGTAGCTCGACCTATTCCAAGGATACGCGCTACCTCATATTTACTTAAATCGGTTTCCAAAAGTTCACGAATCCTCTGTTTTTCCAGGTCTTCGATGGTATTTTCTTGTTTGGTTTGGCTTAGTTCCGGTATGTAAAAAGCTAAATCGGCTTGGGTAACTATTTGGCTGCATTTTTGGGTAAGTCTGTCTATAACACCCGTTAACTGAACAAGATTTCCCGGCCATTCATACCGGTACAGCATTTCCAGCACGGTTTCATCAAATACCAAACCGGTCTTTTGATACTGTTGTTTAAAATGCTTTATGTTATCCAGAATTATTCTTTGCAAATGTGAACGGTCTTGACATAAGGGCGGCAAAATCAGTGTGTTTTCCGCAATTCGATAGTATAACTCATCGAAAAACACGCCCCGGTCCACAAGTTTTTTTAGGTCTTCCGATGTTGAGAACAACAGCCGTACATCAACAGCCACACCTTGTCGCCCTTGATGCACCAACCGGTGGGTTTTCATAAATTCCACCAGTCTTTGCTGCAAATAAAGGGGTAGCAATTCAATATTCCTAAACAACACGGTACCGCCGTGAGTCAAATGCAGCTTACCCAATTCTCCGAAGATGGATTGTTCCAACAAATCATATACCAAGGAGCAGTCTACCGTTAAAAAAGCGGCTTTACCTCGGTCAGAAAACCTATGTATGCATTCCGCCAAAATATCATCGCCCATATTAGGAGCACATTGAATGAGTATAGTTTTATCAGTAACCGCAAGACGTTTTCCTTCTTCTGCCAGACCGGGTAAAAATAAACGCTGTTCGTAGCGTGAAAAGCAAATCTCTCTGATGCCGGATATGCCGGAAAATTCAGAATTTACATGACTTACGGGTTTTAGCGTAAATAACATTCCTGTATATCGCCCGTTTACGGTAATACTGTCAGCACTCATCAAGCCATAAAACCAAATCTCTTTTTCGTCTACAAAAATAAGCTTGTTTTTCATGTTGGCGTGTGTTTCAAGGCAATGGGCTATAAGCTTATGTGGGATAATTTCGTTTAAGGCTATGCCTACCCCATTATTATTTTTGCAGAACTTCTTAAAAAAAGATTTGTTATAGTAGGAGATATAGCCCATATTATCGGTGGAGACAATGGCATCTGTAATGGAGTCCATGAGGATTTCCCGTTCCTGCTTAATGAAGTTAAGAGCCGAATAATCATCGCTGTTTTGTAACTTGCAAGACAACAAATCTGCCATACTAACCAGAAAATCAATGGAATTATTCACGTCTTTAAATATACGTGCTATACGTTGTTGAGGTAAAATCAAAGCAATGGCACCCACTACGCAGTCACGGTAAAGTATGGGAACTCCGATAAAACCGCTCATTTCACATTCACCGTAATCTTGGCAAACCTTACATACGCTAAACTTACGCTTATCATCTATGGTTACAACCTGCCCGGTGGTAATAACTTGACCTATAATGGAAAGGCGTTTGATGTCAGTAAACTTATCAAAATACCGGAATGTATTTCCCACCGTCTGTAAATCACTGTCTACTATAAGCACATCCACATCCAGAGTTTTGGAAATAACATCGGCAAATTTGATAACATCTTCTTTAATCCTACCCAACAACATAGACCTATCCCCTTTCTTAGCAGGTTGTTTATAACTTCTTTCGAAGCCGGCTTGGCGAAAATAACGCCTCTGCATTTTGCGTTGTTCTTTGGCCGGTCTAATTCAGCTTCGAAAGATGTCTGTACTCTAAATCCTGAATAACCGGCATAACAAAGCCGATATATTTTACCCTGAACCGCTTACAGCTTTGTTGCAATATAATCCATAAGAACTTCTATCTGATAGCTCATGGTTACCGCTCCGGGATCCAGATGTCCTACGCCTTTGTTAGCTTGATAATAAGCCCTGCCCTTTATGGCTTCCATATCTTTGGTGCTTTCCGCACCGTCTAAAGCGGCTTTTTTCACCAAAGCAAGGGTTTCGGCTTCGGACAGTCCCTTTGCGATACAGTCCTTAAAACATTCTACGGCAGGATGCAAGGCATCCAACATGGTTTTGCAGCCCGGTTCGGCTTTACCGCGGTTCATAATACCCTTCATCATGGCTTCAAGGATATTGCAAACATCCGGTAATTCCAGAACGCTTTTTTCCTTGAGGATTTTTGCCGCCTCCATATAAGCACTGCCGTATAATACTCCGCCGGAGCCTCCGATAACAGACATCATGGTCATGCTTATCTTTTTAAACGCCTCAAACAGACTGAGCTGCTCCAATTCGGCGGCTTGTTCCAAAAGCTTTTCGAAACCCATATCAATATTTGTCCAGTGGTCGCCGTCGCCGGTGGCACTGTCCAACTCGGTAATATAATCTCCGTCGGCATGAATTTTCTCATATGCCTTTTTTAAATATTCAATATAATCTTTGGTTGTCAGCTGAAATCCCATGTTTAACTCCCTTCTTAACTATTTCTTGCTTGATGTACAGTAAAAGAAATAGTATTACAGAACTTTTAACGCCGGTGTATCACAAGGAGCATCCAGCAATTCCTTGAGTTCATCGTCCAGTTTCATAAGGGTTAAGGAACATCCGGTCATATCTATGGCAGTCATATAATTGCCCACCATGGTTTTGTAAACACGAATACCCTTTTCTGTAAGGATTTTTTCCACTTCATAGTTAAGGATATAAAGTTCCATCAAAGGTGTACCGCCCAAACCGTTAACCAACAAGGCAACTTCCGAGCCGGAGTAATCATAGTCAACCAAAATTTTATCAAGAAGAATTTGAGCTACTTCGGCGGCTGTTTTAACGTTTGTGCGTTCTACGCCGGGTTCACCGTGTATACCCATGCCGATTTCAACTTCATCATCCCCAAGTACAAATCCGGGTTTTCCTACGGCAGGAAGTGTACAGGGAGACATAGCCATACCCATACTGCGAATATTGGCTATAGCTTTTTCAGCCGCCGCTTTTACCGCATCCAAATCAGCCCCGGTTTGAGCCTTTGCCCCTGCAATTTTATGAACAAAAACCGTACCGGCTATACCGCGGCGTCCTGTAGAGTAGGTGCTGTCGGGTACGGCTACGTCATCACGAACCACAACGCTTTCTACTCGTATATCATCCATTTCAGCCATGTCTTTTGCCATATCGAAATTCATAATATCCCCGGAGTAGTTTTTAACTACCATAAGTACACCGGCACCGGCATCAGCTTCTTGAATACCTTTAATAATTCTGTCCGGGCTTGGTGAAGAGAACATATTTCCGGCTACAGCCGCGTCCAACATGCCCTTGCCAACATAACCGGCATGAGCCGGCTCATGTCCGGAACCGCCGCCGGAAATAACACCAACCTTGTTGGGCACCTTTTCATGCAAAGAGATTACCTCAAGTTGAGGAGTGTATTTCAAATTGGGATGTGCCTTTTCCATTCCCATTAAAGTTTCCGAAACCACCTGTGAGGGTTGATTAATAATTTTTTTCATAATATACTCCTATATTATTTAATTTGGAATTGACAGATTATATTTATTATCTATTCTTAATCTTTATACCGCACCCAGATATGCCTTGCGAACAGCCGGGTCGTTTGCCAAATCCCGTGCATTGCCGGAAACCGAAATATTGCCCGTTTCCAAAACATAGGCACGATTGGCAACAGATAAAGCCATATTTGCGTTTTGTTCTATAAGCAAAATAGTGGTGCCCTGTTTGTTAATGTCCTGAATTAAATCAAATATCATTAATACTATATTGGGCGCCAATCCCAAGGAAGGCTCATCCAGCAAAAGAAGCTTGGGTTCGCTCATTAACGCCCTGCCGATTGCCAACATTTGCTGTTCTCCGCCGGAAAGTGTTCCGGCTTGCTGACGGATACGTTCTTTTAGGCGTGGAAACAACTCATATACCCGTTCAAAAGAAGCGGCTATACGTGCCTTGTCATTTTTGGTATATGCTCCCAGTCGTAAGTTTTCTTCAACGGTTAATGCAGGGAATACTTCTCTGCCCTCGGGAGAAAGGCTTATCCCAAGCTTAACCAAGCTATAACTCGGGGCATTGGTTATATCCTTGCCGTCAAAGGTGATTTTTCCTTTTGCACAGGGTATCAGACCGGCTACGGAGTTTAGGGTTGTAGTCTTGCCTGCTCCGTTGCTGCCGATTAAGGTTACGATTTCTCCTTGCCCAATTTCCATGTCTATACCTTTAAGGGCATGAATATTACCGTAATAGGTGTGTAACCCTTCAATTTTAAGCATCTTTTTTCACACCCCCAAGGTAAGCCTCAATAACCTTTTCATTGCTTGCTATTTCCTGCGGCAGACCTTCCGCAATTTTTTTGCCGTGGTCCAATACGTAAATTCTGTCGGAAATATTCATAACAACATTCATATCATGTTCGATGAGGATGATAGTATAGCCCTTGTCTTTAAGTTGGCGAATAAATCTAAGCAATTCTTCAGATTCTTGCGGATTCATGCCGGCAGCCGGTTCGTCCAGTAAAAGAATTTTTGCATCGGTTGCTATTGCTCTGGCAATCTCCAGCTTACGCTGATCCCCGTAGGGTAGATTTTGAGCGTAATTGTCAATCTGATTTCCAAGCCCGATTGATTCCAGTATACGTACTGCTTTTACCGTTAATTCGCTTTCTTCCTTTTGAAACTTGGACGTTCTGAAAAAGGAATCAAAAAATCCGTATTTGGTATGAATATGCGTACCTATCAGCACATTTTCTATAACCCTCAGGTTTGGAAACAGGCGGATATTTTGAAAGGTACGAGACAGACCTGCCTGCACAATTTCCTGTGGGGTACGGTTATGTATGGGCTTGCCGTCAAATATAATTTCACCCGCATCAATTTGGTAAACGCCTGTCAACATATTAAAAACGGTGGTTTTGCCGGCACCGTTGGGTCCTATGATGCTGATGATTTCTTCCTTATTCACTTCAAAACTTACATTATCTACCGCAACAAGCCCGCCGAATTGTTTGGTAATCCCATTTGCCTGTAAATATGCCATTGTTTTTGGTCTGTCCAAAGCTTAAAAGACGGACAGTTTCTCCTTTCTTGGAAGTTGTACCGTAAAATAACCGGAAACGGTGGGTAGAAGCCGGATAGCCTTTTGAATCGGATTTACAAGATTATTATGTAGAAATTTATAAGAGTTGATTTCAGAGGTTGCAAAGAAACATTATAGCTGTAAATATGATTACAAAAGACCCGTTCAGCTTACCTTACCCGTTTACGCACCGGCGTTCAATTGCTTTCTTGCCGATTTGGGCATTTGGTAAGGCATTTGTGATTTCCAGCCCAAAATACCCTGCGGACGGAAACGCATCATCAGCACCAGTACCAGCCCGTACACTACAAAGCGGTAATCCGCCAAAAAGCGGGAAACTTCCGGAAAAGCAATTAAGATGGCAGAGCCTAAAAACATACCACGCATAGTACCCATACCGCCCATAATTACTATGGAGATTATCAAGGTAGAAACATCAAAGGTAAAGGAGTTTGGATCGATAAATCCTACCAGAGAAGCATAAAATGCTCCGCCTATACCTGTGATAAAGGCTGAAATTACAAAGGCAAGTACTTTAAAGCTTGTGGTTTTAATGCCCATCATGGTTGCCGCCAGTTCGTCCTCTTTAATGGATAAAAAAGCACGTCCCGTACGAGATTTAATCAAAGCTACGCAACCAAGACCGGTCAAAAGCACCAATATCAGCATGAGATAATAAAGCCCGTTGTTGGCAAGGGTAAGTTTAAAGCCAAAAAATTCGGGTTTGGGAATGTTTTTAATCCCCAAGGTACCGTTGGTTACGGTATCCCAATTCATTAAGACCATTTTAACTATTTCCCCAAATCCCAAGGTTACAATGGTTAGATAACTTCCCGAGAGCCTTAGGGTAGGCAGACCCAGAAACAATCCGCATAATGCCGCCAAACAAGCACCGGCAAACATGGCAAATAAAAAATTCATTTGGAAATTTATCATGAGTAATGAGGCTGTATATGCACCGATAGCGTAAAACCCGGCGTGGCCCAAAGATACTTGCCCGGTATAACCGGTAAGCAAATTAAGCCCTATAGCCAAAATTGAATAGATTCCAATCATAATCAAAATACGCATTATATATTGGTTTAAACCCAACCAAGGCAATGCCAACAGGATTACGGCGGTTACAGACCAAGCCTGTATCCGATAACGGTGCAGAAAAGATTCTGTTTGATAAATAACTCCCGAGTTACGTTTAGTTTGATCTGCTTGGTTTTTTTCGGATGAATTTTTCATAAGCTACACCTTATTGATACCTTTCTTACCAAACAATCCGGTAGGTTTAACAATCAGCACTATGATTAAGATAATAAACGCAATGGAATCTCGATAGGTAGAGCCTAAAAAGGTTGCGGCAAAGCTTTCCGAAACACCGACCACCAATCCGCCGATGATAGAGCCCACTAAGGAACCGATACCGCCCAGCACCGCCGCAGAGAAGGCTTTGAGTCCTGCCATGAAGCCCATTGTGGGATAAACGATTTGATAATAGCTGCTGATAAGACCCCCTGCTATTGCAGCGGAAGCACCTGCCAGAAAGAAGGTGAATGATATGACAAAATCCACATTAATTCCCATTAAATTGGCGGCTTTTGTATTTTGTTCGGTTGCACGCATGGCAAGACCTATTTTGGTGCGGTTAATAATCAAAGTCAGTATAACCAATAAAACAACGGATACCAAACACATCATAAGCTGTGCGGAGTTTATTTGAATATCCCCAACAGTAACCATGCCAAAGTCAAACAACGCAGGGAACGATTTTTTTTCACTGCCGAAATAAATCATCAATAAGTTTTGAATAATATTGGAAACGCCGATTGTGGTAATCAAAGCCGCTATGGGCAGGGAATTTTTGCGACGTAAAGGCTTTAAGGCAGTTTTATCGATAAGGATCCCCAGCAAGCCCGTAAACAACACGCTCATTAAAATAGCGGGAAGTACTCCGAAACTATACCCGATGAACAACAACGCAATATGCGAACCAAAGGCATATATGGAGCCATGGGAAAAATTAATCAGACGCAAAATTCCAAATACCAGTGAATAACCCACGGCAATCAAAGCATAAGCCATGCCCAGTGCCAATCCGTTAATTAATTGCTGTAATATCACACATATCACAATTGTCGCTTAACGCACAATTTACTCCTTCTTCCGAATTTTTTCCGGATCCCATTTCCACGCCTCAAGTGTTAAGCGATTTGAAGCGGCTTCGCCGGCTTTGGCAATTGTTTGTTTAATTCCGGCGAAGCGTCCGGTATACACCGTTTATGGTGCAAAAAACAGGAATAATTGATGGATTCCGAGTATACTTAATTCCTTGTTAAGTAGTAGCAAAAGCGTATATTGTAGTGGTGAGCGACCGGTGTTTTTTTCTTAAAACGCAAGAGCGAACCGTTCACGAAAAATAGCTCTTGTTACTATTCCTTTTGCAATTAAGTATAGTTAATGCGGAAACAGTGTTTCAAACCAAATTTTATTAATATAACTTACTGCAATTCTTAACAATATCAGTTAGCCTCAACGAAATTTCCGTCTTTAACCATAACCTTAACAAAGCTTTTTTGAACGTCGCCGTTATCATCAAACTTGGTGTCGCCTGTTACGCCGGCATATTGAAGCTTGTTTAACTCGTCGCGTACCTTTTGAGAATCAGTGCTTCCTGCCGCTTTGATTGCTTCCAGCAACATTCCGGTAGAGTCATAAGCTTGAGAAGTTAATGCACTGGGTGCCGCACCGTATTTTTCGGTAAAGGTGTCTACATATTTTTTAATTTCGGGATTATCGGAGCCGGAGAAGAAGATTACGGGGAATCTTACGCCTTCTACCGCTGCACCGCCCAATTCAATCAATTGTTGGCTGTATGCGTTTGAGAAACCAACTAAAGCTATGTCGGGATTGATTTGTTTGTATTGTTTAGCAACCGGAGCCAACAGACTGTACATACCAACGCAGATTACAACATCAGCACCTGCCTCGTTTAATTTTGTAATAGCCGGGCTGTAGTCGTCGGAGCCTTCCATTACTTCTTCATGGGCAACCATTTTTACACCGGAAGAAGCTTTTTCTTCTATTAAACTTTTAACAATAGTAGAGGTATTGGTGCCCCAGTCGGTTTTGATAGAGATAATACCGATATTCTTTTTGCCAAGGTCGTTAATGGCTATGTCCAAACCTGCCGCTGCTTCTACACTGATAACTGTGTTGTTGCGGAAGATAAAGTCACCAATGCCGGAGTAGTCCGGATGTGAAGCGGAGGGAGAAATTTCGATGATCTTGTTTTCTTGATATGTAGGAGCGGCTGTCATACAAACACCGGAGGAGAAGTGTCCTATTACGCCTATGATGTTTCCTTCGGAAACAATCTTTTGAGCTATGGAAGCAGCTTCTTCGGAGGCGTTTTTATCATCATAAGCTTCGATAACTATATTGCTGTCAAGCACGCCGCCATTGGCATTCCATTCATCAACTTTCATTTGTGCTGCATTAAGAAAGCCTTTGCCGTACTCGGCGTTGTCGCCGGTCATGGGAGCGGCAACGGCAATTTTAATTACGTTGCCTGAGGAAGCCGCATCCGGAGTATCGGTAGCTGCGGATTGATTGTTACCTGCATCCGGTTTTGTTTCCGGATTGCCGGCGCATCCGGCGATTGATAAAGATATAACTGTTAAAGCCAAGATAATTGCCAATATTTTCTTCATAATCACTTTTGGTAGATTACTTATACTTAATTTCCGGTTAAGTAGTAACAAAAGCGTATATTCGTAGTGGTGAGCGACCGGTGTTCTTTTTCATAAAAACGTAAGGGCGAACCGTCTACGAAGAATAGCCTTTTTACTATTCCTTATGCATTTAAGTATAAAAATCAACCAATCTCCTTTCGTTTGTTTTAATTTTTCATTAAAGGCAGATAGCTGATGCCACTGCCTGAATGAACTTTTGAGTAAACGTCAAATCGCTGTTTTGTCATAAAGCGTTTACTTACTCTTCCACCATCAATCGAAGGATTTCTGTATCGGTTTGCTTCATACCGTACTTAGCAATTTCCGAAACACTGTCAATGGTTGATTCCACGCTTTCCTTAACTATACCTTCTCCAACGTGAAAACAACGCCCTTGCTTAGACATCATAAACCCTAAAATTGCCGCATCCACACTGGAGGCTATCTTTGCGGCACAGGAAGGTTTGGCACCATCACAAATTATACCGGAAACATTACCTAATGTGTTAATAATTGTCTCAGAAATTTCTTTTATACCGCCGCCATGAAGATACGCTATGGCTGCTCCGGCTCCTGTAGCGGCGCTTACCGCTCCGCAATATGCGGAAAGTCTGCCGATTTTGCTTTTTTGATGAATACTGACCAGGTTGCTTATGCACAAGGCACGATAAAGTCGTTCTTGGGTAACGGACAATTCCTTGGCATATTCTATAACCGGCAGAGAAACGGTCATTCCTTGATTTCCGCTACCCGAATTTATAACCACCGGCATTTCGCAGCCACTCATACGTGCATCGGAACCGGCTGCCGCCGCCGCTTTGGCACGAACCTTAACATCATTTCCGTAAGAATTTAATAGGGTCATACCTACATTAGCCCCGTAATATCCCGATAACCCTTCTTGGGCTATGCCGGTGTTGTAATCGATTTGTCTTTGAAGTGTTTCCCCGACATCTTCAACATTTACCGTATTGGCAAAGTCGTAAATATCGGCAATATTCAATAAATCTCGGTCTTTTGTATCTTCGTCCGTCTCTGTAGCTGAGAAGGGCAAATCCACCAGAACTTCACCGTCTTTTTCCATTCGAACTATATTGGTGTGTTTATGTATAATTTCCACCATTGACTCATGCTCGTCCGCATACATACGAACGATAATATGCAGTTTTGCCGGAGTATGAAGCTGTTTTTCTTCACACAATCCCTGCTCTATATATGCCTTAGTCTGCTGCAGATGATCGGGAGTTACGGTTGTAAGAACTTCAAGCTCACGAGAAGCATCTCCGCCTACCGCACCGATTATGGCTGCCGCCTGTATTCCTCTGAGGTTTTTGGTGGTGGGAACTATTACGCCCTTAACATTTTTAATAATATTTCCGCAACACTCGGCGACTATCTTTTTGGGAAAACGCCCCAAAATTTCCCTAGCCTTTGCACTTGCAAAAGCAATAGCAATAGGTTCTGTGCAACCCAAGGCTGACACTAACTCTTCTTTTAATATTTTCACATAAACTTGGTATACCTGATCTTCTCGCTTCATGATTAACCTCGCACGGATAGTATCATTTTGATACAAAATTCTGTCTTGTTTGATACACTCAGTATAATAAAATCCCAAAAAAAAATCAAGCATTTCTTTAAAATCACCGGTTATTTTATTATTTTGTACAGATTCATGTAATTAATTATACCGGCAAATGTGTAATAACTACAAGTAATTCTGTATTCGAGTAACGTTTTATTTAGTTGGCAACAAAGCAGTAGGCATCTGTATCATTTTGATACAGATGCCTATTCTTACCGTTACCGGTTGTTAATCGAATTACGCCTATACTTACAAGTACTGTTCATTAAATTCTTTTGAATAAGACATTCCCGGAACTCCATAAGATTAAGTATTAATCAATCCGGGTGATGTATCTATGTTCAAAAAAGCAATTATACATAATCCAACAGATGAAGAAACACTGAAATATATCAGCAAGGAAATAGCATCTTTTCACTGTTCCGCGGCAGTAAAATATATCGAAGGCTTAAAGCTAAGTGACAAGGAAACAGAAGCATTGTTTATTTCTCTTGAACATGAAATTCGTATAAAGGCATGATATGCATTTTGATGCGGTGTCGCATTAATGGGAGAGGTTATTTAATTGACAATATAAGCGATCAATCAACCAAAAATGCAATTTCCATCATATAGACATCTATACCTACCAAACAAATTTCGGAGCCAAATATCCGGTACTCTCACAAATATAACTATGTAGATGCATACAACAGAGAAGAATAAAGCTTAAATATTAAGGGGAGTTGCAAACGGCAACGCCCCATTTTATTTTGCAACTCTTGAAATAACAATATGTATTGTAAAAACAATAAATCTTAAAGTTTTAAAGTAATCTGAATTATATCTATCTGTTAACAGAAGTGTAACAAGGAATGCTGCAGCCGTTATATAACTTAATATCCTTATCTTTCTTTGACTTACATTTATTTTATTACGTATTTTTGGGGCATAGAAAATTAAAAATGTAACGCTCAAAATTATTAATATATTAATTGTTAAATCCAAATAAATCCCTCCATTATTTGACTTATTTCTGTTTTGATTCCTATATCCAAATAATAACTGTAAAGATTTCTATAAAAAACTTTAGCGTTATGTTAATATCGGTATTCAGTAATTATCTTGTTAGTTGTAGTAGTTTAATTTTAATAAAACCAAAACAAATTGCAATTCATCTGTATTCTTCAAGGATTAATTGTAATCTGTTTTAAAATATTTAAATGTGTCACATAAACCAACATAGCAAACGAGATACTCATGTTTATTAGAGCAAGTAAAAAGCACAATTTTATGCTTTATCTTCAGGAACCGATTGGTGTGGATAAGGAAGGCAACGAAGTTACCATGGAGGAAAAAATCGCTGACGATAAGGACAGCGTAGACGAACAAGTCGGTCTTAAAATCCAGGTTAAGTTATTGCATGACAAAATCAAGCAAGTACTCAAAGGCAGGGAACGTACCGTTATAAAACTAAGGTACGGGCTGGAAGGTTGCGACGAACTTAACCAACGGGAAATAGCCGAGTTGTTGGGGATTTCACGCTCTTACCCTGCTGTGATTATAGGGCAAAAAAGAAAAACCCGGAAATAGGTCATTTATCCCATAAAAATTATACCGCCGTCTGAATATACTAATTACATATAAGATGAAGGACAAAAATAATCGTTTTTCCCTTGAACCGTTGGAAAAAATCAATTATTTTTGTCCTCTGTTTAAAATGGAATCAGCATACATATCAACGTATACAGAGGCGGTTTTGTTTTTTGTTAGATGGAGATTTGCTTTAGTCTAAATGAATTTACGTGTTTATCGGAACAATACATACTGTGTTTGAGGTCCAACCACTCCGTCTGCGGTTAAGCCGTTATTTCTCTGGAATGACCTGACTACAGCTTCTGTTTGTGGTCCGAATACTCCATCCGGGTCTATGGAATAGCCCTTGATATATAGAGCGGCTTGGATAAGATAAATTATATTGCCTCTTGTGCCTCTTCTGAAGCTCTTGGTTGCAGCTTTCGTTGCCGGCCCAAAGGAACCGTCCACAACCAAATTTGCTCCAAATTGACGATTTAATTCGGTTTGCAAGCCCTTTACCAGTGCTTGTTTTGTTTTTGCCCCGGCTTTGCCGTCTACGGCTAACCCGGCGTTGTATCTTTGATTTAATGTGGATTGAATATTTCTGACTACAGGGTCGCCTGACGTGGGTGTAGAAGGAGGTACGCTTGGAGTGCCGCCGCCGGACGGTGCGCCGGATACGGGAAATACTTGAGTTACTCCGTTTGCTATGGCTGTTGCAATTTTATTAACATCAAATCTCGCCATGTCCTGGGGATTGTTGATAAATGATGTTTCTACCAAAACCGATGGAGCGTTTGTAAGCCTTAAAATACCCAAGGAGTCTTCACCGGTTGCATTTGTGCGAGTTTTGATACCCCTGTTTGGAAATCCCAATGCCGCAATGTTGTTGTTAATGGCCTCTGCCAGAGCCTTGCCTTTTCCGGTATCCTTAACGCTGTAAAATGCTTCGGTTCCGCTGCCCGGCGTTCCGAAATTGCTGTTTTGATGAATTTCAACCATGGCATCAACATTGTTTCTGTTTGCCATATAAGCATCACCGGTTATGCTCCTGTTAACGTCGGTGGTGCGATTGTTTATTACTTCATAGCCTCTCTGCCTTAGTATTTTGGACACTTCATTTGATAAAGCCAAGTTCAAATCCTTTTCTTGCAAGTTGTTGGCAACAGCTCCGGGATCCGAACCCCCATGACCTGCAAATACCGCGATTTTAGGCATGAATATACCCCCAAACTCTGTTTTTTATATTTTATGAAGTTTGTTCAAAAATGTTATAGCGGTTTTAGATAAATTGTACCAAATACAATTTATCCTTTAAGCGTAACTAAAGTAATTTATTTTAAACCTCTGTAATGGGAATAGGACATAATAACCGGCGAATATAGTTTTATAGATATTTTGTAGCATAAGGAGGCATTTAATATGGAGCATGAGCATCTTAATACCCATAATCTTCGTGATATAAGAGATATAAAAATTAATCAAGATTTACCCAAAGAAGAGCGGATTATTGATTTTATCAGACAAATCGATAATCCGTATCTTTTTAAATGTGGGGATATTACGGTTGAATGTGTATTTTCCGAGGACGATGTGTCTTTGGACGACAGGTTAAAACAATACCTGCGTATAACCCGGTTATAAGCCAATTCGGGAGGTTATTATGCAACTACCCCAACCGGAAAAATATAAGGCTGCGGCTTATATTCGTTTATCCAAAGAAGACGGCGACAAATACGAAAGTAACAGCATCTCCAACCAAAGAGACCTTATCCGCTCCTTTTTAAAGGATAAGCCCGATATTATTCTTTGCTCCGAAAGGATAGACGACGGTTACAGCGGTGTCAGTTTTAATCGACCGGGATTACAGGAACTTCTTGAAGATATTAAAGCCGGAGAGATTAACTGTATCGTCGTAAAAGACCTATCCCGTTTCGGAAGAAACTACATAGAAACAGGTAGATATTTGGAACAAATTTTTCCCTTTTTGGGCGTAAGATTCATAGCTGTTAACGATAATTACGACAGTGCGGATAAAAAAAACCGCTGCGACGAAATTCTCATACCCTTTAAAAACCTGCTAAATGATGCTTACAGCCGAGATATTTCAATTAAAATCAGAAGCCAAATCCAAATACGCCAAAAACACGGAGATTTTATGGGTTCGTTTTTCTGCTACGGATATTTACGAGACGAAACCAACCGGCATAAACCCATAATAGATGAGTTCGCAGCGGAAACGGTAAGAAAAATTTTTAAGATGAAGGCTATGGGATACAGCAATAAAAAAATTTCCCGGGACTTAAACGAATTAGGTGTACCTTCTCCATTGGAACATAAAAGGCTGTTAAATCAATTATATTTCACGGGTTTTAAATTACAGCCCTTGGCAAAATGGTCGCCTACAGCCATAGGGAGAATCTTGGAAAACGAGATTTACACGGGAACCATGGTTCAGGGCAAGGAAACCACAGCAAGTCACAAAATTAAAAAGCGGATAAAAATTCCCAAGAACGAGTGGATAAGGGTTGAAAATACTCACGAACCCATAATTTCAAAAGAGGATTTCGACCTTATCAACAAAACAACCCAAGCCGACACCCGTACTTCTCCCGGCAACAACACCCTATGCCCTCTTTCCGGTCTTTTGTTATGTCCCATTTGCCGAGAAAATATGATACGCAAACCCGTAAAATCACAAGGTAAGGTCTATGTTTATTTTACTTGTTCAACCAATAAAACAAACTCGGCTCTTTGCAATAACAAGAATAAAATCCGGGAAAGCTCATTAAATGAGTGTATTCATGATGTAATAAACAGTTATATAAAACTGTTCAGCGACCGAAACGAACTGTCTCATTATGAGAATATTCTTCCATATAAAAGAGAAACGGATAATTTGCAAAAATTAAGGGATCTCAAGAGCAGGGAATTAAGTAAATACGAAAAACTAATCTCATGCCTTTACGAAGACTATAAAACAGGTGTTTTAAATGACAATGACTATATATCCTTAAAGGAAAACTATAAGGAAATATGCAAAGAAATCGGAGAAGCATTAATAAAAATAGAAAGTTATTTCGATAGTATTCTGAGAAGTGTCTCATATAAATGTCCTCGAGAGCCGGAAAATAACTTGTATCAATTAACAAGACCTTTGCTTATTTCCTTGATAAACAGTATTACCGTTATAAATAAATGCCGAATCAGAATTGAATTCTCTTTTAAACATGAATATGGTTAAGATTAAGGGACTGTGAGATATGGCTAGGAAAAGTCGTAAAAATACCAATACAAAGCCCGAAAAAGTATACAAAACCGCTATCTACGCAAGATTGTCCGCCGAGGATAGCCAAGGCGATTCAATAGAAAATCAAATACAATTCCTGCAAGATTTTATTTCCCATAGAGCCTATCTGATGCACTGTAAAACCTATACAGATAACGGCATTTCCGGAACCGTTTTTGACAGACCGGGTTTAACCGGCTTGTTTGAGGATATAAACAAAGGCTTGATAGACTGCATAACGGTTAAAGATCTTTCCCGTTTGGGCAGGAATTACATAGAGACAGGTAACTGCTTGGAAAATATTTTCCCTTATCCGGGGGTAAGATTTATTTCCGTAAACGATAATTACGACAGCAATTTTGTTACCCAAAATCAAGCTCTTTCCATGTCCTTAAAATCTCTGGTACATGACCTTTATGCTAATGATATTTCTAAAAAAATCTCAGCAGTACTTGATGTAAAAAAAAGAAAGGGAGAATTCATGGGGAAATATGCTCCTTTGGGATACAAAAAATCCCCGGAATCCAAAAACCGTTTAATTACCGATGATGAAACCGCAATTATCATTAAGGAAATTTTCCGGCTACGATTACAGGGTTTGGGATGCAACGAAATTGCTCGCCGGCTTAATGACAAAGCCATACCCGCTCCATCCCAATTCCTTGTCCTAAAAGGACTTACAAATGACGAACCAAAAAAACATAGCCTTTGGCACGCTTCTACGGTTATGAATATATTAAAAAATCCTATATATAAAGGTTGCTTGGTTGTAAGAAAGTTCGAGAAATCTTCACCAAAGGGTAAAAAAACTCCAATCCCGGCAGAACAAAGGCAAACTATAACCAATACGCACCCGGCTATTATAGATGAAATTACCTTTGATACCGTACAAAAAACATTTTCAAATAACAACCGCTTCTCAAAATCGGATAATTCAAATATAACTTCCGGTGAGAAACCGGTTAATCTTTTCAAAGGGCTTGCAATTTGCGGATATTGCGGAGGTTTCTCGGTTCGTTCCTCGGGTTATTTCAGCAAAGCAAAAAACAAGCTCATTTACAGACTCTACTGCCCAAATAAATATAAAAAAACCGATATTTGCCCATCAAAAAGTATAGCCGAAGATAAATTGGCGGAATTATTGCATAGACTGCTTGATATTTTTCTAAATTTATTGACTGATGAAAAAAAACACAGTAATTTACCGGAAAATACTAAGCTTAATAAAGAGATTTTCTTATTAAACAAGAAAATCCGCAGCTTAGACATATTAAAAAACAATATGTATGAAAAACTAAAATACCGAGTTATCTCCATAGATTCATTTAACGATTTTATAAGCTCTTATCGAAAAAAAATATTCTTATATAACAGTAAGATCATCTGTATACAAAAGCAAAATATGAACACTGACGAATCCATTACCGAAGCTGATGAAATTCCCATAAGAATGAAACTTATTAAAAATATTTACTTATATAAGGGTAAAGTTAAAATTTTCTTTAATTTTTCCGATGATTTTGTTCCATATTTAAATAATAAAGTAGGATTTGGCTTATCTGAAAAGGAAGGCATCCATGACTGAAACTTATAATATCGCCCTTTATTTAAGGGTGTCCGATGAGGATGAACAAAAGGAAGCCGGTGAAAGCAACAGCATAATCGGTCAGCGAATGCTTCTGGAATACTATATTGAAACCCGACCCGAATTTTCCAACGCTGAAATACTTACCTTTTCCGATGACGGTTATAGCGGTACGGATTTTAACCGCCCGGGCATAAAGGCATTACTGGAGCTTGTAAAGGAAAAAGCAATAGACTGTATTATTGTAAAGGATTTATCCCGATTGGGAAGAAATTATATTGAAGTGGGCAGTTACATAGAGGAAATTTTCCCATTTATGGGTATACGCTTTATTTCCGTTAACGATAATTTCGACAGCAAAAACGCCGCTCCCGGTTTGGATACAGCATTTAAAAATTTGATACACCAAATTTACAGCAAAGACCTATCAAAAAAAATAAAAAGTATAAGACAATTTAAGGCAAGCAACGGCAAATTTATAACCGCTTTTGCACCCTACGGCTATAAAAAATCCACAGTCCATAAAAATAAATTGGAACCGGACGAAGAAACTCAAGTCATCGTAACACGTATTTTCCAAATGGCCGCGGAAAATATCCCTAAAACTCAAATTGCAAGAATACTGAACCAAGAAAGCGTTCCTTCTCCTCAAAGCCTTAATACTCAAAGAAAATCCGGCTTAAAAAATCATAAATCCCGGGCAGATGCATTCTGGACGGCTTCAACCGTAGTCCGAATTTTAAGCGACCAACGCTACACCGGAACAGCCGTTTACGGAAAAACACAGCCCAAAAACGTAGGTAGTCGAAAAGCCGTCATAGTACCCGAAGCCCAACAATACATCGTACCCAATTCACACCCCGCCTTAATTTCCCCGGAAATTTTTCGTACAGTAAACAGCACAATAAAACACCATTCCTACAAAAGATACCCACAACGGCTTCTTTCCGGAAAGCTATACTGTCAAGAATGCAACCGTGCCCCGGTAAGACGCAGGTGTTCTGAGGAAGAAAACGCATATTATATATGCCGCACACGAAGATTTACTTCACAATACAAGTGCTATAATGAAAAAATCAAAGAAAAGCAAATTTTAACAGCAGTACAGATATTTTTGAAAATATTAATCGACTTAACGGAAAGCGATTTTTCTAAATCTAACTTAATAAACGATATTAAATCTCATAATGCATACGATAAAGAAATTTCGATTTTAATGAGGAAACTTGACAAACTGAATATTAACCTACTAAATTCATATGAAAAGTATAAAAAGGGCTTAATATCCCCTAATAAGTACAGTGAAATACGAACCCTGTCAGAAAAAAGCTTGGAGAATACAAAAAAAGAACTGTCCCAATTAAAGAATCTGTCCCTTTCTTCTCAAAGGTCAGATGATAGCGGTAACTCCGATAATTTAAGCTTAACAAAAGAAATAATCGAAGTTCTTATAGAATCAGTGTATGTGAACTCCGTAGGTAACATTAACATAAAGTGGACCTTTAAGTCACCTTTTACGGTTTAGGCACACAAATTTTTTTGTACCTAACGAACCGGCAGAGTATGTAAGCAGAATTGAAAAAAAAGCATTAAAAAAATTGCTAAAAGAATTAAAAGATTAGGGTTTGTATTAAACTTAAATTAGGTGCATTTTTGTAATATTAAAAAATGCACCTAATTTTTAATTTTCCGTTATACCCTAAAATGCACATGAAAAAGCCTGTGAAATTAGGTTGAACCGAAAAGTCAAACCGCAATTCACAGGCTATGTACTGAATATAATCAGTACACCCCCATACACAAATATGTTGGTATTATGGGTTATTATGCTTCGTTGGGAGCACCTACGGGACAAACGTCAGCACAGGCACCGCAAGAAGTACATTCTTCGGGATTGATAACGTATTTGGAATCGCCTTCAGAAATGCAAGAAGAAGGACATTCTGATTCGCAAACTCCGCAGCTTACGCATTCATCATTAATAACATATGCCACTATGTACACCTCCTATTGTGTAGTAGGATTATTGTACATCAATTATAAAAATAAATCAAGTGCATTAAACAAATTCCATAAATTTTTCTAAAATTTTTTGAAAATCACTCTCGGATGGGTCAAGATTTTGCCAAGAAATACAGATTTTATCGTCAGAGTAACGAGGAATTAGGTGCATATGGAAGTGCATTACCGTTTGGGACGCCACAGCACCGTTATTTTGCAATATATTAAGGCCCTCCGGATTGACGGTTGCCTTGAGTGCCTTAGCAATTTTTGTTGCAAGGGAAAATAATTCCCCGGCAAGCTCAGGATCCAGTTCAAATATATCGCGGACATGAACCTTGGGTATAATCAAGGTATGCCCCAAGGCAGACGGAAAACGGTCAAGAATTACTATAAAATTTTTATCCTCGTAGAGTTTATATGAAGGTATTTTACCTTCTATTATTTTACAAAAAATACAATCGCTCATAAGTACCCCCTGATTTGGATATTAGAAATGATTCCATTTTGTCCTTCATCTTATTAGGAATTAGTATAGAAATGAGTGCCCACAATTTCTTGCGGACACTCACTTTTTTATTCAAATATTTTTATTCAAATTCCTTTAACAGCCCGTCAAATACTTTGAGTGCCTCTTTTATAGGCTCCGGTGTGGTCATATCAACGCCGGCTTTTTTAAGCAATTCTATGGAATAATCCGAAGAACCGCCTTTAAGCATATCGATATATTTTGTTACGGCTTCGTTGCCTTCGTTTAGAATCTTGTTGCAAATATCCACCGCTGCCGAAAAACCGGTAGCATATTGGTAAACATAGAAAGCATTGTAGAAATGGGGTATGCGTGACCATTCCATATCAAGGGCAGAATCTATTACCAATTCGCTTCCATAGTATTTTTCGTTAAGGCTTCTGTATACCTTGGACAGAGATGCGGCTGTAAGCGGTTCGCCCTTTTCGACCATTTCATGAGTAATCAATTCAAACTCCGCAAACATGGTTTGACGGAATACCGTTCCTCTGAATTGTTCCAAATAGTAGTTGATAAGATAACGTTTTTGAACTTGGTCCTCTGTGGTTTTCAGCAAATGATCCATTAATAGACACTCATTTACCGTAGAGGCTATTTCAGCCAGGAAAATGGTGTAATCGTGGTAAATATAAGGCTGGGTTGACCATGCGAAATAGCTGTGCATAGCGTGACCCATTTCGTGAGTCAGGGTAAACATATCGTTGATTTTTTCGTCGTAATTCATCAAAATATAGGGATGGCATCCAAAGGCTCCCCAGGAATAAGCACCGGAACGTTTACCTTGATTTTCGTATACATCTATCCAACCGCCGTCAAAGGCTTCCTTAACTTTATCTAAATACTCCGCACCCATAGGCTCAAGAGATTTTAAAACAGTAGCCTTTGCATCCTCGTAATTTATGGCTGTGTTGGCTTCGGGAACTATGGGAGTGTATAAGTCGTAGGGATGTAATTCACCCACGTTAAGTATTCTTTTGCGTATGCTTATATATTTGTGCATACTTGGCAGATATTCATTAACCGCCGCAATAAGGTTGGTGTAAACCTCCTTGGGTATATTGTAAGTGGACAACGCCATTTCCAAAGACGAACCGAATTTTCTGGAACGGGCGAAAAACACGTCTTTTTTTACGCTGGAATTATAGGTTGCTCCAAGGGTATTTTTTTGCTTGATATAGGAATCGTAATAAGTGTTAAAGGTTTGTATACGGACTTCACGATTACGAGACTCCAACAGGCTCATATAACGCCCATGGGTTACTTCCACCTCTTTGTCCTCGTCATTTTTAACCTTGCCAAAACGTATATCCGCATTGTTAATCATGGCGAAAATATTGTCCGCAGCCTGACCTATTTCTTGAGCCGAAGCCAATAACTCTTCGATTTCGGGAGTTTGTACGTGGTTTTTCAAACGCAACAAATCATTGAAATAATGGGTATAAACCGCCAAGTCTTGGTTTTCGGACAGATATTGCTTTATTCTTGCTTCGTCCGATTGGAGAATTTCCGGCTCTATAAAGGAAGTAGCCATAGAAAAACGGGTTGCCAAGTATTCCGCACGGTCGGAAAGACCTTGATAAAAGTCGTCGCCGGCGTTTTCATGCAATCTCATATTGGCATAAACATAGAGACGATGCAATTGTTCTGCTACTTTGTCACGTTTTCTTAAACAATCGCCCAGGGTTCCGGCGTTGTCCATTTTCCCTTTAAAACCTTCGAATTCCGCTATAAGACTTTCCAAGTCTTTAAAACTTTCTTCCCATTTTTCGTTGTTTTCATATAGATCTTCAATACGCCACTTAAACTTGTCTTCAACTTCGTTGCGTTTTTTTACGTTCAAATCTATCACCTTCAATTTTTATTTTTTTGCTGAATATAAATATACTTAACTATACTTAATTGCAAAAGGATAGTAACAAAAGATATTCTTCGTGAACGGTTCGCTCTTGCATTTTTACACCGGTCGCTCACCACTACGAATATACGCTTTTGTTACTACTTAACAAGCAATTAAGTATAAGTATAACTTTAGGAAAAATAAAGGCTTTAGAGCCAACTTCCTTTGCAAATCTAAGCCAAGAAAGCAACCCTCTATAAACATGAAATTACAACGTATCGGTTAAAACCCTGTTGGATAATCTCACGTTAATTAGCAATAATTGTATTATACCATAAAGGCTTTTTATTTAGTCAATAAATTTATAAGAAACCGGCTCTTTACTTTGACAGAAGCTGATTTTTAAGATATAATTTTAAACAATTTCCTTTAAATCAAACCAAAAAAGATAAATCTTTCCTGTCCCTTTTCAATACTGAAAAGAAGGCTTTTCCTTACTTATAAAAAAGACGGGTTCTTTTAAAATAAAGCAAACATTAATAGATTTAATGTAAAATATCAGCTCATTGTTTGCTAAAAAATTCGGTGATAAAATGGAATATTTACGTCATGTGTATGCTGAAATAGACTTGCAAAAAATAAAACACAACTATGAAATAATTAAAAAAAGCATTAACCCCGAAACCGCAGTAATGGCTGTGGTAAAGGCTGATGCTTACGGACATGGAGCAGTTGTTGTTTCCAAGGAACTGGAGAAATCCCCGGTAGATTGGTTTGGAGTTGCTTTTTTGGGAGAGGCAATAGAGCTGCGAAAAGGCGGCGTTACCAAGCCCATACTTGTTTTGGGTTGGACCCCTCCGGAGGATTTTCAATTTGCCCTTGATTATAATATTACTCTGACTATGTTTTCCTTAAACGATTGCAATACACTTTCCCAAGTTGCCCTGAAAAACAGCACTGTTGCTTCCGTACATATTAAAATCGATACAGGCATGGGCAGATTGGGGCTTTTGGTAAATGAACAGACGGAAAACGAAGTCCTTCAAGCTTTTCAGCTTAAAGGTTTAAACATAGAAGGTATCTTTACTCACTTCGCCAAAGCCGATGAACCGGAGGCAGATTTTACAGCACGTCAAAATCAAAGTTTTATAGACTTAATAAAAAATTTGGAAAAAAAAGGTTGCCGCTTTAAATATAAACACGCTGCAAATTCAGCCGCCATACTTGCCGAGAAGGATACTTGGTTTAACATGGTTCGCCTTGGAATTGCTTTATATGGTTTAACCCCTTCGACACATGAAAAGTTTGTAAACCGAGGTTTGCAGCCTGCCCTTTCGTTAAAGGCTAAAGTCAGCCATGTAAAAGTCGTTGATGAGGGTTTTCCGGTCAGTTATTCTTCAAAATTTATCACAGAGCGAAAAACTGTCCTTGCTACGGTTCCTATAGGATATGCGGACGGTTATCTGCGTAAATTCTCTGCAAAAGGAAAAGTAATAATCCACGGGCAATATGCTCCCATTGTTGGCGTAATCTGCATGGACCAATTTGTATGCGATGTTACAGATATACCTGAGGAAGTAAAACCGGGTGATATGGTAATCCTAATCGGCGAAGACAGAGGCATTTCAGTTACCGCAGACGACCTTGCGGAACAGTCTGAAACCATAAACTATGAAATCCTTTGCGGCATTTCGGGAAGAGTTCCCAGGTTTTATAAATATACTTAATAGCTATTCCCTATGCAATTAAGTATAAATCTATGTATGGAAATTATAGTAAATCTACTTTAAAATTAGATAAACGTTAGATAAACGATTTTATATTCGGCTTTTTGGGAAAGAGTGAGTTTATGACTAATTCCATACTTTGCTTACTATTTAAATGGAATTAGTATGAGGGAGAAAACTTTTTAAACCTTAAAAAAAAGGGTTCTCCCTCAAGGTTTTTCTTTTTTTAATGTAGAACTACTATTACTTAATTTCCGGTTAAGCAGTAACAAAAGCGTATATTCGTAGTGGTGAGTGACCGGGTGTTTTTTCATAAAAACGCAAGAGCGAACCGTTTACGAAGAATAGATTTTGTTACTTTTCCTTATGCAATTAAGTATATAAGGTCTTTTATACAGAAAACAACCCCTTTGGTGCAACAGCATCAAAGGGGTCGTTTTTTTATTGCAAACCGGCAACTTCCAAACAGTTCATAAACTTGTTGTAGATTGCGTTGGTGTTTGTGTAATCGCTAAACAAACGGTCGCTTTCCGGTAAGATAAGACGTGCCTTACCGTCCTCAAAATTAAATCCGTCAGTGTATAAAACAGGTTCGCTGAGGAAATCTGTCTTGCTTAGGTCTACGCTGTTAAGACCGCTGTAAACCTTTGTGTTGTATATAATATCCTTAAGGATTTGTTCTTGGTTCTCGTAGTTCAATACCTTTCCACTTACATTGGCAAGTTTGGAAATCAACTGCCAATTGTGAGATTCCGGTTGAATAGCTGAATTTACGGCTTGAACCTTGCGATAGGTGTTGGTATAAGTACCGCCGGTTTGATAAGCCGGTACAGCCGGGAGAAGTAAGTTAGCTTTTTCGGCTGTTTCGGTAAAGACTACGTCCGAAACCATAAGGAATTCCAACTTGGATACATCCAAATCAGGCACATCTTCGCCGAAAATCAACAATGCCTTGATAGCCCCCGATTGTATACGTTTTGATATGGTCTTGCCACAAGCAACTATACCCATATCGACCAAACCTTGGCTGTTGCAATTGGGTTTTAATTGAATAATACCCTGTCTGGGTTTGCCCATATGACCGGTAACCACGGCAATATCAGCCAACAAACGAGCCGCATCCATTGTAATAGTGTTTTGTTCAAATACTATCATTGCTTTTTCCGCATTGGCAAACAACAAGGCGGCGTTTCTTACGTCCTCACTTACTTCCAAACTTTCAAGTCCGTTAACCAAAGCTTCAAAACCTACGGATTGTGCAGTTTTGTTTCCTTGCTCTGTGGCAACTTTAAGAATTTGCTTGAGCAAATTGGTCTCGGAACCGGTGAAAGAATAAGCGGCACTGTCATCCAATCTTGAAGAATTATTACCGATTAATATAAGTTTAGCCCCGTTTGCAACGGCTTTTTTAACTGTAAGAGCCGCTATGGTATGGCTTTTCATAATATCGTCGCAGACCAACATAATTACATCGGTATGCAGTAATTCTTCCAAGGTGTTTGTAGAGGCGTCCCTGCCCAAAACATCCACAATTCCGCCGGGTTTGCGGTTAAAGCAGGTGATGTTGTCGGTTTTTAGTACACGTTGAGCATATTGTTTGATAGCCCAAATTTCCTCATTTGTATATTTATCAGAAACGGCTACCGCCAAAGAATCGTAGCCCCATCTTGCGGCAATGCTTTGTACTTTTTTGGTAGTGTACATTAAAGCTTCGTCAAGAGTAAGCTCGGAGAATTTTCCCTCACGGCTGAACATGGGCTTGGTAATTCTTTTTTGCTTACGCAATTCGCCAAATCCAAATCTGCCTTTTGCACACAATAAACCTTCGTCTCCGTGGGGCATACTGCGAAGCAAAAGATTTCCGTGGGTTTCAATATCGGTTTTACAACCTACGCTGCAATATGAGCAAACGGTAACTTTGCTTTCCTTTTCCAGAGGAACGGATTTTTCTATGGGTAAACTTTCGGAAATTGCACCTGTAGGGCAAACTGTTGCACAGGCACCGCAGGAAATACAATCGGTTTTAGAAGCCGGAAGACCCCAAGGACGGGTTACCATAGTTTCAAAACCTCTGTTTACAAAGCCCAGTGAAGTAAGTCCCATTACCTCATCACAAACCCTAACACACATACGGCAAAGTACGCATTTGTTGGGGTTGTAGGTAATAAAGGGGTTACTTGTATCCGGTGTGCGGTCGTGAGTTGTACCTGTCAGGCGTTCCGGGCATACTTCGTAATCATTTGAATATTTAATCAAGGAACATTCATGGTATGCAATACAACCGCATTCCAAACAGCGTGAAGCTTCTGCTTTTGCCTGTTCCGGGGTGTATACGGAGCAAACTTCGTTGAAGTTATCTTTTCTTTCATCCGGTGATAAATGAGACGGTTTAACTCTTGCTGCCTTTTTATGACCGGCAAACTTTTCTTTGGGAATTTCGTCTGACAATAATATAGGCTTTTTATAACTTATATCCATGCCATCCAAATAAGCACCTATTACAACGGAAGCCGCTCTTGCTTCTCCTATGGCTTCGATAGCAATACTGGCACCTTTGTTTGTGGCATCACCTATGGCGAAAACTCCGGGCAAATTTGTTCTGAATGTTTTTTGGTCGGAGGCTATGGTCTTTTTATTGGTAAGTTCCACCTTATTAAAACCGTTAAGAGAAACAGTCTGACCTATGGCAACTATTACTATATCCACTTCCAGAAGCTCTTCCGCACCTTCTATGGGTACGGGTACAGGTCTGCCGCCGTCATCCGGTTCAGTTAATTGCATTTTTTGCAATCTGATTTTTGAAACCCCACCGGCTTCGTTGGGTATAATTTCCAGCGGATTGGAAAGATATTTGAAGATTACGCCTTCTTCTTCCGCTTCTTCAATTTCCCAAGGCTCGGCAGGCATTTGGTCTTTACCACGTCTGTAAATATTGAAAACTGATGTGGCTCCGAAACGAATTGCTGTACGGCAGGCATCCATAGCTGTATTTCCGCCGCCAATAACCGCTACGCGTTTTCCCGGAGGCAGAGGATTATTTTGGGTAACATCACGCAAAAAGTCTATACCGCCGAAAACTCCCTGTAAATCTTCGCCCGGACAACCCAATTTAATACTTTTCCAAGCACCGATTGAAATAACCACAGCATCAAAAGTTTCACGCATGAAATCAAAAGAAAGGTCTTCGCCTATTTTTGTATTTACATGCATAAGAACGCCCATTTTTTCGATTATTTCAATTTCCGAATCCAATACTTGTTTGGGAAGACGATATTCCGGTATTCCGTAACGTAACATACCGCCCATTTTATCCATAGCTTCAAAAACAGTAACGCTGTGTCCTTGAGTTCTGAGGAAATATGCAGCAGCCAAACCGGCACAGCCGCCGCCTACTATGGCTACTTCTTTACCGGTGTTGGGTTTAATTTCCGGCATGTATTGAGAAGGAGAAGTAGAATCCAAATGAGCAGCAAATGTTTTCAGTTGGGCAATGCTTATGGGTTCCTCCACCATTTTTCTGCGGCAGGCATCTTCACAGGGATGCGGACATACTCTGCCTATACAACCCGGCAACGGGATACGTTCTTTTATTAATTTTAAAGCCTCGTCATAACAACCGTTAGCTATAAGACCAACATAACCTTGACAGTCGGTTTGACCGGGACAGGCTTGCATACAAGGAGCGGTACAATCACCCTTATGGTCGGAAAGCAATAATTCCAATATCATTGAACGAGATTCTTTTACAGCGTCGGAATTGCTAAGTATCACCATTCCGTCTGTAGCCACAGTAGAACAAGACCTCAACAATTTGGGACTGTTTTCAACTTCCACAACGCACAAACCGCAGGAACCGCTTGGTACCAACTGCTTGTTATGGCATAAGGTAGGTATTTGTATGCCGTTGTTACGAGCGATTTCCAAAATAGTTTGCCCTTTAAAGGCAGTAATTTCCCTGCCGTCAATATTTATGTATATTTTCATGATTTCACCTCTGGTTTTTCCTGTTCTGCAATTGGGGAGCTTTTCAAACCGGATTGGTTTTAAAAGGAGTTCAATTACACCATATCCTTTCGTAACCGGATTTGTGTTACATATGTTCAAAAAACAGGTACACTTCGCTAGAAACTTTATTTTTAAATAAATTGCAATTGAAGCGTTTAAATTGATGCATTATAACTTTATATATGAAAATCATGCCAAAAAATGTTCCGGCGGCTGACAGAGGTATATAACCTAAGCTTTTGCCTTCTTTGACATGAGTTTTTGCCTTTGTTGAGCAGTTATTTACCGCCGTATTAACGGAGAAAAAAATTAACTTAAATCTTCTTTTGTAGTAATTTTTATATTTTTGTAACTGCCTTGAATTATTTTTACATCAATGCCCATTAACTCTACCAAAGCCGCATCGTCTGTGGCATTGATACTATCGCCTCGGGCGTATCGGTGCGCCTCTAAAAGAAGGTCGTATTTAAACCCTTGAGGAGTTTGGATTATGCGCAGTGATTCTCTGTCCAAGGTGCTGATCACCTTATCCGAACTATCGCATTGCTTTATGGTTTCCTTAACCTTTACCCCTGGAATACAGGCATTGTATCGAGCTGTGCCAAGGATAACTTCATTAATATCTTCTTCTGTTATAAACGGTCTTACACCGTCGTGTACCAACACTATATCACATTGTTGTATTGCACTCAATCCACAAAATACGGAATCTTGTCTGGTAAGTCCGCCTTCAACAACTTGTGTTACTTTATGGAATTTATATTCCCTAATTAAATCCATACAATTTTGGATTTGATTTTTGGCTGTAACCGTAATAATCTCATGTACATTATTGCAATTTTCAAATTTTTCCAAACTATGGATTAAAATAGGCTTGTTGTCCAACCGATGAAACTGCTTGGGTAAATTCGGGTCAAATCTGGTACCCAAACCGGCCGCTACGATTATTGCCGAAACTTTCACGTTTTTCCTCTATTCCCAAAGAGCCGCGATCTTACCCGGTCTCTTTACGTTATTCGGTATAAAAGAAGTCATTGAGGAAACCCCGAAAGCCTCCTCAATAATAAACAGCTATCGTTATCGTTAAGCTATTACAGTGGATTAACTTAGTCAGCTTTAACTTAAACTGCTTTCTTGTTGCATAAATATATATTCATTTTGCATTTCTTCTGCAGAAATATCTTTATTAAGGTATATCTTTGAAATTTCCTTATGAACCTGTCTAAGTCTGTCTATGGATCCTTTGGGTAAATCCACGTTTTCTCCGCGGTTATAGGCAGAAAGTGTATCATAAACGGAAATAACTTTGATGTCATAGGCACCGGCTTTATTTTTCCATTTAACCCAAGTAGGAATATAAGAGACACTTTTAATAAAGGCTTTTTCGCCTTCAACTTTTTCAAAATTAAGATTGAGAATGATTCCCTCGTCTCTTGGTTTTGTTCTTTGGGAGGAAATAAAATTACCCAAAGAATAAATTACAAAGCATCGTCTTACAGTGCCGTCCGGATTTTCTATGTCCACGTATTCCATGGGTTGTAAAACATGAGGATGGCTTGCCAAAACCACGTCAGCCCCTGATTCGAACATAAATTGAGCCCAATCTTTAAAATCTTGTGCAGGATATTGCTGATATTCGTTGCCCATATGAGGCATTACCACAACAAAATCGGGATTAAGTGCTCGGGCACGTTTAATATCAACCTTTATTTGCTCTCTGTCCAGCAAGTTAACCAAGAACCACTTACCTTTTGTCAGAGGTATACCGTTGGTTCCGTAAGAATAAGACAAAAACGCAATTTTTATGCCGTTTATATCCTTAACAATAATTTCATCACGAGCTTCTTGGGTTTTATAAGTACCCACATGGTCTAATTCCAACTCGTCCAAAACGTCTATGGTACGAACAATTCCCGGTTCTTTTTTGTCATTTGAATGATTGTTGGCTGTGGTTAATAGGTCGAAGCCTGCGTTTTTTAATGCCTGTCCGAAAGAATCGGGTGCGTTAAAAGTGGGATAAAAAGAATACCCGGCTTCTTTGCCCGCAAAAGTAGTTTCAAGGTTGCCAAGGGTAAGGTCGGCATCTTGCAAATACTTTTTTACTTCCTCAAAGCAGTAATCGAATTCATAGCCATCCGTTTTTGAGTTATAGGCATCGCGAAACTGCCATTCATGAACCATTAAATCCCCAACCACTGCAATTTTGGCGGAATAAACTTCGGGAGCAATCAGGGGTTGACTTTGCACCGAGCTTGTAAAAATCGGCGTAGGTTCTGTAGTTGGTAAAGCAACAACTGTTTCAACTTGATTTTTTATGGGTTTATCTTGAAAACCAATCAAAAAATACATTAAAACGCCCATTACCAAAAGCCCGGTTACAAGGAGCACAGCATAAACCGATTTTTCAGTTATACCTTTGCCTCTCCTCATGAATTATCACCCTTTATATTCATTTTGGGTTACAAATAATCACTTTATAATACCCTTTGCGACAAGTTTAGTCAATAGGGCAAGTCTGAAAAATGAAGTAATAATGAGGCAAACGGCAAATTTTACAGAAATGTAAAAACTACAGTAATATAAATTATATTGTATAAAATCATAGATTACAACATTAGTTATTTTTTCTTCCAATATTTACATAAAGCTTCATTTTTCAAAAACAAAAATTTCTCTTGATTCCGCCAAGTGATTGGGGTAAAATCTATTTTCTGTTGTTTTATGCCCGAAACCTACTTTAATTGAAATTATAATGCTTAAAAAGTTTAATCACCAAAGCATCTGCTGAATAATTCTTGCTTTATAAAGACTTTCGCATTATTATTTATAAATGCAATTTTTTTTTATACTTAATTGCATAAGGAATGTAACAAAATCTATTCTTCGTAAACGGTTCGCTTTTGCGTTTTTATGAAAAAAACACCGGTCGCTCACCACTACGAATATACGCTTTTGTTACTACTTAACTCGTTAAATAACCAAAATAATTCGACCTGAATAGTATATGGGCTTAATCTTATAAACTTTTTGCCGGCTGTGGCTCGGCAGGAAAGGACCTATGATGAAACATATAGTGTTGTATACGGACGGTGCCTGTCAGGGTAATCCCGGACCGGGCGGTTACGGCGTTGTTTTAATGTACAAAGACCAACGAAAAGAACTTTCCGGCGGTTATAAGCTAACCACAAACAACCGTATGGAAATGATGGCTGTTATTAAGGGGTTGGAAATACTTAAAGAGCCTTGTTCCGTGGATTTATACTCGGATTCCCGTTATGTGGTGGATGCCATAGAAAAAGGTTGGGTATTTAAATGGAAGAAAAACAATTGGTTAAAAAGCGACAAGTCCAAGGCTTTAAATATAGACCTCTGGGAGAAAATACTCTGCCTTTTCTCTGTTCACAAAGTTAAATGCCATTGGGTAAAGGGTCATGCAGACAACGTAGAAAACGAACGCTGCGACTTTTTGGGTAGGGAATATATAAAAACCGGAGAATTATCAGTAGACGAAGTTTATATTTCCGAGCAAAAGAAATAAAGATACAGCCGGTTATTTTCCTTTTATATGAACAATTCTTATTCGCTTTTTGGAAGTTCCTGTTTTCTTCTTCAAGGTTTTAATTTCAGTAAAATATTTCCTCGAGTTTTTTAAAGGGAAATTATATTTCGTGTCGAATTAACCTTATACAAGGTTGTGCAAATCGTCAACAGTTAAACCCATAAGTTATTTTAACCGGAATTCGGCAACAATCTAAACCTATAATTCCGGCTACGGTTATGCAGGCAGGTGGTGATAGTATGTATTATCCCGATAATGTAATAGAAGATGTTCGCAGCGGAAACGATATAGTCCGGGTAATAAGCAGTTATGTTCAATTAAAACAAAAAGGCTCCCAATATTTTGGGTTATGCCCTTTTCATAAGGAAAAAACTCCCTCTTTCAGCGTAAGCCCGGATAAACAGATGTATTATTGCTTCAGCTGCGGTGCCGGCGGAAATGTTTATACCTTTTTAATGCAAATGGAGAACATAAACTTTCCCGAAGCCGTAAAAAAACTTGCCGAGGAAATCAACTACACCCTACCTGAAACCGATTATAGCGAAGAACTGAAACGTTCCAAGGAGGAAAGAGAACGTTTAATCGAAATAAACAAGGTTGCCGCAAGGTATTTTTACGACAACCTAACGGAAAATCCACAAAACGAAGCCTTAGACTACATAAATAAGCGGGGTATATCCCGTAAAATGAGAGTAAAGTTCGGGCTGGGTTATTCCCTGCCTCGTTCCGATGCACTGCTGAAAGAACTTACAGCAAAGGGTCACAGCAATGAGGACCTGCAAAAATTGGGGCTTGTTATAGCCGGAAAAAGCGGAGGCTATTTCGACAGATTCCAAGGACGGCTAATGTTTCCCATATTCGATTATTGGGGCAATGTGGTTGGGTTTGGCGGCAGAATTTTGGAAAAAGGCGAGCCAAAATACTTAAATTCTCCCGATACGGTGCTGTTCGACAAAAGCAAGAACCTATACGGCATTAATTATGCCAGAAAAAATCGCAGTCGCGAGATAATTTTGGTTGAGGGCTACATGGACGTTATTGCCCTCTTTGAATCCGGCTTCGAAAATGCAGTAGCCGCATTGGGTACGGCATTTAACGGTGAACACGCAAAACTGCTCAAACGCTTTTGCGACAACATTATTATTCTGTTTGACAGTGATGCCGCCGGTGTAAAGGCAACTCTTCGAGCCATACCCATCTTATTGGCAAACGGGCTGAATGTAAAAATCCTACAGCTTGAAAACGCCAAAGACCCGGACGAGTACATAAAAGCCCACGGCAAGGAGCAATTCGCCAAGGCACTGAAAAACACCGTCAGCCATATTACTTTTAGGGTTAATTGCTTAAAACAGCAATATAATCTTGATAATATAGGCGAAAAGGTATTTTTCACCCAAGAAGTGGCAAAATTACTCAGTAGTCTGAACAATGCCATAGAGCGTGATGCTTATATAAAAGAGGTGGCAAAGTTAACCGATATTTCAGCAATTGCCATAAAAAAAGAAACAGATAAACAGGATTTGCTTTTATTTGACAATCAGGCTAACCTTAAACCTTTACCCAATCTACATAGCACCGCAAAAGAACGGGCTGAATCACAGGCAAAAAAGCGACTTTTACTCTTGCTTGCAAAAATTCACGGGGTATACGAAAAACTGAAACCTTTGTTAACGGAAGAAGATTTCGGCGATGGGGTATATTCCAAACTATTTACGGTTATCAGTCAGTTTTATGAAACCGGCCGCAGACCTTTTCCCGCGGACATCTTAAATTACTTTGACAGCGGCGACGAGCAAAATACCGTTTCGGAAATATTTGCCGCCAAGTATGCAGAGCCTGAAAAAGAAAGTTTGGAAAAGGAAATAAACGATTTGGTCAAAAAAATCAAACGTGATGCCACGGAGAAAAAACTTTCCACGGTTACAGATGCAAAAGAATTGCAAAATTTAATAGAAGCCAAAAAAAATATCGAAAAAATTCACATTAAGCTGTTTTAGTTACAATGTTATGTAACTAAATGCTGTTTACCCTTGAAGTATTGCAGAAATTACAACATTTTAGAATGGAATCGTAATTTCATGGATAGAATACTTAACAACATCAGAAAGGAAGGATAGTCTTGAAATCCATAGATGAAAATTTGTTGCTTACAAGGCTTCGAGAACTTGTGGCCTTGGGCAAGAAAAACAAAGGTGTTATCGGTTATAAAGAAATAATGGATTTTCTAGGCGATGTTGACCTTGACCCGGATCAAATAGAGAAAATTTACGAATACCTTGACGCACAAGGCTTGGAAGTTGCTACAAACGGAATGGTTCCTCAATCACCTCAACAGCCCATAGAAGCTATTGAAACAGAGGAAGCAGAAAAAGATTTGGATTTGTCTGCCATTGAAGGCAGTATAAATATTGACGACCATGTGAGAATGTATTTAAAAGAAATCGGTAAAGTACCTTTGCTTACCGCCAACGAAGAGATAGAGCTTGCAAACGCCATGGAAAAAGGCGACGAAGAAGCAAAACGCCGCCTTGCAGAAGCAAATCTCCGTCTTGTAGTCAGCATAGCAAAGAGATACGTTGGCCGCGGAATGTTATTTTTAGACTTAATCCAAGAAGGTAACCTTGGTTTGATTAAAGCCGTTGAAAAGTTTGACTATCGCAAAGGCTTTAAATTCAGTACCTATGCCACCTGGTGGATAAGACAAGCAATAACCCGTGCCATAGCCGACCAAGCTCGTACTATCCGCATTCCCGTTCATATGGTAGAGACAATAAACAAATTAATTCGAGTTTCAAGACAATTACTCCAAGAATACGGAAGAGACCCCACTCCCGATGAACTGGCCAAAGAGATGCAGATGCCTGTAGAAAAAGTAAGAGAAATAATGAAAATCGCCCAAGAACCCGTTTCCTTGGAAACCCCCATCGGTGAAGAAGAGGACAGCCATTTGGGAGACTTTATTCCCGATGACGATATTCCCGCTCCTGCGGAAGCGGCGGCTTTCACCCTCTTAAAAGAGCAACTGATAGACGTGTTGGATACCCTCACGGACAGAGAAGAAAAAGTTTTAAGACTGCGCTTCGGTCTGGATGACGGCAGAGCCAGAACCCTTGAAGAAGTAGGCAAAGAATTTAACGTTACCAGAGAACGTATAAGACAAATCGAAGCCAAAGCTTTACGCAAACTGCGTCACCCCAGCCGCAGTAAAAAGTTAAAAGACTATTTGGATTGATTTTATAAAGCACCATTCCACAGGCGGACTTCCTAACAGTTGTCCGCCTTTTATTGTCGAACTTGCTTTTTTAAACAGTTGGATACCCTCACGGACAGAGAAGAAAAAGTTTTAAGACTGCGCCTCCGACCGGATGACGGCAGAGCCGGAACCCTTGAAGAAGTAGGCAAAGAATTTAACTTTACCGGAGAACGTATAAGACAAATCGAAGCCAAAGCTTTACGCAAACTGCGTCACCCCGGCCGCAGTAAAAAGTTAAAAGATTACTTGGATTGATTTAAATTAAGGCACAAAAACCCACAGGCGGACTTCCCAACAGATGTCCGCCTTTTATTGTCGGACTTGCTTTTTTAAATACTAAAGATTATAATGTCTAAAAACCCTTCCATAAAAGTACAATTTTTTATGAATATAATGAATTATAAAATGTTGGGTATTTACTTTTGTCCATATGAGGTGAATTTTTGCGTTTATCACAAAGACTACTGTCTGTAGCCAACGAAACCCAATATAAAACCATAGCCGATATAGGTACAGACCATGCTTTTGTACCTATTTATCTTATTAAAGAGGGTAAAATAAATAAAGCCCTTGCATGTGACGTTAGCAAGGGTTCCCTTGAAAAGGCAAAAATCAATATAGAGCAAAACCGCTTGGACGAGCATATAATAACCCGACTGAGTGACGGTCTCAAAGCCATAAAACCCAATGAAGCGGAAACGGTTATTCTCGCCGGTATGGGCGGAATGCTTATAAATGATATATTAAAGGAAAGCCCGGCTGTTTTGGATACGGTGAAACAGCTTATTTTGCAACCGCAAAAAGACGTACCACCGGTGAGAAAATGTATACATAGCCTTGGTTTCTCAATTGTTAACGAAATCATGCTTTTTGAAGCCGGTGTGTATTACAACATTATAAATTGTCATAAGGGAAGCGAAGCCCCTTACAGCGAAAAAGAATACTTATTCGGGAAAATTTTATTGGAACGCAAAGATGCTATCTTAAAAGAATATTTACAATTCAATCTGGAAAAACTCCGTGCGTTGAAGCAAAAAATCTCTCCCGAAACAATCGCCGCTATTAATCGTCTGAATAGTGCAGACGAAGAAATATTACAAATTTCGGAGGTGCTGGAATGTCTGTAAAAGTTGCTTGGGTCTGTGAGCAAATAGAAAAACTCGCACCTAAAGAATATGCCTTGGATTGGGATAATGTGGGCCTGCTTTTGGGCGGTATGGATTATGATGTAGAAAAAATACTTGTGGCTCTGGATTTAACCCAAGAAGTTTTGGAAGAAGCCTTGGCGGAAAAAGCGGATATGATAGTTACCCATCATAACCTTATTTTTAAACCCATACCCTCCGTTACGGAAGAAAACCCCTTAGGCAAGCGAATAATTCAATTGATTTCAAATAAAATCTCCGTTTATGCCGCTCATACCAATCTGGATATGGCTGACGGCGGAACAAACGATGAGTTGTTTAATATAATAGGATTAATCAACAAACAACCCTTAATGCCCGAAGCTGAAGGAATCGCCTTGGGTAGGGTAGGCGATTTGCCCGGTGAGATGACCCTGAAACAATTCGCCATGTTGATTAAAGAACGCCTGAATTTACCGGGGCTTTCCGTTACCGGTGATTTATCAAGGATAATTAAAAAAGTCGGTCTGGCAACGGGCAGTTGCAGTAATCCCGGTATGTTTGCCCAGGCTAAGAAAAAAGGCTGCGATTGTTATATTTCCGGTGATTTAACCTATCACAACGCCCAAGCCGCTCTTGATGAAGGGCTTGCGTTTATAGACGCCACTCATTACGGAACGGAAGTTATAATTGTCGACAAATTATGCAAACTATTAACAGATGCCGCCAAGGAAGAAAATAAAGCGGTGGAAGTTATATCATCCAAAAAATCGCAGCAACCTATATATATTATGTAGAAACTAAAAAATATGATTTTCTTTTATTTGATACAAAGGAGTTGATCTTATAGAAAAGTTTGTGAAAGTAACCGTTTTGGGCGAAACAAAGGAAATTAAGAAAAAGACTACTTTGTTGAACCTTTCGAAAAATTATGAAGATAAATTCAAATATCCCATTATTCTTGCCAAAATGGATAATCAAATATTCGAGTTGTCTCGTCCCATAAAAACCGATTGTAATGTGGAATTTTTGGATATTACCGATCCTAACGGCTTCCGTGCTTATCAGCGTAGCATTTTGTTCTTAATGGTATACGCCGCCAAGGAATTGCTGGGTAAGAAAACAAGGGTGGTAGTGGAACATTCCATTAACAAGAATTATTATTGTAACATTCCCGACATTGAAGTTACTGAAGAGTTAATAGACAAAATTCAAAAACGCATGGAAGAAGCCGTTGCTGAAGACTTGCCCATAGAGAAATATTCCATAACCATAGAAGAAGGTTTGAGACTTTCCGAGGAATTCGGTTTATATGATAAAATGGAGTTGCTTAAATACAGACGTACCTCCAAAATAAATTTTTACAAATTGGATTGGTATTATGACTATTTTTACGGCCCCATGGTGCCAAACACCGGATATTTAAGCAAATTCAAACTGCAATTAAGCGAAACCGGTTTTGTTTTGCAGTTTCCTTTGGGAGAAAACCCCTACGAACTGGCGGAATTAAAAACCCTGAAAAAAATCTCCAATGTATTTATAGAATCGGGACAATGGGCTAAAATTTTAAAGGTTGATACGGTAAGTGCCTTAAACAGCCATATTTGCAACGGCAAATTGGGTGATATAATACGTATTTCCGAAGCCTTGCATGAAAAAAAGGTTGCAAATATAGCCGACATGATAGTTGCCGGAAACAAGAGAATTGTTTTGATTGCAGGCCCTTCTTCCTCGGGCAAAACCACCTTTTCTCACAGATTGTATATACAATTAAGGGTTTTGGGCTTGAATCCCTTTATTATTTCCTTGGATGATTATTTCCACAATGCATCCGAAGCCCCTATGGATGAGTTTGGGAACCCCAATTTCGATTGTGTGGAGCATTTGGACGTTCCTCTGGTAAATCAGCATTTGAAACAGTTATTAAGCAACGAGAAGGTTGAGTTGCCCCATTATAATTTCAAAACCGGATTGCGTGAATACAAAGGACGCTTCCTAAAATTAAACCCCAACGACGTTTTGATTTTAGAAGGTATACATGCCTTAAATGAACAGCTTACAAGCCAAATTCCAAAGGAACATAAATTTAAAATATTTATTTCCGCTTTGACCCAGCTTAATATAGACGACCATAACCGTATCCCCACTTCCGATACCCGTTTGGTTCGTAGAATAGTTCGGGACAACCGTACAAGAAACGTACCTGCCGATTTTACTGTCAGTACTTGGCAGTCCGTTGTAAGAGGCGAAGCCGCCAATATTTTTCCATTTCAGGAAGAAGCGGATGCGTTTTTCAATTCGGCTTTGGTTCATGAAATGTGCGTTTTAAAGCAATTTGCCGAACCTCTTCTTTTCGCAATCCAAAGGGATAAGCCCCAATATACGGAAGCCAGACGACTTATTAAATTTTTGGACAGTTTCTTGGGAGTCAGTTCAGAGCAGGTGCCCAGAAACTCCATCTTAAGGGAATTTATCGGCGGGAGTTGTTTTGATGCATGAGAACATACAGAAACGTAAAAATTCGCAAAGAACATATCCGTTGTTGCCAAAGACGAAAACTGTTCGCAAAGCAACCGAAAATTAAGTCGGAACCCTCATATAGCGTTAAAATACTGCATATTTCCGATATTCATGCCGATAATCCCAATAAATTAAATACTGATTTATGGGACGTTATCAACCGGCTTGATTTTCATATGGTTGCAATCACCGGAGATATAATTTTAAGTTACTTTAAAGAATTTAAACCTCATATGCCTTATTTGGAGGCTCTGGCAAAAAAAGTTCCCGTATTTTACGTTGAGGGTAATCATGACGTTTACGACTTTGCCGAGATTAAGAATGAATTTACCAAAATAGGCGTTAATGTTTTGGATAACGAACGTGTTAACATAAAACTCAATAATCGCGAGTTTTGCGTGATAGGCACTAGGGATTATTACTGCATGAAATCCGTGAATTTTAAGGGCTTGGATAATTTGTTTGAAGATTTGAACCCCAAGGCTTTTAATCTCGTCCTCACTCACCAACCCCAGATATTCCACAGAATTAAATTTTTCCGACCGGACTTGGTTTTGTCCGGTCATACTCACGGCGGTCAGGTGCGTTTGCCGCTTTTCCCCACCTTATACGCTCCGGCACAAGGAATCCTTCCCAAATACGGCGAAGGTTGGTATTCCTGGGGAAAATCAAAGCTTTATGTATCCCGGGGTATAGGCGTAACCTACTTCCCTTTAAGACTGTTTAATCCGCCGGAAATCAGCATAATAAGTGTTTAAATTCAGATTTAATAATCTTATTTAAATTAAATAGATATTTGATAATCGGCTTTTTTTGGAAAGAGGGAGTTTAAGGGAGAAAACTTTTTTATGCCTTGAAAAATGGTTTTCTCCCTCAAGGTTTTTATCTTTTTAAAGTAGAACTTATTGTACACTAATTCCAAATAAGTGTAGGACAAAAATAATCGTTTTTTCCTTGAACCGTTGGAATAAATCAATTATTTTTGTCCTCTGTTTAAAATGGAATCATCATACATACCACGCTGAATCAATTTCAGCGTTTTTACTTTTCGGAGGTGTGTTTATTGAAAGAAGACTTATTCGTTATGTGGCTAACGAGAATAGACACCCTGGGTATTAAGAAACAACGACTTCTTCTTAATTCTTTTTCCTCTGCCGAGGAGATATTCCACGCTCCAAAAAAATTGCTGGAAACGGTCAAAGGTATCTCTCAACTGAACGTTACCAAAATCACGGAAAAACAGCATGAAAAATATCTCTCCCTTTACGAAAAAGAATTGGACGATAATAATACACGCTACATAAGCTTCCAAAACCGCGAATACCCCCAATTGCTCCGAGAAATCCCCGATGCTCCCTTGGGTTTGTATATAATAGGTACCATGCCGGACAGTTCCAAAACCTTTATCAGTTTAATAGGTTCTCGTCGTTGCACGGAATACGGTTTGTCTGTGTCGCATAAAATTAGTAAAGACTTGGCCTCTCATAATATAGTAATAGTCAGCGGCATGGCAAGAGGTATAGACAGTATGGCACATAAAGGCGCCTTAGACGCCGGCGGTGAGACTGTTGCGGTTTTGGGTTGCGGACCGGATATTTGCTACCCTCCGGAAAACCGTATGCTTCGAGAACAAATCATAAAAAACGGTTGCATAATTTCCGAGTATCCGCCAAATACAAAACCCTTAGCCTCCAATTTTCCGTCTCGAAATCGTATTATCAGCGGTCTTTCAAGAGGGCTTATAGTGGTGGAAGCCGCTATGAAAAGCGGCACCTTGATTACCGTAGAACAGGCTCTGGAACAGGGTCGTGACGTTATGGCTGTACCCGGCAGTATTATATCCCGTTTTAGCCAAGGCACAAACGAATTAATCAAGCAAGGAGCCGCCTTGGTGTCGAATTATGAAGATGTAATTAACTATTTGGGTATTGACAGCCGAGCCAATAATTTGTATAACACTGATAGCAAGAATTTATCTCTCACACCCGATGAAAATTTAATATTTAAAATTATAGACTCAAAAGAAACCCATTTTGACGACATAGTAAACAAAACTTCTGCCCAAGCCCAAACCGTAAGTTATCTGCTGACAGTACTGGAAATGAAGGGTCTTATTCAAAAACTGCCCGGTCAAAGATACTCTCGTGTATTATAAACCTTAGCAGTATTACACTTTGGGAACGAAGCACAGGTAAATGTATATTACGGATTCAATATGTATACTATAGAATTAAATTTCAGATTAAATTTATCATCAGTTAAATTCCGGTTTATAAAGACATAGGAACCAACGCCTATGAAGCATAACACTTATACTGCATCAGGTAAAATAAAATAGGGACACGTTTGTTAACTTAAACGCCTTATACCGAATAATATTTATTATTTGGTATTAATACTAATCCTTTTAAATACCGAAGATAAATTTACATCGTAGACGAAATTGAGTATTGATAAATATATCCGGAAAAAGGCTTAGTATAAATACTGTTCCACATGATTTAAGGACAGTATCCAGCGGAGGAATTTTTAATGGCAAAAAATTTGGTAATAGTAGAGTCGCCCGCAAAAGCAAAGACCTTAAAAAAATTCTTGGGCAGCTCTTATAAAATAGAAGCTTCGGTAGGTCATGTAAGAGATCTTCCGAAATCAGAATTGGGAATAAACATAGAAAACGACTTTGAACCCAAATATATTACTATTCGAGGGAAAGGTGAGGTTTTGTCCAAACTTCGTAAAGAAGTTAAAAATTCAGACAAAATATACCTTGCAACGGACCCCGACCGTGAAGGCGAAGCCATCAGCTGGCATTTGGTTCATGCCCTGAAATTACAGGACAAGGATGCCCTTCGCATTACTTTTAATGAAATAACGAAAAACGCAGTAAAAAAATCCCTTAAAGAAGCCAGGCAAATAGACATGAACCTGGTAGACGCTCAACAGGCTCGCCGTGAATTGGACAGAATCGTGGGTTATAAAATCAGCCCCTTGCTCTGGAAGAAAGTCAAAAAAGGGTTAAGTGCAGGCAGAGTTCAATCCGTCGCCCTAAAATTAATTTGCGACCGAGAAGAAGAAATAGAAAACTTCGAACCGGTGGAATACTGGTCTCTTGACGTTAAACTCAGCAAGAACAATCAAAAGTTCACTGCAAAATTTCACGGCACTGCGGATTCCAAAATCGCTTTGAACAACAAAGAAGAAACCGATAAAATTATCGACCAAATTAAAAACGCAGAATTTAAGGTAATCGAAGTAAAAAGAGGTACCCGTACAAAGAAACCCATACCTCCATTTACCACCAGCACCATGCAACAGGAAGCCAGCAAAATCATAGGCTTTACCACCTATAAAACCATGCAAATTGCCCAGCAGCTTTATGAGGGTGTGGATATAGCCGGAGAAGGTACAGTGGGTTTGGTTTCTTATATCAGAACCGATTCCACAAGAATTTCCGACGAGGCTTTCGAAGACGTAAAACAATACATCACAGAAAACTTCTCACCGGAATATGCCAACCCGGAAAAGGCTCAACACAAGCAACGCCGCTCCCAAGATGCTCACGAAGCCGTTCGCCCAACTGTAACCGGTCGTACCCCTGACAGCATTAAAGACTCCCTTACAAAGGACCAATACAAGCTTTACAAGCTAATCTGGGAACGCTTTGTGGCTAGCCAAATGACAGCGGCAATATACGAAACTTTGTCAATAAAAATACAAGCCGGAGACAAAATTTTCCGTGCAGGCGGTTTTACATTAAAATTTGACGGTTATTTGGCGGTATACAAACGTAACGAGGAAAAATCCCAAGAAGAAGGCAACGAAGAAAATTCCGAAAAGTCGCCCAAAATTCCTGACCTAAACGAAAACGAGATACTCAAACAAGAGGATATTTTTCCGGAACAGCACTTTACTCAACCGCCTGCTCGTTATAATGAATCCATGCTGGTTAAAACCATGGAAGAACTCGGAATAGGTCGCCCCAGTACCTACGCCACAACCATCAGCAACATTGTAACCAGAGGTTATGTAACCAAAGAGCAGAAAATTTTCTACGCCACAGAACTTGGCGAAATAGTCAACAACATAATGAAAGAAAACTTCGGAGATATTATAAACGTTGACTTTACAGCTCAAATGGAACTTGGTTTGGATAAAGTCGAAGAAGGAGAAATGGAATGGAAGGAAGTCCTTCGCCGTTTTTATGCTCCTTTCAGTCGTCAACTTACCGAAGCCGAAAAAAATATCGGTGAAATAGAAATAGAGGACCAAAAGACCGATGTACTCTGCGACAAATGCGGCAGAAACATGGTTATTAAAATTGGCAGATACGGAAAATTCCTTGCCTGCCCGGGCTTTCCCGAATGTAAAAACGCCAAGCCTTTGTTTGAAGAAGCCGGGGTAAACTGTCCCTTATGCCACGATAAAGTCCTTATCAAAAAGACCAAAAAAGGACGTCGATATTTCGGCTGTGCCAACAATCCCGAGTGCAGCTTTATGGCTTGGAACAAACCTACCGGCGAATTATGCCCGGAATGCGGTCAATTTTTGGTAATCAAAGGCAGCAGAAAACCCAAAATTAGTTGCACGGATATAAAATGCGGTTATTCTAAAGAATTGCCGGAAGATGCAAACACCGAAGAATAAGCTTAAAATATTTGACAGAGAATAGGAACTATTACCAATCCTAAGCTCTGTCAAATTTTTTTTACTTAACTGCAAAAGGAATAGTAACAAAAGTTATCTTCGTAAACGGTCGCCCCGGCGTTTCTATGAAAAAAAAACCGGTCGCACACCGCTACAAACATACTCTTTTGTTACTACTTAACCGGCAATTAAAACTTCCAATAAACATAAAAATATGTTAAAATGTGTACATTAAATATTTGAACTACTACTATGCATCAATTTTTCTTTTGCTTGATATTGCACAGTGCTTATTTATGTTTTAGTTTTATGTATCCATTATATAAAAGGAGCTGAGATGTATGCAATTAACCGGCGTAACACAAATGCCAAACTTGATGAACGATCAAATTAATCTGAACCAAGTAAATCCCAATTCAGGCGGAGCAGAATCACAAATTCAAGAGTTAGAAAAGGAAATTCAACGTTTAATTCAAAAAAGAGCATGTCCTATTGCCGGTGTTGAATGCTCTGATGAAACCGGCTCTCGCCCCGATATTGCAAAAAAAGTCGCCGAAGATGCTACACAAAAAATACGGAGAGAAATCGATCAAAAAATTCAACAATTGCAGCAAAAAATCCAACAGTTACGCGGTCAGACAGCCGGCAATGTTGAAAGCGGCAACAACAGCAACAATGATAATAAAGTAAGCAATGCCAACCTTACTGACTTGTTACAGCAAAACAAAAATCAAGAAAATCAATTGGTAGAAATACAGCCGGAAGAATTGAAAAAAATGGGTGTAATCGGTGAATTTATCGATGAACAAGTATAAGTTTAAATGCAATACATAATACCGAGCTTGTCAAATCTTCCGATTTGATACATGGTTTATGTCCGATTTTTTCGGTAAGAGAACTTTGTGGGAGAAAGCCTTTTTCATATTGAAAAAAATTTCTCCCTTAAATTTTTTACTTAATTTCCGGACTACACATTACATAACAAATGAGTTGAGAATATGCTGAGGGAAGTTAACGAGCTTATTAAACAATTTAGAAAAACCATAACTCAATCCGAAAATACCAAAGCTACTTTATACGAGCTTGCCAATAAAACCTGCCATGCTACCCACTCAAATCTGGTCCTGCTTAATTCCGACACTACACCAATATTAAAAGTAAATTCCGACAAAATCCACGGCGAAGTTGATTTTAATGGCAGTCATATCTTCAAAACCCTGGAAAACATTTATGAATATTCGGAAAATACGGAACTTAACAAAATACTGCCGGTAACAGAAGAATTTCCGGGATTTTATTGTGTTATTTATCCGCTGATTTCCGGGCTAAGTAAGTTGGGATACTTGCTGTTGTGGAAGCCCGAAAAATTTTCCGAAAGCGAACTTACCTTAATCGGGATTTTCGAAATCATGGCTACGGTATGTTTCAGACAGATGCTAAAAGACGACCGCTTGGAAGAACAGGGCTTTGCCGATAGGGTAAAATCCTCTATAGCCAGCCTTTCTTTTTCGGAACTGGAAGCGGTAATCCTTGTTTTAAGCCGTTTGGAAGGCAGCGAGGGTTTGGTGGTGGCAGGAAACATAGCAAAGGATGCTCAAATTTCACGGTCTGTCATAGTCAACGCAATGAGAAAGCTGGAATCGGCCGGTTTGATAGAAACTCGTTCTTTGGGAATGAAGGGTACATATATAAAAGTTTTAAATGAATATTTATTCACAGAAATTAACAAACTAAAGTCATAAATTTCACAGATATATACCAACTCCATATAATATGAAGGACAAAAATAATCGCTTTTTCCTTGAACCGTAGGAAAAAATCAACTATTTTGTACTCTGTTCAAAATGGAATCAGTATAATTCAAACGGAAATTTTTCGTCTGTGTAAATTTCTTTGTTACCGTTTGCAAAAAAAGCTGTCCCTCTTTACGGTAATGCGGTAATTGTTTACCGGCAAATTCTTGGTTTTTCCGGTGCGTGGAAAGAAAATTAACAATTGTTAAAAATTATATTATATAATTCTTT
>CAYXWM010000008.1:0-62228 GCA_964468805.1 uncultured Defluviitaleaceae bacterium
TCAACAGCCTTGCCAAAGAAGTTTGCGAAAATATAGACCATTACGAACTTTCCGTAGCAGTAAACAAAATTCACGAATTTATTTGGGACGAATACTGTGACTGGTATATAGAAATGGTGAAACCACGCCTTTATAATAAGGAAGACTCCACTCGCTTAACAGCATTGTGGACTCTGAAATCCGTTTTGATTGATTCCATGAAGCTTCTTCATCCCTTTATGCCCTTTATCACCGAGGAAATCTTCACAAGCGTTCAATCAAAAGAAAAAACCGTTATGCTTTCTAGCTACCCCACTTTTAAAGACGCAAACCACCATCCGGAAGCCGAAAAGGCAGTGGGTCTGGTTAAGGAAGCGGTTAAAGGCATTCGTAACATTAGAGTACAAATGAACGTTCCGCCTTCAAAAAAGGTTAATATAACGGTAGTTTCAGCTAAAGACGATGTTTTAACTCTGTTTAAAGACAGTGCAGTTTTCTTTGCACCTCTTGCCAACGCAAAATCCGTTGACTTTGCTTCGAATAACAGCAATATTCCGGAGGATTCCGTTTCTGTTGTTATACAGGATTGCGTTCTGTATATGCCTTTTGCCGAATTGGTTGACGTTTCCGCTGAAATCGACCGTTTGACCAAAGAAAAAAATCGCCTCAATGACGAAGTTTCCCGTATAGAAAAGAAACTCTCAAACGAAGGCTTCGTAGCTAAAGCACCTGCCGCAATTATAGACGTTGAGCGTGAAAAACTCCAAAAATACTCCGGTATGTTGGAACAGGTATTGCAACAGTTGGAAGGGCTTAAAAAATATTAAACTTTCAATAAATAAAAAAGACTTTCTTTAATAATAGAGTCTTTTTGAAGGGAGTATCCCTCAAGGTCTTATCTTTTCGTTACCCATACAAACCAAAGTTTGAGGAAACTTTTTTAAGTTTCCTCAAACGCTGTTATTAGCCTTTTTACAGAATCTATATAACGATCTTTCCTTACATAAAAGGACTATACTTAATTACTATTCTTTATGAAATTAAGTAGCATTGAAGTTAATTTACTAATTTGGGAGGATTACCTTGACTTACGAAGAAGCAGTGCGTTATTTGGAAAAAAGCTATTCCTTGGACAAATGCAGTTTCACGGAAAATTTCGAATTAATCTTGGAACGTCTCAACAATCCTCATAAACAGTTAAATTTCATTCATATAGCCGGCACCAACGGCAAAGGCTCAACCACCGCCATGTTAAGCTCCGTTCTGATTGCAGAGGGCTACAAAACCGGCACATTTACCTCTCCTCATTTAGAGGAGTTTACCGAAAGAATAGCCATCAACGGCGATCAAATATCCAAGGAGGACTTTGCCTCTTTAATCGGTGAGGTAGAAGCAGCCGGGCGAGATTTAACCCAGCCTGCCTTGGCGTTTTTTCATATTCTCACCGCAGTCAGCTATCTGTATTTCGTCAAGAAAAATGTAGACATAGCAATAATCGAAGCCGGTTTGGGCGGCCGCCTTGATTGTACCAATGTTATTGAAAAACCTCTGCTTTCCGCAATAACCTCCATAGGCTTTGACCATATGCAGTTTTTGGGAAATACCATTGAGGATATAGCTTGGCAAAAAGCCGGGATTATAAAAAACGACTGCCCGGTAGTAATGTATGGAAATTCGGAAAAGGTAAATACTGTAATACATAAGGAAGCGGCTGAAAAGAACTCAAAGGTTTATTCTTTGGGAGATAACTTTAAGCTGAATTTGGTTAGTACGAAACCGGAACAAACGGTGTTTGATATAGAATGCGACATTTTTAAATACGAAGGTTTGTCTCTACATCTTATGGGTAAATTTCAGGTATACAATGCCTGTACCGTATTACTCTGCGTAGAAGCCCTCAGAAATCAAGGCTACAAAATTAAGGACGGCTCCGTTTACAACGGTCTGAAAGCCGCAAGATGGCCGGGTCGCATGGAAGTTATTTCGGAAAAACCCACAATAATTCTGGACGGTTGCCACAATACCGATGCCATACACAGATTCTGCGAAAGTATAAAGGAATATTTCCCGGATAAACGTCATATTTTTGTTGTCGGTATTTCCGATGATAAAGAGTATCCTTTAATGCTGGAGGAACTGTCCTCTATTGCAGGAGCGATAATTCTTACACAACCGCCAAATCACAGATTTACAGCCTGCGAAAAGATGGCGGAATACGTTACGACTAAATGTTATATCAAAGAAGATTACCGTGAGGCAATCCAATTTGCTCTTGACTTAATTTCAAATGATGATATTATTTCAATTATAGGTTCTTTGTACCTAATCGGAGAAATTAAGACTTTGATAGGAAAAGGAGGTTGGTCTGATGATAGATTTCAAAGAAGAAATAAGCAAGTATAAACCCATTTTGCTTATGGACGACGTGGAAAGTGCTATTCATTCGGATGAAATACGTGACGTTATGGATCTCCTTCAGCAAATTTCCAAGGATAATTCTGCACAAAAGGAGTAGGTGGTCATGTTATGCCCCAATTGCTTTTACGAGACAAGACCCGAAAAATATTGTGAAAGCTGTGGATTTAACATAGCACTTTACAATAAAATTTACAGGATTTCCGCTCAGTTGTACAATAAAGGCTTAGATTGTGCAAAAGCTTCGGACTTATCCGGTGCCATAGAGGCGCTGAACAAGAGTGTCGAATTTTATAAATTTAATACAGACGCAAGAAACCTATTGGGTCTGGCTTATTATGAAATGGGAATGATAGGCGATGCTCTGATGCATTGGATAATCAGCTCCTCTTTTCAAAAAAACGATAACATTGCTTCCGAATATATTGAACGCATTCAACAAAACGGTCGAGAGCTGGAGATATACAACGATGCCATCAGAATGTACAATCAGGCTCGTTTATACGTAATACAAAAAAGCGACGACATAGCCATTATCCAGCTTAAAAAGGCTATAGACAACAGCCCTAATCTTATTCCGGCTTTAAACCTTTTAGCCTTGTGCCACATGATTCACAAGGACAGACAAAGTGCCTTGGCATTGGTTCAACGTGTTTTGAGCATAGACGTAAACAACGCCATTGCCTTAAATTATTTTAAAGAACTGCAACCCAACGGTAACCGTCCGCAACCCATTCAAATTAAAACCTACAACCCAAAACCCAGGTCTACCTTTATGTCAAACCCCATAGACCAAAAGAAGGGCTTTGCCAATACTTTTCATTTGGCGGAGATTATCTCCTTTATAGTGGGCGTTGGAGCGGCTTTGGCAATTATGTATATACTCATAATTCCTGCCCTGAGCAAGCAAAGCGCGGACGAATTAACTGCCATGAAAGACGAATTTGCTCAAAAAGAAGCCACCTACAAAAACGAATCTGATCAAAACACCGCTAAAATTAAGAATCTGGAAGACAGAATACAAGAACTCACAACCATAAATGACACCCTTAGTTTAAATGCCAGAGAAGAAAGCATAAAATCCGCCGAGGCACTTCAAGCCAGAGGCAACACCATAGAAGCAGCAAAACTCTTATACGAAACCAAGACCGACAATCTTAAATCCGACACCATAGAATTGGCAAATCGCCTAAAAGCCGCCATTCACCCCAAGCTTTATACGGAAGGCATAGCGGCATACAATGCAAATTCCTATGAGCTTGCCAAGGAACATCTGGAAAAGGCACTGGATTTTGCGGAAATCGATGGTACAAATGTGGATAATATTCTTTATTATTTGGGTCTTGTGGCTAAGGCAACCGATAATAAAATCGAAGCTATAGATTACTTTGACAGAATAATAACAGAGTTTCCGGATTCAAGCCAGCTTGATAACGCTAAAAATCAGACAAGCATAATTCAAAACTCACAATAACTCATATGGAAAATGACTTAATATTATCAGCCCTAATTAATTAGGGCATTTCCTTTAATATCCAATTTATTTATTGGTATTAAAAAAGTTTACCCCTTATCTTTTCATTTTTCGGTGCATTCACGTATGAAAAAGCCAAAAAAATCACACGATAATTTACAAATCAACCAAAGTTTTATATACTCCGCAACCTCTTATGTTTTATATCATATTAATTAGTATATACATTATTTGGAATAAGTTAAGGAGTTTTATTTATGGATTTGATGGATTGGACGAAAATCGCCGCTTATTTCCTTTGGGAATATACCGCCTACGACAACCCTTTAACCCTTTGGTATTGTGTTGAGGATATGGCCTGCTGTTTGGAATCCCGAAATATAACCACGGCAGCTGCTTTGGATGAAATAAAAAAACGTGGAGTTTATGACTTCGGCTACGTGGAATTTGTTCGTAAAATAGCTTTCAGAATTTATATATATACTAATAGGGAAGACAGCCTTGCAAACTGGTTTGCCGCAGAAAAGTTGATTAACAACGGAGAATGGTGCCATGCCATTATTAATGTGGCATCCACCTATGCAAAAGAGAAAGAAAGCCCCGACTTTATCTCAAAACTACGTTCAGACCAAGCAAAAAAACATTACGGTTCAACCGGTTTCTGATAAGACCGGCTTTTGAGGAGACCCCGCGTGTATCCTCATCCATGCTTACGAAAGAAGGTACATAATTGATTTTAACTTGCAACGATATTTCAAAATCATTCGGTGAACATGAGGTCTTAAAAAACGTCGGCTTTATAATTGAAGAAGGCGAAAAAGCAGCAATAGTGGGCAACAACGGTTCCGGTAAAACTACGTTGATGCAAATTATTTGCGGCTTACAGACCTCGGACAGCGGAAATGTACAAATTTCTAAAGATAAACGCTTGGGCTACCTTGCCCAGGATTTACTCAGCGGCGACAACACAATTTACGATGAACTCTTGTCCGTTTTTTCCCATGTAATAGCCACAGAAAATCGTATCCGTGAGACAGAAGCGGAAATGATGGGCAAAGAGGGCGACGAATTACAGGATTTAATGTCAAGATATTCCCGCTTAACCGAAAGTTTTGAAGCCAACAAGGGTTATGAATACAGAAGCCGAATCAAGGGCGTAATCAAGGGATTGGGTTTTTTGGACGAGGACAGCTCAAGATTGCTTTCAACTCTGTCGGGAGGAGAAAAAACCAGAGTAGGCCTGGCGAAACTGCTTTTACAAGAACCCCAACTTTTATTGCTGGACGAGCCCACAAACCATTTGGACATAGAATCTGTTCAATGGCTTGAGGGCTTTTTAAACAATTACAGCGGAAGCGTTCTTATTATTTCTCATGACCGCTATTTTTTGGATAAACTGGTCACAAAGATTCTCGAAATAGAAAACACCAAAGCCACCGTTTATCTTGGCAACTACAAAACCTATGCACAAAAGAAAGAGCAGGACAGAGAAACAGCCCTAAGGCATTACGTAAATCAACAGAGAGAAATAGCAAGACAAGAAAACATTATTAAACAACTACGCTCCTATAACCGAGAAAAAACAGTTAAACGTGCTGAAAGTCGGGAAAAGGCCTTGGAAAAAATCGAGCGTTTGGATAAACCCCAAGAAACCCAAAAGATGCACATAGAGATTGTTCCCAAGAAGGAAAGCGGTAAGGACGTCTTGGATATAAAGGAAATATCCAAGGGATTTAACGGCGATAATCTTCTAAGCAATATTTCTTTCAGTATAAGCAAGGGCGAAAAAGTTGCAATAATCGGACCAAACGGAGTAGGGAAAACCACTCTTTTAAAAATAATTCTTGAACAACATCAGCCTGACAAAGGCACGATAACCTTGGGAAAGAACGTTTTTATCGGATATTACGACCAACAACACCAACAAGCCGACCCGGAAAAGACTATTTTTCAAGAACTCCGGGACAGTAATCCCGACTTAACCAACCTAGAACTTCGCAATGTTTTGGCGGCTTTTATGTTTACCGGCGATGATGTTGAGAAGCAAATAGGAAAACTCAGCGGCGGTGAACGAGGTAGGGTAAGCCTAGCCAAACTTATGCTCAGTAACGCCAATTTCCTTATATTGGACGAACCTACGAACCATCTTGATATGCAGTCCAAAGAAATTCTTGAAGAAGCAGTTCGTAATTATACAGGTACGGTACTCTACGTTTCTCACGACAGGTATTTTATAAACAATACAGCAGAAAAAATTCTGGAAATCCGAAACAAGGAAGCCACCGTATATTACGGAAATTATGACTATTACCTGGAGAAAAAACAGGATACGCCTGTTGAAACTTCCGTAAAAGCACCGCCCAAGAAAAATACAAGGGTAAAACCCAAATCAAAAAAGGCCGCTGTAGAAAGAATGGAAAAGAATATAGCGGTCATAGAAGAAAAGATAAAACAGACCGACTTTGAATTGGAACAGCCCGAAGTAAACACCAATCCGGTAAAGGCTCAGGAATTATTCGAATTAAGGCAGCAATTGGACAGTGAATTGGCTGAACTATATGAACAATGGGAAATCCTTGCGGAGGAAGCGGAATAAACTTTATTATTATGTTTTTTTAAGATATAGCCGTATATAACTTATAAAGTATTTAGTTATTCGGCTATGGGTTTGGGGTAGAAGACCTTTTGTCGTTTATACGGGGGCTCTGCCCCAATTTATATTGCCGGAGGTATGAAATGGAGATAAATGCAAATTATGTTCCCAACTCAAACGCTCCTCTTACACAGCCAAATCGGGAAATAAGCGATAAGGCCGTAAGTCCAAGCAACAACGATATTATTAAGGGCGAAGCAAGCTTATTGCCAAACGGTGATATACAAGTAAAAACTTCAGACGGTTCCACGGTCAGCGGTACTCCCATAAAACCCGTAGAGCCGGGCGGCGAGCAAAGTTTTTTGGTAAAGGTCATAGACGGGAAGATATTCTTGGAACCGGTAAAGACGGAAAGCCCTCAAACCGAGGCAATACGCAACGCCCTGGAGGCTTCCGGTTTAAAAGCCGATTCCGAAAATGTAAATCTTGCCAAAATATTGTTGTCCTATAATTTACCCTTAAACAAAGAAAACCTCCAAAATTTCAAAATGGCTTTAAAGCTTACAGGTGACCCGGAAAAGGCAATCTTTATGTTGGAAAACAATATACGACCTACTTTAAAAAATACCGAGCTTCTCACAAGGATACTGTCCGGAGAGAATATGGTGGCTGAAGCAGTAAATGAGTTGTCGAAAAGTTTGGAAAATTTACCCGATACACTAGTGAAAAATATACTGAAAGATATATTTACATCCGCTCCACAATCCGTTACCGAAAAATCGGATACGTTAACTTTACTTAGCGATAAGCAAGTTAATTTAGAAGGTCAACCCAATACAGATACCTCTGCTATAAAAACACCCGATTCAATAAACAACTTCCAAAGCCGGGGAGATGTTTTAATAGAAGAAGCTGTAAAAAACATTATAAAAAATATTCCGGCACAACCGGATTCTCCGGTGGTCAAGCTGTTGCAAGAAGCTTTTCCGGAACATAATCAGTTGATTACACGTCAGATTGAAGAAAATGTACAAATCAAAGCGTTTCTCGCCGGGCTTACCGGTCCGGAAGGCTCTGTTCGGGAACAAATCGCCAATATTTCTCCGGAGCTTAAATTACCGCTGCAAAATCTTATTTCCGGCAATACGGCTGTTTCAACTGATTTGCAGGAAAAGTTCCTAAACGGCAATTTAAGTACAGAAGAATTTAAAATTCTACTAGAACAGCTTAATTTAAAAAACGAAGCGAAATCTACCCTCGAACAGGAACAAAGCACTTTTTCGGCTAAACTGAGCTATAATCCCAAGGATGAAATCAACGTAGGCAAGTATTTGACAGATTTGAGCATGAGGCTGGAATTGGCTAAGAGAATAATTGAAAGACTTCCGGAGGGTGAAGCCGGGGATATTTTGAAAAATATAAATAATCTCAGGCAGAATATTCAATTTACAACTCAGGTTAAACAATGCGAATTTTTTCAAGTTCCCGTTAATATTTACAACCAAGAACGCAACGGTGAATTTTATATAGTTAAGAATAATAAGAAAACCCAAAAAGCCGGCGGTACGGTTTCGGCTTTAATTGCCTTGGATACAGCCAATATGGGTAGGTTTGAGACTTATCTGGTTAAGGACGGTCAAGAGGTAGAGTGCAGATTTCGTTTGGAGAATGACAAAGTAACAGAGCTTGTTAAGAGCAATATTTCCCAACTGGAGGATTTGCTTAAACAATATAATTATTTGCTGAAACTTTGTTCATTTCAAAATTTAACAAAACCGTTTAATCTCCTTGATACCGGGAAAAAAGAAAAATCCGCCGAATTGGGGCGGTTTGCCGTGGATATTCGTGCTTAATGTTTTAAATTTGCGGAATATAATACATGAATTTTTTAAGGTCGAAAATTTTTTAAGGCTGTGAGTTTATATAATTGCCCCTTGGTTTATATAATTGTATAAGTGCAATCATTTTCGGATTTGGGATAGTTACTCAACTTGTTTTACAGGGTAACAAATAAACAATCTAAGCATATTATTACAATAATACAATACCTGGGGGGTTAAATTAATGTTTCAAAACAACTCATTTAACAGGGCTCCCGAAAGCCCGTTTCAAAGAAGAATATACAGAAATATGCACGCCGAGTCCGCTGATATGGGCGGCGGAAACAACAGATCCATGCCGGGTGAAAATCCTTCAAATAATCAACCGGGAAACAATAATGGTTCAGGTTCGGGAATGCCCCAAGAAACCGGTGGCAACAACAATCGTATGCCCATGAACGGGCCCACCGGCAACAACGGCAATATGAACCAAAATCCAAATCAAGGCGGTAACAACAGACCTGTAACAGGAGTTCCCAATGAAACCATGCCGGGCAATAACAGACCTACGACGGGTTTCCCCAACCAAGGCATGACCGGCAACAACAGACCCATGACGGGATTCCCAAACCAAGGTATGACAGGCAACAACAGACCCATGAACGGGTTTCCAAACGAGGGTTCAACAAATAGCGGAGTTTTTCCCGGAATGCCCTTTAACAACAATCAATTTAATCAAATGCCCAATAATGAAGAGCAATTTAACCAAATGCCGTCTAATGAACAGCCTATGAATAACGGCAGAACTTTCAATCAAAAGCCCATGAACGGACGACCGGGAAATCAATTTCCTTTGCCCGAGACTCCGGGAATGCAGCAACCGTCCAATCAACGACCCATACCCGGTACTCCCGGAATGCAGCAACCGTCCAATCAACGTCCCGTGCCCGGTACTCCCGGAATGCAGCAACCGTCCAATAAATTCCCTATGCCTGAAACTCCGGGAATGCAGCAACCGCCCAATCAACGCCCAGTGCCCGGTACTCCCGGTATGCAGCAGCCGTCCGGTCAGTTTCCTTTGCCCGAAACTCCCGTAACGAGACCGCCTATTTTTGATGAGGATTTCTTTGAAAATGACAATCAAAAGGTGCTGGATTTACTGCTGGAGGCATTAACCGATGAAAAGGAAGATTTCGATTATTACGGCAGATTGATAAATATGTTTACCGAACCGGAGGATAAGGACGTTGTTCGCTCTATCATGATGGATGAGCAAAAACATTATCTTCTTATTTCCGATATTTACTACAAACTTACAGGCAGACAACCGGTTGTGGAGCAAATAGTCAGACCTCTGGGCAGGAATTTGAGCAACGAGCTTGGTCAAAGAATACTGGGCGAATTGGAAGGTGCGGAATTATATCGCAAACTATACTTTGCCTTCTTAAACCTGCAGTTTAGGGATATGCTTTTTGAAGCCATGACAGACGAACAAGGTCATGCGGCTAAGTTAAATTATCTCTTTGCCAAAAATCAGTAAACCGGCGGAATTCGGCTATATTGACTTTTTTGCCTTACCGTGATATACTCACTCAATAAATATAACAGTTATTGTCACATAAACCTATGAAATTAATCAAATAACAAAACTTACACCCTGCTTATACAGCAGGGTTATTTATAGTCAATTTTAAGTTAAATCTACATTAAATCTAAATTAAATCTAATACATGATGGGCTTTCTGAAAGAAGGAGTTTAAGTAATATCAAGCAGAAATGCTATATTTTTTTAATGTACAATAGGAGGAAAGCAATTGGCTCTCGACGGAATTGCTATAGCCGGAATTGTTTCGGAATTGCGCAAAAACCTGCTGAACGGCCGTGTTGATAAAATTTATCAGCCGGAACGTGAAGAAGTTATAATATTGATAAGAAGCGGCGGAAGCAATCACAAATTGTTAATGTCCGCAAATTCGTCTCACCCCAGAGTTCATTTAAGCACCCAATCAAAAAACAACCCATTGCAAGCACCTTTATTCTGCATGGTTATGCGTAAACATCTCACCGGCGGAAAGATAGTGGATATAAGTCAGCCTGATTTTGAGCGGATTATATACGTAGATATAGAAGCCTACAACGAAATGGGCGACCTTACCAACAAGCGAATAATCGTTGAAATTATGGGTAAGCACAGCAATATTATTTTAACTGACGAAAATGCCATAATTTTAGATTGTGCCAAACATATAACTCACGAAACCAGCTCTGTCAGGGAAGTTTTACCCGGAAAGCAATACACGGAGCCGCCGTCTCAAGGCAAGCTAAATCCCATGAGGCTGGAAAGAGAAGGCTTTTTGGCTTTGCTGTCCGGCAAAGCGGGCGTAAAGTTACAGGAGGTTATTTACAAATCCTATAGCGGTATAAGTCCCGTAATGGCAGCGGATATTTGCTGTAGGGCAGGGCTTGCTTCCGATATGTTCTGCGAGCAATTAAGTTCATACGGGGCGGAGAAATTGTTCCTGGCTTTTGCAAGCTTAACAGAGGAAGTAAAGGCGGAGAATTTTGAAAATGAGATTATTTTCGATGCCTTGGGAAAACCCATAGAATTCAGCACAAAAACTTTGAGCCAATTCAGCGGTAATATTAAACGGGAATATGATTCGGTTTCAAGATTGTTGGAGGATTATTACAGTGAGAAGGACAGTTATTACAGGATAAACCAACGCACGGCAGACCTTCGGAGGTTGGTTCAAACCAACATAGAACGTTGTGTAAAGAAGACCGATGTATACAACAGAACCATGCACGAAATCAAAGACAGGGACAAGCTTAGAATATACGGAGAATTATTGACCGCAAATATACACAGTATGGAGCAAGGAATGAAAAGCTTTACCGCGGTAAACTACTATGAAGAGGATTGCCCGGAAATAACCATACCTCTTGATACAAGCCTAACTCCGGCTCAAAACGCACAACGTTATTTTAAGAAGTATAATAAAGACAAGCGTACCTATTCAGCTTTAATAGAGCAAGGCGAACAGAACCGACAAGAGCTTCAATACCTGGAAACCGTTTTAACAAGCATTAACAACTGCAAGGATGAGGCGGATATAAACGATATTCGTGAAGAGTTGTATAATGTGGGCATAATTAAAAAATCGGTGAAGAATCCCACGGCGAAAAAGTCCAAGCCCTTGCATTTTATTTCATCAGAGGGTTTTGATATTTTTGTGGGCAAAAACAATAAGCAAAACGACGAACTTACAATCAAAACAGCCAAGGCACAAGATATATGGTTTCATACCAAAGAAATACCCGGCTCTCATGTTTTGGTTAAAACCAACGGAAAATCTCCCGGCAACGATACCTTAAACGAAGCCGTGCAACTGGCGGCATATTACAGCAAGGCATCAAAAAGCAGTTTGGTGCCCGTGGATTATACTGCACGAAAAAATGTTAAGAAACCCAACGGTGCCAAGCCGGGAATGGTAATCTACGATAACTATAAAACAGCCTATGTTACCCCGGACGAAGCTTTGATTAATGGGCTTCAAAAGGGAGAATAGAGAAAAACGCATATAAAGTCAAAATATTTCCGGAATTTACAGTTATATTCGGCTTTTTTGGAAAGAGCTTTTCTCCCTCAAGATTTGTTTTTCTTATGCAGAACTGCTATAATTTGTTCTCAATTGTTCGACTTCATCGAACTCACGTTAAAAAACCGTATGGAACTTTATATAAAAGTTTCATACGGTTTTTCTATATTTTAATATCAATAATTTACAAAGGGCTTATTATCAAGTCCGAAGTGTAACAGTATACCTTGAATTATGCGTTGGGAAGCGTTACCGTCACCGAAAGGATTTTTAGCTGTAATCATGCTATTGTAAACTTGGGGATCGTGTAAAAGAGTATGGGTCAGATTATATATATGGTCATAATCCACACCTGCCAGTTTAAGGGTACCGGCTTCTACGCCTTCCGGGCGTTCTGTTACGTTTCTTAAAACCAAAACCGGTTTGTTGCATGACGGTGCTTCTTCCTGTAAGCCGCCGGAGTCGGTTAAGACCAGATAAGAACGACGAATCAGATTATGCATATCCGGAATATCTATGGGATTAATCAGGTGTATACGATCGTGCTTATCCAAAAATTCGTAAGCTGTTTTTACAACCGCCGGGTTTGGATGCACAGCATAGACCAGTTCCACGTCCCAATTGTCATCTACGATTTTTCGTACAGCCCGGCAGATGTTTTCCAAGGGCTCACCCAAGTTTTCACGTCTGTGAGCAGTCATAACTATAACTTTTTTGGAAGCATAGTCTATATGATTCAGCTTATCTTCAGAGAAAACATGGTTTTCGTCAAGGGTATATTTAAAGCAATCTATGGCGGTATTGCCGGTTACATAGATTGTTTTTTCCGAAACACCTTCGTTTAAAAGGTTTTGCTTTGCCAAACCCGTTGGAGCAAAATTCAAATCTGCCAATGCGGAAACCAAACGGCGATTGATTTCTTCCGGGTAGGGTTGGTATTTATCAAAACTTCTCAACCCTGCCTCCACATGCCCCACAGGAACCTTGGCGTAAAATGCCGCCAAAGCACCTGCAAAGGTGGTGGTTGTATCCCCGTGAACAAGAACCAGGTCCGGCTTTTCTCGTTTGAAAACGTCTTCCAGACCCACCAATGCCCCGGTGGTTATATGGGTAAGGGTTTGATTTTGAGCCATAATATTTAGGTCAAAGTCGGGCTTTAGTTTAAATATCTCCAAAACTCTATCCAACATCTCTCTGTGTTGAGAGGTAACGCAAAGCAGTGATTCTATCAAAGGATTCTTTTGGGCTTCGAGTATTAAGGGAGCCATTTTTATTGCTTCCGGTCGGGTTCCCAGAACACTCATAATCTTTAGTTTTTTCATTATATTAGGAATTAAAGACTATATGTTGGTCGATAAATCTGTCATGAACGTGATTAGCGGCTTTGTCTACGTCGTTAACGTCTATAAGCACGGAGATTTTGATTTCGGAAGTGGAAATCATTTGGATGTTGATACCTGCATCAAACAATGCTTCAAACATGGTAGCGGCACAACCGGGGTTGGTAGCCATACCGGCACCAACTACGGATAATTTTGCGATTCTGTCGTCGGAGCTGATGTGGTCGTAACCGATGATATCTTTATGAGCTTCGAGAACTGCAATGGATTCGTTTAAATCCAATTTTGCAACTGTGAAAGAAATATCCTTTGTATTTTGACGACCGATGGATTGTAAAATAATATCCACGGAGATATTTTTCTTTGCAAGAATGGAGAATATTTTGAAAGCCATGCCCGGCTCGTCTTTGATACCTACAATTGAAATACGTGCAACATCTTTATCTATGGCAAGTCCGCTTATATAAGTGTTTTCCACCTTAGTTTCCTCCTTTACGATAGTACCGACTCCGCGGGTCAAGCTGGAGCGTACTGCAAGCTTAATATGATATTTTTTTGCGAGTTCTACGGAACGGTTATGCAGAACCTTTGCACCCAAGGATGCAAGCTCCAGCATTTCGTCGTAATTGATTTCGTCCAATTTACGAGCATTAACCACAGATCTGGGGTCTGCTGTATAAACACCGTCAACGTCCGTAAAGATTTCGCATTTATCCGCGTGCAAAGCCGCCGCAAGAGCAACAGCGGATGTATCGGAACCGCCGCGTCCCAGGGTGGTTATATCGCCGTAACGATTGATTCCTTGGAAGCCGGTAATGATAACGATAGAGTTCTTTTCCAACTCCGCATTTATTCTGTCGGCACTGATTTTTTTGATTTTTGCATTGGAATAGTTGGATGTGGAATGTATGCCCACTTGGAAGGCATTTAAAGATATGGCGGGAAAGCCTTTTTTGTGAATAGCCAATGCCAACAATGACGCTGATTGCTGTTCACCGGTAGAGAGCAACATATCCATTTCACGCTTTGAAGGATTGGGGCTTATTTCCAAGGCTTTTTCTATCAAGTCATCCGTAGTGTCACCTTGTGCAGAAACCACTACCACAACTTTGTTTGATTCTTTGTAAGTATCTATTACTATGTTTGCTACGTTTTCCAGACGTTCTGCATTGGCCACGGATGTTCCGCCGAACTTTTGAACAATAAGCAAAACGATGACCTCCTTTACGTGGTTTATAATAATTTATGAAAGCATGGGAAGAAATAATATAGCGGTTAAGATAAAATGTACTAAAATCAATTACAATGAATCCTTCAAGCGTTGGTTCAATTATAATTGATTTTAGTCTTATTAAAGATTAATCACTATATTAAATCAAATACTTTCATAGGTACTAATTAATTGGGTGGGCATTGTACATAAGTAAATGCCTTGCCGAATTATTCTCCCAAGCGTATCTTGGACAATACCTTTGCTTCTTTTAAAGACGACAATTTTTCGCCGGTAGCTTTTAAAGGCATTTTTTCCGTTATAAAGGCAAATTCACCTTCTACGTTATCCAATTCTATAGTTTTGGGATTGTTAAACAGGGCGTTGATTTCTTCTTTGGCTTTTTCTTTGCCGGACTCATCGCAAGCTACCCTAACAAACATTTTTACAGGCACTGTTTCTATGGGAAGCATTTCAAGCTTTTCTTGAGACCAAAAATGCATTACATTGCGATTTTTATGCTTAACACAGTCTACAACGTCCGCAACTACAGCAGAAGCAGTGGGCAATTGCCCGGCACCTCTGCCGTAGAACATTACCTCGTCGGTTACGTTACCTTTAATGAATATGGCGTTAAACACATCATTAACAAAGGCAAGAGCATGGGTTGAGCTTATTAACGCCGGGGATACTATTGCATAGACGCCCTCATTTGTAAGTTCGGCTTTTGCCAGTAATTTTATGCTGTAGTTTAATTTTTTTGCATATTCAAAATCTGTTGTGGTCAGTTTTGTAATACCTTCTGTGTAGATGTCGTTGTAATCGGCTTGTTGCCCCATGGCAAGGGACAATAAGATTGCTATTTTGCGGCAAGCGTCATGGCCTTCAACGTCGGCAGACGGGTCACGCTCCGCATAGCCCAAGTCTTGGGCTTCTTTTAAGACGGTAGCAAAATCCAGACCTTCTTTTGACATTTTGGTTAAGATAAAGTTTGTTGTACCGTTGAGGATGCCTCTTATTTCAAATATTTCATCTGCCGTAAGGGATTGATTTAAGGGACGAATGATGGGAATACCGCCGCCTACGCTGGCTTCGAAAAGGAAATTTATATTTTTTTCCTTTGCAATAGCCAATAGCTCTGCTCCGTGTTTCGCAACCAACTCTTTGTTGGAGGTAACACAGCTTTTGCCTTTTAACAATGCGTTTTTAATATAGGTATAGGCAGGTTCCACGCCGCCCATGGTTTCCACAACTACGGAAACCTCATCGTCATTTAAAATATTGTTAAAATCTTTTGTCATTAAAGATTGCAAGGGATTATCGGGAAAATCTCGTAAATCCAAAATATATTTAATGCGTATGGGTTCTGCGGCTTTTTTATCGATGATGGCTCGGTTTGTTTCCAAAACCCGGGCCACACCGGAACCCACAGTTCCATACCCCAATATTGCTATAGTTGCCAAACGTATCCACTCCTACCGTTTCTAGCTTGCGTATTTTTACGCAAGATTCAGCTTCTACTTTAACTTGGAATAATATCACAACTTGTTGATTATTGCAAGACATAATTTGAATTAAAAAAATCTCAAAATGTGTTGGTATTATTTTATAAATATATTATAATATGTCTGTGGAAAGTCAATACAAAACATTTTTAAATAAACCAAATTAAATTAGAAAAGAACATAGTTAACATATGTACCAAATTGCAAATGTTTTCATAGGTAATTTCATTATTGGACATTTTACACTAATTCTATATAAGATGAAGGACAAAAATAATCATTTTTCCTTGAACCGTTTGGAAAAATTTTTGTCCTCTGTTTAATACGGAATCAGTATATATAGATTTTTTTCATTATGGCTTTAAATTTTCAACTTTGTATCGGAGGTTATTTTAATGGCTACTCAAAATCCTTATGAAAAGTTAAAAGAAAACGCAACCTTAACCGCAACAAAAGAAGAGCTTACTCTCATGCTATACGACGGAGCCTTAAAGTTTTGTAATCAGGCCATTATTGCCATAGAAAACAAAAACGTAGAAAAAGCCCATAATTTAATATTGAAGGTACAAAACATTATCAGAGAATTTCAAATAACTCTTGACAGGTCCTTCGAGGTTTCAAACAATTTAGCCGCTATTTATGATTATCTTCATGCTAAATTGGTGGAAGCAAACCTAAACAAAAAAATTGAAATATTACACGAAGTTAGGGATTTTTTGAGAGAGTTGCGAGACACTTGGAAGGAAGCAATGCAATTGGCCAAACAACAACAGGCTTCAAAGAAATAATTTAATTTTACCATTGCTATTTTAGTTATATTTGAATATAATAATATATGCATAATAAAAATGCATTAGTAAAATTATACAGTAACAGGAAAGTGAGGTGTATAATGTTAACTCAAATTTTTTATTATTCGCATTATCGCCCTTACTTGGTTGATATGCCAAAAAACAATAAAGTTTCAACGAAAAAAAAGCCTTTGACGGACAATAAAAAACAAGTCGCCGAAACCGGCGAATATCTTTTAAACAAATCTCTGACTACTGAAGTTATACACTATGTCAGAAATATATCCAACTCTATTGTGGGTACAAAAGATTCCGCAAACAATGTGGTTCATGATATAGAGAACTTTAACAGAAATGTATTTAAAAGAGATTATGTCACGGCAAAGCGGTGGATAGGCGAAGATTTGGAAGACTTTGTGAACAGTTATAATTTTTCGTTGGATTTCTTAAATAATCAAGAGCATAGCCGGGCACTGAAAATATACGCCGAAGTAATCGGGGAAATAATAAGCTCCGGCCTGGACAGACTTTGGCGGTTGGGCATTATGCAAGAAGAAAACCATGCCCTATCCTTTAATTTATATGATTTTAATTCAACGGACAAGTCTGATTTTAATCTTGCCCTGGGCGAAAACATAAATATATTCGAACAAATTTATCAAGTTTCTTCCCATGCTTTAACCATACCCATGACCCACCATATGAATTTCAAAGATCTTAATCATTACTACAACTACAGAATGGGTACTGTTGTGGATGAAACTTTTAAAATAATTGAATCGGGATTAATAATAAATCAAGCCATATAAAAAAATAAAAATTATTCTAATCTTTTATTTCAAGGAGAATTATGAATTTAAATAAAATATTGTTTACGGTAAACGTGAAATACGATTTATGATATCTTATATTTGGTATTAATATTAAATATGACGGTATCATTTTTTTGTTTAATTACATATATATATTCGTAGTAGTGAGCGACCGGTGTTTTTTTATAAAAACGCAAGAGCGAACCGTTTACGAAGAATAGCTTTTGTTACTATTCCTTATTAATTAAGTATAAAATAGCATGATATATAAAACAAGAAAAATCCCGATTCGCATGAATGGGGATTTTTCTTGTTTTGTTTGGTGCTTGAGAGACACTTCTCACTCAAGGTCTTAATCCTTCGAATTAAAACTACTATATATTATTAAGAACATTTATTTCCGGACAGGTACCTGAATTTCGGTCAGCCAATCGCTTTCGTTTTCCTTGTTCCATATCCCGTCGATGTAACTTTCTCTGTGTTTGTCTGTGATGGTATACCCGTTATCTTCTATCCACTTGAAGATATAGGCGTAAGCCTTGCCCAAATCCTTGTAGGCTCCCTTATGCAATACGGAAACAGCGGTTAAGGACGGCATTTTTTTGAAAACCACACCGTTAATCTCAACGCCGTAGTCGTTTACCGCTTCACAATACTCAACGTCGATATTGGTTTCTTTGTATTCGCCGTCATGATAAATAACAAAGCAGTAAGGAGGGCTGGCACAAGTCAGGGTTGGGTTGGCTTTGGCTACTTCTTCTCCCAACGCGGGAATTATTTGGAAGTAGGCGTCGTAATTCGGGATAACCATACGTTTGGAATAAACTATGCATTCGGGCAATTCTTTTATTACAGCTTGATAATTCATATACTGACCCTCTTTCCTTTCATTAATGAAGTGATTAATCCGAGAGAGCCTTTCTTTTGCCGCGTTTATTTCTGATAATGTCTCGTTTTTTCTCTTTTCCAATATTTCGTCTGTATTACCGGGGTTATTTATAACAGATAAAATACTGTCAATAGAAAAACCGATTTGTTTCAGACTGATTATCTGATGAAGTTGCATAAGCTGTTCAGAGGTATAAAACCTATATCCGTTTTCTTTATTAATGTATGCCGGTCTTAAAAGACCTATATCATCGTAGTATCTAAGGGTTTTGACGGTAACTTTGGTTATCTGTGAAAACAGTCCTATACGATACATTCTTTTGGCTCCTCTCGATAAACAGAGTTTAACTTCTACCCTTAGGGGAGAGTCAATATCTTTTCGTAAAAGTTTGATAGTATTAAATCCTTTATAGTGACCCGCGGTGGAGATATATTGTTACAGAAGAAGTTATAAAAAAATTACATAATAATGGGGTTGGGTGAAATGAAAGTTTACACTTTGCATGAAGTAAGTTGAACGTGATGAAAATAAATTCATACCTTACTAAAATGTTGCACAAAAACACTCTTAAATTATGTTAATAATGTAAATATATATTCAACAATATAAAAAATCATACAATTAACGCTTTAATTCACTAAAATGGGGCGTAGTGTACGATTTTTGAGTAATATTTTGTGATAATTAATTAACCTCGTGATTTTACACAATTATTCATAATATTATATAGAATTTTTAAAATATATTACAACAATTGCATAGATAATAAGCATAAGTTTGGTGCAATGTCAATTAAATTATTTTTATGTCGATGAGAAAAATACTTGCCATAATTTTTTTTGTAAGTTAAAATATAACAAAGCAAAATATGAGTCTTGTAAAATCTGTTCCAAATGTGCAGGCAAAGGACGAGAAAAGGGAACGGACCGACAAGCTCTAAAGTGGAGGTATATGAATGAGTACAAACAAGCAGAAAAAAAGCAATTCTTCTTCTGACGTTTCGGAACAAATCAACAAACTGATTTTGGAGGTGTTGGACCCAAACAGTTTTGTTCCGATAGGTTCGTACGTTAAAGATGCACAAGTAACAACCGGTCACGGCACAATTTCCGGTAGGCTTGTGTATTTATATTGTCAAGAAGGAGCTGTAAATACGGCTCATGCCAAAAAAATTGCTAACCTTTACGGGCTGGCTCTGAAAATGGGTGCACCGGTTATAGGGTTATTGGACTCTAAGGGTGCATACCTGGACGACGGCACAAACGTACTGGACGCATACGGTAAAATATTCTCCGTTCAATCCGAAGCTAGCGGAGTTATTCCCCAAATAAGCTATATTAAGGGCGAATGTTTGGGTATTGCAAGTTTTATCTGCGGTCTGTCCGACTTTGTGTTTATGTCTGAAGACAATAGTAAAATGTTTTTGGAAAGCCCCACTACATACTCCGACATTAAGGGAACCAACCCCGATAAATGTGCGGATGCCGCTTTCCATGCCACTCAAAGCGGTTTGGCTCACTTTACTTATGAAAACGAGCAACAAACAATCGCCGGCATAAGACAGCTGGTTGATTTGTTACCGTCCAACAACCTTGAAGAAGCTCCCTTTGCCTTTGATAACGAAGATTTAAACCGAGAAGACGCTCAACTCAACAACCAAGTTCCCAACGACAACAAACAACTGCCCGATATTTACGGAATCGCCGGTTCGTTGGCTGATAACGGATTGCTCATGGAAATACAAAAAAATTATGCTCCCGAATTAAAAGTGTTTATGGTTAGATTTGCCGGGTTTACTGCCGGGTTGGCGGCTAATTACGGTGACGTTACCGTTAACGGTTTGAATAAGTTATTAAAATTCGTAAAATTCTGCGACGCTTTCAATATACCCGTGGTTAATTTGGTTGATGCCAATATGTACTCAAACAACAAAGCCAACGACTCCAAGCTTATTTCCCTGGGCGCACAAATTATGGACGCTTATGCAAGCGCCACCGTTCCCAAAGTCAGCGTTATTATCAGAAACGCCGTGGCAAGTCCTTACCTTATGATGAACAGCAAACACATAGGAGCGGATATGGTGTTCGGTTGGAACAATGCAAAAGTAGGTCCGGTAAATCCGGATGCTGCGGAAAAAGTTCTGAAGACTCAAATCAGTACGGTTTATGATGTTGCGGCTTTGGGTTATATAGACGAAGTAATCGAACCGGCTCAAACCAGAAAGCATATTATTGTCGCCCTTGAAATGCTGTCTTCCAAGCGTGTTTCCGCTTACACCAAGAAGCATGGAACGGTTTGAAAACAAATGCTTCTCACAGTTTAACATTAAGCAAAAAGGAGAAGTTATATGAATGGTTTAACAATGGAAACATTTATGCAAGACTTTAACATAGCAATAATAGGCTTGGTTATCGTAGGGTTGGCTTTGGCGGCTATTTCTTTTGTTCTTTACCTTTTAAAATTTATAGGCACCAAAGAAGAACACAAAGAAGAACCCCCGAAGGTACAGGCTCCTCAACCGGTAAAGGCACCGGAAGTAAAGGAAGTACCGATTGCCGTTGTTCAAGACAACCAAGCAGAAATAGTAGCTGCCATTGTTGCGGCTCTTTCAGCAAGCCTTAACACATCTCCCGACAAGCTTGTGGTCAGGTCTTTCAGAAAGGCATCACCTTGGAATGAAACCGCAAAAAGGCAAGTACAATCTTAATCTTTCCGAATATAAACGATACACTAAACTTTTAATATTTTGGAGGTATTATAATGAAAAATTACAGAGTAACCGTTAACGGAACAGCATATGACGTAGTTGTGGAAGAAGTAACCGGCGGAGTACCCGTTCAATCCGCTCCCGCTCCAAGACCCGTAGCTCAAGCAGCACCTGCTCCTGCGGCGGCACCGGCTCCGGCTCCCACTCCGGCGGCAGCTCCTGCAGACGGATTTAAATTGTTAGCTCCCATGCCCGGTGTTATTGTGGGAATCAACGTTAACGTTGGCGATACAGTTACCCAAAACCAAGCTGTTATGGTTCTTGAAGCTATGAAAATGGAAAATGAAATTTCTATCCCTGTAGCCGGAAAAGTTCTTTCAATTAATGTTACCAAAGGTGCAAGCGTTAACTCCGGTGATTTACTCCTGGTGGTAGAAGAATAATATTATTCGGTACATTAAACATCTGATTTAATGCCGATTAAAGAGGATTTTACGGCGATGAATTTTATTGATAATCTCATTCGCTGTAATAATTATTCCATTTATACCGCTGCCGGAAAATCGGTATTGGTAGAGACATTTCAATTGGCAATTCGTACTGTTACTATACATCTGTCCGGAAACAGTATCAGTAGTTTACAACCGGGTTACAAAATTTTTTTGCCTGTATGAAGTTTTGACAACCGGAGTAATAAATGGAATAAGTTCTACATAACTGGAGGTTACACGCATGGACTTTTTTAGCTCTTTTGGTTCTGCCATAAGCGATTTTTTCGCCCAATCGGGCTTCCTAATATTTTTCCAAGGCGATAACTATCGTTTCTTAATAATGATACTTGTTGCCCTGTTCTTTATTTATCTTGCCATAGCAAAAAATTACGAGCCTTTGTTGCTCTTACCGATTTCCTTCGGTATTTTGCTGGTAAATATCCCCGGTGTTACCATTATGGACCCCGGCGGAATGCTGTATTATTTAAGTCAAGGCAATAAATTGGGTATTTTCCCTCCGCTTATATTCCTTGGAATAGGTGCCTTGACAGACTTTGGGCCACTTATAGCAAATCCCAAGAGTTTGTTGCTGGGTGCGGCGGCTCAGGCAGGTATTTTCGTCACCTTCTTGGGTGCTTTGTTGCTTGGCTTTACCGTGGTAGAAGCTGCAGCTATTGGTGTTATCGGTGGTGCTGACGGCCCTACGGCAATATACACTGCAAACAACCTGGCTCCTCATATGGCAGGAACTATCGCTCTTGCTGCATATTCCTATATGGCTTTGGTTCCCATTATTCAACCGCCGATTATGCGTGGGTTGACTACCAAAAAAGAACGTGCCATTAAAATGGAACAATTACGCCACGTTTCCAAACGTGAAAAAATCATTTTCCCTTTGGTTTGTACTATCTTGGTTGTATTGTTGATACGTGACTGTGCTCCGCTTATAGGTATGCTTATGCTTGGTAACCTTTTAAGAGAATCCATGGTTACAGACAAACTTGCAAAAGCCGCTTCCGAATACTTAATGTATATAGTTACAATTTTTATCGGTGTAACCGTTGGTGCCACCACAAAAGCCGACGTATTCCTTACAGAAGCTACTATTAAAGTGTTGCTTTTGGGTCTTGTTGCCTTTGCCGTATCCACCGCCGCAGGTGTTCTTTTCGGTAAACTTATGTGCAAAATGACCGGCGGAAAGGTTAATCCCCTTATCGGTGCCGCAGGCGTTTCCGCAGTTCCCATGGCGGCTCGTGTAGCTCAAAAAGTAGGTCAAGAAGAAAACCCGGGCAACTATTTGCTTATGCACGCAATGGGTCCCAACGTTGCCGGTGTTATCGGTTCTGCTGTAGCTGCCGGTGTATTCTTAAATATATTGGGTGGCAAATAAAACCGGTCAATAAAAAGAAATTCGATAATTATTTAACTGTAATTTTGTTTCCTATGGGTTTACCGGTTAAGCCCGTAGGAAAGAAGTTATTCCAAAGCGAAAAGGAATTTTTATTCCCTTGCGGCGGTATATGAAATTAATCAGGAGGTACTATATGTCAAGACCTGTTAAAATAACCGATACAACTCTCAGAGACGGTCAACAGTCTTTAATTGCAACAAGATTACCCCTTGAAGATGTTCTTCCGGTTCTGGAGAGAATGGACCAAATCGGGTTCCATTCTTTGGAAGTATGGGGCGGTGCAACATTTGATGCCAGCTTACGTTTCCTTAAAGAAGACCCTTGGGAACGTCTCAGAAAAATGAAGGCTGTTTGCAAAAAAACACCTTTGCAAATGCTTTTCAGGGGTCAAAACATGCTGGGCTACAAAGCTTATCCGGACGATATAGTTGAAGGCTTTGTATATTCCGCAATCGAAAACGGTATTGATATAATCCGTATTTTCGACGCCCTTAATGACCCAAGAAACCTTGAACTTTCCGCTAAAGCAACAAAAAAAGGCGGAGCCCATGCACAGCTTTGCATTTGCTACACCATAAGCGAAGTTCATACCATAGAATACTATACCGATTACGTTAAAACTCTGGAAAGCATGGGTGCAGACTCTATATGTATCAAAGATATGGCAGGTTTGCTGCTTCCCGAAAAAGCTTACGAATTGGTTAGTGCCATCAAGTCAGTTTCCAATCTGCCGGTACAGGTACATAGCCACTATACCTCCGGTCTTGCGGCAATGTCTTACCTTCGTGCCATTGAAGCCGGTGCCGACGTTATAGACACCGCAATTTCTCCCTTTGCTTTGGGCACTTCTCAACCCTCAACAGAGGTTATGGTTGAAGCCTTGAGAGACACCGAATACAACACAGGTTTGGATAAACTTGCCCTTGGTGACCTTACCGAATATTTCAGACCCTTACGTGAAAAATATTTGGATAGCGGCTTGTTGAGCACTAAGGTTTTGGGCGTAGACATAGCAACCTTGATGTACCAAGTACCGGGCGGTATGCTTTCAAACCTTGTTTCCCAATTGAAAGATCAAAAAGCGGAAGACAAATTCCAAGAAGTTTTAAAAGAAATTCCTCGTGTTCGTGCGGATTTCGGTTATCCTCCGTTGGTTACTCCTTCCAGCCAAATCGTGGGTACTCAAGCGGTTATGAACGTAATCATGGGCGAACGCTACAAAATCGTTCCCAAAGAATCCAAGGACATCGTTCGCGGTATGTACGGAAAAACTCCCGTGCCCATATCCAAGGAAATAGTGAAGAAAATCATCGGCGACGAAAAACCCATTACCGTCAGACCGGGTGACCTTCTTGAACCGGGCTTGGAAAAGGCAAAAGAAGAAGTAAAAGAATTTGCGGAACAAAAAGAGGACGTATACTCCTATGTTATGTTCCCGGCTATAGCCACCGAGTATTTCAAGCACAGACAGGCTCAAAAATATAAAGTCGACCCTAACTTATTGGACGAAGAAAACAAAGTCTATCCTGTTTAATAATCATACCCCTGCCTTTTGGTAGGGGTATTTTTTGTATGGACAAAGATATAGAGGTTTAATAGTGTTTTCATTTTTGTCATCCATCTTATCCGGAGTATTTACAGCAGATATAGCTTAGAAGTATTTACGAGCGGAATTAATTCCCGGACTAATTATAGTGTGTACCGTTCGAAAGTCACCAATAGGTTTTCATATTTCAGTTATAAGCACTACCATTTTTGGTCCCCTTGGCTATCCTCTGATTCGATTTCTTTGAATTCTATATTTTTGGGAATACGTAAGATCTGACCAACTTTCAGTTGGAGGTCCTGAACTTCGTTAGCGGCCATAATTAAGCCTATGTGTCCTTCGTCTCCGTAAAATTTTTTACTGATACGAGGTAAACTGTCTCCTACCACTACTGTATAGGTAATATCGTGATTAATAATTTTTTTCAACAGAGTTTGATGAACATAAATACGATTATCCTTAATAATAAATTGTTGCCCAATGTCTTCATATTTACCGTTTATGTATAGTTTATTTTCATAAGGGAACAAAATAATTTCATTATCGGTAATGTTTATAACAATACGTCCTGCTTTTTCCCAAGAAATCCGGTAGCCCAGCTTCTCTGCAACCTCTCTTAAAGGAACCGTTGTTTCTGAATTGTACTTTAGAGGCTCTACAACAACTGCTTTTTTATTTCCGCTAAATTTATGAACTACCTTGCCGATTATATTGCCCAAAGGTACAAATTTATTATTCCAAGACCTTGAGTCGAAAGAATAATCTCGGTTATCACCCATTACAAAGTAATGTGTTTTGGGTATTGCATAAGGGCCAAAATTTGATTTATTTGATTGAATTACATAGGGCTCATTTAAAAGTTGGGAATTTATATAAACCGCTCCGTTTTTTATTTCCAATGTTTCTCCGGGAAGCCCAATTACTCTTTTCGTAATTACCGTATTTATATCATCGGGACTTTTTAGTGCAACAACGTCAAATCTTTTTGGAAGGTTATCTTTATAGGCATCTTTAAATATAACAATTGTATCATTTGCTGTTATAGTATTTTCCATGGAACCCGAAGGATTAACTGCAAAAAAATAACTTGAATCCACAAAATCCAACCAACTGACATCGGATGCACTTGGTATTTCATATTCCGTTTCCTTATTGGCTTGAGGTGATACAGGCATAGAGGCTTTTACTTCTCTAAACACATTAAATATCACCACAGTTAAAAATACGCATACAAAACAGACCGTTCTTTTCATTTTTACCTCCATTATATATTTATGTCGTTTATTATATTTTACCGGTAGAAATTTCTATTGTAAACTTTTATATCTACTCTGACAAAAACAAGGTTTTATTTATTGGATAGTTCGGTCAAATAGTATTCTTCTCTATACATGCCTTACTTTACGGGTATTTGCCGTTAAAATTTTATGGGTTGAACATAGAGATAGGTTGCGTTATAATGTGCTAATACTAATCCTTTACCGTATACCGGTGTTAATAACGCCGAACTTACAGTAACCGGGATTAGAACAAGTTAACCTTAAAGGCATCAGAAGTACGCTAATATTGGTATACATAAAATACTTCCGCCAAATTTTAAAAGAGGTGTAAAATGAAGAACGAAATAAATGTTTCCAACTCAACGAAAGATTTAACAATTATTGGAATTACTCTTGCCATATTAATTATTATGGCGTATACTCCTTTGGGTATGATTCCCATGACCCCGGTCAGTTGGAGTATAGCCCATGCTCCCATTATAATAATCGCTATCGTAAAAGGCCCAGTAATCGGTCTTATTGTGGGTGCTTTATTCGGGGTTATGACTCTTATTAAAGCGGCGACCATGCCGGCAGGTCCCATTGATTTATTTTTCCTGAATCCGCTTGTTTCTGTATTGCCTCGTGCCTTAATCGGCTTGGGAGCGTACTATGCTTATAAATTATTCTCAAAAGTCAACAGTATTTTTGCAATCGGATTTGGTGCGGCTGTTGGAAGTATGATAAATACCATAGGTTGCCTTGGTATGATTTATGTTCTTTATTTTAATGATGTTGTGAAGTCCGTTGTAAATGTACCGGAATCGCCCTTTGCCTCTGTAGAAGCCTTGATGTGGTTTATTTTTACCACCGGCGGTTTGCCCGAGATGATAGTTTGTACGGTAATCAGTATAATTGTGGTCAAGGCATTAAAAAAAGTTTTTAGGGTCTAATAAAGGGTAATAATTTTATGAAGCTTGAGAATATTAACCTAGAAAACAATGTGTTTCTTGCACCCATGGCAGGTGTTACGGACTTGGCATTTCGTTTGATTTGCAAAAGATTCAATGCCGGGTTGGTTTATTCGGAAATGGTCAGTGCCAAGGGACTGTTTTACAATAGCAAAAATACCGAAGAATTATTGGAAACCCAGCCGGAAGAAAGACCCGTTGCGGTTCAGATTTTTGGCAGAGACCCTATAATAATGGCTAAAATGGCTTATGAAATCCAAAAACACCCTATTGATATAATTGATATTAACATGGGATGCCCAACTCCCAAAATCGTAAGGAACGGAGAAGGTTCCGCATTAATGGCGGAGCCTCAACTGGTGGGCAGGATAGTAAAAGAAGTATCATCTGCGGTATCCAAGCCGGTTACCGTAAAAATACGTAAAGGTATCAACGATTTAAACAACGCAGCGGAAATAGCACAAATTGCCGAAGAAAACGGAGCTTCCGCCGTAACGGTACACCCCAGAACCAGAGAGGAATACTATACAGGACATGCCGATTGGGAAGTTATTGCCCAAGTACGCAACAAAGTATCCATCCCTGTCATAGGAAGCGGAGACATAACCGGTCCGGAATCGGCAAAACGCATGATAACGGAAACCGGTTGCCATGCGGTAATGATAGGCAGAGCGGCTCAAGGAAATCCTTGGATATTTAAAGAGACGGTTCATTATTTAAAAACCGGTGAATTGCTTCCGCCGCCAAGCCCTCGGGAACGCAAAGAACTTGCACTGGAACATTGCTTGGCGGTTGTACAGCAAAAGGGTGAATTTATCGGTATAAGAGAAATGCGTAAACATCTAGCTTGGTATACCAGAGGTTTTCCCAAAGCGGCAAAGCTAAGACAGCAAATGAATCAAGTTAGTACATTGGATAATATTAGAAAGATATTTGACAATATTTAATCACTCTGAAATATATATATAAAAAACAATAGTAAGAAAATAAAACATATGTTATAATTCAAGTAAATAAAAGCTTAATAACATTTTGTTATAAGGCGATTAACGAAGTATACTTGTTTCAACTCGTTATTTTAATAACGGTTCATTGTGAAGTATAATTACTGTGCTTAATTTTTTCAAAGGTATTTAGAAAAGTAATTTAATTGCTCTCTGAATTTTATTTCTTTAAAAGGAGATATATATGAACGAAAAAAAGATAGTTTTAACATATGAGGGTTTAAAACAATACGAAGATGAGTTGCAGAATTTAAAAACGGTAAGACGTAAAGATGTAGCGGAAAAAATCAAAGAGGCAAGAGGACAGGGCGACTTGTCCGAAAATGCCGAATATGATGCCGCTAAAGAGGAACAGGCGGAAATCGAGGCAAGAATCGTTATTCTTGAAAAAATGTTGCGTAATGCGGAATTAATCGATGAGGACGACCTGGACAAAACCGTTATTGGCGTAGGCAGCAAGGTAACCATATACGATAAGGAATTTGACGAAAAAATGCAGTTTATTATCGTGGGTTCCGCAGAAGCCGACCCCATACACGGAAAAATTTCTAACGAATCACCCCTTGGAGTTGCCTTGTTGGGTCATACTATAGAGGATGATATTTTTGTTGAAGCACCCGACGGAGTGGTTCAATACAAAGTACTTGAGATTAGCTGAGAAAGTAGGATTACAAGATGAATTTACCCGGTGATAAAGTTTTACCCAGTCATAAGGTTTTGAGAGGTGTTGAATGTGCACCTCAACGTTCTTTGTTTTACGCTTTGGGTCTTACCGAAGAAGAAATGTCACGTCCCTTAATCGGTGTTGCTTCGGCTTTCAGTGAAATAGTACCCGGACATATGCATTTGGATAAGGTTGCCGAGGCGGTTAAGGCCGGAGTACGTGCGGCAGGCGGTACACCCATACTCTTTCCGGCTATAGGCGTTTGTGACGGTATAGCTATGGGTCATGAAGGTATGCGTTATTCCCTTGCCTCCAGAGAATTAATTGCAGACAGCGTGGAAACCATGGCTATGGCACATTGCTTTGACGGTTTGGTTTTGGTTCCCAATTGCGACAAAATCGTACCCGGTATGATGATGGCTGCGGCTCGTTTAAACTTACCTTCGGTAGTTGTAAGCGGCGGTCCCATGCTTGCAGGAAATTTGGATAACCGTGATTTAAGCCTTACCAACATTTTCGAAGGTTTGGGTGCAAGAAAAGCCAATTTAATAGATGATGAGCAACTTACTGAAATCGAAAAAAGCTGTTGCCCGGGTTGCGGAAGCTGTTCCGGTATGTTTACGGCTAACTCCATGAACTGCCTTTCGGAAGTTTTGGGTCTTGCTTTACCAGGAAACGGCACTATTCCTGCAGTAATGGCGGCAAGAATCCAACTTGCCAAAAAGGCCGGAGCGGCAATTATGAACTTGGTTAACAACAATATCCGTCCTTCAGATATTTTAACTAAGGAAGCCTTTTTGAATGCTTTAACCGTAGATATGGCTCTGGGATGTTCCTCAAACTCGGTTCTTCATCTTCTTGCCATAGCCCACGAAGCAAAGGTTGAAGTTGACTTGAACCTTATTAACGAAATCAGCCGTAAGACACCTAATCTTTGCAAATTAAGCCCGGCAGGAAACCACCATATTCAAGACCTTTACAGAGCCGGCGGAGTTCAAGCAGTTATGGCTGAACTTAATAAGAAAAACTTACTTAACACAGACTTGATGACCTCTACCGGTAAAACCGTAGGCGAAAATATTAAGGATGTTAAAAATTTCGACAACAACATTATCAGAGATATAGAAAACCCCTATTCCGAAACAGGCGGAATAGCAGTCCTTTTCGGCAATTTGGCACCGGAGGGTTGCGTGGTAAAACGTTCGGCTGTTTCACCGAAAATGCTTGTACATACAGGCTCTGCTAAGGTTTTTGATTCGGAGGAATCGGCTATTGAGGCTATTTTCGGCGGAAGAATAGTTGCCGGAGACGTGGTAGTTATCAGATACGAAGGACCGAAAGGCGGTCCGGGTATGCGTGAAATGTTGAGTCCCACATCGGCGGTTGCCGGTATGGGATTGGATGAAACCGTTGCGTTAATTACCGACGGACGTTTCAGCGGTGCTACCAGAGGAGCTTCTATTGGACACATTTCGCCGGAAGCCGCTGATGGCGGTTTAATCGGCTTGGTTCAAGACGGCGACAGTATTTCCATAGATATTCCCAACGGAACTATCACCTTAAATGTACCTGATGAAGTAATTAACCAAAGAAAAGCCAATCACCAAATTCTTGTAAAACCCACAAAAGGCTGGCTTAGTCGTTATCAACGTCTGGTTTCTTCAGCTTCTAAAGGTGCGGTATTGAAGTAGTTTTAATAATAAGGAATAAAAAAACAGAGGAGATTAAGTCTTCTCTGTTTTTTGTTGTGCATTTAAAAAACCAATGCCACGGTCTTGACAAGCACTTATGTTTCCGGAAATAAAACATTGAGGGAATCTTTAAATAAAGGTTCCCTCAACATATATTTCGATAATATAAATTGGGTTAAAGGTTATCAGTTTAACTGTATAACCGATAATCTAAAGAAAGCGGAAGTCTCTTTCCGAGTCTGTAAATTCAAGCAACGGAATTAGTCTTCGCAACAGTGCTTTTGTTTTTTGCGAGGAATTTCGTTGGTGATTCCGGCAAGGAATTCGGGTTTTTGCGGGGGAGCAAAAATATCCATGGGGAATGCCAAAGTATCGAAGAATTCGCAGGGGTTAACCGGGCAATGTTCTTCACATTCTTCCGGAATACAGAAGCCTCTGGATTCAACGGTAAGATTAACGATACGGTAAAGTTTGATTATGGTGAACAGACCGATAGTAACAAGTACTTCATTGGGTTCACAGTGATGATGTTCTTCATGGCAGCCGTGACGACGTTTTTGATGACGAAGTTCTGCGCACAGAGGAACAGCTTTAGCTTCAACCAAAATGAAAGGATCGGCGTCAAGAGTGGTGGATTCACTGTGATGTTTGAACAGGTCTGTTGCGATAACAAGGTCGGAACCGATGGAGCCGAACAGAGTTACTTTTTTGCTAAAGCAGTTGGTTGCTCTTAAAGAACCGATGATGGAACCGTCGCATTCTCTGAAAGTTAATCTGTATTCAAAGATATATTTAAGGTCGATGTCCCAGTAGCCTTTTTTAAAGGGGTTGGGTTCTTTTTCAACAATGACGATTTTTTTGATTTTCAATCTGTCTATTGCCACAGCTGTTGCATTATCCGGTGGTTCAATGATATCACCTTCGCGAAGGTGCTCGTCTCCAATGCAAACACATTCCGCAGCACGAGCCGGACCGATTTCGCAGGCAGTTAAGCAATCTTGTTGACCGCATTGCGGGTTACTGCAACGCCGGTAAGTTATTAAGTGTTTCTTTAATTAGGACAATTTGTCTGTTCATATACTGTATGGGTGATAGTTGTGAAAGAGAATGAAAAACCCATAATCAGACGGTATGTAATAAAATATGATGACAGTTCGGAGAAAGAGGAGATTTTAAGTCTCGATAGTTTATCCCCGGAAGAAAAGAAAAGGATACTAAACGAGGTATTTATACAAGGGTTAAAACAATTGGGCTACAAAAAGATATAATGTCCGATTAATCCGAAACGGAGAGATTAAAGTGAAAAATGCGGCTGTTTATATAAGGGTATCTACTGAAGACCAAACCGAATTTTCACCTGACGCTCAACTTAGGGAGATAAGAAAATATGCGGAGAAAAACAATCTGATTATAAAAGAAGAAAATATATTTAAGGACGAAGGAATTTCCGGGCGAAGGGCAGATAAACGACCGGCTTTCCTGAAAATGATATGCCGGGCAAAATCAAAGCCCAAGCCCTTTGACGTAATATTGGTACATAAATTTGATAGGTTCGCTCGTTCCAGAGAGGATAGCATAGTATATAAATCCTTGTTGAGAAAGGATTGCAATATCAAGGTTATCAGTATAACCGAACATATGGAGGATGATAAATTTTCCGTTATCCTTGAGGCTATGCTGGAGGCTATGGCGGAATATTACAGTTTAAATCTATCGGAAGAAGTAAAAAAGGGCATGACAGAAAAAGCCCGCCGAGGCGAACTGCAGACTCCTGCACCTTTCGGTTACAAAATGGTAAACGGTGTCCTTACCCCGGAAGATGATGAGGCAGAGCTTGTAAAACAAATCTTCCGAAAGTATGTCAAAGAAGGGCAGAACCTTCGTACTATAGCTAAGTATGTAAATTCCTTGGGATACAGAACAAAGAAAGGAAATGTTTTTGACACCAGGCTGATAGAATATATAATCTATAACCCCACTTACATAGGAAAAATGAGATGGACGCCTACAGGCAGCGTGGTCTGCAAGCATGATTTTGACAACCCGGATACCTTTGTAATAAAGGGTAAGCATAAGGCAATAGTGGACGAGAACCTATGGAAGGAAGCCAATAATCTCATACGTTCTAGAAAAAAATACAAAATTCCGGGCGGTCACGGTGACGAAATTACAACTCATTGGCTCAGAGGATTAATAAAATGCTCTGCCTGCGGTACGACACTTTCCTTCGGCAAAGGAAGAAACGGCAGACAAGGTGCATACAGATGCAATAAATATTTAACCGGGGGATGCAGCGAACCACAGAGAATAACGGAAAGTAAAATTGAAGAGGCTGTATTGGGAGCGTTGCAAGAGGATTCCAGCTTTTTAAACAATCAAGACTACTATAAACAGGATAAGGAACTTGAAAATATTAAAACTGAACCGGAAAACTACAGCAAACGGGCAGAGAAACTAAAATTGCAATTATCCAAAGCCAAAGAATTGGTTTTAAGCGGCATAGACTCTCCCGAAGAATATAAGGAAAACAAAGCCACTATTCTTGCTCAAATAGAGGAGATAAACGAAAAGATTTCTCTGTTGCAGGCTAAAAAAGCGAATGCGGTTACCCAACCGAATAAGAAAATAAAATCTGTATTGGATATACTGACCGGTGAAGGAAGTTTAACGGAAAAAAACAATGCGGTAAAACAAATTATCAGAAAGATAGTATATAATAAAAAGGAAAATGTAATTGAGTTATACTATTTAAACGTGGATTTGACTATAATTTAAATATTTTTAACATGGGTGAGATATAATTTTACAGTTTATCTCACCCATGTTTTTTGTTTTCTTCGTAATTGAGTACAGTTGTTATAAAAAATTATCCGGGAAGTAAGGCAGGTACTAAGCTTCCCACAAATACTATAATTCCCAAAACGATAATGAAAAAGGTGCAATATTTTAAGACTTCATTAAGGATTTTACCCTCACTGCCGGATAATCCGGTAGCGGCGGCACCTACGGCTATGCTTTGAGGAGAAATCATTTTACCGGCTGTTGCTCCGGCTGTATTGGCGGCGGCAAGCCAATTGGGGCTCATGGATAGGTTCTCGGCAACTTGTTTTTGCAAGGTTCCGAACAATACGTTGGAGGAGGTATCGCTGCCGGTTAAGAAGGTTCCCAATGCTCCTATTAAGGGAGCTATGGCAGGGTAGAATATGTTTGTTGCACTTGCTACAACCGTTGCAATATCCGTAACCATACCGCTGTAGCCCAATACTTTGGAAAAGGCAACTATGGATAAGATGGTAATTATGGTAAACCTAAGTTGTACTATGGTTTCCCAAAATATTTTTAAAATTCTTCCAAAGTTAAAGCCTTGAATTAAACCGCCTATAAATGTGGCTATGATAATCATAGAACCGGGCGTTGCTATCCATGGGAAAGTAAATGGTTTGGCACCTTCGCCGGTATATATTACAACAGAGGTTTTGATGGCGGCGAGAGCATGAGAAACGGGCGGTACCAAGGAACTGCTTAATAATATAAACAGAAATACCAAGATAAACGTAAAACAAGCCATAAAAGCTTCTTTTTTGGAGATTTTTTCGGAGTTGTTTTTCGCCGGCTCTTTCTTCACGAACAGTTTAACAGCCAGCACCGTCATCAGCATGGAAACTATACTTCCCAACAAAGCCGCCAGTTCCGGACCCAGATATAGGGTTATAAAAATTTGCGGTACGGCAAAACCCAAACCGCCAAACAATGCAACAGCTCCAACTTCTTTTATTGCCTTAAAACTCCGGTCTACAATGAATATAAGAAGAAACGGAATTATAGTTATTAACAGCAGGAGTTGAATGGTAATTGTATAGCTTAGGGTTATGGGGTTTAGTTCGGTTAAGTTTGCAAGAGTAATAACCGGTATGCCTATGGCACCAAAGGCGGTAGGTGCTGTATTGGCAATCAAACAAACCACTACAGCCGTAAAGGGGTTAAAGCCCATGGTAATCAAAATACTTGCGGGAATGGCAACAGCTGTCCCGTAGCCTGCAATGGCTTCCATAAATCCGCCGAAGCCCCAAGCCAATAAAACTACAAGTACCCTTTTATCCGTACTGATACCGGAAAGCATTATTTTAATTTTCTCCATACTACCCGTCTTAGCCGAAACATTATAGAGAAAAACGGCGGCTACAGTTACCCATAAAATGGGCCAAACTGCCAGTGCAAAACCCTCCAGTACCGCCGTGGCTGCATCCATGGGTGGCATATTCCAAAAGACCAGGGCAAGAACTACGGTAGCCAAAGTGGTTATGGAGCAGGTTATATAACCCTTCATTTTTAAAATACCCAATGAAATAATAAGCCAAACTATAGGAATTATAGCGATAAAAAACAATAAGTAGGGGTTCATTATTACCTCCCAAACAGTTCTGTTTAATCTAAATGTATAAAGTAATCCGGGACATTTATTAATAACCGGTAATCTTCATAGTGTTTACTTAATAAAAAAAATTAATCTTTTGCAATAGAGTAAATAAATTCGGATATAAAATACTTTAAGGTAATAACCTACAACTTTAGTATGACGAATTAAACTTAACTGTCGGACGTATCCTTCAATCATGGTATTATGGTCAGACCAATGTGTATATAAATAAAATACTGAAAAATTTGAGAATCCAAACTCAACATTATGTAATTCTCTTGATCTCCTCCTTAGTATAATTTAAATGCAATTCCATAATTTCAGCTGCTCTGTTGCAGTTATTTTCAAGAATTGCCTCCAACAACAATTTATGCTGTGTTTTCAGAATTATTTCGTTTTCGGGAATTTGAAGGAGTTTAGAGCGGTTAAATTTAACCGACCTTGATAATGCTATGGAAACAAAATTGCCCAGAGTTTGAAAAATTATATTTCCGGACAGTTCATATATGATTTTATGTAATTCAATATCTAGCTGTGTGCTTTCCGTATAATCAAGAGTATTTTCCGTTGCGGCAATGATACGCCTGAGGTAGTCGGGTTTGTCGGGATGATTTTTTATATTTTCTGCTGCCTTTCTTGCACAGGCAACCTCCAGCAGGATACGCAAATCTATAATATCTTCTTCAATTTCTTCGTTTTTTAAAAGCACCGGTATGATAAGGTCAATAAAAGGCATGGGATTAAATTCAGACACAAAAGTGCCTTCGCCCGAACGCACATTTATTATTCCCAGTATTTCCATTACGCTTAAAGCCTCTCGGAGAGAACTTCTGCTTACATTCAAGGTTTCGGAAAGGCTTCTTTCGGGAGGTATTTTATCTCCTTTATTGATTGTACCGTCAGCAATCTGCTTTACGAACTGCTCTATAATATATTGATAATTTTTTTTGTTGTTTACAGGTTTAAATGCCATAGATTCACCTGAATTGATTCTATTGTCAAATTTGTTTGTGCAATGTTGCCGGTATTAATTAATTATATCTGCCGATACTGTTGAATTATATTTATTTATCATGCTTTAATATAATGTTAACACCATTATTTGTCAAGGTTAGTTATTTTATTGTCAATAAACTGTCGTTATTTAAACGTTATTTAAACGTTATTTAAACGTTATTTAAACGTTATTTAAACGTTATTTAAACGTTAATTAAACCAAACCTCGATTTTATGTTATAGTTTGGTTTATACAGAGACATAACATAAATAAGTGAACGGATTGGGTTATTTTCTTCTTGAAAGATTTATGTAATTATAGTATTCTTTTTTTAGTAAATTTTATCTTGTTGGGAGGGTCTTATGAGGAATAGCATTAAAGGCAAGCTTCTGCTGTTTTCTGTAGTATTGTGTGTAGTAATGATGGGAATGAATTTTTTGATAGCCATAACGTCTATGGGAAAGATAGAGTCATCTGCACTTAATAAACAGAAGGAAATATTACACGGTGATTTTGACAAGATGATTAAAGAACAAGTTCATTCCGTAATGAGCCTTTTGAATAATATAGGAGAAAAGGTAAGCAGCGGTGAATTAACTGTTGAACAAGCGAAAATTCAAGCGGCTGATATGATTCGTAACATTAAATACGGTGACAACGGCTATTTCTGGGTAGACACCTCCGCGGGTGTTAATGTGGTGCTGAACGGAACGGATACAGAAGGAACAAACCGCATAGATACTCAAGATGCCAACGGTGTATACTTTATAAGAGAGTTGATAAGTGCTGCCAAAAATCCGGAGGGTGGCTTTGTGGATTACGAATTTCCCAAAGAAAAATCCACCGAACCTCTTCCAAAACGTGGATTTGCAATGTATTACCGACCCTTTGACTGGGTTGTGGGCACGGGGAATTACATAGATGAAATTGATACTTTTATTTTAAAAGCTACTGACGAGATGGCCGTCGAAAACAAAAATACATTGATTTTGGCTTTGATTTTGGGATTAGGAACTACAGCTTTGTTTATAGTTATTTCCGTTTATTTCGCCGGTACCATTACTAAGCCCATCAGAAAATTGGCAGACATAGCTGTTAATGTTTCAAAGGGAGATTTAAGTATAAACAACCAAATTAAAATTCCAAAGGATGAAGTGGGAGTTTTAATTCAAAATTTTAACTCTACCATAAACGTCATTAAAAACTTAATGGATGATCTATATGAATTGGAGTATCAACATAATGATAAGGGTGACATAGACGTATTCCTGGACGAAACAAAATATTTGGGTACATATCATGACGTTGCCAACTCCATAAACAAGACCGTAATGGGTCATATTATGGTAAAGAAGCACGCTGTTGCTTGTATAAACGAAATAGTAAACGGCAACTTCGATGCTCCCATGGAAAAACTGCCCGGTAAAAAAATATTTGTCAATAATGCCATAGAAGGCGTTCGTGAATCAATAAAACATATTAACGATGAAGTCCGTACCTTAACAGAGGCAACAAAACAGGGACACCTGGAAACCAGGATTGACGTAACAAATTTCAAGGGAGACTGGGCGAAACTTATGAGCGGTCTCAATGAAGTTCTGGAAGCTGTGGCAACTCCCATAAAGGAAATGTCTGATGTTCTTATGTCTATGGCTAAAGGTAATTTAAATACCAAAGTCACCGGGGATTACAAGGGAGACTTTGACTTGGTCAAAAACTCTTTAAACACAACCGTTAACGCAGTTTCATCTTATATAGTTGAGATTAACAAGATTTTGTCTCAAATGGCTCAAGGCGATTTTACCGGTAAAATAGACAGGGAATATCTTGGGGATTTCCGTACCATAAAGGAATCCATCAATAAAATAAATATTGCCTTAAATGATACCTTGAAGGAGATAGTCCTTACAGCTGAACAGGTTTTGGACGGATCAAATCATATTTCTGTAGGTTCTGCGAATATTGCTGACGGTGCGGCAGAACAAGCAAGCTCTGTTGAGGAATTATCCGCTTCTGTGGAAATGATAGACAATCAAATTAAGAGCAACGCCTTAAACGCCTCTGAAGCGGAGAAGTTATCATCTCTTTCCGTAGAAAATGCTGACAAGGGCAATAAGGCTATGCTTGATTTACTTGATTCCATAAACGGAATAAAAGAATCATCTGCCAACATTTCTAAAATTATTAAGGTAATTGAAGATATAGCTTTCCAAACCAACCTTTTGGCTCTTAACGCGGCAGTGGAAGCAGCACGAGCCGGCGAGCACGGTAAAGGCTTCTCGGTAGTTGCAGAGGAGGTGCGTATGCTGGCTTTAAGAAGCCAAAATGCAGCTCAGGAAACCACGGCATTAATCAATGATTCCATTTCCGGGGTTAATGAGGGAGTTAAAATTGCAGATGAAACGGCAGAGGACCTTAAACTGATAGTAAATAATGCTTCGGAGGTTTCGGGGATAATTAAGCAAATAGCAGAATCCTCCGTAAATCAAGCGGATGCCATAACTCAAATCGGTATAGGGTTATCGCAAATTTCCGCTGTTGTTCAAAATAACTCCTCTACTTCTCAAGAAGCAGCGGCTGCCTCGGAAGAACTTAATTCCCGGGCTCAATTCTTAAAAGACAAGGTTGCTTATTTCAAACTGACACTTTAAGCAACCGTCGGAACAAATTATATACAAAAAACCTTGAGATGAACACTCCGAAAAGATGTTTATCTCAAGGTTTTTATCTTTTTTGAAGCAGTACTGCTGTGGTTTCATGTTGCAGTATTTTGCAATGCGGTTGACGACAGCTATCATAAACCTTAAGGGCGATGATACATTCTTGTCTTAATCTGTCATGGGCATGTTTTTCATGTTTTTCACAGTCGCTAAATCTATCCTCATCTTTTTTTAATTCAAAAGCACTCATTATTTTTCCTCCTTTACAAGTGCTATGTCTCTCCTGATAATATAATATGTACAAGAACTGTTTTGGTGAACGATTTATTGATTAATAGAATGGGAGCTTTATGACGGATTTTTCGTAAATAATTTAGTTTTGTCATGATCGGCCGGAATTCATAGCAAAGATAGGATATAATTAATATACTGTCATAGAGGTAAAAAAATACTTATATACACCTTTACATTCCGGATAAAGTATATTTAACCGGTAATCATTGGATTAGTCGGCTTCTTTCAAGCCGTATTTAAGAAAATAACGCCACCGGTTTCCGTTGTTCTTTCTGTGTATTTCGGATTAAAAATATATCCGTCAATAATGATTTAAGTCGCCGAAAAAATACAATAATATAAATAAATTAATATGTACTTTAAAATGTCTTGTAGGTTAAAAACTTAACTTAACGGTTGACTGTTAATTATAGTCGTTTGGCTTCGTATTTACTGTGCCAAAGAGGTTTTTATTAAATTAATTTACTATATATATTGAATATTTTATACAATTGGTTTATTATTATAGTAATACGGCATCTGTTGTTAAATAATAAAAACTTGATATTGCCGGTTATGCTGTACGAAGTTCAAATTTTGCCGGAATCCGGAACAATCGTTGTTTACTTACTCGGGAACGTTAATTGCAGTAAGAGCAAAAATGATTTGAATAATTCACTATTGTTGAGTATAGTCAGCGTACCGGCCGGCGGTTATCCGGAGCATAATTTCCACTGCCGCCGTAACGTCATGAAAGGAGGTAGGTATGAATGGGAATGGTAAATAAACAACCGTTTAATTTGGATTATGTCTACACACCTGTCAATACCGAGGATTTGCGTTCTGTTAATATCAGTTTAAAAATCAATAAAGAAACAATGGAATTTTGGGTAGCCTCGGAGCAAGAGCTTGCTTTTGAAGATTTGGAAAATATAATCAAATACATTCAAGAGGTTCAGTTTAACTCAATGAGAATAAATATAACCGAAGATTGCAAAGTATTTTTAATGCTGGGCGGTAAACAACAAGAGGTGATTTTCGCCGGGCAAAAGGTAGATAAAGCAATTCCCGTATAAGACTAACCTTGTATAACCTACGGAGGAAAAGATGCAGTCTGTAGCATTAACCGACCTGATGAAGGCTTTTAACCTAAAGCTGTTGTCCAAACAAGTTAATATAACTACGAAACAAATACATCATGCCGAAATAAACCGGCCTGCCCTTCAATTGGCGGGGTTTTATGATTATTTTGCCCAGGGGCAATGCCAAATAATAGGCATGGTGGAATACACCTATTTAAAAAAATTGTCGGTGGAGGATAGGGTTCGAGCATTTGAGACTTTTTTGGGACATGAAATTCCTTGCTTGGTTTTCTGCCGCAGCTTGGAGCCGTTTCCGGAAGTTGTGGAAATAGCAAACAAAAATGACATTCCCATATTATCCTATGACGGAAACACCACCGAATTTATGGGCGAACTTATTCGTTATTTAAGGCTGAAATTTGCTCCGCAAATACGTTTGCACGGGGTATTGGTTGACGTTTATGGTGAAGGCCTCCTTATCATAGGCGAATCGGGCGTCGGTAAAAGCGAAACTGCTTTGGAATTGATTAAACGCGGGCATAGGTTGGTTGCTGATGACGCTGTTGATATTAAAAGAGTTTCCAAGGAAAACCTAATGGGTTCCTGCCCGGAAGTTATTCGTTATTTTATAGAACTTAGGGGCATAGGAATAATAGATGTAAAGCAGATGTTTGGGGTAGAGTCTATCAAGGACTCTCATTCCATAGATTTAATTATAAAGCTTGAATACTGGGACAGTGAAAAAGAATACGAGCGTTTGGGGCTTGAGGAGCAGTTTATGGATATACTGGGAAACAGAGTAACCTGCAACCTGGTACCCATACGTCCCGGGCGAAATCTGGCGGTTATTTGCGAATCCGCTGCCATTAATCACAGGCAGAAAAAGATGGGTTATAACGCCGCAAAAGTTTTGGACCAAAGAGTTAATTCTTTGCAATACGGTTTTTAGGCTGTGTTTACGCAAACCGATTATGAGTATTTATTTCCGGTTTGTGTGAACACGTCGTAATAGAATTTATAGTAATTTTTAATTTGTAACTTAATTATTTACGGAGGTGTGTTTTTGCCGGATTTGTTCAAAATATTCAACGAAACCTTTAATTCCAAGCAGCTAATGCCAAATGTAAGCATGAAAGAACATACCTCTTTTAAAATTGGCGGCAATTGCGATTTAATGGTATTTCCGCATACCGTTGATGAAGTTATTTCAGCAGTAAAGTTATGCAAAGCAAATGATATACCCTATTATATTCTGGGTAACGGTTCCAATCTTTTGGTGAAGGATCGGGGATTCAGAGGGGTAATGATTAAAATTTCCAATTCCTTTGCGGAAATTAAGTTGGAGGGAAATTGCATATATGCTCAAGCCGGAGCTTCCTTGTCAAGTCTTGCGAACATCGCAAAAAAGCACAGTTTAACCGGATTTGAGTTTGCCTCCGGCATACCGGGTACTCTTGGCGGAGCAATTTGCATGAACGCAGGTGCCTATGACGGAGAAATCAAAAACGTACTGGAAAGTGCGGAAGTATTAACTCCCGAAGGCAATGTATTAACACTTTCCGCCGACGACCTACAGCTTGGTTATCGCAGTTCAATTATTCCAAAAATGCAATACATAGTATTGTCGGCAAAGCTTGTTCTTAAAGACGGCTCTTTTGATGAAATTTCGTCAAAGATGCAAGAGTTTAATCATAGCCGCAAGACCAAGCAACCTTTGGAGCTTCCGTCTGCCGGAAGTACGTTTAAAAGACCACCTGGGCATTTTGCCGGAAAGTTAATTATGGATTGCAATTTGGCAGGTTTCAGCGTTGGCTCGGCTCAGGTTTCTCCCAAACACTGTGGATTTGTGGTAAATAACGGAAATGCAACCGCCGCAGAAGTTTTGGAATTAATAGAAACCGTTAGGGAACGGGTTTTCGATACCTTTGGAGTTATGCTGGAGCCTGAAATCAAAATAATAGGTGAATAACAATCCCGAGTTTTCGGGTACATATTTTTTAATCGAAACATATTTGCCGGAGTTTTTTGCATAATAAAATAAGAACTTGTATTTAAAATGAAACTTTCAATTCCGGGTACGGTCGGTACAGTAAGCTTTTGCAAGCCGGGCTGTGGAATTTACTTTGGAGTTATTAAGTAATCGCCGGACTAACATTAAAAATTGCTCTTTTTTTCGGGGGTGCATATGCAGTTTGTCATAGTAACGGGTATGTCGGGTGCCGGAAAGTCCACCGTGTTACGTTTTATGGAGGATTTTGGATTTTTTTGTGCCGATAACCTTCCTCCGTCTTTAATATCAAAATTTGCCGAGGTTTGCTTTAGGTCAGGCTCGGACATTGAGAATGTGGCTTTGGGCATAGATATACGTGGGGGTAGACTATTCGATGACCTTTTCGAGGGCTTATCTTATCTAACCAATTCGGACTACAAAACCTGTATTCTGTTTTTGGATTCTTCAGACGAGGTGCTCCTAAATCGTTATAAGGAATCCCGTCGTTCTCATCCTTTGGCAAAGAGCGACCGCGTAATAACGGGAATAATGAAAGAGCGTGAATTGCTGGAGGAAGTTAAAAAACACGCTACTTTTATTATGGATACTTCCTATACCCTAACCAGGGAACTAAAAGAAAAACTTAGGGAAATATTTCTGGATAACATACAGTTTAACAGCTTAATGATAACGGTATTGTCTTTCGGGTTCAAATACGGTATGCCCTCCGACTCGGACTTGGTATTTGACGTGCGTTTTATTCCCAATCCTTTTTATGTTCCCGAATTGAAACATTTGACGGGTAATGACCCTCAGGTAAGGGATTACGTATTTAATTGCTCGGAAACACACGAATTTTTAAAAAAATTAACCGACATGGTTTCCTTCCTGATACCGTATTATATAAAAGAAGGAAAAAATCAACTTGTTATCAGCATAGGTTGCACCGGAGGAAAACACCGTTCAGTGAGCATTGCTAATGCACTGTTTAGTGCTTTGCATGATACGGGGAACTCCGTCTCCGTCAATCACAGAGATATTTCCAAAAAGTAAACCTCGGTTTGGGACAAGTAAATAATTTCAAAAGTTCCATAAAATAATTTCATGGAACACACATTAATTTAACCCACAATAAAACAATATATTTGTATAACAAGGTGATGGCGTGTCATTTTCCTTTGATGTAAAAAGAGAACTGGGTGCTCATTTCGGTGCGGACCGTCACTGTTATATTGCGGAGCTTGCAGCTATTATCAACAGTTGTGCTGTAGTCGGGTTTCAAGACAAAACCGGGATAAACATTTCAACAGAGAATGTTATAGTTGCAAAGAAATGTTTCGGTTTATTGAAAAAAGCTTTTAGTATAGTAACGGAAATATCCGTTACCAAAGCAAGACAATTCAAAAAAAACAGGCTTTACAGCCTCTATATAAACTCCCGGGAAGACGTGGTTCGAGTATTGTCTGCGGTTGGTTTGCTATCGGACAATCTGCCCGCCGAACCCTCAGTAAATCCTTTGGTTGTAAGCTCCGGTTGTTGTAAAAGAGCTTATATCCGGGGAGCGTTTCTGGCTTCGGGTTCATTGTCCACGCCGGAAAAAACCTACCATTTGGAGTTTGTCTGTGCCACTTTACGCCTTGCCAACGAGCTTTCCGCTTTAATAAACTCCTTTGGTCTTAATTCAAAGGTAATAAACCGTAAAGGTTATTATATTGTATATTTAAAAGAGGGTTCCCATATTGTGGACCTCTTAAATATAATGGAGGCTCACGTTTCCCTGATGAATCTGGAAAACGTCAGAATCCTAAAAGACATGAGAAACAATGTCAACCGCAGCGTAAACTGCGAAACGGCTAATATCCGCAAAACCGTGGACGCTGCTATCAGCCAAATAGAGAATATTGCTTACATTGACCAAAAAATTGGCCTATCCAAACTATCCAAGCCTTTGGAACAAGTAGCAAAATTACGCCTGAACAATCCCGGTGCCAGCATAAAAGAAATCGGCATGATGCTGACACCATCAGTTTCCAAATCCTGCGTTAATCACAGACTACGCAAACTTCACGAAATTGCAGAAAACTTAAGGGGTGGTATTTCATGACTCAATCAACTTTCATAGTTGCTACTTGTATGGAAACAGGTCCGGCAGCGTTGTTTGTACAAAAAGCAAGTAAATTTTCCAGCAATATCAAGGTTATCATGGACAATAAAACCGTAAACGCAAAAAGTATTATGGGGATTATATCTTTGGGAATACTGGACGGACAAGAGATTACAATTTCAGCAGACGGTGAAGACGAAAAGCAAGCCGTTTTCGAATTGGAAAACATCTTAACCTCTACCGCCGGCAACAACGATTGATAAATTCCCGAGGCTGCTCTAAGGCATATTTATTTTGCTGTAATATAAGGAAGCAGTCTGCCCTAATATAGTTTGGAAAAAATCATCGGCTTAAATCCGGTAAGATAAAGTGGTAAAACTTACTTTAGCCTTATATTGATTTACAGCCGCTGATTTTTGTCTTGATTGATTGGCATTAAATTACACTTATGCCAATTGTGTTTTTTATGAGTAGATCCAAAGATTTCGAGGGATAACAATATGTAAATTACTCATATAAAATTGCTGTATGGGAACAAAAAATACTTTGGGGTTGCGTTTTGAAAGGACTGGTCGCATTGCTGGAAAGAATTGATTTAAACCATAAATTAGACAAGAAGTCTTATAAAGAAGAGATTTCCGGCTTGGAAAAACACTTGCAGTTGCTGCAAAGAAAGATAAAAGAACTAAAAATCCCGGTTTTGATAGTTTTGGAGGGTTTCAGTGCATCCGGCAAAGGCAACTTAATAAGCCGAATACTTTACCCTTTGGATCCTAGGGATTTTAACGTATATACCATGGGAAAACAGACGGAAGACGCCGAATTTCGTCCTTTTTTATGGAGTTTTTGGACTAAGACTCCGTCTCACGGCAGAATCACCATATTCGATAAGAGTTGGCACAGGATGGGGTTAAATTCGGAAGTTGTTCAGCGGAAACTTACCGATAAAGAAGCTGAAGGTTTTGTTTATGACGTTAATTCCTTTGAAAAGCAATTAACCGATGACGGAACCCTTATAATTAAGTTGTTTCTCCATATCAGTAAAGAGGAGCAAAAAAATCGGTTTAAGGAACTTATGAGGAATCCCGCCACATCTTGGCGTGTTTCCCAGGCAGACTTGGAACAAAACAAGCATTACGACGAATGTCTCGGTATGTTCCAACACATGATACAGCTGACAAACAGCGGAGAATGCCCGTGGTTCGTAATAGAGGCAAACGACAGATACTATGCGGCTGCAAAGGCGTTTAAAATAATTATCGGAAGAATTGAAGAAGAAATTATCCGCAGGGAAAACAGGCCACCTCAAATTATCAGCAGTACCAGTCTTAATCCGCCGGAAATATCCATCCTTAAAAGCGTTGATCCTAACCAAACCATACAGCAGAAAGAATACAAATCCAAACTAATGGAATATCAGCAGGAAATGGCGGAAATTGGCTATAGGCTATATTCAAAACGCAAGTCTGTAATTATAGTTTACGAAGGTTGGGATGCTTCAGGAAAAGGCGGTAATATAAAGCGTCTTACTCAGGAGCTAGACCCACGGGGCTATGAAGTGGTACCTATAAGTGCACCGACTCAGGAAGAATTGGATCATCATTATCTATGGCGTTTCTATAAAAAATTGCCTAAGGACGGACATTTGGCGATTTTTGATCGGTCGTGGTACGGCAGGGTTTTGGTGGAAAGAATTGAAGGGTATTGTTCCAATGCCGCATGGCAACGTGCCTACAAGGAAATAAACGATTTTGAACAACATCTGCATAATCACGGCACCATTATTTTTAAATTTTGGTTCCATGTAGACAAAGACGTTCAACTGGAACGGTTCCGGGCGAGAGAAGCAGACATTCTTAAACAATATAAAATAACGGACGAGGATTGGCGTAATCGTGAAAAATGGGACGAATATTTAAAGGCAGTGGATGAAATGCTCTTCCGTACAAGCACAGAATATGCACCCTGGACTATCATTGAATCCAACGATAAAAAGTTCGCAAGGATAAAAACTCTGGAGATAGTCACTAAGGGTTTGAATCGTATTTTAAAGTAAAAGAAAATATATTATTTAAAGTATTCGACAAAAAACCATGAGGGAAACTTGGATTTACAAGTTTACCTCATGGTTTTATTTATACTGGTACTATTTTTTAAATAATATTATATATTTTTTAAAATGTCTGTACGGTAGTGCATATCTTTAAAGGAAACCTTTGAGAGATTGGCATATGCCTTGTCTCTGGCGTTTGCCAAGGAATCGGAAATGCAGTTTACACCCAGAACTCTGCCGCCGGAAGTGAAAACTTTGTTTTTATGAGCCTTTGTACCGGAATGGAATACACGGGTTTCGCTGTCAACTGCGTCAACGCCGGAAATTTCGTATCCGATAGAGTATTTTGTGGGATAACCGCCGGATGCCGCAATAAGGCAAACAGATGCACCGTTTTCCCATTCCACATTAATATCGGATAAGCGTTTTTCGTTGATTGCTTCGAATATTTCCAATAAATCGGTTTTAAGCAGGGGTAATACCACCTGTGCTTCCGGGTCACCAAAACGGGCATTGTATTCTACAACGAATACTCCGTTGTCGGTTACCATTAAGCCGAAATAAATAACGCCGGTAAAGGTACGACCCATTTCGTTCATAGCGTTGATTGTGGGTACGAAAATATTTTTCATGCAGTAATCGGAGATTTCGTCTGTGTAAATCGGGCTGGGAGAATATGCACCCATTCCGCCGGTATTAAGCCCTTTGTCCATATCCAAGGCACGTTTGTGGTCTTGAACGGAGGGCATGGGAACGATGGTTTTGCCGTCTGTAAAGGCCATAATGGTAACTTCACGACCGGTCATGAATTCCTCGATAACTACCCTGCGGCCGGATTCGCCGAACATTTCTTTTTCCATAATGTTGGAAATGGCTTCCACAGCTTCATCTTGAGATTCGGCTATGATTACGCCCTTACCCAATGCTAAACCTTCGGCTTTTACTACTATTGGAGGATTAATGGTTTTAACAAATTCCTTTGCCTTGTCCGCAGAATCAAAAACGGAGAATTTAGCGGTGGGAATATTGTATTTTTGCATAAGTTCTTTAGAGAAAACCTTGCTGCCTTCGATAACAGCGGCATCTTTTGTGGGTCCGAAAGCTTTAATGCCGGCCGCTTGCAGTGCATCTACCAAGCCCAGAACCAACGGGTCATCTTGAGCAACCACTACCAAATCAATAGCCTGTTCTTTTGCAAATTCTACGATTTTGTCTATTTCTGTGGCTTGAATGTTTACACATTCTGCAAGGTCTACAATACCGCCGTTACCGGGTGTGCAGAATAATTTTGTGATTTTTTTGCTTTGAGCCAGTTTCCATACGATGGCGTGTTCGCGTCCGCCGCCACCTACTACTAAAATTTTCATTTTGCTCCTCGCTTTCCGTTACTCAGCATTGATTTTGACGAAACAAATTCGCCAAATATAGTAATTCTACTTTAAAAATATTAAACCTTGAGGGAGAAAGCCTTGTTTCAAACGGCGAAAAAGGTCTTTCCGAAAAAGCCGAGTATAAAGTTTGTATTAAAGTAGATTAACTATACAATTGCCTTTGTTAACTGTATTCCAAAAACCTAACCGCACTCTAATTATTCTGAAATTGTAACCTTACGACCGTCTTTTACAATTTTGCCTTCACAGAATAATTTAACGGCTTTAGGCAGTAGAATATGTTCCGCTTCTTTCATAACTCTGGCTTGAAGGGTTTCAGGTGTGTCGTCATCTTGGACTTCAACAGCTTTTTGAAAAATTATTGCACCTTCGTCCAGGTTTTCGCTTACAAAATGCACGGTGGCACCTGTTACTTTTACGCCGTATTTCAAAGCACCCTCGTGGACTTTTAAGCTGTAGTAACCTCTGCCGCTGAAAGAGGGTATTAATGAGGGATGAACGTTAATAATTTTGTCCCTAAATTCCTGTATGAGTATGGGTTCGACTTCCAATAAGTAACCCGCCATAATTATCAGGTCAACTTTGCATTCCTTCATATGATCGGTAATAAGCTTTGTAAAGCCCGGTTGCTTGGGAATTACTTTTGTGGGGATGGATGCCTTTTTGGCTCGTTCCAAAGCATAGGCATTGGGATTGCTGGAAACAACGGTTACGATTTTGCCGTCAAATTCGCTGTCTATTAAAGCTTGAAGATTTGTTCCGCCGCCTGAAACCATTACACCTATATTTAACATAAGTCTACCCCATTTTCTCCTTCGGTAATTTCACCAACTACATATGAATCCGGAACGGTAGCCAAGACTTCCTCCGGTTTTGAAGTAGCCATAACCAAACCTACACCCATATTAAATACATTATACATATGCTCTTTGGAAATATTACCGTATTTTTGAATTATTTCGAATATTGGAAGCACTTGAACCTTATCCAAAATAATTTTGGCACGCAGGTTTTGAGGTAACATTCTGGGGATATTTTCGATGAAGCCGCCGCCTGTAATGTGTGAAACGGAATTAATCAGACCTTTTTCCACAGCTTCTTTAATGTATTTAACGTAAATTCTGGTGGGAGTCAGTAACTCCTCGCCAAGGGTTCTGCCTAGTTCTTGGGAGTATTCTTTAATGTCTATAACTTTTCTTACCAAGGAAAAACCGTTGCTGTGTACCCCTGAAGATTTTACGGCTACAAGGGTATCACCGCATTTTACGTTGGTATTTAAAAGCATTTTGGATTTGTCGGCGATGCCTACTGCGAAGCCGGCTAAGTCATATTCGTTTTCAGTATAAAATCCCGGCATTTCGGCTGTTTCGCCGCCGATTAAGGAGCAACCTGCTTCATAACATCCGTCGGCAACGCCTTTTACTATCTGCTCAACCTTTTCGGGGCGGTTTTTGTCCAAGGCTATATAATCCAGGAAAAACAGAGGTGTAGCACCACAGCAAATGATGTCGTTAACACACATTGCTACGCAGTCTATACCTATGGTGTCGTGTTTATCCAGCATAAAAGCGATTTTCAGTTTTGTTCCCACGCCGTCTGTTCCTGAAACCAAGACCGGGTGTTCGTATTTGAAACTGCCCAAATCGTAAAGCCCGGCGAAACCGCCCAGACCGGTAAGAACATTTTTTGTAAAGGTTTTCTCTACATGGCTTTTTATTAATCTTACGGACTCGTAACCGGCCTCAACGTCTACTCCGGCATCTTTATAATTATTGACCAATTTTGAATCCCTCCTTTATAGCACTGTGGGATTCGACAGGAACGGGATAAGTGCCTGTAAAGCAACCTTGGCAGAATGAGCCGACTTTACCGGGAACAAGTTTGGGTAAGTCTTCTGTTCCGATAAATACCAAGCTGTCTACGTCCAGTACTTTGCACATTTCTTCGTTTGTATATTTATGGGCAAAAAGCTCTTCGGCACTGGGTACGTCCGTTCCGAAATAGCAGGGATGAAGGAAAGGAGGAGAACTGATACGCATATGTACTTCTTTTGCCCCTGCCAAACGAAGCATATTGATTATGCGTTTTGAGGTTGTGCCGCGAACTATACTGTCGTCAATCAAAACCACACGTTTGCCTTCAACCACAGATTTGATTACGTTCAATTTAATTTTTACCGCTTCCACACGTTCGGCCTGTGTGGGGCTGATAAACGTACGGGTAACATAGCGGTTTTTCAGCAAGCCCATGCCGTAGGGTATGCCTGTTGCGTTGCTGTAGCCTATGGCGGCATCTATGCCCGAATCCGGTACAGGAACAACCACATCAGCATCCACCGGAAATTTTTCGGCAAGTATTTTTCCTGCCAATTTGCGTGATTCATAAACGCTTACATTTTCGATAATACTGTCCGGTCTGGCAAAATAAATGTATTCAAAAACACAAACAGAAGATGGCTTACCGCAGTTTTCGGTTATGGAGGTAATACCGTCCTCGGAGGCGATAACCACTTCGCCGGGAAGTACGTCTCTGATAAAAGTAGCTCCCACTGCATCCAAAGCACAACTTTCGGAGGCGAATACATAGGAATTTGATAATTTTCCGATACAAAGAGGTCTTAAACCGTCGGGGTCACGAACCGCAATTATTTTTTTAGGACTCATGATAACCAATGAAAAAGAGCCACGTAATTTTTTCATGGCTTGTACTACAGCCGCTTCTATTGAAGGCGTTTTCAAGCGTTCACGGGCAATAAGGCTGACTATAACCTCACTGTCGCTTGTTGTTTGAAAGATGGAACCCAGCTGTTCAAGTTCGTTACGCAGTTCAAGAGCGTTAACCAGATTTCCGTTATGGGCGATGGAGATAATACCTTTAACGTATTTTGTAACCAAGGGTTGAGCGTTTTCACGATAGCTTCCGCCGGTTGTGGAGTAACGCACATGACCTATACCGTGAAAACCGCCGGCAAGCTCGGAAAGAGTCTTTTCGTCAAATACTCTGTTTACCAGACCCATGTCCTTGTGTTGCAACACATCGTCTCCTTTGGTAACAGCTATACCACAACTTTCTTGACCGCGGTGTTGTAAGGAATAAAGCCCGTAATAAATAATACGGCTTACATCTAAATTATCGGCTAAAGCGTTTATCCCGAAAATTCCACAGGCTTCCTTAATTGTTATCAGTCCTTTCAGATTAAACAGGAAATAAGGGGTTTGAGGCGGAGAATAGGTTTATTTATAAAATAAGCAACCGCCTCAAACCATGTACTAAAATGAGATTATGCAGTTCAAATAGGGAGTAGGTAGGAGAGAATTATTCACCCAGAAGACGTTTCATGATTTCTTTATAGGCATCTTCTACGCCGCCCATATCACGTCTAAAGCGATCTTTATCCAATTTTTCGTGGGTTGTTGAATCCCAGAAACGGCAGGTATCGGGAGAGATTTCGTCCGCAAGAATGATTTCGCCTTCAAAGCGACCGAACTCAAGTTTAAAGTCAATTAATTCTATATTAATGTCTTTAAAATAATCGGTCATGATTTCATTTACTTTGAAGGAAATTTTAGACATGGCTTCCATTTCTTCTGTGGTTGCAAGTGAAAGGGTAAGGGCGTGATATTCGTTAATCATGGGATCGCCCAGTTCGTCGTTTTTGTAACAGAATTCCAAAACGGTGGTTTTTAATTTAGTACCTTCTTCCAAACCAAGGCGTTTTGCAAGGCTTCCGGCAGCGATATTACGAACGATTACTTCGATGGGAACTATTTCAACTTTTTTAACGATAGTTTCTCTGTCAGAGATTTCTTTTACAAAATGAGTGGTAATGCCTTTGCTTTCAAGTACTTGGAACATGTGATTGGAAACACGATTGTTGATGATTCCTTTTTCGGCTATAGTGCCTTTTTTCTCGCCGTTAAAAGCTGTGGCATCGTCTTTGTAGTCCACGATTAAATACTTGGGTTCGTCTGTAGCATAAACCTTTTTTGCTTTTCCTTCGTATAACAATTCACCTTTAATCATTGCAATTCCTCCTGTAATTTAGCTTCTTTTTCAAGAATGGCTTCTTCCATTGAGCGTTTATAATCAGATAATTTTTCTGCAAGTTCGGGGTTTGTTATTGCCAACATTTGTACAGCCAAAAGAGCTGCATTTTCGGCTCCGTCGATTGCTACGGTTGCAACCGGTATACCTTTGGGCATTTGAACGGTTGCCAAAAGAGCATCCATGCCGTCCAAAGTGGTGGAAGATATGGGAATACCGATAACCGGCAAGGTGGTGTGGGCGGCAATAACTCCTGCCAAGTGGGCTGCCTTGCCTGCTGCTGCGATAATTACGCCTATTCCGTTTTCTTTTGCTGTGCTTGCGAAAGTTGCCGCACGCTCCGGAGTACGATGAGCGGAGATGATATGCGCTTCGTAAGGTACATTAAATTCTTTTAATACATTTAAACCTTTTTTGACCGTTCCCAAATCGGAATCGGACCCCATTAAAACTGCTACCTTCATTTTGTATAGGGAGAAAATCTCCCTGCCTCCTTTCCTCTGACGAGAAATTTATGATTGGTTTTTAAGTTATTTGAAGAAATAAATATAAACTCAAGTACAACGGTCAACCGGAAAAAGGTTATATCCGTATTTCCGGTTAAACCGACTTTTTTAAGCCTTAAAGAAATCAACGCCGGCTTTAAATAATTCTTGGTCTTTATTACCGTAAATATTTTTGCAAACATTATTTCCAATACGTTCGGAGTGTCCCATTTTACCAAGAATTCGTCCGTCGGGGCTTGTTAAGCCCTCGATTTCAAACATGGAGCCGTTGGGGTTTACATCTATGTATTGGGTTGCAATTTGACCGTTTTCGGTAAGTTTTTGCATTTCTTCTTTGGAAATGATAATACGCCCTTCGCCGTGAGACAGAGGAATAACATGCTCGTCTCCGGGATTAACGTACTTAAACCAAGGAGATTTTACGGAAACTATACGAGTTGTCACATAGGTTGAAACGTGACGTGAAACTGTATTGTAGGTCAAGGTAGGACAATGGGAATCCAGACTGCGAATTTCGCCGTAGGGCAGTAAACCCAGCTTAATCAAGGCTTGGAATCCGTTGCATATACCCAAAACAAGACCTCTTTTAATCAATTTGTTTATCGCTTCCGAAACGCGAGGATTACGAAGCACTGTAGCTATGAATTTACCGGAACCGTCCGGTTCGTCCCCGGCTGAGAAACCGCCTGCAAGCATAAAGATTTCGCTTTCGTTTATACGAGAGGCAAAGACTTCCAAGGAATCCTCTATATCTTTTGGACTTAGGTTTTTCATAGAGAAGGTTTCAACTTCCGCACCGGCTTTTTCAAAGGCTCTCTTTGTTTCGTATTCGCAGTTTGTGCCGGGGAATACCGGTAAGAATACCTTTGGCTTACGGGTTAGTATGGCACGGGATAAATTGTTGCGGGTTTCATAAGTAGGAAGAATTTCGCTGACCGCTTTGTATTCGGATGGGAATACATTTTCCAAGGTGCCGGTGTATGCTTTCAAAAGAGTGCTGAGTTGTATTTCCGTGTCTTTATGGGAAACGCAACTTTCCTCTGTGGTATAGCCTATGGTTTGTCCGATTTCGGTATCTTTGTCTACTTCCAAGACAATGCCTGCGTAGTATGGGGTAAACAATTCCACGTTAGGCTCAAATTTTATGCCTATGTTGTTGCCGAAACACATTTTTGCAGTTTCACAAATACCTTCGGAGGTTAAGGTGAAACCGGAGTATATTTTTTTATTTTTAACCAACTCATAAACAGCCTTGTATTGCTTGGTTAAGTCTGCAAAGTCGGGCATAAAGTTATTTAAACGAGGTTTCAGAAGCACCAATTTGTGTCCCGGTTCTTTTAGGTCGGGAGAAATCAAACCGGAGGCACTGCCGGGAGCAATAGCAAAGGCAACCAAAGTCGGAGGAACGTCCATATCCATAAAACTGCCGCTCATGCTGTCTTTTCCGCCGATGGCACCCAAGCCCAGGCTTATTTGAGCGTGGTATGCACCTAAAAGTGCCGATAAAGGCTTGCCCCAGCGTTTGGGGTCTTTGCCCAATCTTTCAAAATACTCTTGCAAAGTAAAGTAAGCCTTGGTGTAGTCCGCTCCGTGGCTGACCAATTTAGCAATGGCTTCCACATGTGCGTAGATTGCGCCGTAAAAGGGGCTTAACGACGAAAGGTTGGGATTAAAACCGTATGCCATAATTGTAGCTGTGTCGGTTTCTCCGGATTCAACCGGCAACTTGGCTGCCATTGCCTGAATGGGAGTGTACTGGGTTTTACCGCCGAAAGGCATTAAAACCGTATTTCCGCCAACGGTAGAGTCAAACATTTCAACCAAGCCTTTTTGGCTGCATTGAGAAAGTTTGCTTAAAGAGTTAATCCAAGCTTGTTGAAGGTCGGTTTCTTGAACCGGTTTAAAAAATTCGTCAACGCCTTGCTTCGTAATAACAGCACTTGCTTTTTTGGAGGCACCGTTGGTATTTAAAAATTCACGGGAAATATCTACGATGGTTTCGCCTCTCCAAGTCATTACAAGACGTCCGCTGTCTGTTACTTCGGCGACTACATTTGCTTCAAGGTTTTCGGTATGTGCCAATTCGATAAAGCTTTCGGCATCTTCTTTTTTTACCACAACAGCCATACGTTCCTGTGATTCGGAAATGGCAAGTTCAGTTCCGTTAAGACCTTCGTATTTTTTTGTAACCTTGTCCAAATTTATTTGGAGACTGTCCGCCAATTCGCCGACTGCAACGCAAACGCCGCCTGCACCGAAGTCGTTGCAACGTTTTATCATTTTTGAGACTTGGGGATTTCTGAATAAACGCATAAGCTTGCGTTCTTCCGGAGGGTTGCCTTTTTGTACCTCGGAACCGCAATTCGCAAGGGATTTGTCATCATGTGCCTTGGATGAACCGGTGGCACCGCCGCAACCGTCTCTGCCTGTACGACCGCCCAGAAGTATTATCAGGTCACCTTGCTCCGGTATTTCCCGTACTACGTTTTCCTTGGGAGCGGCACCAACCACGGCACCGATTTCCATACGTTTTGCCTTGTAACCTTCATGGTAAATTTCCGAAACCATGCCGGTTGCCAGCCCGATTTGGTTGCCGTAGGAGCTGAAACCCTTGGCGGCGGTTTTGGTTAATTTACGTTGAGGAAGTTTGCCGGGAATAGTATCGGCTACGCTTTCTCTCGGGTCACCGCTGCCGGTTACACGCATAGCTTGGTAAACATAAGATCGCCCGGAAAGCGGGTCTCTGATTGCACCGCCCAGACAGGTTGCCGCACCGCCGAAAGGCTCGATTTCAGTGGGGTGATTATGGGTTTCGTTTTTGAACATTACCAAATAAGGCACTTGTTCACCGTCTATATCCGCCATGACTTCTATGCTGCAAGCATTGATTTCCTCGGATTCGTCCAAGTTTGCCAGCTTGCCTTCAGCTTTAAGACGCTTCATAGCCGCCAACGCAATATCCATTAAACTGATAGGTTTGGCGGCGTTTCTGTATTTTAAATAGTCTTTATATACGTTTGCTATAGTTTTGTCTTTTATTTCTACGTTTTCCAGATGGGTCAAGAAAGTTGTGTGACGGCAATGGTCTGACCAAAAGGTATCCAGAACCTTAATTTCGGTAAGAGTAGGATTTCTTTTTTCCGTTTTGGAAAAATACTCACAACAAAAAGCAATGTCATCTACATCCATTGCTAATCCTAAATTGTTCCTTATTTCTTCGAGCTTTGCAATGTCAGCATCTATAAATCCTTGGATTACTTCGATGTCTTGCACGGTAAAGTCAGAGGTTTCATCTTCAACAAGCTCTCTGGCCTCGATGGGATTTATACAATACGCTTTTATGGCAGAAAAATCCTCATCGTTGATGTTACCGTCCAACAAATAAAGTCTGGAAACCTTAATTTGAGGGCGTTGGGTAAGGGTGATAATTTGAACGCACTGTGCCGCAAAATCAGCCTGTTGGTCGTATTGACCCGGCAAAAATTCTACCTGGAACTTTCTGCCGCTGTGCTCCGGCTCGGCGTCGTAAACATCATCCAACATGGGTTCGGAAAAGATGGTTTTCTTGGCTTGAAAAAGGGCTTCATCGGTGATACCGTCTATTTGGTATTGAATAATTATACGTATACCGGTGAGACTATGCATTCCAAGATTTTCCTGCAAATCCGTCAACATGTTCTTTGCTTCAACTGCAAATCCTTGCTTTCGTTCAACGTATATTTTCATGGCTACTCCTGTAAGTAAAATAACCCTTAGGGCCTACCCACACCGCTTTGGAACCGGTGTGGGGTGGAAATTATATTATTTTTGTTTGTAAGTAGATAAGAATTTTGACAATCTGGTCATGCAGATTTTTAATTCGTCTATGCAGGGTAAAAATACAATTCTAAAGTGGTCCGGTTCATGCCAATTGAATCCTCGGCCGTGGACTATTAAGACACGTTGTTCTTTTAAGAAATCAAGTGCAAATTGTTCGTCGTCTTTTATATTGAAACGCTCTGTGTCGATTTTTGGGAAAATGTAAAAAGCCGCCTTGGGTTTAACAAAGCTAATACCCGGGATTTGAGACAGTGCGTTGGTAATGAATTTGCGTTGTTCGTAAATTCTGCCTCCGGGAACTATTAATTCGTTGGAACTTTGATAGCCGCCCAAAGCTGTTTGTATAACGTGTTGGGCAGGAACGTTTGCACAAAGTCTCATGGTAGAGAGCATATTCAGCCCTTCAATGTAACCCTTTGCACGTTTTTTGTCACCGGACAAAACCATCCAACCGCTGCGGAAACCTGCTATTCTGTGTGATTTTGACAATCCGTTGAAGGTTACGCAGAATAAGTCGGGAGCCAAGGAGGCAGTGGAAATATGTTCAAAACCGTCCATTATCAAGCGATCGTAAATTTCGTCCGAAAAAATTATTAAATCATTTTGGCGAGCAACTTCAACTATTTGTTCCAAAACAGCCTTGGGATACAAAGCCCCGGTGGGATTATTTGGATTGATTACTACTATACCCTTGGTTCGGGGAGTAATTTTCTTCTTAATATCGTCAATATCCGGGTTCCATTCAGCCTGCTCGTCGCAAAGGTAATGAACCGCCTTACCTCCGGCAAGATTAGCTGCCGCAGTCCAAAGAGGATAATCAGGAGCCGGAACAAGAATTTCGTCTCCGTTATTCAAAAGGCCTTGCATGGCCATAACTATCAATTCGCTGACGCCGTTTCCTATGTAAATATCGTCAATGGTTACATTTGGGATATTTTTTACTTGGCAATATTGCATTATTGCTTTTCTGGCGGAAAAGATACCTTTGGAATCGGAATATCCTTGAGCGTCTCTTATGTTAACCAACATATCGTAAATAATCTCGTCAGGTGCATCAAATCCAAAGGGCGCCGGATTGCCGATATTTAAACGAATAATGTCTATACCTTGAGAAGCCAGACGATTGGCTTCGTCCAGTACAGGTCCTCTTATATCATAGCAAACATTATCAAGTTTCTCTGATTTTACAAATTGCTTCATAGGCACCTCCAAATTGTGTTTGGTAAAATCCGGCTTTTTAATTTAAATTACAAAAGTTCCCGGAATTATAATAAAGATTATGGTATTGCTTGTATGTAAACCTGTGTTTTACCGGAACCTCTGTAAATAACATAAAACGGTATTTTGTTGCCTGTTTTATAATCCGTTATTTCGTATTCTACAACCTTACAAACGGTTTTGTCAAGGCAATACTATAGGTAAAAGGATTATTTGACAACATTACTCGAATGCTTGCCGGAGCGTTTTTTACTATGTGTTAAAATACAAATTCCCTCAACAAATTTGAGGGAATTTACCTAAAAAATTATTATTCACAGTCAATTTTTATACGAAGTACAAAACGAGCCGGTGATTTGTCAATATTATAACAAGTAATAAGTCCTTAATTAAAGTAAGAAATATTTGTTACTGCTTACAGGAGTTCACTTACCGGGGTTTTGTATTATTTTTGCATTGACAGTGCAAATTTAATACATCTGATTACGTGGAATGAAAAGAATTATCTGTACATATTTTCCTGCTTATATCTTTTTCGGTTTACCATATAAAGATGGACCAGCAACAAAATTTCCACAATGCTGTGCAAAAGTTTAAATTTACCCCAGGGTTCGCTTTCATTGTCGGAGACGGTTATTTCATCAACCTCGTCCAGATGGTTTTTAGCGTAATTCATTACCTTGTCAATCATTTGTGAGAGGGTTTCACGGTCAATGTATTCGTCGTAGACGGGGCTTCCATGGTATTCGTATTCGTTTAACACTCGGGTTACATGAGGCTTCAAAATTCTTGGAATAGAAGAAATCAAATTATGAATGAATTTTATGTCATCATCTTCAACGTCATGGTCAACGGGAGAATCTGCGCAAAGATGCTCCAAAGGCAGAGGATAATTTCTACAAATTCTGATTGTTTCTTCAACTTCGGTGGCACATATATCATCGTCACTGCTTAGCATCCAACCTCTGTCAAGATTGTAAGCACTTTGGGTTTTATAATTGGGTGCCCTTTTGGTTTTTCGAAATTCGATAAAATCCAAAATAAGGTCTTCCACGCCTATCATAACCTGTTCATAATTATTCATAAACACACCTCCGGAGTATCCCTAATACTAATCCTTAATTTATATTAAGAAATATTTCGGTACCTATAAACGTTTATTTATAGTTGTAGATTACCGTTTAATTCTAAATTTTCACGTTTGTTCACGTAGGCAACAGTGAAATATTTCTGTGTTCAAAGTAGGATTAGCATAACTCTAATTCCGTTTTGCCAAAGGGAATTGGCTGAATTATACTGATTACATTTTAAACAGAGGACAAAAATAATTTATTTCCAACGGATCAAGGAAAGAAATTATTTTTGTCCTTCAACTTATATGGAATTAGTAAAGTTCATATTAATTGCAATATATGCAATTTACTCTAAAAGGTGTAAAACTTATTGGGATGAGACTTGCAACATATTACGTAAAATTTGATATATTAACAAAGGAATTTTATAAGGAAGAATTGGAAGAAAAAAGAGGACGATTCAAAATGAATCGCCCCGAATGTATGGGAGTAAACAATGTGTCATAATTAACTGACAATTTTCTTCTGTTTATATTAGAGTTAATATTACAGAAGTTCTCTCTTGGTGTAATGAGTATGTAAGAGGTGGTGAGATTTTTCTCCACAGGGTTTTTTGAGGTATTCTTCGTAAAGTTGAACGATATCGGGATTTTCGTGAGAGTAACGGATGGCTTTGCTTCTGTCTTCAGCATACAGAGCTTCAGCACGTCTGTCAACGATAGTTCTGTCATTGCCATAGTAAGGCTGACCGCCGCCGCCTACGCAACCGCCGGGGCAAGCCATGATTTCGATGGCATGATATTGAACTTTTCCGTCACGAACATCGTTAAGAAGTTTTCTTGTGTTACCAAGACCACTTGCAATACCGATTTTAAGGGTTAAATCGTTGATTTGAACGGTAGCTTCACGAACGCCTTCAGAGCCGCGAACTTGGGTAAACTCGATATGGCTGAGTTTTTTGCCGGTAATCCAGCAGTAAGCGGTACGTAAAGCAGCTTCGATAACACCGCCGGTAGTACCGAATATAACAGCAGCACCGGTAGATTCGCCCATGATTGAATCGAATTCAGCGTCTTGGAGAGAATTAAAGTTGATACCTGCTTCATGAATCATGGATGCAAGTTCTCTTGTAGAGAGAACAAAGTCAACGTTTTGCAAACCGTCGCAAGAAAGTTCCGGACGATTAGCCTCGTATTTTTTGGCAAGGCAAGGCATAACGGATACAACAACCATGTCTTTGGGATCGACATTAAGTTTTTCAGCTAAATAAGATTTAGCGATGGCACCGAACATTTCTTGAGGAGATTTACAAGTTGAAGGAATTTCAAGCAATTCCGGGAATTGATGCTCGATAAATTTAACCCATGCAGGACAGCAGCTGGTGAGGATAGGAAGTTTTCCGCCGTTTTGGATACGATCCATAAGCTCGGTAGCTTCTTCCATAATTGTAAGGTCAGCTGCAAAGTCAGTATCATAAACTTTATCAAAACCAAGTTCTCTTAAAGCAGCAACCATTTGACCGGTTACTCTGGAGCCGGGAACCAAACCAAACTCTTCGCCAAGGGCTACCCTAACAGCGGGAGCAGTTTGAACGATAACTACTTTACCGGGGTCATTTAAAGCATCCCAAACGTTTGCAATATTATTAACAAGCGTTAAGGCACCTGTGGGGCAAACGTTAACGCATTGTCCGCAGAAAGTACAGGCAGTGCTGAGCATGGGTTCTTCAAAAGCGGTACCGATAACGGTGTCAAAACCTCTGTTGATGGCAGAGTAAACGCCAACGGTTTGAACTTCGTTACACATAGTTTCGCAACGTCTGCAAAGAACGCATTTGTTGGGGTTTCTAACGATAGAGTAGCTGGAAGTATCGTTGGGATGATTGGAAACTTTTCCGTTGTATTTGGATTCGTGTATGCCCAATTCAGCAGCTAAAGTTTGAAGTTCGCAGCGAGTATTTCTTTCGCAAATCAAGCAATCCTTCGGATGGTTGGAAAGGAAAAGTTCTACCATTTTTCTGCGGGCTTTGATAGCACGCATAGTATTGGTTTTGATAACCATGCCTTCGGTAGCAACTGTGGAACAAGCGGGAGCCAGGTTTCTTTTGCCTTCCATTTCAACCATACAAACACGGCAGGTTCCGACTTGATTAACCATTTTTATATCATGTAAATCAAGGTGGCAAAGGGTAGGAATTTGTACACCGCAAGCTCTGGCGGCATCCAACACTGTTTTGCCTTCTTCTACTTGAACTTTTTTCCCATTTATGGTCAGATTAATCATATTTTTACCTCCTATTCCTTAGTTATTGCATCTTTGGGGCATTTAGAGAAGCAAACGCCGCACTTAATACATTTTTCTTGGTCAATCTTGTGTGGCTCTTTACGTTCGCCCTCGACACAGGAAACAGGACAATTTTTAGCACAAAGAGTACAACCGGTACATTTTTCGGGATCGATTACATAGTTCATCAGGTCTTTACAAGAGCCGGACGGACAACGTTTGTCGATAACGTGAGCCTCGTATTCATCCATGAAGTATTCGAGAGTGGAAAGAATCGGGTTGGGAGCTGTTTGGCCAAGACCGCAAAGAGAAGTATCTTTGATGATTTGACCCAGTTCTTTAAGCTCGGCAAGGTCTTCTTTTGTGCCCAAACCTTTAGTGATTTTTTCCAGAATTTCGTGCAAACGGGTGTTACCGATACGGCAAGGAGTACATCTTCCGCAGCTTTCGTCTACGGTAAATTCAAGGTAGAATTTCGCGATGTTAACCATACAGTCGTCTTCGTCAAGAACGATCATACCGCCGGAACCCATCATGGAACCGATTTTTTGCAGTGATTCATAGTCGATTTTCAAATCGAGCATAGAAGCGGGGATACATCCGCCGGAAGGACCGCCTGTTTGAACAGCTTTGAATTTCTTGCCGTTTCTGATACCGCCGCCAACGGAATTGATAATTTCGTCGATGGTGATACCCATGGGAACTTCAACAAGACCAACGTTGTTGATTTTTCCCGCAAGGGCGAAAACTTTTGTTCCTTTGCTGGTTTCGGTACCCATGGAAGCAAACCATTCGGAACCTTTTAAAATAATGGGGCAAATGTTGCCGAAAGTTTCAACGTTGTTGATAAGGGTAGGTTCGTTCCAAAGACCGCTTTGAGCCGGGAACGGAGGTTTAACTCTGGGTTCACCGCGGAGACCTTGTACAGAGTTGAGGAGAGAAGTTTCTTCACCGCAAACGAATGCACCGGCACCAAGGTTGATTTTGATATTGAAGTTAAATCCTGTATTTAAAATGTTATTACCCAACAAGCCGAATTCTTCTGCTTGTTTCATAGCGATTCTGAGACGTTCTACCGCCAAGGGATATTCCGCACGTATGTAAATTACGCCTTCGTCAGCGCCGATGGCATAACCGGCAATAGCCATTGCTTCGAGAACGGAGTTTGGATCACCTTCAAGGAGAGAACGGTCCATAAACGCACCGGGGTCACCTTCGTCGGCGTTACAAACAACGTATTTTTTGCTGCTTTGGGCTTTTTTTGCTGCTTCCCATTTGATGCCTGTGGGGAAACCGCCGCCGCCGCGTCCTCTTAAGCCGCTCTTTTTGACTTCATCAATGACTTCGTCGGGAGTCATCTTGGTCAAAGCTTTACCGAGAGCTTCGTAGCCGCCAACAGATATGTAATCTTCGATTTTTTCGGGATTGATGATACCGCAGTTTCTCAAAGCGATACGAACTTGGCTTTTGTAGAAAGGAATGTTTTTGTGTTCTGCGTGTTTTTCGCCTCTGATAGGATCGGTGTAAAGAAGTCTTTCAACGATTCTGCCTTTTAAGCAATGTTCTTTAACCAATTCTTCTGCGTCTTTGGCAAAAACTTGCACGTAAAATACGTTATCGGGGAAAACTTTAACGATGGGACCTTGTTCACAGAAACCAAAGCAACCGGTAACGGATACTTGAACTTCATCGGACAAGCCGGCTTTATCTACTTCGGCTTGAAGTTGTTTAAGAGTTTCCATGGATTCGGTGGATACACAACCGGTTCCTCCGCAAACGAGGATATGCATTCTATATTTACTCACCGCAGCCAACCTCCTTACCTAAAATTGCATTTTCCAAAAGGATGCCTTGCATAACATGCTTTTCAACGATTTCAACAGCACGTTTTTCGTCTACGTTCATATATTTGATAGGATCTTTGCCGGGGATTTTTACTTCAACGATGGGCTCGGATTTGCAGGGGCCGATGCAACCTACGCTGACAACGGAGATATTTTTAAGATTGTTTTTGGCAACCGCATCGATAAGAGCGGAAAGAGTTACTCTCGCACCTGCAGAAATACCGCATGTAGCCATACCGACATTAATAACGGTTCTGTCGGGGCTTTCCCCGGTGGTTCTGATTTCGGTGTTTGACAGAACGC
>CAYXWM010000009.1:0-59437 GCA_964468805.1 uncultured Defluviitaleaceae bacterium
TAGAGCACTGGACTTTTAATCCAGGTGTCCCGGGTTCGAGCCCCGGGTGACTCACGGTATAAAGCCTTACAGGTCTTGATTATTCAAGGATTGTAGGGCTTTTTGATTTGCATTACTCTACTTCTCAATAATTGCTATTTGGCAAATTAGGTCTAATTACGGTAAATTATAGCCTATTGTAGTATGTTTTTAAGTCCGTTTGGCTATTGGTATGGCTATTTTATTTTTGGTAAAATACGCAGTGAACTTGTTATAAAATATAACGATTTTTAAGCTTACTGTATGTTCCTTAAATTTATAAGACGTAATGCAGGATGGTCTTTGCGTCGTGATTAACTCTACAGCATTGATTGTGCTTCAGTGTAAAAATAACTGTATGTTAAATTACATCTATTTTTGCATCTAAATATTTAAGTTTACTATTTCTAAAATAAATGATATGATGATAATCAAAGGTGATAAATATATGATAAAATATAGTTGGGTATTTAAGTCTCCTGACACAATTAATGGAGATGAACAGGATAACTCTAATTGCATTGAGCTAAAATGTACAAGAGTCAAAGATGCAATTAGCGGAAAAGAATGCTTTAAAATCGCTGCTAGCCGCAATGGCGAATTCTACGGACATATGGCAACCTCATTGCTTAAAATTAGTGATGGGTTATATAGCTTAAGAGATTATGGATTAGTGTTAAAACAGATTGATATTGTGCAGATCAGAAAGATTATTGAAGATAATTATTATAATATTAAACTGGAGACAGATGGTAAGGAAGAAATAAGTGAATTTTGTAAATTTATTGTTGAGTACATTGAGGAGCGTGAAGAATTATTTAAAGTGCTTAATGTTAATAAGTCAGACATAGAAAAAAGGCCTGAAGCGAACATATTATTAGTTAATGAATTTAGAGAGTTAATTGAAAATAGCAGGTTTGCAGGTACAAATTTAACTGATTTAAAGATGCGCCTTGCACAAGAAAAGTATATAGAATGCAATAAAGGCCGACTTGATAAACTTGTACGGCTTGATGCTAAGCTTAATCCTGTACGTGCCATGGTATTTAACATGAATAAATTGAAAGAAGCAATAGAGAAAATGTAACCGTGTAACCATTGTAACCAGGGGTTGTGTATGAAATTCAGACCATTATCATTTATGAAATATTACGGTGGAAAATCGGATATGGCTTTTTTTATATCCGACCTGTTAGACTACAATACTACGGAATATCATGAGTTGTTCGGAGGCTGTTGCAGAGTACTGCTAAACAAATCATATCACAAAAAAGAGGTATATTATGAATATGATTATCCATTGAGAACACTTGTAGAAGTTTTGACAAACGAGATAAAAACTTTTAGGCTTATCGAGAAGTTACATGAAATAACATATTCAGAGGACTTTTTTGTTCAATACCAATGTAAATATGAAAATTATAAACGCAATGGGTTAAAAAACCTTTTTGCGGATTGTTTTGATGTTTTACAGTTTCCTAAAACATTAAAAAAGTGGTCTAAACATGAAGCTTTTGAAGCGGAACTCAATAAATTACGAAGTAAGATGACATTACGACTGAACGCCTTAGTATTTTATATCCATGAAGGCAAGATGGATTGGTCATATTTATATAATAAAAAAACCCCTGCATATATAAAAGATATTATAGGCGATTGTTCTAAGCTATCATCAAAAGAAGGATTGACAGATGAAGAAATAGACGATGTATTGAAGAGATATATAGGAAAAGAAACGGGTGCTTCGCTTCTTGCTTCATTTTGGACTGAATATAATGATATAGTACAGTATAAATTGCCTAAGCACTGGCTTGAACCGTATAAGGAATCATTGAAAGTGGACGAAAGTGAATGGTATCAATTTATAGAAAATATTAATTGGGTTGACGAACACATAAGAAATTATGTCGATAAGATTAGTGATATTGAAAGTTATAAGTCGTATTTTACAACAGAAATTGAGGAGGAGTACTCTTATTTTTTAAAGCTGTATGAGACTCTTGCCAAAGCCAAGCAGACACCGTTTACGGAAATTCATCGTTCTAATCTTAAAAGGTTGATTGCATTAAGTATATACAAGGAGAATATATTTGATTCAATGCAAAATGGAGATATTTTCATAGATGAATCAGCTCTAAGTAATGATGAAATAGATGTTGCAATATCTGCATATATTACATATTCATTTAGCCGTGATGGTATGGGAAATTCATTTAGTAGTAGCGCATACAGAAGTCAAATAAATTATCACAAAAGCATTGATTCCTTGTTAGAGGTACATTATCGATTACAGGATGTAGAAATAGGAAAGTTTGATGATTCTATGCAGGTAATCTCAGTCTTGAGTTTGAAGCAGGATGATGTAATGATTTATGCAGATCCTCCTTATCTACCGGCTGCTGAAGTTACAATGGAGAAACTTGAATTCTACAATCCCGGGATAAAGTATACCAAGGGTTGGCATGTTAGGGATCATGTGCGATTCATTAAGCGGATACGTGATATTAACTGTAATGTTCTAATTTCAAACTATACAGATATTAATCACTTGTATGATGATATGTTGGTAGGCTATCAACCGGTAAACGGACGCAAATGGCGTAAAGTGGAGTATGAAACAAAGACGGGAATGGCTAGTAGGGGAAGCGACAAGCGTGTAGAATGTCTCTGGCTTAATTATTAAAAAAGGTGGCAAAGAATTTTTCTTTGCCACCTTTTTTAATATGTGCTTCGTTTTGGACTTCGTATTCAAGCGTTAAGTGATGAAGTTGTGATTCTTGTACTAAAATAAGACTGTTATAAACAATTTCTAAGTTATCAAGAATTATTGAGTTGATGGTTACAAACTTAAATGTGACGAATGGATGTCAAAATAATCTTAATATGTTCGCATAAAAAAAGGACTAGATCGTTTTATTTTTACTACTAAGGTAAAATGCTGAACAAATTGCAAATAAGTTTCTAATATCATCTTCTTCTAACTTTTCAAGAATAGCACTAATTTCTTTAATGTAATTAAATTGAGAAGGAGTATTATTGAATACAAATAACTCGTGCAAATCAACTTTTAGAGCAGATGCAATATTATGTAGTTTTAGTATTGAGCAATTAACAGTACCTCTTTCAACTTTACTCATATAACTATAATCCACATTGGCATAGTCCGCCAGTTGATCTAATGTCAAGTCTCTTAATTGCCTAAAATATTTGATACGTTCACCGACTTGAAAGTTAATATTGTCTATCATATTAGCACCTCCTAATTATGATAAGGTCAAAATGCTAATATATAAATTGTATATAATCCTAAAAATGATAAGTTAAATGGTATATAAACCTAATTTTATGTTGACGAGGCAGATTATTATCTTTATAATTAATATTAATCAGAGTCTAAGGAAAATGATAGGAGGATATTTATAAGCACAAAACTGAGATTTTTACAATAATTTAGCACTGTTTTTCCCACTATGTATATGGGTAGTAACAAGATTAACTTTTTTGGTAAAACCTATTAGATGTAAAGGAATTGTCAACGTGTAGTTTATTGGAGGGTTCCAAAATGGCTAAAAGAACTTTAAGAATTTTACTAATCGGGTTTATTACTTTAGGAGTTGTGGTACCTGCTAAAGCCCAAGTAACAAATATTACAAATGGGGTAGGAGTAAAGAAATTTGTAAGCCTATACGATATGAACTTGGTAATTTTATGTAATGGGGAGTTGTGGGGATATGGAAGTGATAATAGTTTTTTTCATACAACTATAATTCATTCAAAAGTTAAGGGGAGCAATCACCAGGATAATAAAGAGTACTATATTGCAGGAAAGATTGCAGATAATGTAGAGGATGTAGTAATTCAAGATTATAATGACAATTTAAATATATTATTTATAACGCAGGATAGTAGTCTGTGGGGATTAGGTGAAAACAAAAAAGGGGATTTAGGCCTTGGGCATAAAAATACAGTGTCTCAACCTACAAAAATAATGGATAATGTAAAATCGGCATATTTAACGCAATATGGAACTTCTGGGGCACTAACTAAAGATAATATATTATTTGGGTGGGGTAAAAATGAATTTGGGTCACTAGGCAACGGCACTAAAAATGAAGTATTATCACCTGCCAAGATTTATTCAAATGTGAAAGAGGTTATTTCTTTTGATAATCTTAGTTGTATTTTTATAACAAATTTAGGAGAGGTATATGGGGCCGGAAGGTTTTATAGTTTGACTACATATGCTGGTGAGTACGCTTCTGAATTAAAGCCCGTTTTATTACTTAGCGGTGTTGATTCTGTTACATACGACAATGGTAGACTGATATATTATAGATATGATGGTTCTGTTTGGGGATATACACTAACAGAATGGATTATAGGATGGTATAAAAGTCCAAGCAAATTACCGGCATATAGTAATGATATATCAATGCAATATAACAATATTATAGGAGGGGATAATTCATCTAATGCAACTTTTACGTTAAAAAAAGATGGCACACTATGGGTTAGCGGCGATAATAAGTATGGTGAACTTGGAATTGGTCATAAAAGTGAAATTAAAGAACCGTATAAAATAATGGAAGGGGTAAAGGAATTTATACATAGTGGATACACTTATTTGGCTTTAAAAAAGAATGGTGAGATATTTGGCTGGGGAGCTATAAATCGGTTTATTGGTGGTGAAACACTCAGCCCTCTTAAAAACATTACTACATCACCTGTAAAATTATTTGATAATGTTGAAAAATTCTATACCAGTTATAGAAGTAGTAATGAAATATGGTATATAAAAAAAGATGGTTCTTTGTATTCCTTAGTAAATTGGATTAATGGTAAGCATTCTGTAACATTAAAACCGTTGGAAATAGTAGGACCTTCTACTAAGCCGATAGTAAGGTAGCTAAATTTATAAGAAGGGTTTAGTTGCTGATAAGTAGGTTCAAAAATATATTTAAGCAGAGTAATAAATACTAATACTATTTGGAGGATAAAAGTATGAAAAAATCAATGGGTTTAATGCTTAGCTTTTTAATATTGTTTACATCATTTGGGGCATACAATGTTTATGCATACAGTAGAACTTTTACCTTTATTGAGGACTTGCCTTTTTCGGTTACATTTCCAACTTATAGTGGCAAAACAAAGATTAAATATGGTGAGTTTGATGGAATGATAAAAGGTACAAAAACTATGAATTCTGATGGTACAGAAGAACAACTTGTGCTTGAAATGCCAAAGCCGGGCGAACCTTTATTTGTGCTAAATAACTTTACCGAATCTATATCCGGAACTACTTTAGAATGGAGTTGTGATTCGGACAATCTAACAGAATTCAACTTTCTTGTTGCTAGCGATAGAATAGCTATAAACAATAAGGGTGAAAATTTACCAAACGAATATACTTTGGAAAGCACACAACCTAAAGTTTATGAGTATGTATTCAATTATGATAACAAGGAGTACTGGCTTAGCTTTTTACTTGTTCCTTCAAATATGATTAATAAGTACATAATTGAAAGTAGTCCGGATAAAATTATCAATACTAATATCGAAAAGAATATTGATAATAATATTCGAGTTACCTTAAATGGGGAAGAATTGAAATTTACAATGCCCATTATAAATAATAATGGCAGAACATTTTATCCATTTCGTGAATTGGCGGAAGCCCTAGGTGCTTCGGTAACTTGGGATGAAAAAACAAATACAGCTATTGCATTGCTTGGCAGTAGCAAGGTAGAGTTTCCTGTCAACTCCAATTCATATATATTAAATGGAAAATATAAAACAATGGAAGTAGGTGTAAGAACTTTTATTAGTGAAGGAAGGGTATATGTACCGATAAGATTTTGTGCGGAGGCATTGGGAAGCATTGTAGAGTGGGATTCTCAAAATAATAAGGTTGTAATAAAACAACAGTAAAAGTTTTGAGATGATAAGTTTATTATGAGATGCAATTAATTATGAGTAATAGAAAGCAAAGCATAAGTCTACATATTATTGTAGGCTTATTTTTTTGCAAACCATAGATATTTAAGCTTATTTAAGTTGTGAAATAAAAGGTAAAAAGTTCTCTAAAAGATGGATTATGGGTAGCTTATTAAAATGTTACCGCCGGGTACCAAAGTAAGCTGTAATCGGTCTTTTCTGTTCGAAAGGGTAAAACTACGACGTGTGGACTAAACACAGCCACGGTTAAAATTAGTGGGTGTAAAAGTATTTGTGCTTAATTTTTAGCTTTCAATTATACTCTATTACTATTAATTATAAGAAGAAAGGATGATTGAAATGATTAATATAAACAGACAGATGGTGAAAGGGGATTACAGAGAAAAGGTTGTAATTATCGGTTCAGACGGTTTAGTTCTGCAAAAAGAATATCCAAACTAAAACGAAAACATAGGCGGTGCAGAATTCACAAATAAAAATAACAAATTATATGTTGCAATATTCAATGTGGATTTGCGTAGAAAACGAATAGAAACCCAAGGGAACAAGGATTTTTCGTTAATATAATATAGAGTCTGTTTTATTAATTTACAAACGATTTAACACGCCGCCTAAATATTGTATGCTTAGTCAAAACTTTTAAGTTTTGAGTTAATCTGGGCGGTTAGGCAGGTATTAAATGTTTTCGGTTCAATTACTTAGGCTCAAAAATAATGTATAGTTTAGGGGGTTATTCGATATGAAATACGGTTACGCAAGAGTATCAACACGGTTACAAAGCGTTGACGGTAACAGTTTAGAAGCACAGGAACGACAATTAAAGGAAGCAGGGGCTGAAATTATTGTTACGGAAGCCGCCTCAGGGGCAAAGGGCGAACGCAAGGAACTTAGCGCCCTATTGAAAAAGCTTAAGACAGGGGATGCATTAATTATAACCAAGCTTGACAGATTGGCACGTTCCGTAACAAAAGGCATATCTGTAATAGATGATTTATTAATCAGAAATATTACGATTAATGTATTAAACATGGGGATTATAGACAATAATAGCCCGACGGGCAGACTGACGAGGACAATTTTGCTAGCCTTTGCAGAATTTGAGCGAGATGCGATTATCGAACGAACCCAAGCAGGTAAGGCTGTAGCAAAACAAAAGCCCGGTTTTAGGGAGGGGCGTCCTCGAAAATATAAGGAGCAACAACTAATGCATGCTCTATACTTACTCGAAAATTATTCATACTCCCAGGTTTCGGGACTTACCGGTATTAGTGTATCGACACTAAAACGCTATAAGAAAAAACAAAACGGTAAGAATATAGGCGTTTGAATAACTTCTCTCATTTTTCCAAAGCTTATGCTTTTTTGGTTTATGTGGTTCATGTTTCTCCGGAAATTGACGCAAGATTTATTATTCCTAAACGGTAAATTGGGTTCTAGACCGCCATATTTTAATGAAAAGGGTAAATATCGAACGGTTTTTTTTGCGGATCTGAAAAAGACTAAGTTACAATTCTGTAAAAAATTTTAGGCTGTTATTAAAAATACAACTTCTTAAATAGCTTATCCGTAAAAGACTAAACAAATAATAGTTTATCCTAGTTTTAAAACTTTCAAGATGGAGATTCTGAAACGTAAAATGGGTCTCTATAGTCGATGAATTCATATAGATCTCAGGGTGATAAAAATAATAATTAGTATTTAGTTAGGGTTACTGTAAAAGGTAATCCTTATTTTATGATTAAAATCGAGGCTTTTCGTTTACTTACCCGTAATTAATTTATACATTAAATTGTAAAACAAGTCTCAATTCTTAAAACCAAGCTTCTTATACAGTTGATTTAATATTGACTATAATTAAATTAATTAATTGGCTATCTCTACGTCTATACAACCACGATATTCAGCGATAATATGGGTACAAGTACCGTTAATAACTTACAGGCCTATTAGTTAGTTCTGAAATTTTATTAATGCTCTAAAAAATATTAGTTTTGATTTACTTTTGACGTTACATTATGCTTCCGAAAAGGAAAGATATTAAAACTTTTCTTGGGGGTGTAGACATATGTCAGCAAAAATGTTAGAGGCAATAAATAAACAAAAAAATAAAAGAATAGAGACGAATAATAAATGTTCAGAATCTAGGAGTGAGTTAAGTTACCAAAGTAAAAGAAATGGAGTGGTTGAAACATTGGCAGCCGAACAGGCCAAAGAAATATTTAGTCATGTAGGCGGAAAGGCATTATTAAACGTAAAAGAAATTGGCGAAGTTCTGGGAATAGGTGAAAAGACAGTATATGGAATGATTAATAACGGTCAGTTACCTATTATCAGGATTGGCAAAACTAAAATGGTATCGGTAATAGCAATTATAAATTGGATTATTGATATGGAGGAATAAGCTATGAGAAAACGAGCAATTGACGGAGCGGGTTCAATTTATCAAGATAGTAAGGGTAATTGGAAGTGTGCATTAACATTGGGCTACATTAATAACGTCAGAATTCGACCGGTTTTAAGCGGAAAAAACAAAAAGGATGCACAACGAAAATTAAATGAACTAATTCGAAATAAGGATGATCTTTTTGAGCAATATAAGATAAAAAAGGGATCAACTAGTATAAAAGAGCCTATAAAACATAATTTGCACGAATATATGGATGACTTTTTACAAACCTACAAGGGATCGTCCGTATCTGATGTTACTATTGATGGGTATGAGAATGAAGTAAAGCGGATTAAAAAGTTCTATGATAGCAATACTCTCATTACTGATATAACAACCAAAAACGTTCAAGAATTCTTGAATTTTTTAGGGCAGTATCTTAGCAAATCTACAATAATGAAAACGAAAAGGATGTTTAACTGGGTATTTGAGATGGCTGTTACCGATGAAATAATAGCTAGAAATCCATTGACAAGGTTTGTAACAATTCCAAAAGGAAAAAAGGTGGATGGGTTTGTTATCGGAGGCGAAGATATTGAGACTTATACTGATAAAGAATTAGCAGTAATGATAAAAGAATTTGACACTGATGAAATGCTTAAACCGATATTGCATACATTGGTTTGCAGTGGTTGTAGAATCCAAGAGGTATTAGCCTTAAAAGTAGGTTCAATTGATAGGACGAACAATCGCATTCTTATAAAAGAAGCTATTAAAAAAGTTAAAAATAATGAAGAAAGTGCAACTACCAAATATAAGGAAGTTAGTGGACCTACAAAAACAAAATGTGGTGGGAGATGGATAGATGTTAGTAAGGAGCTGATAGATGTTCTTGATATTTGGATAGATACTGTGATGACTGAAATTTGTACAGCCGGCAGAAACAAGGGTGAATATAGATTTAGAAGAATAAGAGAGCATTTCATTAAATATGGTAATGAGGCTTTTATATTTTGTAGCCACAGGGGGGAGAAAAGAACAATAGCAGGGCTAAGAAAAATATTTTTAAGAAGATTTGATAGTGTAGATGCATTAAAGGGCATTAGGTTTAAGTTTCACACTTTTAGGCATACAAAAGCCACGGTCATGGTTGAGGCAAATAGTAAAAGCAATGAGGATAACGGTGAGAGCAGGGATGTGATAAAAGCCGGTTATGTGATGAAGTTTTTGGGTCATAGTAATATTGAAACAACTTTAAAGTACTATGCATCTGTACGGGACAAATCAAGAAGGACAACCTGTATGGATATAACAATGTGGTACAAACATCTAAAGGCGCTTGCCGGAGTAAATAACAGTGAGATAATGGAGTAATTGCATAGTAACAAGTTGCCAATTGCGTTTGTTTATGGTATATTATGCTAACAATGGTTGAATCGCTAATTATATAGATGTAACCTTTTGGTGGTAACAGACACCATATCTTATGGGGGTATGCATAATGTACCATGAAACAAAACGATTAATTAAAAAAGCTATGTTTGAAAATAAATTGGTTGTATTTGTTGGTGCGGGGGCATCGGTTAACTCCGGTATACCCTTATGGAGGAATGCAATAGAACAAATCAAGAAAAATCTTGAACCGGAGTATTTGGAGGATAATGACTATTTAAAAATTCCACAGTTTTATTTTAATTCACGTGGTTTCAAAGAATACAATGAGCTAATTAAGAAAATATTTTCTTATGAAGGAAAATTACCCAACAATCTACATAGAAAAATATTTCAATTTATTCCCGGTAATATAATTACAACAAATTACGATGACTTTTTAGAAAAAGTATCAGATGAAAATGGTGAGTTTTTAGAAGTTATTGAACGAGATGCCGATATTCCATATGCTAAGAATGATAGATTATTGATAAAAATGCATGGTGGGTTTAAGTATGATAACTATGTTCTAAAGGAAGACGATTATCTTAATTATCATGACAATTTTAGACTTACTGAAACTCTTATTAAGGCACTTATAGCACGAAACACTGTATTATTTATAGGATATTCTTTTAATGATCCGGATACGAAACAAATATTTAATTGGATAAAAAATGCTCTGGAAAACAACTATCAAAGAGCGTATATGATAATTGCCGATCAGACATATAACCAAATTTTGTATGAATACTATAAAAATATAGGTATTAATCTTATTTTTGCTAATAAATGCTTAGATGACGAAGACTACGGAGATGACATCACTCAAAATACTATTAATTGTCTTGACTACTTTTTAAAAGAAGAAATTAGGACAGATATTGCAGATAGCATTTATGATAAACTTGTTCAATGTGAATCCTTAAACTATATATTATCAAATTACATTGGAAGGGTTTTATCAAATTATGGAGGACGGATAGATGGGAAAACAATTAAAATTAGGGGTGGAAAATTACTTGAATTTTTTCAACAGATGTCTACATTTACATTAGAGCCTACATCAGAAGATAAGATCATGCATAAACTAAGTAATCTTTTTTCTAAAGCAGACTTATGTTATGTGCAAGACTTAAATAATGAACTATCAGACAAAATAAAGATATCAGAGGAAATATTACATAACACTGATTTTTTTGATGCAATAATAAATGGAGATTATGAATTCTTAAAGAAGTTTGCGGATAGCGTGAATATCTATGACGAAAATATCTCATTAAGCGAAAGGTTTAAGGTACCCTTTGCTTTATATAAAATTCACGATTACCAAAAGGCTATTAAATCTTTAAGAGAGCTATCTAAGATTTGCAAGAGAGATAAAAACTATGTGTGGCATTTTATAACGGAGTATAACATAAAAAAACTTATTCGATATTCCAATTCAGCTTTAGAAGGCATAAAAGATAACAACATAAACTTACAAGAAATACTCTACAAATACAACTTGCAAACAGATGATAATAATTTTTTAGTATGTATGGCAAATAATAATTTATTTTTTTCTGCATTTTATGATAGTATTGATTTAAGCAAAGAAGTTGAATCTGATAAAAACCCAGATAGAATAAGTTCGGAAATTGGGATTTATAAGTTTGAGAATTGCGTTATAAACTTGTATAAGTTTATAAACTACAATTTTATTATGGTTGAAAAATACGATGAGATAAGGCAAATATTTCAAAATTTTGTTAGGTCATCAATTTCTTCCCATAGTTTTGTTCCGTTCGAATGCGATACTTTATTATTTGGTTTAAATGAGGGGTATTCACTTCCGGAAATTTCAGTACCGATGGTGCTCTTTAGCATAAGTTGCTTTTCATTAAAGGAATTAGAAGATTTATTTATAGAGTATAACCTAAAAAGAGTTAAATTAAGTAAGGAAGCACAAGAGTTCCTATTACTACGCGCTGAAAACTATTATAAATCCCAAGAAAGTCATATTATAAACTCAAATGAGCAAGACTTGATAAATAACATCATATTATTTTCATCAAAAACAATACTTGATAAAGATATTTTCAACAAGATATTATTGCAGTTTAATCAAATATTGGATAGGAACTATTATTATTCGGCAAGCTTTTTTACTTTCTTATCAAATTTCATTGCTAATCATTGGACTGAGAATCGTGAAATAATTCAGAAAGAGAGTTTGATAGAATTAATATATATTTTAATTAACGTTATGCAGTCTCAAGATAAAAAAGCAAATTATTACTACAACAGGTCTATTCAACTTTTAAGAAATTGCTGCACTATAATTCATGAGATGGATAAAGAATTCACTGTTGATGACAAAAAGGTAAGCTGGATTTTAGACGTTGCAAGTATTTTGGAGATCGTTGCATTTTATCAACTTTCCGGTGAATTAAAGAAACATGATATTAAAGTAAGGGTCTCTGATATACTTAAAAATTCTCAAGAAGTAAATTATGAATTATATTGGCATGCTCTAATAAACAAAATTATAGATCCGATGTTAGAGGTGGAGGATAAATTAATAGATAGTGTTGATAAGCTCAAAAATATGCCCACAGTAGATAAAATACACCCCAATCCATATAAGGACAAGCTATCGGGTATTATATATTTAAAATTAAATGGTTACATTCTGCAGGCAGATAAATTTGATAAATTCTATGTATCGGATAACGGAGAAAATGGTTTTTTATTTAATATGAACGATTTTGATTATTCGAACTTTGAATTAAGCTGGCTTCCTAAATACAATGTAAATTTATTAAAAATTATTTCCAACCATGCTATTGCTAAAAATGGGATAACTAAAAAGTTCATACAGGAGCAAAGGAAGAGAGGTCTGCAAAAACAGGAGATTGAGTTGTATTTCGATTACTTTGCATAATGCCTGCTTTGGGGAATTAATATGCTATATTTTAGATTGTGGCTATTTTAGTGGCTATTTTATGCAGATGGATTTAAAAAAACGTGATATTATAGGATTTAAAAAGTGCATGACATCTTCCTTTTAATCCAGGTGTCCCGGGTTCGAGCCCCGGGTGACTCACGGAATAGAGCCTTACAAATTTGATTATTCAAGTTTGTAAGGCTTTTTGCTTTGAATGGATTAGTTTTGAATTAAGCTGTTTTTATGTGACATGCTATTCTTCCTTTAAAATATGATTATACGGTTGGTATCAGAATAACATCTTTGCATCATTTTGTAAGATTCCAAATTACATATGCCGCTTGGGCTCTGGTCACGGTTGATCTGGGATCGAATACTTTATCGGACATACCTTTCATAATACCTGCATTAACTGCATAAAGCACATCGCCAACATAGTGTGGGTCAATTAATTGATAATCTTGAAATTGATTGATTTTTTTATTGCCGGTGCTTCGTATGTTTTGTTGTTTAGCATATGATGCTAAAATACATGCCATTTCTTCTCGTGTTAACCCTGCAAAGGGATAGAACTTTTCATTCTCGTTTGTAACCAGATTATCCAGAATATTTATACTCTCCGCACTGACCACGTTTTCAAAAAACCAAGTCTCAGGATATACGTCTTGATACATTGTTGTATCTTTTTTGGTGGTAATAGAAATACTGCCGGTCAACATAGTAATAAATTCAGCACGGTTTACTATGTCATTGGGCTCAAATAACCTATTTCCCTTACCATTTACTATACCTTTTTCGGATAAGTTTTGAATTGCATCATAAGCCCAAAAATCCCGGGGTACATCAGGGAAGCCGCCGGCAGATGTAATTGCTATTACCGTTCCGCTTAAATTATTGTTAATCTCCAGGAAGGTTTTATTGTTTATTAAAACCGGTTTGTAATCTGCCTTAGTTATTTTTCGGGATGTATCTAAAAAATATACACTCAGGCTTTTTTGATCTACGTGATCATACAGAGGGACATATTTTTTAATAGAGTTTTTAAATTCATATATAGTCATGACGGGCGCGTAAGTTTGCACAGCCGCTTCAAACGAAACAATGGGAGCGGCTAAATTACCTTTTAATGAAATGCTGTTCATTAGGCTTACATTGTCTTCTTTTATCAACGAGAATCTTATCCCCAGCTTGTCACCGTAGTTCCCTTTAATGGATGAGTCATGTTCATTATCTTCATCATCAACTACTTCGTAAAAATTATCTATGTAATTTATAATATTGCCCGGAACCTCTACTATGCCGTAGTCTGTTTCCAAAGAGAAGACTTTATCGGAATAGCTTTGGTTTTTTTCTAATTGGATTGTGGATAGTATAAACCGGTTTATCTCTTGATGGCTGTTTTTGAAATGTAAAGTTTGTGGCGATGTATTCTCCTCGTCCAAGTCGATGATTTTTATTCGTGGATTTACTTTGTCTAATTCCGAAACGTCAATCAGGTCATGTATGGGCTTGTTTACAATGGGCGCATACCCTGATGGGTCTTCTATAGCTTCATAGGTGGTCTCGGTGTAGTAGTTTTTGCTTTGCTCAGTTATTATCCTGTTGGAACCACCGGAAGATACTCCCAATCCGGCCCATTTTGTAACGGGCATATCTTTAATATAACTAATAAAATGAATGCCCTCAATGTGTATATTATGGGCTTTTACATACAATAGGGCTTGAGCTTGTACAACACCGGAATACCTTTGAGGAGAAACAGTCACTTCGATAAAATCCGAGCCCTTTATGTCGTTTCCGTATTTATCCACACCTTTTAAGGTAATTCCGTCTTTTGCAATGGTGAGGAAAGATTTTGCTTCTTTGTTATATGGAATAAAATATTCTCCGGGATAAATCAGTATAGTGTCGTTTGGCTGTGCCGCATTATAAGCATCCATAATGGTTGCAAACTGCTTATTATTGCCGACAGTAATTGTGTTTCCTGCTAGTACGTTTTGTGGTAAGTATGCAAGGATAAGCATAACAACCGAAAGAAACAGAAACTTCTTCAAATTAAACACCCCTTTGCTATTGGTAAATATGATATATATTTTCTTAATCATAATGCAAAATGTATTAAAAATCAACAATGAGTTAAGTGCCGGATCAATTCCCAAGAAATTGCTATTTGAAGATAGGCAAACGCCTTTAATTATTTGTTTAAATTAAGCAATTTATATACAAAAATTTACAAAACTATAATTGCACATAACAGGTGATACTGATATAATAAGTCAAGAAAGGAGAGGTGTTATTATGTTAAACTTCTTCGACAAATCGAAAGAAGCAACGGCTTCGGAATTAAAGGTAAATGTAAATACGGGTATAAGTGAGTCGGAAGTTGAGACACTGCTGCTTAAATATGGTGAAAATAGATTAAGCGAAAAGAAAAGCAAGACGGTGCTACAGCTTTTTTTTGAGCAATTTAAGGACTTTTTACTGTTAATATTGGTCATAGCGGCATTGGTGTCCATAGCGCTTTCTCATGTGCTTGATGGGCTTATTATATTGGCGGTAGTTATTCTAAATGCCGTAATAGGCGTGGTGCAGGAGAATAAGGCAGGAAACGCCCTAAAGGCACTGAAAGAAATGTCTGCTCCCATGGCAAAGGTTCTGCGGGACGGAAATTTAATTAAGATAAATTCAAATATGTTGGTTCCCGGTGACGTGGTTGTTTTGGAGGCAGGAGATTACGTACCGGCAGATGTAAGATTAATAGAGAGTGCCAACTTAAAAATAGACGAATCTGCATTAACCGGGGAATCCGTTCCGGTGGAAAAGGATGCGGAACAGCTTCTTGCACCTGCTACACCCCTTGCGGACAGAATCAACTGCGGCTACATGGGTACTGTGGTCACATACGGCAGAGGAAAGGCAATAGTAACAGCAACCGGCATGAACACCCAAATGGGTAACATAGCCTCCATGTTAAACGAAACCGAAGAAGAAACAACCCATCTGCAAAAGAAGCTTAATCAGTTGGGAAAAAGCTTGGGTATAATTTGTATAATAATATGTGTGGTAATATTCGGTTTGGGTATGTGGAGAAATATGCCCTTTTTGGATGTATTTATGACCTCGGTTTCCCTTGCCGTAGCGGCAATTCCCGAGGGCTTGACCGTAGTTGTAACGGTTATACTTGCCTTGGGTATGCATGCCATGGTCAAAAGCAATGCCATTGTGAAAAAACTCAGTGCGGTGGAAACCCTGGGTTCCACTACCGTTATTTGTTCAGACAAAACCGGCACCTTAACACAAAACAAAATGACAGTGGTTAATCTGTATGATACAGACGAGGTTTATCGTGTATCCGGAACAGGTTACAGCTCTACCGGTGCTATTATCAAGGACAATGAAGAATGTGACAGGGCTAAATTCAATAAAAACATAGAACGTCTTCTGGAGGGTGCTGTGCTCTGCTCTGATGCAAGCTATAACCCTCAGAGTGAACAGGTTATAGGCGACCCCACGGAAGCGGCTTTGGTGGTGTTGGGCTATAAGGTGGGATTCTTAAAGGACATTTTAAACGCAAAATATCCCCGTGTGGGCGAAATTCCTTTTGACTCCGACAGAAAACTAATGTCTACGTTCCACAAAAGAAACGAAGTCATCACCATGTATACAAAGGGAGCCCCGGACCAAGTATTAAATCGCTGTACCTTCATATACAAAAACGGCTTTATCACGCCCATGACCCAAGAAGACAGAGAGGGCATAGTTCAAGCCAACGAGGACTTTGCAAAAAAAGCCTTGCGTGTTTTGGCACTTGCATTTAAGGAAGCGGAAAGCACAGGGGAGCAAGAAGACGAATTGGTGTTTATCGGGCTTTTGGCTATGATAGACCCGCCAAGGGAAGAAGCTAAAAAAGCCATAGCAATCTGTAAAAAGGCCGGCATATCCGTAAAAATGATTACAGGTGACCATCTTGTTACAGCCACTGCCATAGGCAGAGAATTGGGCATTTTGGGCGATGCTGACGAGGGCATGGACGGCAACGAAATAGACAGCTTAAACGACGATCAACTAACGGAGAAAATGCGTGTAACCAACGTTTATGCAAGGGTATCCCCGGAACATAAGGTAAGGTTGGTTAAGGCATTAAAATCAAGCGGTGAGGTTGCCGCGATGACCGGAGACGGGGTAAACGACGCTCCGTCGCTAAAAATATCAGACATAGGTGTTGCCATGGGTATCACCGGCACTGAGGTCTCCAAGGAAGCGGCTGATATGATACTTACGGACGATAACTTTGCAAGCATCGTTAAAGCGGTGGAGCAAGGTCGTACCATCTACAACAATATTCGTAAAGTTGTTGGGTATTTGTTGTCCTGTAACATAGGTGAAATTCTCGTAATTTTTGTTTCCATGTTGGCAGGGTTGCCTATGCCTCTTGTGCCCATACAGTTGCTTTCAGTTAACCTGATAACGGATGCATTCCCCGCCTTTGCATTGGGGATGGAAGCTAAGGAACCCAATGTTATGGACTTACCGCCTCGTGACCCTAAAGAACCGGTGGTAAACAGGCGTATGCAGCTATCCGTATCCATACAATCACTGGCTCTTGCCGCAGGTACTCTGGGCTCATTTATTTATGCATACTATAACTATAAACAGGCTGACTTGGCAACAACAGCTTGCTTTATAACCCTTGTATTGGGCGAATTGCTTCGTGCATATTCCGCACGTTCGGAGTATATTTCATTGTTTAAAATGAAGCCCTTTGAAAACAGCTTCTTGAACAGCTCGGTATTCCTTTCGGTGGTGTTTTTGTTTGTGGTGGTGTATACACCTTTCCTTAACCCCATATTCCATACACTTCCGTTGGATTTGACTCAACTGGGTATAGCAGTACTTTTCGCCTTAGTTCCCATGCTGGGCGGTGAATTGGCTAAAATGCTGAAATAATATAAAATTTATATATTCATAGTAAATCTACTTTAAAATTAGATACACAATTTTGTATTCGGCTTTTTTGGAAAGAGGGAGTTTGAGGGAGAAAACCCTTTTTCACCGTTAGAAAAGGCTTTCTCCCTCAAGGTTTTGTTTTTTTAATGTAGAACTACTATAAAGTGAAGGGAAAGCTGTTTAATCAGTTTTCCCTTCACTTTTTTAAGAAACCTCGGTTCCTTTTTTATTGCCTTGCTGCTACAGCGAATGTTATACCAATTCCATATAAGATGAAGGACAAAAATAATCGTTTTTTTCTTGAACCGTTGAAAAAAATCAATTATTCTTGTCCGCTGTTTAAAATAGAATCAGTATATTGACAAAAAAATCAATGAATGCTAATATTAAAAGCAGTTTAAGAAGCAAAAAATCCTCGGGGAGGTCTGAAATGTCCGCAACTTTTTTGCATTACGGAGTACCTGTTGTAAACCGCAGACCCAACATGAGATATGTGGAAAGCCTGAAAATTTGGGTAGCCGACCCCACGGATGAATTTGGTATAGAATACGTAAAATATGAGGACGGCACTCCTTTTCCCGAAATTATGCACACAAATCCACACATAGGCTATAAAGTGGATAATTTTCAACCCCATCTTGACCAAGCGGACAGCGTGATTTTTCCACCGACCCAAGTAGAGCCGGGGCTAAGCATTGCTTTTATCATGAAAGGGCAAGTAATAATCGAGTTGTTTGTCTATTCGTAATATTTCTTTAACAACTTTATCTCCAAACCCATTGGGGCGGTTCTTTTGGGACTGTCCTTGTTGTATGTATTTTTGCATCCTTAGCTCAGTGGATAGAGCGTTCGGCTCCGGACCGAAAGGCCGCAGGTTCGATTCCTGTAGGGTGCGATATGATTTTGCCGGCGGGAGTATCTTCGTCGGCTTTCTTTGCATTTGTGGGGTAAGTGTTGTATGAGGGATAATGTGGTAAAAATTAAGTATTCGTTTGACAGGATGTATCGTTATCAAATTGTTGTCAGAGAATCCGGTATATTTCAAGTTTGGGTTGAGAAGAAAATATTTGACAGCTATATGGGAAAAGAATGGTCTACATGGAGCGATATTCCTGATTTAGTGCATTTAACGGATTCCATTGAAAGTGCAATAAAAATCGGTAGCGAAGGGCTTATCAGTCTATGCGGAAGAATATAAGTACAGCTACTCAAGATTAAGGTTGACACATTTTTTGCTAAAATATTACCGAATATTTATAAATATAATATAAAAATGTTGACAGACAATTTTTTTTATGTTATTATCAACCATGTTTAATATTAGTTTTATTTTTTAGGAGGATTTTAAATGAAAACAGGTACAGTGAAATGGTTCAATGCTGAAAAGGGCTTCGGTTTTATTTCGGTGCAAGGGGAAGATGATGTATTTGTTCACTTTTCAGCAATCAATTCTGAAGGTTTCAAAACTCTCGAAGAAGGCCAAGAAGTAACTTTTGACGTAGTTCAAGGTGCTAAAGGACCTCAAGCAGCAAACGTTGTACGCTCATAATCCGTGTGTTTTATGCAATAGCATTAAATATAAATGGTTATTGGCAGCAAGCCTTTCATATATTTTTATGAGAGGTTTTTTTCTTATTGTTAAAAAATAATTAAATTTGGGTGAGTTCGGCGTAGCGGATAATTAGCCGGTTTTTGAAAATGTGCGAATATTATCATAAATTCTGCGGAGTTTATATACGTTGAACTCACGCTTATTAAGTCCTCGCTAAAAATATTCTTGAAATTCTTGTATTTTCGAATATAATAATAATCCAACGATACTCATAGAATGAATAATCTTATTGTCCCAAACAATATAAATTGCCGAGCGGTTTAGCTACATAATACTGTTTCTAAAAATAAAGAATATATGCATAATATTGACGGCAAGTCTGTTTTAAACAGACATAGAGCCAAGATCCATAAGCATAGCATTTTTTGTATACATCTGTGAAGAAATAGTATAAAATCCTTCGGTATAAGCAAAACCTGCAATTTCAGTTTTATGGTTCCCCAATAAATTCCGAGGGGTTTTTTATGGAAACTTCAAAATCTGCCGCGCAAAAGACTTCCTTTGTAAAGCAGGCGGCAATCCTTGCAACAGCCGGCTTATTGGTACGTTTCATCGGATTTTTGTACAGAATACCCCTAACCGGTCTTATAGGGGATAAAGGCAACGGCTATTACAGCGCCGGTTATTACCTCTATACCTTCATTCTTATAATGTCATCAGCCGGGTTACCGGTGGCTATATCCAAAATGGTCTCCGAGCGGATTGCCCAAAAAAAATACAGAAATGCTCACCAAGTATTTAGGGTTGCCATGTGGATTTCCGGTATTATGGGTCTTTTAGGTTCTTTGGTACTGTGGTTTGGTGCGGACCTGTTGTCAAATATAGTAGGGTCTCCTGAAAGCTATGCATCTATCTTGACACTGGCTCCTACAGTTTTTATTGTATCATTGATGGCGGTTTACAGGGGATATTTTCAGGGTTTAAAAAACACTGTTCCCACAGCGGTTTCTCAAATTGTGGAACAGATATTCAATGCGGTGTTCTCCGTTTATTTGGCTTATATTTTTGTAAGTCAATCCTTAGAACTGGGTGCGGCCGGCGGTACAGCCGGTACGGGTATCGGTGCCTTTATGGGTCTTTTGGTCATAGCCGGCATTTATATTATGATAAGACCGGTTCTTCGCCGAAAGTTTACCAAACAAACAGAGCGTATGGAATCACGCAAGTCTATTGCAGTTGAGCTGATAAGTATAGCTTTTCCCATAATTATCGGTACAGCCATATTCTCCATATCCAATATAATAGACATGGCAATGGTAAACGACCGCCTTGCGGCTTCAGGCGCATTTGTAAAGGATGAGATAGATGTTCTCTACGGGCAACTTTCGGGTAAATACGTTGTACTTACCACCCTGCCCGTTTCCATTGCAACTGCCTTGGCTACTGTGGCTGTTCCCAATATAGCCTCTTCCTTTGTGGCCGGGGACAAGAAAATGGTTCAGAGTAAGATAAATCTTTCACTAAAGTTGGCAATGGTATTATCCATTCCGGCTGCTGTAGGCTTGGGTGTTTTAAGCGACCAAACTTTAGCGTTGCTTTTTCCCGAATTTCCGGACGGAGGTATACTCCTAAAGTACGGATCGGTAAGTATAATATTTTTGGCAATGGCTCAAATACTAACAGGTATACTCCAAGGAACGGGACATGTATATGTGCCTGTCATAGCCGCTTTCTTTGGTGCCCTGATTAAGATACCCCTAAACTATTTTCTTATCTCTATGCCCGAAATCAACGTTCTGGGTGCGGTTTTGAGTACCATAGGTTGTTACGTACTGGCTACGGTAATAAATTTGGTGGTGCTGCAATTTAAAATCGGGGTCAAGCCCGACCTTATGGTTGCATTTGTAAAACCGGTCTTTGCTTCACTGGTTATGGGGCTGGGTTGCTATGTTGTGTATTACAGTATCTATATCTTCCTTCCCAACAATATTATTGCCACCTGTGCTTCCATAGTGGCGGGAATACTTATATATTTTGTTATAATGTTTCTCATAAAAGGCTTAACCCGAGAAGACTTAAAGTCTATGCCCATGGGCAGAAAATTAATAAGAATAATGGATGTTATGGGATTTTAGAGCTGTATTGGATACAGACAACAGCTTTTTTGTTACTATCCCATATTTGTTTAAGTAAAAATACAAAAAAGGAGTTCCGGGATTGTTCCCATTCCCGGAATTCCTTTTTTTATTGCAACAAAAGCAAGATCTTCTCTTGCCGGATTTATTCTCATTATTATTGCTACTTCACGGTACTGCCGATAGATGGGAATATATCTTCTTTTACTATATCTGCAGGGTTTTTTGCACCAAATTGTTTCTTAAGTCTTTAAGTTAAAAAAAATAATCGTCTTTTCCTTGAAACGTTGGAAAAAATCAATTATTTTAGTCCTCTGCCTAAAATGGAATCATTTATTATACATACCTATAAAAAAGACGCTTGCCGGGCGTCTTTTTATATTCGAATATTTCCGGCAGAGCCTGTTTATACAAAAGCTCTTTATTAATTCAGATGCTTGATCGCGTGTTATGGTAAAACTATAACAATTGTTCACAGTGGTGTGAAAATATGCACTTGCAGTAATACATATTCATAAAAATATTAAATAATTTATGACGGTATTTATTAAAATAGTCAAAACAGGTGAACCGATGTTCAATAATATCCTTAACAATTGACACATATGATTAAAAGTTTATAATGAAATAAAACAACCTTTTCAGGGAGTGATTATCTTTGAGGGATGAAGAACTGAAACAAATCATTTATGTTTCACGGCTATATCATGAACATAAAATGAGTCAGGAACAAATCGCAGCAAAGATAAATGTTTCAAGACCCACTGTATCAAGAATGTTGAAAGCTGCAGTAGACAACGGCTTTGTAAGGACTATTGTAATCGATCCATTTGAAAACGTTCAAAACCTCGAAAGAGAAATGATGAGTAAATTCAAGCTCAAGCATGTGAAGATTGTCAGCATGGTCGATGCGGATAAACGCTCATTGAAAAGCCTTGTAGGTAAAGCTGCTGCCGAGTATTTGGTGAGAATATTAAAACCAAACGACATTCTTGGGGTATCTTGGGGCACTACTTTATATGAAGTTGCCAAAAACATAGAAGAAACAATCATCGATGAGCTTAAAATCGTTCAGATGAATGGATTTATTTATGAAAATACATATAACGATTATGTTTTTGGTGTAATAAAAATGCTGGGTACAAAATTGCACGGTATGACCCATTATTTGTATGCCCAAGGAGTTACGTCTTCTATTTACGTTCGGAACGCCCTTTTGGACGACAAAAACATCAGGCGTGTTTTGGAAATGTCAAAACAGTGTAATATCGCCATATTCGGAATCGGATACCCGGAAAGAACCTCCATGGTTGTTAAGTATGGATACCTAAACAATGACGATTTGGAGAAGTTGTATAAAAATGGCGTAAAAGGTGATATTTGTTCACGTTTCTATGATATTAACGGAAAAATTATCGATAATGAGTTGGACGACAGAACCATCAGCGTACCTCTTCATGAATTGAGAAATAAAGAATATTCTATTGCGGTAGCTTGCGGTACAGATAAAGTGTCCGGCATTATCGGAGCTATAAGAGGTGGGTATTTAAATGTGTTAATTACTGATGAGGATGCGGCTAGGGAAGTGCTTAAACAAAGCTGACCGGAGGATTAATATGAAGACAATAAAGTTAATTACAGCAGGTAACATTACAGTTGATGATTTGGTTTTACCTGACGGAAAAACATATATGGGCACCGTAGGCGGCGATGCTTTGTATTCAGCATTGGGTGCGAAACTTTGGTTAAACGAGGTAGGAATTTTAACAAGAGCCAACCGGTCTTTTTTAGAGGATAACCGAGAAAAACTAACCGGTGCAAAGCTGGATACAAGTGGGTTTAAGCTCTTTGATGAAGAAATCGTAAGGAATTGGATTATTTATGATACCGAAAACAGACGGACGTTTATATACCGAAACAGCAAGGATTTATTGGACAAGTTGTCCCCGGAACCGGAGGATGTACCTGAGGAGTTTTATGAAGCCGATGCAATTTTTTTGGCAGCAATGTCCATTGATAACCAATTGAGCCTTGCCAAGCACTTTAAAGAAAAAGGGATACCGGTTTTGCTTGACCCCTTAGACGAAGAAATCGTGGATGATAGAGAAAAGGTAATTGAAGCAATTAAGTATACAGATATATTTTTACCCAGCGCCGACGAAGTCTATAAATTATGCGGAAACTATGATTTTGAGACAAATGCAAAGAAGTTTGCAGAGCTTGGCCCCGAAATTGTGGTTATTAAAAACGGCGGAGAAGGAAGTATAGTTTACCAAAAGAAAAGCAATCAATTCAATGTTATTCCTGCTTTTAAATGTGATGTAAAAGATGTGACGGGAGCCGGGGATGCTTTTGGAGGCGGTTTTTCGGCAGGGTATATTTTAACGAATGACCCCGTGGAGGCAGCTTTCATGGGCAGCATATCCTCCTCATTTGCCATTGAAGATTTTGGCTCTGTTCCTTTATTTAACATTACATCTAAACAAGCAAGTGATAGATTAAAAGAATTCAAAACTATTATGGAGGGTTACAAAAATGGAAGACAGACGAGACATCAGGGTAATGATTGAAGAAATTGCCTTAACAGGCGAAGTGATTCGTGAAAATATTAAGAGATTTAAAACATCTTTGGATGAAAAGAAAGAGCTGTTGGGCAGCCGTAAGTGGTCTAAGATATATGCAGTGGGCTGCGGCGATTCGTTGTTTGCCGGACAAGCTGCAAAGTTTGCTTTTTTAAGAGATACCGGAATTCCTTTTGAGGCAGTTAAAGCATTGGAATTCTGCCGTTACGAAATTGATTACATACCGGAAAATTCGCTGGTTTTTGTTATTTCTTATTCGGGCAGCGTAGCTCGCACCATTGAATGTGCTTTGATTGCAAAAAAAAGAGGCGCAACTGTTATAGCTGTTACGGGAAAGCCCGAAAGCAAGTTGGCTAAAATAGCCGATAACATAATTTTGTTTGAAATTAAGTCTCTTGGGTTTGCACCGGGAACCATTTCCTTTACCGCCTCATTAATGGTTCTTTATATGAGTTCTGTAAAACTGGGAACTGTAACCGGTTATTTAACCCCGGAACAGGCGGAGGAAAGGTATAGAGAACTGGAGGAAATCGCAGACCTTGCCGAGAAAACCATTAAAGAATGCGATGAGCCGGCTAAACGAATTGCAGAGGCTTACAAAAGCAATGACAAGTATTATTTCGTAGGTGCCGGTCCCAACTACCCCATTGCACACTTTGGATCAGCCAAAATGATAGAAGGCGGTGAGGTGGACGGTATACCCCAAGAGACAGAAGAATGGGCCCATGAGCAATATTTTGTATCTACCGAAAAAGATATTACCATCGTTATCGCTCCCTTTGGTAAAAGCATCAGCCGAGCCCAAGAGATTATTAAGGAAATGAACTTTATAAATACAGGGAATTTGCTTATTACCACGGAAAAAGGGAATTTTATTGAAACAAAAAATAAAATTGTAATACCGGGAGAAGTTTGGGAGGGTTATTCGCCTCTGGTTACCACTGTTGTATTGAGCCTTTTCTCCTATTATGTGTCCTATGCAAACGGAAAAAGTTCATACAACTTTAAATCTGAAGAGCAGGAAAAAGAGCATTACGATACATTGCACATCAGTAAATTTTCAGAGGAATTGGAGAGCTGTCAATGAGCATCCTGGATGTAGTAAAAAAAGGCAGTTATACAATTGGTGTCATACATATACCACCCTTTGAAACAAGCTTAAAAAAAGACAGATGGAAAACGGACCATATTATAGAATATGCTGTGGATTCCGCAAGAAAAATGGAGTCGGCAGGGTTTTCATCGGTCATGATACAAAACGTAGGCGACGAACCCACCGGGTTGGCTGCTCCAAAGGAAACAATAGCAAACATGGCTATAGTGGGCAAAGCGGTTAAAGACAGCATAAAAGTTCCCTTGGGCATCTGCCTGCTGGATCATGACGGAGCGGCACCTATTGCCGTTGCAAAGGCCTGCGGCGCAGACTACGTTAGGATAAAAACTTATGTGGGCGTAATGGCGAAAATGACAGGTCTTCTAACCGGCGTATACTACGATGCCGTACAGTACAGACGTAACATACGTGCAGAAGAAATTGATATATTTGCGGATATTTTCGACCGTGAGGGTTATCCCGTCGGAGCCGCGGATTTAGCCGAAATGAGCCATTTTGCTGAGTATTGTTGTATGGCTGACGGTCTTATTATTACAGGAAGAAGCAAACAAGAAACGAAAGACATGCTTACGATAGTGAAACAAAATGTTTCTGTTCCTGTACTCATTGGAGGTGGTGTAAATTCCGGAAATATCAAAGAATTAGATTCTGAGTGCAACGGTTTTATTATCGGCAACTGTCTTAAAACCGATCCCTCTGATGATTTTTCTGAGGTTTCAGCAGAATATTGCAAAGAAATTATCAAGGCTTGTTCGAAATAAGGTATGTTTTCAAACTTCTACTGATACTACTTCTTTCTATATATCTGACAAGAAATAGTATGAATGCATAACGCAGCATGGTTACACTGATAAAACTTAAAGGGGATGTTAGAATGAAACGAGTACTTAGTATTTTCATGATTGTTGTTTTAAGTGTTTTAGCTTTTACCGCATGCACCCCGGAAACAAGCACGCCCAATGATTCAGGAAACCAAACAGCAAATACAGGTAAAGAACAAGGCTCTCAACCCCAAAAAGCTCCTGCAGAAGACAAAAAAGTAAAGGCAGCATTTTTGGGCTGGAGGTTTGGGGATAAAGGCTTTAACGAATTGGCTGTATCCGGCGTAAAAAGAGCAGACAACGACTTTGACAACTTAGAAATTAATGCTATTGACATCACAACTGACCCTAAGAATTTTGTTCCTTCACTACTGGAAGCCTGTGATGCAGGATATGACATAATTGCCTTGGCTGCATTTGAATTCGGTGAAATTTTGGATGAGTATGCACCACAATACCCGGATATTACATTCATTTTGCTGGATGGCGAATGTAACTATGATGCAGTCGACTTGCCCAACGTTTACAGTGCAACGTTTTTGTCCAATGAATCCGCTTTCCTAGCCGGCATGACAGCCGCTTACATCACAGAAAAGACAAGCTTGGAAGGCATCAACCCTGAAAAAGTAATAGGCTTTGTGGGTGGTCAGGACAATGTACCGTCCATATTCAATTTCTACATAGGTTTCGTTGAAGGAGCCACCTATTATGACCCTGAAATTAAAGTAACACATTCATATGTAAACAGCTTTGACGATTCTGCAAAAGCCAAAGAATTAGCCCTTACACAATATAACGCTATGAATGCAGACATTGTGTTCCATGCTTCCGGTGCCGCGGGATTAGGTGTTTTCGAAGCGGCATATGAGACAGGAAAGTATGCTATCGGCTGCAATACCGATCAAACTCAGCTTTTTGAAGGCAGAAGAGAAAGAGACAGAATTGTTACGTCTACAATGATTGGCGTTGACCAAGGTCTTTACAATGCATTTAAAGCATACATGGAAGGCAACCTTGAAACAGGTAAACAACACACTCTTGGTATCAGTCAAGACATAGGCGGTCTTGCAGATAATGAACTGTTTAGAAGTTATGTAGATTCTGACTTTTTAGCAAAGCTTAACGAAGCAAAAGGTAAAATCAAAGCCGGCGAAATCAAAGTTACAAGTGCTTTCGATGTTCCCACGGATTTTGTCAGACAATTAGAAGCAAAGGTAAAACCATAATTTTAGTTTAGCAACTTGTACTTATTAGTTGAAAACGAGCTTTCATAGCGCAGTTGTTCTTAATTGCATTGGGGCAGTAACAAAAGCTGTTCCTCGTAAACGGTTCGCTGTTTTAAGAAAAAAACACCGGTCGCTCACCCATACGAGGATACGCTTTTGATACCCATAACCGGCAATTAAGCATAAAGCATAACCACCGTATGAAGGTTCGTTTTTTATTAGGAAAATGGGGCTGAAATATGGAAAATTTACTGGAAGTCAGAGATGTGACAAAAATATATCCCGGCGGCGTTGTAGCCAACTATAAAGTTAATTTTTCGGTACGAGAGGGTGAAATTCACGCCCTTGTGGGAGAAAACGGTGCCGGGAAGTCAACGTTAATGAAAATGTTGTTTGGCTTTGAGGATATGACAAGCGGAGAATTCTTTTATAAAGGCAAAAAAGTGCATTTTTCATCTTCCAAGGATGCAATAGAAAATGATATCGGTATGGTTCATCAGCATTTTATGCTTGTTCCTTCTTTTACCGTGGCTGAAAATTTGACCCTTGGAATCGAGGAGAATTTTTTAAACGTATTTATAAGCGAGAAAAAATGCCGACAGGCTACCATAGATATTGCAAAAAAGTATGGTTTTGACATTGACGTGGATAAAAAGGTGCGGGATATCAGCGTGGGTATGAAACAAAAACTGGAAATACTCAAAGTGCTGTACCGAGGTGCGAAATTGATTATTTTGGACGAGCCCACCGCTGTGTTAACGCCCCAGGAAACAAAGGAACTGTTTGAACAACTGCTGCTTTTGAAAAAAATGAAATACACTATTATCTTTATTTCTCATAAGCTTGATGAAGTTAAGTATCTGTGCGACAGATTGACAATTTTAAAACAAGGCAAAAGCATGGGTACCTATGACGTTAATCAGCTGACACAGTATGAAATTTCCGAATTGATGGTGGGCAGAGAAGTCAAGTTTGTTTATGACAAGCCCGAAAAAGAGTATGGAGACCCGGTTTTATCTGTAAAGGATATTGTTTATGTGGATAAGTTTGGGGTTTCAAAATTAAACGGTGTCAATTTTAGCCTTAGGGAAGGCGAGATTTTGGGTTTAGCCGGGGTAGAGGGTAACGGTCAGAGCGAAATCATCTCCATTATTACAGGAGACCTAAAGCAAGATAAGGGTACTGTAACGGCTTTTAACCAAGATATAACCAAACTTAAAATCGTAGAGCGGCGTGAAAAAGGCCTGTCAAATGTACCGGAAGATCGTATGGAAGATGGCTGTGCTCAGACTTTAAGCGTAAGAGAAAATATGGTAACAGTCAATATTTCTGAATTTATAAAGAACAAATTCTTTTTGGATTTTAAGAAAATAAAGGATTACGCCAAGGATTTAATAAAAAAATTCGACGTTTTATGTAAGAGTGATGACCAGGAAATTAAAAGACTTTCCGGCGGCAATATTCAAAAAGTAATTGTGGCAAGAGAATTTTCTTTAGACAAGCCCATCTTGATTATCAGTCAGCCTACACGAGGAATCGATGTTGGTTCTATAGAGTTTATACACAAAAAAATATTGGATAAAAGACAAGCCGGAATATCCATCTTGCTGTCATCTGCCGATTTGGCAGAATTAATGTCCCTATCAGATAGGATTTTGGTTTTCTATAAAGGCAAAGTTGTAGCTGATATTTCCGATGTAAAGAATATTTCCGAAGCCGAACTGGGGCTTTATATGCTTGGTTTGAAAAAAGATAAAGAGTCTGAAACGGAGGGCGTCATGTATGCTCCATAGGATAAAAAACAAAATTGATACTTACTCTCTTCTCAGGGTCTTTTGTGCAATAATGATTGCCTATATATGCACAATCATTATAATATTTGTTTTCAGCAAAACGCCTTTAACCGCCATGCATAAATTCTTCCTGGGTCCTCTTACTTCCAAACGAAACTTTTTCAACGTAGTGGAAACAGCGATACCCTTAGTATTTGCCGGGCTTTCCTTGAATGTTATTCAAAAAGGCGGCCTCACAAACTTAATTGCTGACGGTGCTTTGTATATGGGTGCGGTTATTGCTGCGGTTGTTGGAATTTCTTTCACATTACCTACAGGAGTACATGCCGGTGTAGCCATTGCAATTTCAGCATTGGTCGGCGGAGTTATCACCCTAATTCCGGCAATCATTAAAAAATTTACCGGAGCTTGGGAAATGGTCGTTGCAATTATGCTAAACACTGTATTTTTCTACGTGGGACAGTTTATTATCAATAACGGCTTTTTGGACGAGGTTGCCGGTTATGCTTCTTATAAATTTCAAAAAACAGCAAAACTGGGAAGCCTTCTTGACGGAACCCAGATGCATTACGGCTTCATTATTATGATTGTGGTGTTTATCTTAGTCTACATACTAATGGAGAAAACCACCTTTGGCTACGATTTGAAAATTGTGGGCATTAATCTCAGGTTTGCAAAAAATGCTGGCATAAACGTTTTCAAAGTCATAATGATGTCTCAATTTATCGGGGGTTGTATTGCCGGTATGGGTGGTGCAGTTGAAGTGCTCGGTATTTATGACCGATTTTTATGGGTCAACCCGGTTTCGTTTGTATGGGATGCTATTTTAATTAATATCCTTGCAGGTGAAAAAACGGCAAACATTCCATTAACGGCATTTTTCTTCTCCTTTATCAGGGTAGGTGCAGGCATCATGTCCAGAGGAACCGACTTAGATCAAGAAATTGTTGCTATCATACAAGGCATTATTATTTTTCTGGTATCGGCAGAGCGGTTTATGTATACATACAAAATTAAAAAAGAACAAAAAGCGGCACTCATGGAAAAGGATAAGATGCTTGCTACGTAACATACTAATTCCAAATAAGATGAAGGACAAAAATAATCGTTTTCCCCTTGAACTGTTAGAAAAAAATCAATTATTTTTGTCCTCTGTTTAAAATGGAATCATTATACTATTTCGTCTATTTGCAATACATCAATATTTTCAAATAAAACAATCCGGAACAATAAACATGGAAATAGTATAAACACAGCAGGAGGTGCAAAATGGAGTTATTAACTAATCCAAATTTCTGGTATGCAGTTATAAGAAGTATGACCCCTGTTCTTTTGGCGGCAATGGGTGCTTGTATAGCAAGAAAAGCCGGATTGATAAACCTGGCTCATGAAGGTGTTATGCTTATTTCAGCCCTGGCAGGCGTAATGGGCAGTGCTTACTCGGGTAGTTTGGTTGTGGGTATGTTATGCGGCGTGTTTTTCGCGGTGGCTATTGAGCTTCTGATGGCGTATTTTACTCTGGTGTTGAAATCGGATATTGTTATTACAGGTGTTGCTATAAATCTGGCTGCAGCCGGCGGAACGGTGTTTGTCATGTACTCAGCCATACAAGACAGAGGTGTTACCGCAAAGCTTCAAAGCCTCTCTTTTCCAACCCTAGACCTTCCTTTTATAAAGGACCTGCCTATTATCGGAAAAGTGCTGTCCGGACATAATATACTGACTTACATAGCGTTTATTATGATTATAGTGGTATATATTTTCATTTACAAGACAACCTACGGCAAAAAAATAAGAGCTGTCGGGCAGACTCCGGACGCTGCCGCATCAGTTGGTATCAATGTTGTTAAAGTTAAGACAGTTGCATTTTTTCTGTGTGGTGTTTTGGTTGCATTCGGCGGTATGTTTTTGTCCATGGGTTATATGACTATGTTTACGGCTAATATGACTGCAGGCAGAGGTTTTATTGCCTTGGCGGCAACCAATATGGCAGGAGGAAATCCCATAGGTGCATTTGCAGGAGCATTTATTTATGGATTTAGCTACTCCCTTGCTAACTATATGCAAAATGCAAATGTCTTGCCCTTAGAATTTATCATGGCTTTTCCGTATTTGTTTATAGTCATTATATATGCACTGTTTAGCTTTATAGAGCGTGTGAGAAACAAAGAGGGTCAACCTTTCTGAGGTATTTTTGAAACTTCAAAAAAGTTTGCTTATCTATACTGTTTTTTTATACATCTGATAAGAAATTTTATTGCACAGCGAATTACAGTCTGTTGACAATAGGAAACTTAACTTCATGGGAGAACACAGTTTGCCCGAAAAGCTTAGTTTTGTGTAGAAATTTTTATGAATGAAAATAATTTTAAAATAGGTGTAGCATGAACAAAACCGGATTTATTAAATCACTTTGCTTTGGATTGGGACTTTTGCTAAATGCTTTTGGGATACGACTTATTGTTTTTGCTGCTTTAGGCACCTATCCAATCGATGGGGTTGCCGTTGCTCTCTACAATATATTCGGCTTATCAGTGGGAATATGGTTGAATATAGATTCTGTCATATTGGTTTTGGCGGCAGCATTTATCGCCGGAGAAAAGCCTAATTTATACTGTTTCGCCGTTTCTGTATTATTTGGATTTTTGTATGATTTTTGGAGTATTGTCTTATTTGACAGTCTTTCGGCATTTACGTTCAGTATAGGCGTTAGAACGGCATTATTTGTTCTTGGAGCAGTTATTAATGCTGTTGGTGCTTCTATTTACTTGTGCCCGGGTTGGCCTGTCAGTGCATTGGATAATTTAATGCTGTCCGTAAAAAATAGGTTCAACCTTTCCTTTCAAAAAAGTCGTCTTTTAATGGAGGCATGCATAGCGGTAGTAGCCTTTGTATTGGGAGGACCTCTTGGCTTGGGAACATTGGTGTTGGTGCTGTTGTTTAGTTCGGCGTTGGAAGTAGTACATAAATTGATATTAAAAAAATACGCAGTTTTAATTGGGAGGTAACGATGACTAAATCTTCTATAGCTTCATTAATTGACCATACAATCTTAAAGGCAAATGCAAAAGAAGACGAGATTTTCCGGTTTTGCAAAGAGGCGGTAGAATACGGTTTTGCGTCGGTCTGCGTGAACAGCTGCCATGTGCCGCTTGTAGTCAAGCTGCTTAGGGGTTCAAATGTAAAATCGTGTTGTGTTGTGGGATTTCCGCTTGGGGCTATGTCTTCAAATGCAAAAGCATACGAAACAAAACAAGCCGTTCAGGACGGCGTGGAAGAAATTGATATGGTAATTAACATCGGGGCACTTTTGGACGGAGATTACGAAAAGGTTAGAGAGGATATTAAAGCTGTCGTGGAAGCAGCACATCCGAAGGCTATTGTCAAAGTTATTATTGAAGCCTGCTTGTTAAATGATGAACAAAAAATAAGAGCCTGTGAATTAAGTGTGGAAGCAGGAGCGGATTTTGTTAAAACCTCCACGGGGTTCAGCACAGGCGGCGCAACCTTAGCCGATGTGGAACTTATGAAAAAGACAGTGGGTAACAAAGCACAAGTAAAAGCTTCCGGCGGAATAAAAACTTTTCAAAACGCCATGGAAATGATTAAAGCCGGGGCTGACAGAATCGGAACAAGCAGTGGCAAAATTATCGTGGGAGAGTATGAGGAGGGTGCCGGTGAATCAAGTTATTGATTGTATAAAAAAACGAAGAAGTTGCAAATCTTTTTCAAGACAAAACCTTAGAGAAGTAGATTTAAAAGCCATTTTAGAGTGTGCTACTTATGCCCCCAGTGCCGGTAACAGCCAAGATTGGCATTTCATTGTCATTTCTAAAAAGGAAGCTTTAGACGAATTGAACGAACTGATAAAAACCGTCTATATATATTGTGCTGACGAAAAAATACACAATCAGCCATTGTTAAGCACAACCGACAATGTAGAGGTCTTTCGTAAAATGGCACTTAACCCTAACTATAGCTTCTGTTATCATGCTCCGGTTCTGATTATTGTTTCGGGAAATAAGAATAACCCAAGCGTAATGGCGGACTGTTCCTGTGCCTTACAGAATATATTTTTAGCAGCATCCTCGCTGGGAGTGGCATCTTGTTGGATTGATCAGCCGGCATGGTTTTCCGATGAAAAAATTATTCATGACAAGCTTTTGTCCTATTCTATGCCGGAGAATAATGTAGTTTGCGGTTGTGCGGCTCTTGGATATGCAAAAGGAGAATTCCTTTACTTGAAAGAAAGAAAAAATATTCAGGTTTCGTTGATTCAATAAGTATATAGGATTTGTTTCTGCCTATGTGCTTGACATAGGTTATATATGCAATAAAAAAGACACTTCCGATATTTCACACAGAAGTGTCTTTCCTACTTTTATGGGCTTTAAATCGCATAGGTATTACATAGGTATAAAACAAAGAAACAAGTGAATATTAGTAGCTATTTAAAGAGGATTTATACTCACCTAAGGTGGTGAAGCTTATGTCCACATTTGAAGACCTGATACTAATGCCGGCTTTCGCATTGGTAGTCATCAAATTTATAACATAATATAAAACTAACTATTGTAAGATTATACAATATTATGTATAATAAAAATGCACGGTTGCAGGCGGTTGGGCTTGACTTCCTTAAAAAAGGGGGTGAAGCTTATGTCCACATTTGAAGCCCTGATGCTAATGCTTACTTTTGCATTGGTAGTCATTGCCATAATGCGTGACAAATGATACTTAAACCGCCCTGCAGCAACAGGTTTGCGGTATATAAATTCTTATTCATGAATACATATAAAGCGCAAGCCTAACGAAACAACCGTGCTAAGAGAAGGGGGTATACCCCTTCTTTTATTATACCTAATTATAACATAATCCCGGAAGAAATCAACAGAAAATTTAAAAGCATAGTAATTTATGTCACCGGTTAACTAAGTATTTTTTTTCACATTATTATAAAAAAATATATGATTTTTGTAATTATTGGTGTATACTAAAGTCAGAATAAGTAATATTGCTTATAATAATCGGCGATTTTAGGAGTATATTGTCGAAAACCAAAGACTGATAAGCAGACAGCATGATATACCCGGGATAAGACCGAATTTTAAAGGTATAGACCGGATTTCCAATCAGAAGATTTGACAAAATAAGGAGGAGTTTTTACATGGACTACGCTATAGAATACAAACCCGATGACAATAACAAAAGCTGGATGGTAAACGTTACAGGGGAAATCGACATATTTAACTCTGCTGATATGAAGGAACAATTGCTGAAGATTATTAACGAAAAAAATTATGACTTGGTAATAGACTGCAAAAATCTTGAGTATATGGACTCCACAGCTCTTGGGGCATTAGTTGCCGTGTTAAAAAACGTCAAAGCTTACGGTGGTCATATCCGGTTGCGTCATACCAGACCCAATCTGTTAAAGTTGTTTAAGATAACCAATCTTGACAAAGTATTCATTATAGAGGGTGAATCAAATGAGTAACCACGACAACGGCAATCAGAATCCGGAAAACGAAAACATCCAATTAACCCTGCCGGTTAATGCATCCTATGTATCTGCGGCTAGGTTGACGGCTTCATCCATAGCCAATCGCATGGGTTTTGATATAGACGAAATAGAGGATATTAAGGCGGCGGTATCCGAAGCCTGTACCTTTATTATCAAAAAAATACCCCACGGAAAAAGCCACAACTTTACTTTGTTCTTTGAAATTACTCCCGGGGTATTAAATATCAAAATAACAGTAGACGCCGGCATAGATTTAAGCCTCTCCGAGGACGAAATGGGGCTGATAATGATAAAAGCCCTCATGGACGAAATGGTTATAGACGACTCTCAAGAAAACAACCTCTGTATTAATATGACCAAAAGCCATAAAATAATAAGCTTTGAATAAAGCTGAGTACTTTATCAACCCCGTTACAGGCAAAGTCTGAGTTAATCTGTAGAATATTATAAAGACTTTCCGCATAAGAATATTATTTGTACGGACCGGTTATGTATAATTTTTTATTTTACCGGGGACATGGGTTGTACCGTGACGTTTCTTACGGTAATAATACCTTAAAGGTAAAACGGTGCGGTCCGGTTTGCTCCCGGAGAATTATGAATATACGCCTACTGCCGATTCTCTTTATTAAACATAGCAATATTCTGTTGTTACCGGGTGTCGGTATATATTAATCCTCAGAGGAGGTGGGCAAAATGACTTTGAGTAAATTTGAAGCAACCTTTCCCGGAGAATTGCTGAAAGTAAAAGAAGTGGTAAAGGATGCTTTGTATTTTATAGAGCAGGCCCTGCCTTGCCTAACCGAAAGCGAACGCTTCGATTTAAAGTTGATATACAGCGAGCTGCTTAATAACGCCGTTATTCACGGAAATAAGAGGGACACAAACAAATGCGTCCACTTAATGATAGAAATTCACGGCGGCAACATTAACTCTGTCATTTGTGACGAGGGTGTGGGTTTTGATTATTTGAGATTGTTGTCCAAGGAAGATGACCCGGACAGATACACCAGCGAAAGCGGACGAGGGATAAAACTTGTTTACTCACTGACCGATTCTTTGACATTTAACCAAAAGGGTAACGAGATAAAGTTTTATAAAAGGGTGAAACATAATGGCTAGCATTTTGATTGTTGACAACCAAGAGCAAACGGCAGACCTAATGACCCGTTGCTTAAGCGACAGTGACTTGGAAATATTTACGGCCATAAGCGGTAACACAGCATTTAACAAGGCTATGGCCTTTAAGCCGGACCTGATAATTTTGGACACGGAACTTCGGGACATGAGCGGATACGAGCTGTGCAAAAGGCTGAAAACAAACCCTGATACAAAATTTATTCCCATCCTGTTTGTAAGTATATCCGATACCAACGAGTTTCGTCTGAGAGCCTTACAAATGGGTGCCGATGATTATATAGAGAAAAATTTTGATGCTACCTTGCTGAAATCAAAAGTAAAATCCCTGCTTAGGGTAAAGAACCTAAGCGACCAGCTTGTTCTGAAATACGCGGAACTTGAGGAGAAAAATTCCATTTTGGATTTTCAATTGAAAATGAGCAGAAGGGTTCAGCGTTCATTAATACCGGAGGTTGACATTAAGTTCAACAGAGTAAAAGTCATCAGCAAATATATGCCTGCTTTGGATATAGGCGGAGATTTTTACGACGTTATAACTTTGGATAACGAAACAATTTGCGTAATTATGGGCGATGTCTCCGGGCACGGTATAGCCGCGGCTTTGTTGACAGCCATGCTGAACATGATGATAAAAAATTTGGTTAAAAGTGCAGCCATGCCCAATGTTTTGCTGGAAGAGATGAATAAGAATTTTTATCAGATATTTTCCATGAACCATGAAATGTATGCCTGTGTATTTTATGCCATGATTAACACAGCCCGTAAAAAAATCTATTATTCCAACGCCGGTCAAACACTTCCCATATACGTAAACTCCCGAACCAATACCGCAAAAGAACTTGAAATATCGGGAACACCCATAGGAATGTTGCCCGATTCAACCTATGAATGCAAAGTATTGAATTATAACGAAGGTGACCTGGTTTTCTTTCATACGGACGGACTTTGCGATACATTTTACAAGGATAACCCCGACGTATTCTCCTCTAAACTCAAAGAAACTCTTCTGGACACAAAATCTCTTGAGGATTTAAACGAAACTATTGATATTGTTCTCAGCTCGTTTTATAATTTTCAGGCAAGCGATGCTCAAAAGTACGAATTGGACGATGTCAGTGTAATTTTATGTAAAATGTAACCGCCGATTTACGGATTTTTGGTTAAAAGCTTGAATACTAACCGGAAAATCTCCGTAAATTTTCCCAAATAATCAAAAAATGCTGATTTATGTAGAAAAAACCTTTGATATATACATAAATTAGATTTATAATAAGGATTCCGTATAAATCATGCTGAAAGTTGCAATGCTTATTGGTATATACTAATGTGAGTCCGATGAAATTAAAATTTCATCGATTTTCTGAAAGTATTCGCACGTTTTTGCATAAAAATCATGCAAAAGCGTACTCATAACGTGAAAATTACTCCGGTTTAATTTGCTGTGAACTCACGTTATACTATAATTTCTGTTAAATCTTTTTTGTGTGGAAAACCGGAAGAAGTTTTTCTGTTTTCCACACAAAAAATTAGTTGCTTATACGGAATACGTTTTCAGCTTGCAGAGCGTATTGGGACGAGTATAATTTTTCCGGGTCCCACTTGTCCGGGTAGATACTGTACTTGTCGCCTTACAGTGGTTTAACTTAAATAAATCTCAGTTAGACCGCCAGACACATAAATTTGAAAGGAACAATAAATGGAAAATTTATCATTTGATGAAATGAATTTATCGCCGGAAATTAAAAGGGCAATATCGGATATGGGCTTTGAAGAAGCTACTCCCATACAGTCCAAGGCGATAGAAGTAATACTCTCCGGGCGTGACGTTATCGGTCAATCCCAAACAGGTACGGGTAAAACCTGTGCTTTTGGTATACCCTGTCTGGAAAAAATTAACCAAGAGGATAAAAAATTACAGGCGGTTATACTTTGCCCCACCAGAGAATTGGCTATCCAAATTTCCGAAGAATTTCGTAAATTATTAAAATATAAGGATTATATCAAGGTAGTGCCTATCTACGGCGGACAACCCATAGACCGTCAAATTATGGCTATCAAAAAAGGTGTACAAGTTGTTATCGGTACGCCGGGTCGTGTTATGGACCATATGAACCGCCGTACCCTTAAAATGGAAACGGTAAAAATGGTGGTCTTGGACGAGGCTGACGAAATGCTTGATATGGGATTTAGGGAAGATATTGAATATATCCTTGAAAAAATCCCTGAAGACAGACAAACCATACTTTTCTCCGCAACTTTGGCAAAGGGTATACTTGACCTTACCAAGGAATACCAAAATGACCCCGAACATATCAAAGTTGTACACAAAGAGCTGACCTTAACCAGCACAGACCAAGTATACTTTGACGTTAAAGAAAAGACCAAAACCGAAGCACTTTGCCGTATTATAGATATGTACAACCCGGAGCTTTCTTTGGTTTTCTGTAATACCAAGAAACGTGTTGACGAACTTGTGGAGCAACTCCAAGGTAGGGGTTATTTTGCGGAAGGCTTGCACGGCGACTTGAAACAACCTCAACGTGACATGGTAATGAAGAAATTCCGCAACAGAACCATAGAAATACTTGTTGCCACAGACGTTGCCGCCAGAGGTATAGACGTAGACGACATAGACATCGTTTTCAACTATGACTTACCCCAAGACGAAGAATATTACGTACACCGTATAGGACGTACCGGTCGTGCCGGAAAATCCGGTAAGGCGTATACCTTTGTTGTGGGTAAAGAAATATACAAACTTCGTGACATAGTGCGTTATACCAACTCTAAAATCAAGCGTCAAAATCTGCCCACCCTTAATGATATTGAAGAAATACGCTCCAAGCAATATATTGAGAAGATCAAGGCAACCATAGAAGAAGGGCATCTTACTCAGTATGTGAATATGGCGGAAAATATGATTTCCGAAGATTATTCAGCCATAGACATAGCCGCAGCCTTGCTTAAAATGAACCTTCACGACGAAGCAGCGGAGGAAATCGAATTTGTTGAAGAATCGTCCTACATCTTCGATAAGCCGGACAAGAAGTCCAAGAAAAAATCCGATAAAAACATGGTTCGTCTCTTTATCAGCGTAGGTAAGAGCAAGCGAGTACAGGCACGTGATATAGTGGGTGCCATAGCCGGAGAGACCGGAATTTCGGGTAAACTCATCGGTGCCATAGATATCTATGACGAATACACTTTTGTTGATGTACCCAAAGATTTCGCAAAACACATAATTGAGGGTATGAAAAACAAAAAGCTCAAGGGTTCTAAGATTAACATTGAGCGTGCAAAGAAGCTGTAATCAGCAGACTAATAAAGGGCTGTCGACAAGAACCGGGTTGACAGCTTTTTTGTGTGGAAAAAGGGCAGGAAAAGGTTTTATCTCTCAAACTGCCTCTTTCCAATAAAACCGGTTATAAAAGAAACAGAGGGGCACTTTTTTTGAGAAAAAGTGACCCTCTGTTTTGGGTTGATAATTATAGATTTATGACTCTGGGTGTATGGGAAAGTATTTCGCAGCCGTCGTCTGTTACCAGAACCAAATCCTCGGTTCTTACACCGCCCAAGCCTTCTACGTAAAGTCCGGGTTCTATGGTTATAATCATGCCGGAGCGGAGGATGGTTTTGGAGCCTATGGCTATACGGGGTGATTCGTGGATTTCCAGCCCTACGCCGTGTCCCAGGCTACGGAGGCTGTATTGTTCTAAGTTGGCATCCAGGAAGACTTGGCGGTGTACGCTGTCCAAGTATTCGCAGGATATGCCGGCTTTGACGGCTTTAAGTGCCGCCTCTTGGGCTTTTAGCACGGTGTCGAAGATTTCTAGGACCTTTTCGGGCTGTTTGCCTACGCAGACGGTTCTGGTCATATCGGACATATATCCGTCTACTATAACACCGAAATCTATGGTTACCGGCTCACCGTTTTGTATTGGTTTTTCCGAGGGTGTGGCGTGAGCCATGGCACTGCGATAACCGGAGGCAACTATGGTGCCAAAAGATTGACCCTGACCGCCTGCCTTTCCGCATAAATATTCCAGCTCCAATGCAAGTTCTTTTTCGGTAACTCCGGGCTTAATCAAATTCAGCAAATTATTAAAGGCTGTATCTGCTATGGAAGCGGCTTTTTTTATTTTCTCAATTTCATCCGCCTCTTTCACCTCTCTGAAAGGAACGCACAGACCGTCTATGGGCAAAAACTCTAAATTTATGGAATTGCGAAAGAGGTTTATTTCTTTGTCGGTGAGTTTATCCGTCTCGTAGCCTATGGTTTTTATGGGTAAGTCCTCAAGGATTTTTTTTAGGTGGTCTACTATATTTGAATCGTATTGAATAATTTCAAAATCCGGAGCCTGGGACGTTGCCTGTTGGGTATAGCGAAAATCCGTTATAAGCAGGGCTTTGTCTTTGGTTATTACCACATATCCGTTGGAGCCGGTAAAACCGGTTACATATCGGCGGTTTTCCTTTGAGGTTATTAAAATTGCATCAGTTTCATATACTTGAGCGGCGGTTCTGATTTTTTCAAGATTGTTCATCATTTCACCTCTAAATTTCAATATTGAAATTAATATTTACTTATTTCAAATTTATCCGCAAGAAAAAGTATAACTCACGATACATATAATATAATTGGAGTAAATTTTTTTCCGATACCGGCATTTAAAATTTAAAAATATGTACCGGCACTTTTTGCACAATTCGGCATACTATGGATTAACATGCCGGTTTATTCGGTTTTGTACCGGGTTGGTCTGCCCTGAGGAGAGGGTGAAAAATATGATAATGAGAAAACTCTGCGGTGTGGTTTTTTTATCTATGGGAACGGGTGTATTTATAGTGCTTGTAATACCCGGCTGGGCGTATTTGCTTGCGATAATCATGATAATTGTAGGGTTTTGGCATTTGTTCCTGTGCTGATTTTTATATATTTATGTATCGGGTGTTTATGTGGATTCATGGTTTTTCGGTATTAAAGCCGTAGAATTCGCCTTATAAGTAATTATACTTCTCCATAAGGTATAATGACTTTATTTTTAACCTTTTTGTCTTTTTTATCCGAAATCTTTAAATTAGATAGGAAGTGATTTTTTTGCGGTTCAAGGTTATCAAACTGCCTAAGTTTTTGGGAAAAATAGTAAAGGTGTTTTTGGGTATTAAGTAAAGACCCGATTATTTTTCTGCAAGAAAATATAAAAAAACGACATGCTTTTGGGCAAGTCGTTTTTTTATATTCTGCATGGGTGTTATACCGCACGTGTAACTTTATTGGAACGCAGACATCTTGTACATATTTTAACGGTTTTGGGAGTACCGTTTTCCACGATTCTTACTTTCTTAACATTGGGGTGCCAAGTTCTGTTTGCACGTCTTGATATCTGGCTACGTGTAATGCTGAGTTTATGACCGGTGCGGATGGATTTTTGGCAGATTTCACATTTTGCCATGATTGCATCTCCTTAAAGTAAAATAATTTGCAGCGTTAATTGGCTAAAGAGTTTAAAAGAACCATAGAATTAATTCGGACAAACTTCCGAGAACGTCCTTTATGGGTTAAACAGTGCTAAACAATACTATTACGGTATCCTTTATCAGACATTTTTCAAAACCTCAACTCCGGCAAAAAAACACCGCAATTTAGGCGGCGTTAATATCGCCAACAGGATTGTTTTAAAAATGCCATACACTGAAATTAAACGCACATACTTGATTTTAACGCACTGTAAAAAAGCATAGCCTGCAACTGCAAAGTTTGTGAAAACAATTCTACCGGAAAACAATTAATATTGCAATATTTTTATTGGCTGTTTTGTTCTAAAAAACATAATATTTCTTCCAACAGTATTCTTACCTACCTTTAAATACTGTATATAGAGCAAAATAAGCCCAAAAAAATTCAATAAACGTAATTTTTCCGATAAATAATAATTATAATTTAATTTGATTTTACAAGTTTACCTTTTTTGGTATATAATCAGTATAGACATAAATCAAAATCACGATACAACAAAATTTTTAAAATTGCAAATATATAATGCAAAAACCGGCAAAAATAAATAAGTAAAATGATAATTTAATATTGCAATTAAACCTGTAAACCATTATATTAAAATATATTCCATTAAATATGAATGCAAGCGAGGTTGTTTTATGGAAAGATATACCACAAAAAAAATATCCTTGGAAAAAGTAAAATCTGATATGATTTTAGCCAGAGATATAGTTACCCCAACAGGGCAAGTCCTTTTTACGAAAGGTACATTTTGCGAACAGCTTGACCTGAATTTGCTTGTAAGAAACGGAATCGATTATATACTTGTAAAAGGTGACCCCATACCGGGCGAATTTATAGATTCCACCGTATCCTCTGTTGCATATCGTGATGATTTTATGGAATTTGAACAGTCATATGAGGAAACGAAAGAAAAGACAAAAAAATTAATTCAAATAATCTCCCAAGCCGAGAAAGTAACTAAAAACGATATTTTTGAACTTACCAAAGATTCATTGTCAAAAATAAAAATAAAATCCGATTTACTTATATTTATAGACTCTCTCCAACAAACAAACACCGATATTTACGCTCATTCCATAAACGTGGGCTTATTGTGTAATTTATTCGGAAACTGGCTTAAATTAAACGACGAAGATTTGATTAACTTAACCATAGCCGGAACTTTGCATGATATAGGGAAAACTCTGCTTTCTCCTCAACTTCTGGCAAAAAAAGATTCGCTGTCCGATGATGAAAAGTTCCTTATGCGTCAGCATACAACCTACGGATACAGACTGCTCCAGGACCAAAATCTGCCCGAATCAATAAAGCTGGTTGCCCTTATGCACCATGAAAAAAATAACGGTACAGGCTATCCCAACGGCTTACGCAGCGAAAAAATAACTCATTTCTCAAAAATAGTGACTATATGCGATATTTACGAAAATCTTACTTCCGGTCGCAAGGGTAACAGAAAGACTTCGCCCTTTGAGGCAATAAAGGAATTTGAAACCAACGGACTGGAAATAATGGACCCCGGATATTTAATGGAATTTTTGCGTCATGTGGCATATACCTATATAGGCTCGGAAGTTGTGCTTTCAAATAATTCTGCGGGAGAAGTGGTTTTTATCAACCAATCGAAACTTTCCGCTCCCATTGTACGTCTTCAAGACGGTACATTTATCAATCTTTACAACCATTCGGATTTATCTGTTAAATTATTAAAGTAAATACCGGATTTACTTAAAAACGGCTAAAATATCCGGTAATCGGTACCGGGCTCGGTGGGTTGGAAAAATTTATTTTTCTTCGGGAATCGGTATATAAGCTCTATACAGACAGGAGGATCTTATGCCGGCTAAATTAAAAAATGAATACGGAACAGTTATAGTTGACAACGAAGTAATAGCTCGTATTGCCGGCCTTGCCGCAATGGATTGTTACGGCATCGTCGGCATGGCTGCGAAAAATGTGAAAGACGGCTTTGTGCATTTGCTCAAAAGGGAAAGTCTTACAAAGGGTGTTCGCCTGAATATTAAAGGCGATTTGGTAGCCATAGACCTGCATATCATTGTTGAATACGGCACAAATATCTCAGCCATTGCCGATTCTCTGATTAATGCGGTAAAATACAAAGTGGAAGAATTTGTGGGCGTAATAGTGGAGCAAGTAAATATTTTTGTTGAAGGAATACGAGTCCACAACTAAAAAATTAGCTCAACAACATTGTATATTATAAAAATTAAATTGTGATAAAATTAACGAAAGCCGCTACTTTTTAGCGGTACTTTTGTATTTCAACAAATAAATATTAAGTAAAACAAATGCCGGTAAGGTCTTAGTTATTAATATAAAAGTCTTTTTGAAGGGAGTTTGAGGGAAACTTTTTCTTCAGAAAAAGTTTCCCTCAAGGTCTTTGTTTCTTTATTTTTTTCAGCTACATCATAAGGAGGACATTTCATTGGATAAGCCCGGAATTGACGGAAAATTATTAAGGAAAGCTGTTTTTTTCGCAGCAAAAGCACTGAACAAAAATAAAGAACATCTTAATTCGTTAAATGTATTCCCTGTGCCGGACGGCGATACGGGTACTAATATGGCTCTTACTCTTACTGCCGCCGCAAAAGAACTGCTAAATATCAATTCAAATTCAGCATCAAACGTGGCAAAGGCTGTTTCCGACGGTATTTTGAGAGGTGCCAGAGGAAACTCCGGGGTTATACTCTCACAGCTTTTCAGGGGCTTTTCCAAGGGCACAGAGGGCAAAGCCGTACTTAATGCAGAGGATTTGTCGGCGGCATTTACAAAGGCAACAGAAACCGCCTATAAAGCAGTAATGAAACCCAAAGAAGGTACCATACTTACCGTAGCCGCAGCAATTTCCCGAAAGGCTACGGAATGTGCTTATAAAACCGACAATATAGAACTTTTAATGAAAGAAGTAATAGCCTACGGCAACGAAGTGCTGGAACAAACGCAATATATGTTGCCGCAATTGAAAGAAGCCGGCGTGGTGGATTCCGGTGCCAAGGGATTAATGATAATTCTGGAGGCAGCAACCGATGCCTTGTATTCTCAAGAGGAAATAAGCTACGAAGATGTAATCAGAAAAGAGGATACACCCCAAGAAAGCTTCAAACCTGAATTTAAAACTCCCACGGAAATTAAATATACCTATTGCACGGAGTTTATGATAAATTGCGAATATAATTTTAACCGGGAAGAACGACTGAAAGCCTTTTTGGCAACAGCAGGCGATTCCACAGCGGTGGTAACCGATCCGGACTTTATAAAGGTTCATATACACACAAACAATCCCGGAAAGGTTTTGGAATTTGCCTTAACCTTGGGCGAACTAAGCGATCTTAAAATCGAAAATATGCGTATACAACATACGGAAATTATAAATAAAAAAAGCCCCGAAAAAGGCGAGCCGCAAACAGGTTTTGTGGCAGTAGCTTCCGGTAAGGGAATTTGCACGGTTTTTAAGGATATGGGAGCTGATTACGTAATCGAAGGCGGTCAATCCATGAACCCCTCTGCGGAGGATTTTTTAAATGCCGCCGAAAGTTTGGATAAGGATATTATTATCATTCTTCCCAACAACAAAAACGTAATCCTAGCCGCTCAACAGGCAGCGGAATTATGTAAAACCAAGGAAATCCACGTAGTTCCCACCACCACCATACCCCAAGGAATAACGGCTTTGGTTAATTATTTGGATTTTAACAGCCTTGAAGAAAATTTAAATAACATGACCCGTGCCTTGGAAAACGTATCCACAGGGTTGGTTACCTATGCCGTTAGGGATACTGTGGTGTTCGGTAAGGAAATTAGAGAAGGCGACTATCTCTGCCTTTTGGAAAACGAAATAGTCCTTGCCGGAGATGATTTGCAGACCGGAGTTAAGGCTTTGATAGATTTGATGGTACAAAAAGGCGGAGAGCTTATTACCGTTTATTACGGGCTGGAAACAGACGACGAAAACGCCTTTGACATACAGGAATACATAGAGGATAAGTACCCCGAATTCGAGGTCGAAGTACATGACGGTATGCAACCTCTATACTACTATATAATATCTGTGGAATAATATGAGTTTACTTTATACAAGCATAGACAATTTGAAAGGTATAGGAGAAAAACGCAGTGAAATCCTTAAATCTCTGGGAATATACAGGATTATGGATCTGCTGGAGTTTTACCCCAAAACCTATCACGATAAAAGTGTAATTACGGATATAGCTGATTTAAGTTTCGGTGAGGTATATACCGTTCGGGCAAAACCTTGCGAGGATGCCCAAGTGCAAAATATTAACGGCAAATTCTCAACCAAACTTGCCGTTCGGGACAGTACGGGCAAATTACAGCTTATATGGTACAATCAGCCCTATATCAGGCACAATATCAAGGGCACGGAGCTGTATCGTTTTACCGGCAAGGTGACTTACCGGGGCGGTAAATGCACCATGGAAATGCCCGAATATGAAATTTTCCGCAACGTCAGCCATAATATAGACCCCATTTACCCCATAGGCAAAAAATTACCTCTAAAACTCCTTCGCTCGCTGATAAAGCAGGTGTTGGATTTAATGTCCCATGAAATTCGGGAGATTTTGCCTTGGAACGTAACGGAGAAACATAAATTATGTTCAAGGCAATTTGCCTTGAACAATATCCACTTTCCCAAAGACAAGGAAAGCTTTTTTATAGCGAAAAGACGGCTGGTTTTCGAAGAATTGTTTGTAATGCAAACGGCACTTTCCGAAGAAAGACAGTGCAAACCCACGAAAATCAAATTTTCGGATAAAGACTTTTCGTCACTTTCCGGTTTGTTGCCCTACAGCTTGACCCAAGCACAGGCAAAGGTTCTGAAAGAAGTGGTTAGCGATTTTAATTCCGGTACAGCCATGAATCGCCTTATTCAAGGTGACGTGGGCTCCGGAAAAACAGCCGTTGCCATGTTGGCAAGTTTTATTGCCGTAAATAACGGATACCAAGCCATATTAATGGCACCCACAGAGGTTTTGGCAAGACAACATTATAATTCTTTCTGTGAATACTTTGATAAATTGGGAATAATAACATCATACATCAGCGGTTCTCTGAAAAAACGTGAAAAATTGCAGGCTCAAACAGAAGCGGAGCAGGGCACCGGGCAAATAATAATAGGAACCCATGCCTTAATCGAAGAAGGGGTTAGGCTAAAGAAACTTGGGTTGGTAATAACCGATGAGCAACATCGTTTCGGGGTACGCCAACGAGCCAACCTAAGCGAAAAGGGCGAAAATCCCCATGTAATGGTAATGACCGCAACACCCATACCCCGTACTCTGGCTTTGGTTTTGTACAGAGACATGGATATTTCCGTTATAGACCAACTTCCTCCGGGGCGGCAACAAATCGAAACCTTTGCCGTAAGTACCTCTTACCGCCCTCGTATTTACAGCTTTATAAAAAAACAACTGGAAGTAGGCAGACAAGCCTACGTTATCTGCCCTATGATAGAGGACAAAGAAACTGACGACAGCGACAGCCCGGGACTTGTATCCGTAGAAAAGTATTCCGAGGACATAAGAAAGGTCTTCGGGGAATACAGGGTAGAAGCTCTACACGGGAAAATGAAAAACGAGGAAAAGAATCAAATAATGCAGGATTTTGCAGAGGGAAATATTCATATACTTGTGTCTACCACCGTAATCGAGGTGGGCATAAACGTACCCAACGCAACCGTAATGCTTATAGAAAACGCCGAGCGTTTCGGGCTGTCCCAATTGCACCAGTTACGGGGCAGAGTAGGCAGAGGAGCGGAGCAATCCTACTGCATTATGGTTACTGATTCCAAGTCCAAGATTAGTAAGCAAAGGTTAAAGGCTATGACCCAAACCGGTGACGGCTTTAAATTATCGGAACTGGACCTAAAAATTCGTGGACCCGGTGATTTTTACGGCACCAGACAGCATGGTTTGCCGGAAATGCGTATAGCCAATTTTTACAACGACATGGAAATATTAAAAGAGGTACAGGAAGCCGTGGAAGCCTGTGATATACCGGAAATACAACAGGATTATCCGGAACTTTACGAAAAAATGACAAAATATATTAAGAAGGAAAATAATTTGACATTATAATACTTTTAATATAAGATGATTAACAGAAAAGTTATAGTAAAGTACACGGTGATTTTAATAAATTATAACTAAATTGTGTTTACTTACCTACAGCAGAATCATCCATGGAAAGAGAGCAGGCAATGCGAGTAATTTCGGGAACGGCAAGGGGCAGAAAGTTGTTGTCTCCTCAAGGAAACGACACAAGACCCACCACAGACAGAATTAAAGAAACCCTATTCAATATAATATCGCCGCTTGTGCCGGATTCTGTATTTTTGGATATTTTTGGCGGCTCCGGAGCCATAGGCATAGAGGCCTTGAGCAGAGGTGCCGAATTAGCCGTTTTTGTTGACAATTCTCGTAAAGCCGTCAATCTTATCCGAGAAAACTTGAAGCTAACCAATCTTAGCGAAAAATCCCTTGTTTTGGAAGCGGACTATAAAAAAGCAATGCAACTTCTATCCGAACAAAACCGTAAATTTCATGTTATTTTCATGGATCCGCCTTATTACAAGGACTTTACCTTAGAAGCACTGGAATTGACGGTTAAATACAACCTCCTTGCCAATGAGGGCATTATCGTCACGGAGTTGGGCAGTAAGGAACCCTTACCTGAAGTCTCCGGGCTGAAAGTTTACAGACAGAAAAATTTCGGGACAACTACTATGGTTTTTATGTGTGGTGAAAATCAGTGACAGCAATATTTCCCGGCAGTTTCGACCCGGTTACAAACGGACATCTGGATATAGCGGAGCGTGCCGCCAAATTAACGGACAGGCTCATTATGGCTGTAACCGTAAATTCAGCAAAAAAAGGCCTGTTCAGTCCGGAAGAGAGAGTGGAGCTTCTCAAAAAAACCACCGGTCATCTTCCCAATGTTGAAATAAAATTCTTTTCCGGCTTACTGGTGGAGTTTGCGAAAAAGGAACAGGCAAACGTTATAATTAAAGGGATTCGAAACTATGCCGATTTTGAATACGAACAGCTTATGGCTCGTATAAATTCTCGTCTTAACCGAGAAGTGGAAACCCTTGTTCTCTATGCAAGGCAGGAACACCTGCATATAAGCTCGGGAGCCGTGCGGGAAATGGTTAGGCTGGGTGCCGAAATAGATTTTATGGTGCCTCAATGCGTAAAAGATGCAATAATAAAGAAAGTAGCAGAACTTAACTGATAACCGGTATACCCTATATAAAAGACCGTAGTCATTACGGCGTTTTCCGGTTTTGAATACAGGTTCAAAAATCAACAAAGCAACCAAGGGGGTCATTTTTATGGATACGTTAATGGAATATCTGGACGAATTGGAAGATATACTGGACTCCGGCCGAGGACGTCCCTTTTCCGGAAAGATAACCGTTGAAAAAGAGAAAATATTTGATATAATCGGAGAAATCAGATTAAACTTACCCCATGAAATTCGTCATGCCAAGAAAATAATAGAGGACCACGACCGTATTATAGAAGATGCCAATAATAAAGCCACCGCAATCTTGGCGGAGGCAGAAGCAAGAGCACAAGAAATAGCCGGTGAGCATCAAATATACGAATTGGCTACAGAAGCGGCAGAAAAGCTGGTTGAAGAAGCAAAGAAATATTCCCGGGATGTTAGACTGGGCACCATGAGTTATGTGGAAGAGATACTGAACCGCACGGAAACCGCCGTTCGTGAAACGCTTAACGACATGACCCAAGGGTTCAGAGCCGTTGAAGAAGAACTGAACGATACCATAGCACGAATTTGCGAAAACAAACAGGAAATACGCGGCGGAAGAGAATAGAGCATATAAACACATAATAAATCCGCAGAAATATACTTAATTGCATAAGGAACAGTAAAAAAAGCTATTCTTCGTAAACGGTTCGCTTTTGCGTTTTTATAAAAAAAAACACCGGTAGCTCACCACTACGAATATACGCTTTTGTTACTACTTAACTCGAAATTAAGTCTAAATGTGGAAACCTCATACATAAACCAAAGCAAAAACCCACATTCGTGGGTTTTTTTGTGTTTTATAGTTATCTTACATCCGCTTCCTTAACCCCAGTATCCACATTACCACCACGACACCCAACATAAACAGCATTACACTTAAAAAACTTACAAGAGAAAAATTATATTTCTCCGCAAGACCCGGTACTGAGCCGGCTATGGCAGAGACGGTTTGGGTTTTAAATTGAAAGAACGGGTATATAAGCCAACCCAGGGTTGCGGTAATTACTGCGGTTATAAACTTGCAGAGCAAATATATGGAGGTCTTAATATCTGTGTTGCGGATAAAACTTACGGATTGGGCATGAATGGAGAAACCGCCGAAGGCTATAATCGCCGCACAGAGCACCAGACTTTCTCTTGTCAGGCCGGGTTGGGATATAAGCTTGGCACCGTTGGTTATTTCGGTTAAACCAACCAGCAGACCTTTCACAGTCTCCTCGCTGCCTTGTAAACCCAACATTGCCGCTATTCCTGTACTCACATTGGTTATTTCAAAAATTTTTACAACCACGGAAAACAAAATAATAAAACCGCCAATCATGGCTATGGTTTCCAGAGAGTTTTTTATGCTGTCAGATAAAATTTTTCCGAAGCCTCTGCCGTCGTTTTTTATTGTAGTTCTCATATTTTTAACGGCTGCGGCAAAAAGATTGGGTTTCTCGTTGGTTTGAACCGGTTTGGTCTTTTTATAATATTTCAGCAACAGCCCGGTAATTATGGAGGCTGAATAATGTGCCGTTAAAATAAAATAGCCGGCGGCTTCGCAATTAAACATGCCCACGCCAACAACGCCGATTATAAACAAAGGACCGCCGTTGTTAACAAAACCCGCCAAACGTTGGGCTTCTGTTTGAGTGAGTTGGTTAATTTCTCGGAGGTTAGCCACGGTTTTCAGCCCCATGGGATAGCCGGAAGTCATGCCTGTAATTAACGCATAACCTCCGCAACCGCTTACTCCGAATAAGGGTTGCATAACCGGCTCCAACAGAGTTCCCAGAAAACTTACCACTCCCAAACCTATAAGCAAATTCGTTCCTATAATAAAAGGCAACAGTGAAGGCAGCACATTATTAAACCAAAGGGTTAATCCTTCCTTGGAGCCTTGCAGTATTTGTTGAGGAAAAATTACCAGCAACACGTTGAAAATAGCTACAATTAATGGTATAATAATTGCCCTAAATATTTCCCCGAATTTCTGTAAACTTGGCGTTCCTTTATTCATAGTATTCACCCTGTTTCTCACCTACGCCAATACATTTTTATACTAATTCCATGTTAGATGAAGGACAAAAATAATTGTTTTTACCTTGAACCGTTGGAAAAAATCAATTGTTTTTGTCCTCTGTTTAAAATAGAATCAATATATACACGGTTGCAAAAGGCTTTCGACCGTTTGTGTTAATAAGACACGCCCAATTAAGCTTATTCTTAATTTATAGATTTATGATTATATTTATAGTGCTTTATTGAAAATAAACAAATAACAGACCCCAAATTTATACCATCGTTTTCAGGGAGGTGAGCAAAATGGATAACCGACACAGAGACAAGGGCAAAAGACCCGCTACTTCATCCCCAACTCGACGTACCGCTGCACCAACAAGGAAAAAAACTCAAAAAAGAGAGCATTCCGCCGGAGGTGTTGCTCCGAGAAAACCTGTTAAAAGACGGACGGAATCCCAACCTAAACAAAGACCTGCCGCAAAACCGTCTCGCCGGGTTAAGTCTGACAAAAAGAAAAGACGAACCCACGCCGGAACCATAGTTTTCACCGTTATATTTCTTACTGTCATAACCTATATGTGCCGGGCGGTTTTTGCCCTGTTAAATAAGACAGAGGTTCCGGGCATAACCGTATCATACGGCTCTGTGGATTTACCTGAAATAACCGATGCCATAATAATACGGGAAGAACGGGTATATAAAAGCCCAAAACCGGGAGTAATAAGCTTTCAGTATGCAAATTACGACCGAGTAAAAAAAGGCTCTTTGGTTTGCTCCGTTGCCGACCAACAGGCAGTAGCCCAACTGACTGAAGATATTACCGACTACAACTCCAGGATTATGCAAATGCAAAGCATGAGAATGAATATATCCGGTTTTGCGGGTGATGTGGAAAATCGTAATAAATACATAAAAACCTCCGTAGAAAAGGGCATTCCGGAATTTATTAACGGGAAGATGGGTAAATTACAAGAATTTGCGGATAATATCACCCAAAACATAGATATGCGAAACCAAATGCTTCTTACGGACGAAAAGGGCTCAGTTAAGGAATTAATCACGGCAAAAAACGATGCAGCCACAAGGCTTCAATCCAATATGACCAATATCAGTACTGAGGACAGCGGCATTTTATGTTATGTGGTTGACGGCATGGAAGAAATTTTAAATTTCGAAAACAAGGACAACCTTACCGAAGAGCATATTCGCATGACCGTGGATTACTCTATGTTGGAGAAAAACCATGAAGTAGCGGAAAACGACCCGATTTTTAAAATAGTGGAGTCAAACGAATGGTATTTGGCGGCTCTTGTTCCTCCGGAGGCTTTGTTGACGTTTAAAGAAGGCTCTTTTAAAACTATATATGTTAAAAAAGAGGCTGATTTTGTTCCCATGGAGGTTCAGGTTCACAAAACGTCTGAACGAGATAACAAGGGCTTTATACTGTTTAAAGCCACCCATTCCATGATAGATTATTTGGATTGCCGTAACGTTAAATTAAAATTATCCGATACCTCACAACAGGGATTTAAAGTTCCGGTAACAGCAATTACAGATAAGACCTTCTTAAAGATTCCCAACAGCTACGTTAAAACAGAAGGTCAAGCAACAGTACTAAAAAAAGTAAATGAAAATATAGAAACCATACCAATCAAAACCTTGGACTCCGTTCCGGCAGACGAAGCCTATACCTATGTACTTTTGGATTTTAATACCCTAAAGCTTGGCGACCTGTTGCTAAAGGACGAGGACGACACAGAACCCTACGAAATTACCGAAGTTGAAAATGTCCGGGGGGTATTTAAAATAAATTACGGCTATGCTGAATTTTGTAAAGTCGTAGTAGATGCGGAGGCTACAACCATTAACGGATTCTGTATTTTGGACTCCGGAGAAAACAAACGATTAAAAATTTCCGACCAAATTATCGTAGATGCAAAAAACATAGTTGAAGGACAGCCGGTATTCTGATATACTTTATGGGAATAGGTAAAAAACTGCACAAAAAACCCGGAGAATTTAAAAAAAATTCTACATCTCGAATACATATGTTCGATTGCGCCCTCGGGCAAAATCCGGAACAATGCTTTTATTAGGTTTAAATCCCAAAGGAATTTAAAGATAATGTCCCCTTTATTCTATTTTTGCGGATAAATCGAACATATATTGGTAATACGGTAAAAGCTGAATATTTTAATTGCTTTTGTAAAATATCTTATGTAGTCTTTGCCGTAATAAAAAAACTATATCCGGTTAAGGGTTAAATCAAAGCCAAAACCCTGTATTTGAGAAAGAACATTGCTTGGGATTGTTTTTAGCCCGAGTGAATATTATTACGGGAGTATTTATGAGTTACATTGCTGAAAATCTGAAAGAAATAAACAAACGTATAAAAGAATCCGCTGAAAAATCCGGCAGAAAGCCGGAAGATATCACCCTTATCGGTGTAAGCAAGACTATAGACCTGCCTAGGATAGAGGAAGCCTTGGCTTTGGGCATAAATAATTTGGGCGAAAACAAAGTCCAAGAATTTTTGCCGAAATATGAAGCCCTGGAATCAAAAGCACCCATCTGGCACTTTATCGGTCATCTTCAAACCAACAAGGTCAAGTTTTTAGTAGGGAAAACACACTTGATACATTCCGTGGACAATATTCGTCTTGCGGAACAAATCAATAAATATTCCGAAAAGATTAAAAATGTTACGGAGATTTTAATCGAAATTAACATTGCCAACGAACCCACCAAGTCCGGTATTTCCCCCGAATCAGCTGAAGAATTTGTCAAATCCCTGTCAGAATTTGAATTCATCAAGGTAACGGGACTGATGACCGTGGCGCCGAATGTCGATAATTGTGAAAAGAATAGGATTTTTTTTACAAAAATGCATAATATATTTGTTGACATCCGGGATAAATATGCTAATAATATAGATATGAAACATTTATCCATGGGTATGACCAACGACTACACCGTTGCAATTGAAGAAGGTGCCGATATAATCCGCATTGGGACAGGTATTTTCGGTCACCGCAATTATGATATTACGTAAAATCGGTTCAATTCTTTGTTTCATCCTTTGATAATTTTTTAATTTCAGGACCGGTAATATTTAATATTTATTTAATCAATATTTAATTGCATTGGACTTTTGCGAACAGTAAGGTATCATTTTATGACAACCGCTAAAAAATTTCCGCAGAGGTCCGTACATATTTTTTTCGGTTAGGCAACGGTAATTACAGAGATAAGAGAATCGAACATTCAGCCACTTGTATTTTTGTAGGAGTCTACTGTGAGGACAGGCTCCCGGTCTAATAGATAAAAAGATGCTGCCGTAATATATAGGAGGAGATAACGTGAATATTTTCAAGAAGGTTCAAACTTTGATGCTCGGCACGCAATACGACGACAGCGAATACGACGACGAACATTACTACGAAGACGAACATGATTACGAGGATTCCCCGCAACTGATACGCGAAAGAGAAAGAGAACGCGAACGAGAAAGAGAACGTGAAAAATCAGAAACCAAGCTTAAACGCTACCAAACCGGCTCCAAAGAACGTGACTATGACCGTGAATCCAATGTGGTTCCCATGCCCAATATGGCTGTACAAGAACCGCATGATGTTTTTATATGCAAACCAAAATCCGTTGATGATGCCTCTTTGATCTGCGAGCGTTTCCGTGACAATGCAATCTGCATAGTCTCCTTGGAAGGCTTGGACAACTTGGACGCTCAACGTATAGCAGACGTTTTAAGCGGTGCCGCCTTTGTTTTGGACGGTGACATTCAACGCATTACTAACTGTGTGTTTATCCTGGCTCCAAAAGGTTATAATGTATCCAACGAGCTTAAAAACCAAATCAAAACCGGAAATTCTTTCTTGCCTTGGTTGCTTTCTGCCTCCAAATAGGCAAAGTTGCCCCGGGATACTTGCTTTGAGATAGGTTCTGTGATATTATATTTTAAACAATGATTTTTAAGAACAGGATTAAGCGGACATTTTTCCGCTCAATCATCGGTTTTCCGAATCCGGCTGTTGTCGGTAGGGTTAAGGTGTTTTAATTAAAAATAAAAATAACCGGAAATTACCCCTTAATACTTGGCTAAATTCCAATCATTTTTGTTGATTTGAATTAACACTTACCCGGCACGGATAAGACCGGCTCTGTTGGAGGCGACATATGCAATTAGCACAGGCATCACTTACTCAAAATACCTTAATACCCACATTAGTTCAGACGATTAATTATTTTTCCTCATTTTTGTTTGCAATGATTTTTATTAGGGTAATTTTGTCTTGGTTTTCGGTAGACCGAAACAACCCCCTGATTTCACTCCTCTACACCCTCACCGAACCAATTCTCGCTCCCATACGTAAACTCCTCTTTAAATCTCCCATCGGCGGCCCGGGTATGATGATAGACTTTTCGCCTATTATAGCCTTTATGTTGATTGAGTTTTTAAAGAATATCATTATAAACATTATTATCGGATTTGCATAAAATTCAAAAGAATATTTTTCAATTTTAACCTGTCGTTCACGGCAGGTTTTTTTCTTATCTGTTGCAAATGCAACATAAAATTTTAGCCGTTCCTGTATAATGACAGCATCAAAGAAATTTAAGGGGGTTGTTTATAATGAAAATACTTAGCGGATGCCCCGGTTCCATAGGATTACGCGGAGCACCTAACTTGAAAATAAAAATCTGTCCGGAATGTGGCAGCGAAATAGAGCTTTTTTCAAACGAGGTTTCAAGCAACTGCGAAAAATGCAATTTTACAGCTTGGAACAATATCCAATCCTGTATAGCATGGTGTGAAAAGGCTAAGGAATGTGTAGGCGAAGAAATGTATAACCGCATGATGTCTGTGCCCAAGGAAGCCGAAGGTGCCTGATTCGTTGCCTATATTTTTAATAAGAGACAGCATTAACTCTCACTGAAATACAATAACCGAAACTTGTTTTTTTCAAACTCTACCAGCCCTTCTTCTTGCAGCTTATACAGTTCTCTTGTTAAGGCACTTCTGTCAGCACAGAGATAATCAGCCAGCTGTGTTCGGTTGTAAGGTATGGTAAAATAACCGTTAGGTGTTTTTTGTGCATGAAACTCAAGATAAGAAAGGATACGCTCCCTGATGGTTCGCTTTGAAATAAACTCCAGTTTCTTGTTAAGAGAAATGTTTTTATGGGCTATGAGTTTCAGCATATTTTCTATAAGTTTCATATGGTGAACACAGGCAGAGGAACAGACGGTGATTATTCGCTTGTAATCCAAAAAATAAACCTGAGTCTCCATAAGGGTATATATGCTCACCGGACTTTTATTTATTCCGGCACAAACATAGGACTCTCCAAACACATCTCCGGCACCAAGTTCGGCTATAATGGTGTCCGTCCCGGTGATGCCTTGTTTGATAATTTGAGCCTTGCCTGACAGGATTATTCCCACAAGATTAATGGGGTCGTCCGCTCGGATAATGTAATTGCTCCTTTTAAAGGTACGGGTAATACCGTTTAAACAACCAAGCATTATTTTTAAATCCCCGGGAGACACATCCTTAAACAGGGCTGTTTTTTGCAACACATGAAACATAAAATCACCTCATGACAGGCTTTAACAGAGTAATGTAAACGTGAGTTCGACGTGTGGAACAATTTGATTAAATTACGAATCAACTTTCACATAATTATATACTTTTTTACGCAAAAAAGCCACCAAAATAATTTGGCGGCTATGAAGAAAGAACCGGAGGAAATACCGGATTACAGGATACGAATGGTTGAGTTATTGGCCTAATGTTACTTCTTTGGTAACTGTGTCAACAAAAACATAATAACTGCCGGATGTAGAGAATATGAAATACGGATGTATGGAGCCGGGATACAGAGGTTGGCGTAGGGTAACAAAAGCATAAGGTTCGGTGTATCCGGCATTTTCCTTTAGCCGCTGCGCCTCATTTAAGTCCATTTCCACAGGCCATTTAATAATGTGATCCCCAAGCCAAGGCGAAGGATAATACACAGGCTCATAAAATTCGCCATAACTTTTGGACTCTATGATTACAGTACCGCCATCGCCCAATACAGTGAACACAACCTTTAGTTGATCAATTTCTTCGGGTTTGGTTGCCCCTGAATTTGAAGCAGAACCCTGTGCTTCCAACAATACTGCGGTAGGATATTGTTCTTGAACCAACCTGACCGCAATATTTACACGACCGTTAAAACTTAAAACCATTTTATCACTCCTTAAAACTAAGCCGTATCGCCGGAAAGTATGTAATGGCTTTATAATCCGGCAATTTAGGTAGAGGAATAAATAACCTTTAAGTTTATCTATATGTAACAAAAGCTGTTATGTTTACTCTTATAACAAACCGTATTACTTATCAATTTATCGAGACTTCAGAGAATAAAAAGGAGAAAAAATATGAATAAAAAGAGAATTAACATAGACGAGGATTTATGCGTAGGTTGCGGATTATGCGTATCTGCCTGTCACGAATCAGCCATAGAATTGGTAGACGGTAAGGCAAAATGGGTAAGAGAGGAGTTTTGCGACGGATTGGGCAACTGCCTGCCGGTTTGCCCGGTGGGTGCCATAAGCTTTGAAGGTCAAGAAGAAGCCCGTCCCAACAGCGACAACTCTGCCCTAGACAATTGGCCCATACAAATTAAGCTTATTCCTGTATCAAGCCCTCATTTTGCAGATGCGGAACTGCTTATTGCCGCTGATTGCACAGCCTTTGCCTACAAAGGGTTTCATGATAAATTTATCAAGGACAAAATCACCATTATCGGCTGCCCTAAACTTGATCAAGTTGACTACAGCGAAAAATTAACAGCCATTTTAAAAGAAAACAACATTAAATCCGTAAGCGTGGTAAAAATGGAAGTACCCTGCTGTACAGGTCTTGCAAATGCAGTAAAAGCAGCAATACAAAACAGCGGAAAAGATATACCCTGTGAAATAACCACCGTGGGTATACAGGGCGAAATACAATAATTGTATATAAAAAAGGTTTGGGGATTATCCCAAACCTTTTTTATATAGCTTATACAGAGACATTATATCTCCCTTAACTTTTGCAACAAACTTTCAAAATAATCCGGCAAAGGGGCTTCAAATTCCATGTACTTGTTTTCAGTGGGATGAATAAAACCCAGTATTCTTGCGTGTAAGGCTTGCCCCTGTAATTTGAAAACATTGTTTGCACTGCCGTATACACTGTCGCCCAACAAGGGATGCCCCAAACTTGTCATATGTACCCGAATTTGATGAGTACGGCCGGTTTCCAAACGCAGTTCCACATGAGTATATTTTCCCAATCGCTCCAAAACACTGTAATGGGTGACAGCCGGTTTGCCTGTGGGTACTATAGCCATTTTCAAGCGGTCTTTGGGGTTTCGTCCTATGGGAGCGGAAATACTGCCCTTGTCTTTCTTTACGTTGTTGTATACCAGGGCATTATATACCCTTGTAATACTGTGTTCAGCCAGTTGCAGGGCAAGGTCTTTGTGTGCCTGCTCTGTTTTTGCAACCACAAGCACTCCGGAGGTATCCTTGTCTATACGATGGACTATGCCCGGTCGCATAACTCCGTTTATTCCGGATAATTGCCCTTTGCAATGATAAAGCAAGGCGTTTACCAAAGTTCCGGAATAATGACCCGGTGCAGGATGTACCACTGTGCCTTGGGGTTTATTTAAAACTATAAGGTGCTTGTCCTCAAATAAAATATTCAGAGGTATATCTTCCGGCTTAACGTCAAGATCCACAGGCTCCGGCGGAGTGACTGTAATCCTGTCGTTTAAGCAGGTTTTGTAATTGGCTTTTTGCAGCTTGCCGTTTACCCAAACCAATTCTTCAGCTATCATTTTAGCCAAGGCGGAACGTGAGTATTCCGGCAGTTTTTCCGTTAAAAATAAGTCCAAACGTTTAGAACTTTCGTTTTCCGTAACCGTAAATTCGTACATACTAAATCTCTTTTTCCGCTATGCTTAGACTATCTCGGGATTCGTTTTTCATCATAAAAATCAGCATAAACGCCAGAGCCAAAGTACCAACTACCACATAAACGTCTGCCAAATTAAACACAGGGAATTTTATGAATTGGATTTCCAAAAAATCTATTACTTGTCCGTCCGCATTGAAAAGACGATCCAAAACATTACCCACGGCACCCGCGGAAATTACGGCCAAAGTAGCCTTAACACCCCGATAAACCTTGCCGTCCGGCAGTTTGAAATAATAATAAATAATTGCAAGAAGCACAATAGAGGTCACGACTACAAAGAACCATCGCCCTCCTTGGAAAATTCCAAAGGCTGCCCCTTCGTTAGTAACATAGGTCAACCCCAAAACTCCGTTTATAACAGGCAGAGAGCCTATGGGTGCAAGATAAGTTACGGCTATATATTTTGTGTATTGGTCCAATGCAATCAGCAACACAAAAAGTGAAATTTGAATGAATCTTACAGTATTCTTCATATTTGCTCCAATCTGTTTCGGGTTAATTTCACGTCCGTATTCCGGGGCGTGGTAACCTGCTCGTACAAATTTTTGGCATTAACTCCGGTTATTATACCATATAAGGGTAGGGTTGTGCAAACAACATTCCGACAATTCAAAATAAATTCCAAAAATTTCAGCCGGATAAATAAGTTTTGAAAAGTGGGCTTCCGGTTTCCAAATTGATAATCTTTCCAAAGACTTGCATAATGTCTGAAAATTCCGGGATTTCTCCTCGAAAGCCGGTGTAAAAGATGTTGACATAGAAAGTAAATATTAGTATAATTACAAAGTTGAAAAGGAATAGCCGGATTTTATTTGATTGTAAAAAAACAGTGCCCGGTTAAACCGGACTTTATTTGTTAAAAATTCAGATTATAGCAGTGTTTTAAAACACGCCTTAAAATCATGATTATGGTGGTTTGATTGTAATTTATTTCAGTTCATTTCAACTAAAACCGCCGAAACACTATTTTGCCACTTATTAATCCGTTAGCCCCGGGTTTTTATATGGAATAAGGAGGA
>CAYXWM010000010.1:0-58485 GCA_964468805.1 uncultured Defluviitaleaceae bacterium
TCCATGCCAAAGACGAAGTATACAGAAAAGTAGTGGACTTTTTAAAGAACGACCCTCTTTCTATGGGTTCTTTGGTAACTACTCATAAAATAGACTTATACAACGCCTGTAAAGATTTATTCGAATATTTTGATCCCTATGCCCAAATGTTTGGCGAATTATCCTCAATCTCAAAAAGAGGCAAGGATTTACGAGGACATGCAAAAGACCCCATTTCCTGCGGTTATGCTTTGGAAGAATTCGTTCCCAAAAACTATTGGGCTGATAACAAAGACGCACAGGTATTTATAATGGGAGCCGGCGGTAGTGCCATTTCCATGTGTTCTTATTTCATGAGAGAAGAATTTGCAGGAAACTATCCCTCAAAAATTATTGTTTCAAACCGCTCTCAACACCGCCTTACGGAAATAGAGAGAATAAATACAGATTTGCTTAAAGCCGAAGGCAAAACAGTTTGCGAATACTATTTAACTCCGGACGAAGAACAAAACGACGAAATCCTCCACAGATTACCTCCGGGTTCATTAATAATTAATGCTACCGGCTTGGGTAAAGACAGACCCGGTTCACCTTTAAGCGAAAACGCCAAATTTCCTCAAAACGCCATAGTATGGGAAATCAACTACAGAGGCGATTTACGTTTTATGCATCAAGCCTTGGAGCAACAAAAAGAAAAGAATTTATACGTGGAAGACGGCTGGATGTATTTCATTTACGGTTGGACTCAAGTAATTTCGGAAGTGTTCGACGTAAAAATCGAAGGTGAATTGCTTAAAGAATTGGCTGAAATCGCCGCAAAGTTTAACAATCGCTAAACGGCTCGGAAAATATACGGGTGTCAATATAAATTTTTCTTATATTCAGGAGGTTAGCTATGTCCGGAGAAAATATTAACGCAAGTAAATTTGATTGGATTAAGGGATTTGTTTGTGATTTTGATTTAAATAACGGTTATTCCGAAAATGCAGAATCCACCAAAAGATATTTGTCAGACATGAAAGGAATGTATGCGGATAACGATGCTTTTAATGCAATGATTGAAAAAGGCGAAAACCCGTTGGTATACGAATTTTATGAAATGGGAGCCCCGGAACACGAAGGTGATCTGGCTTTCGGCACCAGTATTGTTTACAGCGGAAAAGTGGGCGACGAATATTTTATGACCAAAGGTCATTTTCATACAATTCTAGACACTGCTGAAGTTTACTACTGTTTGAGCGGCGAAGGAATTATGCTCATAGAAAGCCCCGAAGGCGATTGGTCTATGCAATTCTTAACCCCCGGAAAAGCAGTTTACGTACCCAAAAGATATGCTCACAGAAGCATAAACACAGGTAAATCACCTTTGATAACCTTCTTTACTTTCAGAGGCGACGCCGGGCACGATTACGGTACAATAGAAACCAAGGGTTACAGAAACATAGTCCTCGAAAAGGACGGAAAGCCTACCGCCGTGAAAAATCCTAAATGGGGTGAATAATATGAAAATACTTGTAACTCCCACATCCTTTTTAAATCCGCAAAATGCCGAAGCAAGAGCAAAGCTGGAAGCTTTCGCAACAGAAGTGGTATACAACGATTTGGGCAGACCCTTACAACCGGAAGAAATTTTGGAACGTATAGAAGGCGTTGACGGATTCCTTGCCGGCTTGGATTATATTAATGCAGATGTTATAGAAAAAATGCCCGATAACCTCAAGGTTATTTCAAGATATGGTGCAGGTGTGGATAGGGTTGATATGACCGCTTGCACAAAAAAAGGCATTAAAGTAACCAATACTCCCGGTACCAATGCTGTAGCCGTTTGTGAATTGGCATTTGCTTTGATGCTTTGCACCGCCAGAAACGTCACTAACTTACATATTCAAGTTAACGAAGGAAAATGGCCCAGAAACGAGGGTATAGAACTAAACGGAAAAACTCTCGGTATATTGGGATTCGGAGCAATAGGAAGAAACCTTGCCGTAAGGGCAAAAGCCTTCGGCATGAACGTTTACGCCTATGACCCTTATTTTAATAAAGAATTTGCAGAACAACACGGCATAGAACAGTCAAGCATAGAAGAAATTCTGCAAGTTTCCGACTTTATTTCCCTTCATGTTCCCTTGAACGACGAAACCAAGGATTTAATCAATGCTGAAAGTATTGCCAAAATGAAGGACGGAGCTATAGTCATTAATACAGCCAGAGGCGGTATTATTAACGAACATGATGCGGCTGAAGCCATCAAGAGCGGTAAGTTGGGCGGTTTGGGATTGGATGCTTTTGAAGCGGAACCTCTTATTGATTCACCTCTTCAAGGGCTGAACAACGTAATCTTAACTCCTCATACCGGCGCTCATACCAAGGAAGCCGTTGCAGGCATGGGTAATATGGCTGTGGATAATTTAATAGCAGTACTCTCAGGACAGACTTGTCCTTATATTCTGAATAAATGAGGTATAGACATGGATAAAAATACTGTTTTACAAAGATTAACCGATTGCGGAGTTATCGCAGTTGTAAGAGCGGAAAATGAACAAGAAGCAATGAATATCGTTGATGCCTGCATAAAAGGCGGTATTCTTGGCATAGAAATTACTTTTACGGTTCCCGGTGCAACAGAAATAATCAAAGCCTTAACCGCAAAATATTCCCAAGATGAAGTTATCATCGGTGCCGGAACCATTCTTGACCCGGAAACCGCAAGAGCGGCTATTCTTGCCGGTGCAAAATATGTTGTAAGTCCTTGTCTGGATGCAGATACGGTAAAAATGTGTCTCCGTTATCAAGTTGCCTGTATGCCCGGTGCTATGACTATAAAAGAAGTAGTTGAATGTCTTGAAGCCGGAGCGGATATAGTTAAAATATTCCCCGGCAATCTTTTCGGACCTTCTGTAATCAAAAGTATTAAAGGTCCCATACCTCAAGCAAAAATGATGCCCACAGGCGGCGTTAACGTTAGCAATATTAAAGATTGGATAGACGCAGGAGCAGTTGCTGTAGGAGCCGGAAGCGACTTGACAGCAGGTGCAAAAAAAGGCGATTTTGAAAGCATAACTCAAATTGCCAAAGAAATGGTTGCGGCTGTTAAAGAAGCTAGGAAGAAATAATAAATATCTACGACTATAGAACTAAATTTTAAGGGGAACTTTTTATAAAGTTTCCCTTAAATGTATATAATTACTTTTTACTTTGGCGGTGATTAAATGAATGGTACAGTAAGAACGGTATTGGGAGACGTAAATGCTGAGACATTGGGAATTTGTCAATGTCACGAGCATATTTTTATAGAGAAATGCAAGTCCTATGAAGTTTCACCGGTGCTTTTGATGGAGGATTATGCTAAGTCCCTTGCCGAATTGAAAATGTACAAAGCAGCCGGAGGCGGTGCCTTAGTTGATGCTCAACCCAATTTCAGCGGACGTATTGCAGAAAATCTTAAAAAGGCATCAGAAGAAAGCGGAGTGCAAATAATAGCTTCAACCGGCTTTCATAAAATAATATTCTACGATAAAGACAGCTATGTATTTACCGATTCTCAAGAAGCTATAGCTGAATTTTATATTAAGGAATTAACCGTAGGTATGCTTTCTTCCGTTAAATCGGGGCTAAACCGGCTAAACGCCAAAGCAGGCATAATAAAAACGGCCGTAGATTCCATTGGAATTTACAAAGACCCGGTATACAAAAAACTGTTCGAGGCAGCTGCTGAGGCAGCCAAAGAAACAGGCAGCCCAATTTTATGTCATACGGAACAAGGATCTTCCGGTACTGAGATAATAGACTTCTTTACAGAAAGAGGCGTTAGTGCCAATAAAATTATCCTTTGCCACCTGGACAGAGCGGATTATAATACGGATAATCACATAGAATGCCTTAAAAAAGGTGCCTATCTGGAATACGATACAATCAACAGGCTTAAATATCACGACGATAATACAGAAGCCGAATTAATCCTAAAAATCTGTGCCCAAGGGTATGAAAAACAAATTCTTTTGGGACTGGACACAACAAATGCAAGATTAAAGAATTACGGCGGGGATATGGGCTTGGATTATATTTTAAACAACTTCTCTCCGTTTTTAAGAGAAAAAGGTATTATCCAAGAGCAAATTGATTTAATGCTGATTAAGAACCCCATTTGTGCTTTGTCTGTGAATTGACATCAGTTTCCATTAAAATAGCTTCTGAGCATAGGATTTCTCAGAAGCTTTTTGACTGTAATTATAACTAAAAAATCATGACAATCTGTTTTTAAAATCACTGTAATCGAATTCTTTAATGACTTTTACAATGCCGTCAGTTCCGGCAACAGCAATTGAGGGTAATTTCATACCGTTAAAAGTATTGTTTTTTACCATGGAGTAATGGGACATATCTTGGAAAATAAGCCTGTCTCCCACAGACAGAGGTTTGTCAAAGGAATAGTCGCCTATAATATCTCCTGCCAGGCATGTATGCCCGCCCAGACGATAAGTATACCGCTTTTCGTTGGCTAAACCTGAGGAAACTATACCCGGTCTGTAGGGCATCTCCAAGACATCCGGCATATGACAGGCGGCGGAAGTATCAAGGATTGCGATTTGAATATCATTATTAGCTATAATATCCATAACGCATGCCACCAAAAAGCCCGTGTTTAATACCACTGCTTCGCCGGGCTCCAAATAAACTTCCACATTGTACTTGGTCTTGAATTCATTAATGCATTTTACCAAAGTTTCAATATCGTAATCATCTCTGGTAATATGATGACCGCCGCCGAAATTTACCCATTTCATGTCTTTCAAATACTTCCCAAACTTTTCTTCCACTGCTTCCAAAGTAGCAACCAAGGCATCGGAATTTTGCTCACAAAGTGTATGAAAATGCAATCCGCTGATACCTTCGAGCATATCTTCTCTGAAATTGTTGAGAGTAACTCCAAGGCGAGAGCCGGGAGAACAGGGGTCGTAAATGGAATGTTCCTGGGTTGAACGCTCCGGGTTAATTCTTATGCCGATTTCTTTACCGGCGGAGAGTACTTTTGACTTGAATTTTTCAAGTTGGGCAAAGGAATTAAAAACAATATGGTCGCAGATACTTATAATCTCGTCAATTTCCTTTTCGGTATAGGCAGGAGAAAAAATATGGTTTTCTTTGCCCATTTCTTCAAAACCCAACTTTGCTTCGTAAAGACCGCTGGCTGTGGTTCCGTCCAAATAAGAGCCTATTAAAGGGTACAAGGAATACATGGAAAAGGCCTTTTGAGCCAGAAGTATACGGCAGCCGGTTCTTTCCTTTACTGATTTTAAAGTTTCCAAGTTACGTATTAGCAATTTTTCGTCTACTATATAATAAGGCGTTTCTATGGCGTTAATGTCAAAGTTCATTAATCCACCAACTCCGGATTAAAGCTTTCTTGCCATGGAAGCCCCCATTTGTTTAGTTCTTCCATAAACGGATCCGGATCAAACTCTTCTATATTATAAACGCCGGCTTTGTTCCATAGACCTTTCATTATCATAGCGGCACCTATCATGGCAGGCACACCGGTGGTATAAGAAATGGCTTGAGATTCAACTTCTTTATAACATTCTTCGTGATCACACACATTATAAATGTAGTAAACCTTATCTTTACCGTCTTTTTTACCCCGGAAAATGCAACCTATATTGGTTTTGCCTTTGGTTCTCGGGCCGAGAGTGGCAGGGTCGGGCAATACTGCCTTTAAAAACTGAAGGGGTACTATTTTCATGCCTTGATATTCTATAGGTTCTATGGAAGTCATGCCTACGTTTTCAAGACATTTTAAGTGAGTTAAGTAGCTTTGACCGAAGGTCATGAAAAAGCGGATTCTTTTAATGCCCTTAATATTTAAAGCCAAGGATTCTATTTCTTCATGATGAAGAAGGTACATATCTTTGGGACCGATTTCCGGGAAGTTGTATACTCGTTTGATTTCCATGGGTTCGGTTTCTACCCATTTGCCGTTTTCCCAATAGCTGCCGTTAGCCGTTACTTCTCTGATGTTAATTTCAGGGTTAAAGTTTGTAGCGAAAGGATAGCCGTGGTCGCCGGCGTTTGCGTCCAAAATATCTATATATTCGATTTCGTCGAAATGGTGTTTTAGTGCGTAGGCGGAAAATACGCCTGTAACGCCGGGGTCGAAGCCGCTGCCCAGTAATGCTGTGATACCGGCTTTTTCGAAGCGTTCTCTGTATGCCCATTGCCATTTGTATTCGAACTTGGCGGTGTCAAGTGGTTCGTAGTTTGCCGTGTCCACATAATGGGTTTTTGTGGCAAGGCAGGCGTCCATGATGGTTAAATCTTGGTAAGGTAAGGCAAGGTTGATAACAACGTCAGGCTTAAAGGAATTAATTAAGTCCACCAGTTCGTCCACGTTGTCGGCATCTACTTGTGCGGTATGGATGATGGTTTTTCCGCCATCCAGTTTTGCTTTTATAGCGTCACATTTGCTTTTTGTTCTGCTGGCTATCATTATTTCGCTGAAAACGTCACTGTTTTGACAGCATTTGTGTATAGTAACGCCGGCTACGCCGCCGCAGCCGATAATTAACGCTTTTCCCATTTATTTACCTCCATGCGTGTAATAATTAAAACCTTGAGGGAAACTTTTTATGAAGAAAAAGTTTCCCTCAAACTCCCTTCAAAAAGACTTTAATAAAAAGGATTATGTCATTTTATTAAATTGTTTTATCAAAAGATAAAAGTATTTCTCTCAAAACTTTACAAGCTACCGAAGTAGACGAACCGCTTAGGTCGTAAATCGGTGCCAATTCTGTCATATCGCAGGCTACTATGTTTAAGGAGCCTAAACGAATTATTGCATTTAACAGTTCGTTAAAATCTATGCCGCCGGCTTCGGGGGTGCCTGTACCGGGAAAGACGGAGCTGTCCAGAATATCAAGGTCTAAGGTGAAGTAAACGGGCTTGTCCTTTAGTTGAGTTATAATTTTGTCCAAGCCGGCAGTGGTGAATTTTTGAAGATGGGTATGTTCTTTTGCGAATTCAAAATCGGATTTTTCGCCTGAGCGTATGCCGAATTGAAAGATTCTGCCGTCGCCCACCAAGTCCCAAACTCTGCGAATTACCGTTGCATGGGAAAGAGGTTCTCCCAAATAGTCATCTCTTAAATCCGTGTGTGCATCAAAATGTATTATGTGCAGATCCGGGTATTTTTCCAGAACTGCTTTAAAGGCACCTAGGGTTACCAAATGCTCACCGCCTATCATGAGAGGCAGTTTATTGTCGTTTAAAATGTTTCGGGTGTAGTCCTCTATTTCGTCCAATACCCTTTGAGTGTTTCCGAAGGGGAATTCCAAATCACCTGCGTCAAAGACGGAAATGTCGCATAAGTCTTTGTCTTGGTATGGGCTGTAAGTTTCTATGGAAAAGGACTCGGAGCGTATGGCTTTGCTTGCAAAACGAGTACCGGGTCTGTAGGAAGTGGTAGAGTCAAAGGGTACTCCGAAAATTACAGTTTGAGCCTCGCTGTATTCTTTGTCGCAAGCTATAAAAGTTTCTGTATTTTTATTCAACATCGGTCAGTAACTCCTCTACATAGGTGGGCAGATAAAAGGCACCTTTATGTAGTTTTGTATTATAGTATCGAGTATTAATATTTAAGCTGTTCCAATAATCCGCATCAAGGTCTTTTATGGGATGATATTTTTTGGAGGCAAAGCCGAAAAGCCAATGCCCCGATGGATAGGTGGGGATATGTGCTTGATAAACTTTGCATATATCAAAGGATTCTGTAATGCGTTTATGGGCTCTTTGCATGGCTTGAGCATCTTTATCATAAAAGGGGCTTTCATGTTGGTTAACCATAATTCCGTTTTCTTTTAAAGCCCTATAACAGTTCCCGTAAAATTCCTTTGTAAACAAGCCTTCGCCCGGACCAAAGGGGTCAGTAGAATCGACTATAATCAGATCATATTGATTTTCGCATTTTCTGATGAATTTTAAGCCGTCTTGAAAGTATATGGTTAGCCTTTCGTCGTCCAGACAGCAGGCGGTTTGGGGTAAGTATTCTTTGCAAACCTTAACCACCATTTCGTCTATTTCCACCAGGTCTATCTGCTTAATATCTTTGTATTTTGCCAATTCTCTTATTACACCGCCGTCTCCGGCACCGATTACCAAAACTTTTTTTATTTTGGGGTGTACTGCCATGGCTACGTGGGTAATCATTTCGTGGTAAATAAATTCGTCTTTTTCGGTCAGCATCATAAACCCGTCTAAGGTTAAGAATCTGCCGAAATCTTTTGAGTAAAATACGTCTATTCTCTGAAAATCACTGTTTACGCTGCAAAGCTGGTTTTGTACTTTTATTGAAAATTTAACATTTTTAGTGTGTTTCTCACTGTACCAAAGCTCCATCCGATTATCCTTTCATAACATTTATATAATTGGACTGCATATCCTCTGTTCCGGTTACGGAACAGCCCTTTTCTTTGGCATAAATAATATAATCTATGGTTTCTTGGGTTATTTCTTCTCCCGGTGCCAGAATCGGTATACCCGGCGGATAGCACATAATAAATTCATTGCAAATTTTTCCGGCGGCATCTTTCAACAGAACAGATTCTTTCTCCGAGAAGAAAGCCTCATTGGGAGTGAGTACGACCCTTGGTGATATATAATGAAACTCAGCCAAGCCGGCTCTGTCTTTGCTGAAAAGACGCTTTATTTCCGATAGTGCACTTACCAAGCGTTCTATTTCCTGCAACCTATCGCCAACTGAAATGTATGCAAGAATATTTCCTATGTCTCCAAACTCTATTTGTATGTCATATTCGTCTCTCAACAAGTCGTAAACTTCTATACCCGCCAGACCCAAGTCCAAAGTATTTACTGAAAGTTTTGTGATGTCAAAATCAAAGAGTGCATCATTATCGGTAATTTCCTTAGAGTAAGCGTAATAACCGCTTATGGCATTAATTTCGTCCCTGGCGTATTGAGCCAACTTGGTAACTTTTTTAAAAATCTCTTTACCGTTCAAGCTTAAATTCTTCCGAGAAATATCCAAACCGGACATAAGTAAGTATGAGGCACTTGTGGTTAAGGTCAAGTTAATTATCTGTCTTACATAATTTGCATTGGTATTTTTTCCGCACAGCAAAAATGAGCTTTGGGTTAGGGAGCCTCCGGATTTATGCATACTGACCGCAGACATATCCGCTCCGGCAGCCATAGCCGATATAGGCAGATTCTCGCCGAAATAAAAATGAGCACCGTGAGCCTCGTCAACCAAAACACTCATGTTCTTGGAATGTGCCAAATCCACAATGGATTTTAAATCAGAACAAATTCCGTAATATGTGGGATTATTAACCAAAATTGCTTTGGCATCGGGGTTTTCGTCCATAGCTTTTTTTACTTCCGAAACAGACATTCCCAAGGCTATACCCAGCCTTGTGTTTGTTCCGGGATTAACATATATAGGTATGGCACCGCAAATAACCAAGCAATTCAGTACACTGCGGTGAACATTTCTGGGCAAAATGATTTTTTCGCCTTGCTTGCACACAGCCATAATCATCGCTTGAACAGCGGATGTGGTTCCGTTAACCATAAAAAATGCATTTGCTGCACCAAATGCATCTGCCGCGATTTCCTCCGCTTCCTTAATAACTGAAACCGGATGACATAAATTATCCAAGCATTTCATGGAGTTTACATCCACTGAAAGGCATCGTTCGCCCAAAAAATCAGATAAAGCCCGGTTTCCCTTGCCACGTTTGTGACCGGGTACATCAAAGGGAACAACCCGTTGCCTTTTTAATCCTTCCAAGGCTTCAACAATAGGCACCCTAGTCTGTAGTTGTCTGTCCATTATCAATCCCCTTGTAATGATTTATCGGTAAGGCGGTAATTGAAAAATTTTATATTAACAGGTCAGTATATCAATAAACATTTGCTCCGCTGAAAATCTCTATCATTTCCTGTCTTAAACTGTTGGTTATAGATAGTCTTGTTTTGGGAGCCAATTCGTATACATCAGTATTGAAAAGATAATTTTGCAGGTTTATGTCTTTAATCAGCATTTTTGTATGGAACATATTTGATTGATATACATTTATATCTATAGCGTCATATTTTTCCAGGGTTGCAGGGTTTATATAATCTTGTATTGAAGTAATTTTATGGTCTATAAAGAGTTTTTTGCCTTCAATGTCTCTGGTAAAACCTCTTACGCGGTAATCCATGGTAATAATATCGGAATCAAAACTTCCGATAAGAAAATCCAGAGTACGCAAAGGGGTAATCTCTCCGCAGGTTGCCACATCTATATCCACTCTAAAGGTAGCTATGGAGTTATCGGGATGAAATTCGGGATAGGTATGAACGGTAACGTGGCTCTTGTCCAAATGCATTAAAACAGTATCACCCGTGCGTTTGCATTGCATGGATTCCTCTGCTATTAAAAAGGTAACACTGGCCCCTTGGGGGTCGTAGTCCTGCTTAGAGACGTTAATTACATTTGCACCTATCATACTTGTAACGTTATGCAGTATATCCGTAAGTCTTTCGGAGTTGTACTGCTCGTCAATATAGGCGATGTAATCGTGTTGTTCCCTTTCGCTTTTTGCGTAGCAAACGTCAAAAATATTAAAACTAAGGGATTTTGTAAGATTATTAAACCCGTGCAACTTTAACTTTTTTTCCAAATTTTACCACCTTCCAAAATCAAAAGCCCAAAGCGAAGCTGCATTTGCAACAAGCACTTGGGCCTTTTCTACAGAAGTTTATTTTTTATATCAATCTCAAAATAATATTCATTATGTAGTGTTTAGAGTCTATATAGCAACTAACTTACTTTTACTACTCTTATTGACCGTTTCACAAGTGTTGTGCATGAAATACACATGGTTATGAAGTAACCAACTTATAAAATTTAAGCTTTAACTCAATCAATAACGCAACAATTGTTGCAAGCGGCACTTTTGCCGTATAGTTATATTCTTTATTGTATGCTTTTTAATAAAGAACATCCGGTTAGTTTTCTGTTATATAGAACCTAAAAACTTAACTCATAATAGCATAGGTTTTTCCCACTGTCAAGCACAAGATTTAAGGCAGAATTTTAGCATAAACGGGGCCGCCGGAATGTTTTGGCATTGAACTTAAAATTGAATATAAGTATTATTTTTGTATATTTTGGAAAGAGGCAGTTTAGGGAGAAAACCTATTTGTAAATTTAAAAAAGGTTTTCTCCCTATAGGCTTTTTATTATTTCTTGAACGATGTATTTTAAATATTAAGCATCCTGTCTTGTGTCAGCAATTTGAATCTCTCTCAAGTTAACACCTTGGGGCATTTCATAGGCAAACTTGATTGTATTGGCAACATCCTCTGCAGTTATACTGTTTGCACCAACTGCAGCTTTCCATTGGTTGTAACCTTCTTTGATTTGTTCGCTGGTTGTATGGCTTAAAAGCTCAGTTGCAACGGCACCCGGGCAAATTCTCATTACTCTTACGTTATAGGGCGAAAGCTCTCCTCTTGCCACCTCTGAAAGCCCAACTACGCCGTATTTTGTAGCACAATAAGCGGCATGATTTCCAAAAGGCTTTACTCCGGCTATTGATGATACGTTTATTATAGTGCCGCATTGTCTTTCTTTCATATCATTCATTACTATCTGCATTCCGTTCATTACGCCCATAACATTAACGTCAAGCATATGTTGCCATTCTTTGGGATTTTGATTTTCAAGATTTCCAAGGAGCATAACCCCTGCATTGTTAATTAATAAATCGGTTTTGCCGTAAATTGCTTCGGCCTTTCTGACTGCCTTTTCAAAAGCTTCCTTATCCGTAACATCAACCTGTTCGCAGAGGGTGTTTTCCAACTTCATCTCCTCTAAAAGTTCTATTCTTCTGGCAAGGAGAAGCAAAGGATAACCTGCCTTATTGAATTCCAAAGCCAACGCCTTACCGAAGCCCGAGCTTGCACCTGTGATTACAACTAATTTTTTCATATATAAGATTTCTCCTTTACAAAATAGTCGGGATAAAATATAGTGTTATTATAATTATATTTATAAGTGTAGATTATACAAGTACGCAGAACTTTTGCAGTAAGTGAAATAAATTTCACTTTAAGGAGTTTATATGGAAAAAATTAAGGTCACTTGTGAAATAGAAGTAACTCTTAAAATGATAGGCGGAGTTTGCAAGCCGCTTATACTTTATTATTTAACAGAAAACGGAACAAAGCGTTTTAATGAGATTTTAAAATATATCACGGTGGTTTCCCAACGCACTCTAACAAATCAACTGCGTGAGCTGGAAGCAGACGGGCTTATTAAACGCAGTGTCTTTGCAGAGGTTCCGCCTAGGGTAGAATATTCTGTGACTGAAAAAGGCAGGTCGCTGTTCCCTATACTTGAATTAATGTGTGAATGGGGAGAAAAAAATATTGATGATCGGTTTGTTTTAACAGTCCCTCAGTGCTTATAATAGAATAAACCGTTAATAACCGGCTAAAATAATGGTACCAAAACTTGACATAAAAGGTAACCGAAATATTATAATTCTTACGGGATAAACAGGTTAAGGTAATGGAGGATATACAAAATGTGCGGAAGATACGAACTGAACACAGAAAAGGACAATAATGAAATAAACAACATTATTGCAGAAATTAATACCCTATACCCGGAGGCTAATTACAAGACCGGTGAAATATTTCCCACAAACTCCGTTCCTATTCTTACCGGATCCGAAGATAAGGTTTTGCCCGTTATTATGAATTGGGGCTTTCCAAAATGGGACGGCAAAGGTGTAATTATTAACGCCAAAAGCGAGACTGCCAAAGACAAAAAAATGTTCTCCAAACCTCTGGCAGAAAAGAGATGTGTTATACCTTCTACCGGATTTTTTGAGTGGCAGAAAAAAGAAATTTCAAAAACCAAAGATAAATTTATGTTTATAAACGAAGACAGCAAGGTTTTGTATATGGCAGGAATTTATAATTCTTTTAAAAATGAAGATAAAATTACAGAGTTCTTCGTTATCTTTACACGTGCCGCCAATTCTTTTATCAGAGATATTCATGATCGTATGCCTGTAATACTCTATGAAAATGAGATTAAAGATTGGTTAACTGATGATAAATGCGTTGAATTAATATTTCAAAGGGAATCTGTCAGATTGGGGATTATTTGAAATTAGTTTTTTTTCGTAAGTAAAGCAAATAAAAAAAACAAGAGGGGGCATATTTGGGTATAAAAGACGGTTCGTTTGCAGTAAGTGACTGTTTTTTACGTTCCAAATGATAAAATGAATAAAATTTTCAGAATTGTTTTAGTTGTAATTGGGTCGCTATTAGTGATAGACGCTTGTGTAATGTCGATTATATTAAATTTTAATATGGGAACTGTAATTACTTTTGCATATGGTTTTGTGATATTATTATACGGGATTTATCTCGAAAGGATTAACCGGGCAACCAAAGCAGGGTTATTTAAGATACTGAAATATGCCGGTTACTCTGTCTTTATTTTTACTTGCATACTCATAGCTTTTCTTTCGATTTACGGGGTTAATGATAATACTGCTTTTAACGAAGATGCGGTATTAGTCTTGGGAGCCGGTATTCGTGGCGAAACACCTACTCTTCCTCTGGCATATAGGCTTGATAAGGCTGTTGAATATTATCACAGAAATCCAAAAGCGGTAATAGTTGTTTCCGGAGGGCAAGGCTATCAAGAAAGTATATCCGAAGCTCTTGCAATGGAACGATATTTGGTTGAAAAAGGTATTCCGCAAGATAGGATTTTAAAAGAGGACAAGTCAACAAGTACATATGAGAATTTTTTATACTCTAAGAAAGTACTGGACGATTATTTTTTGAATAAACCATATGAAACAGTTATAATAACCAATGATTTTCATATTTATCGAGCCAATGAAATAGCATCAATCACAGGATTAAGCAGTTTTACCCATCTCCATGCACAAACCGAATGGTATACTCTACCTATTAACTATTTACGTGAATGTGTTGCCGTATTAAAATTGTGGGTTTTTAAAAATTAGCTTTGTTTTATGGACAAAAAAGTAAAAAGCAGAGTTATTGCGATTAGTCGTAATAACTCTGCTTTTTTAATGTATATTCTTTATATTGTTTTTGCTGTTAAGCCTTAGGTACGGCAGCATTCATAATATATTTATAAGCCCAATGTGTACTTGGCACATCAGAGAATTTGATACTACCCAGGGGTGTTAAATCTCGCTTTTCTGCCTTGGAAAACAGAGACGCCGCCTCGGCACGAGTCATATTAAGATCCGGTTTAAAAGTTTTGTCCGGATAACCGCTTATAGCTCCGTTTTTATAAGCTATAGTAATATAACTTCTTCCCCAGTGCTTATTGGTATCAGTAAATGGATTGGTCATGTCGTCGGAGGTCAAATTGTAAACATTATTGCATACAACAGCCACTTCAGCACGGGTAATGTTATCATTGGGTCTGAAAGAGCCGTCCGGGAAACCGGTCATGTATTCCATAGATGAAACATAATCTATTGCGGCTCGTTCCTTATGATTAACAGAAATATCTGTAAAGACTTTGCCTCTGCCCACATCAGGTTTGCCTCTTAAAGCATAAATCATTTTAGCTACTTCAATACGAGTAATTTTCCTCTCAGGTTCAAACTTGTTGTTTGCTGAACCTTCCATATAAGCAACGGTGGAAGCTTGCTTCTTTACTGTAACGGTAATGGTATCGTTGCCCTGCACCACGTAGCTGAATGTTGGAGTAACCAATTGATAACCTGTGGGTAAAAGCAGGGCATCTTGTTTAACGGTAACTCCCTTTTTCAGTGTTAAGGTTTGGGATCCTACCTGTAGACCATCCTGAGTTTTATATAATAAATTTAAGGTATAGTCACTGTTGCCGGTTGTAAAGTTAACAGAGCTGCCGTAGCTATAGCCTTCGGAAGTCTTAATATAGGCTCTTGCGTAATATTTTGTGTTGGCGGCCAAACCGGTCAAAGCAACAGTAAACGATGCTGTGGTAGTCTTTGCGGAAACATAATAGTCCGAAAAAGTTGGGTTGGCGTTGGTTGGGGAATAAACGATACCTCTATCGGTTATTTTATCGGAATTACTTGAAACAACACCGCTAACGGTAGCCCCTGCGGTTGTAACGTTGGTTGGGGTACCGGTTGTTACGCTGTAAGAGCTTGTGGTAACTTCCTTAATGGCTCCGTATGCAGTACCGTTTTTATTTGTGGCATATGCTCGGACATAATAAGTCGTTCCTGCAGTTAAGTCCGTAACAGAAACCGTTCCGGTTCCGGTTGTGCCGGTAATTGTTTTATTATAGGTGGAGGAAGCATACAGCTTTAAATTGCTGTTGGATTTGGAGTATATAACTCCACGCTCTGTAACAGCGAATCCGTTATCTTTTGTTACGTTAATTTTTGCATCCAAGGATGAAGAAGAAGTTATGGTAACCGAATCCGTGGTAACCGCGGGCATATTGTCATACCTTGAAGTAGTGAATGTTTTAACGTCACCGTAAGCATATCCGCTGCTGTTTTTTGCATAGGATCTGGCGTAATAGGTGGTATTTGTACTTAATGAACTGAGGAATACCACAGTTCTCCCTGTTGTACCCGTTACAGATTGTTTAATGCATCCCGATAAGCCGATTTCCGGGTTTCTATTGGTAGAGGAATAAACAACACCTCTGTCTGTAACATTAGAAGACCCAATGTCGGTAACGTTAATCTCAACATCGGCTGCAACGGCAGTAACATTGCTGACGCTGTAAGTAGATAAACCGGGCACAGCATCCGAATTGGATAAGGTACTAAATGATTTAACCGAACCATAAGCTACGCCTTGGCTGTTTTTTGCATATGCCCTAACGTAGTAAGTCTTATTGGGGCTCAAACCGGTTAATGTAACTGTTGTGCTGCCTGTAGTGCCGGAGATGGTTTTATTACTGTCATTAAGTGTAGGTGTGGAGTTTGTTGAGGAGTAAACAACACCCCTTTCGGTAATTGCGTAACCGTTGGTAGAGGTTACATTAATAGTCACATCTACTGTGGTATTGGTCATATTGGTTGCAGACACAGTAGTAACCGAAGGTATATAAGAGCTGTTTGTTGTTGTAAAGGAAACATAACTGCTGTCATAGGTTATACTTCCGCCCTTATTTATTACATAAGCTTTTGCATAATAAGTTGTTCCGGCAGTAAGATTTGTTAAGTTGTATGTTCTTGTACCGGTTATTGTGTTGATTTCATCTTTACATAAGGAATTTGCGTTTTCTTTTGTTAAATAAGAGATTGATCTACCATATACCACACCGCTGTGTGTAATTCCCAAACCTACATCCGATACTCTGATATTGGCTGTAGCTGAATTTGCTGTGATACCGGTAGCCGCGTTGGTAACCACGGAAGCTGTTCCGGGTAAGGTTACGGTTATAACTTCTCCGTAAACGGTATCAACAGTGCTTGTGGCATATGCTCTCACATAGCATCTTGTTTTGCCGGGTTCGGGAATAATGGTGCCGGTATAGTTAAAGTTTGAGGTATTTGCGGGTACATTACCGGTAACCTTGTATTTGTTGTCACTAAAGGTAGGGTTGCTGTTATCAAAGGAATAAACAAATCCTTTATCGGTGACTTCTGCCGTACCGGAGGTAACAACTGTGGCTGTAGCTGATATATTGCCCAAAGAGGCGCTGTAAGCAGCGGTTTTAGTTGTAACCGAGGGCTTAACAGAGGGGTCTCTATGATTATAAGTTGTGGTATTGCTGTATTTTATTTGGGTATTTCCCGTACCATCCGAGTATTTTATATATCCTTTAATAAAATAGGAGTTATCCCGGGTAAATCCGGAAATAGTATTATTGTAAGTACCACCGGATTGTGATGGTGTTACAGAATCCTTAGGAGTATCATTTACTGTAACACCATACTCTGTCACTATACAATTGGCAGCAGAATACGAAAAATTAACAGTTGCACTTGATGTTCCGGTATAAGAAACAGTTGGGGCGCTTATTGTAACAGAAGGAGCAGGCGGTGCCTGTGTAGTAAAACTCTTAGGTTGGCTTAATACTTCAAGGGGTGTTCCATCCGCTGTATTCGTATAGCTGAAAACTGCTGTGTAATAATAAGTGGTTGACGGTGAAAGGTCCGAAAGCGTAAAGGTACCGCCGGCACCAACGCTTATAGGATTATGAGTCCCTGCTGTTTCGGGTGGATTTGAAGTAGAGTAATAAAGAAAAGCAGAACCCGGCGAATGAAGAGTGTTGTCAAAAGTAATATTAACGGTAATTTGAGCACCGTTCTGTGTTACTGAAGATACACTTGCAGTTATAGTTGGATCATTTGCAGCATAAATAAAACTTGTCTGCAACGATGAGAAAATTGTTATAGTCATTATTAATGCAATAAATCTTTTGAGAGCTTGTTTTTTAAACATTAAGAAAACCTCCTTCAAAATACTGTTAAAAACCGAAAATATATCTTTACTTCTGCAATTTATAACGTAATTGAATCGGTATTGTTTCAATAATTTATATCATTAAGTGTATTGATAATAAATTGTAACCGCTTTGTCATAAATGACATCTGTGAGTTTTGTAATATTTTCTGTCGGTAAAAATTGGTGCCATTAACGCTTTGTTTGTTACATATGAGGGCAATCACACCTTTCTAATTGCAGCTGAATATGACTTGACCTTTAATTATACTATTTCTTGACAGATGTAAGAAACAGTTTCAAGCCACAAACCACCCCATTCATTTATGCTTTTCTCTATTATAACACAGAAAAGCTATAGAACGTATAATTTATCACAAATTGTAGTAAATCTGAAAAGAAAACTGAATTAATGTATAAAATAGATGTGCAAAATACAAAGCCCTACCGGTTCGGTAGGGCTTTATGCAAATCAATATTTAATTCCGCTCCAATATACTGTGTTGGTCACTTCCGCAATTTCAGGAAGTCGGACATCTTTAAGTGCCCATTTTTTGTATTCCTCAAATCCGGTACGGTCAACAATATATCCTATATGTTCTTTTCCGCCGGGAGCAGTTAAATCAATGTGTTTTTTCACATAGTCATAGGTATTGAGAATAATCCCAATAATGCTTTCCTCGTCTACCCATTTGATAAAATCCTCGCCTAAACGTGGGTTCTTTTTGCCGGTCCTACCGAATAAAGTCAAGCGGTAGTATTTTTCCTTGCTTCTGGTCCACGCCATGGTAGGACAATTCAGAACACATTCACCGCAACCTATGCACTTTTGATGATTACGTTGTATTTTATAATTCACTGATTGCAAGGCATCAACTGATTTTCTTTTGCAGGCTCGGACACAGGCTTCACAGTGAACGCATCTGTCTTTATCATATTCCGGCATGGTCATGCCCATAATCCCAAAATCGTGCATACGTACTTTAGCACAGTCATTGGGGCAGCCGGTAAGGGCTATTTTAAAGTGAAAGTCGTGTGGGAAAACTGCTTTTTCGATCTTTCGGGCAAATTCGGTGGTATCATAACAGCTGTAAGGGCAAACTCTGTTACCTATACAGGCTGTTATATTTCTTGTACCTGCGGCGGTGTATCCTTCGTATGGTGTATCTTGGTTTATACCCATGCCTTCTATAATGGGTTGAAGCAATTTGTTGACTTCCGGTACATCCTTAAACGGAATTCCCGGAAGCTCAAAGCCTTGACGACTTGTGATATGTACCGTACCGTTGCCGTATTTCTCCGCAATTTCTTGTATCATTCCCAAGTAGCAGGCATCCATATGACCGCCCGGAACACGGATTCTGGAGGCGGTATAGCCCCTTTTCTTGGTGACCCGGAAGGCATTTTTCTTTAACTTCTTAGTAATAACGTCCATTTTCCGCACCTCCTAATCCAACAATAAGTTGCCTTTGGCATAATTAAAAACAGGCCCGTCCAGACATACATAAGTATCGTCTATTTTGCACCGACCGCATTTACCTATACCGCAGCACATTTTTCGTTCGTGGGAAATCCACATATTTTCTTCTCGGAAGCCGATGCCAAGCAAGCCTTGTGTTGTAAAACGCATCATAGCCGGAGGACCTACTACTATAGCCACAGCATCATTTGCGTTTTGTATTTTCAGCTTTGGAATGTATTGGGTAACCAAGCCAACTTGACAGCTTGTATCGTCATCCGAACAATCCACCGTCAAAATTACTTCCATATTTTGTTTCCAACGTCCAAAGTCCGAAAGGAACAGAATGTCTTTTGGAGATTTAAACCCTGCCACAAACGTTAAACTCTTGACTTCATTGGGGTGATTTGAAAAATAATCCACAACGCCACGTACCGGGGATACACCTGTACCGCCTGCTATAATAACAAGCTCCTTATTTTTGTAGTCATCCAAGTTAAAGCCGTTTCCGTAGGGACCACGCAAAAACAGTTTACTGCCGGCATAACGCTCAAATATTTCGCCGGTTACTTTACCCACCCGACGGATGGTCAAATCTATAAGTCCGTCTGCTATACCGCTGACAGAGATAGGAGCTTCTCCGTATTTGGGAATGGATACCTCGAAAAATTGACCCGGCTTGACTTTACCCTCGTAAGCCATACGAAAGGTATATTCAATATCAGTGTGTTTGATTACTTCCTTAATTTCGGAGAGGAACGGTAAATATTCATTTTGCTTCATTTTCGGTTACCTCCTCCATAGCTTTTTCCAATTTATTGATACAAGCGGAATAGGAAATATATTCGGGGCAAATATCGCTGCAACGTCCGCAACCGGTACACATATGGTATCCGAACCGCTTTTTAAAGTCATATATTTTATGCAATACACGAAACCTCATTCTTTGTCCGTTCTTTTCACGGAACTTATGTCCTCCGGCCATATCCGTAAAACCGTTTACCATACAGGAAGCCCATACACGTCTGCGTTCTCCGGCTTTTCCGTTATCAGTGTAAAAAATGTCCTGCATGGAAAAGCAAGTGCATGTGGGGCAAACAAAATTACAACGTCCGCAATTGATGCAACGGCTGTCATACTCATCCCACATTTTCGATTTCATAACGTCTAAGGTCAAATTTCCGGGAATTTTTACATGATTAGGTGTTTCCGTTACATAGGCAGGAGTAACTTCTGCGATTTCCTCACTTTTCGATTCAAACAGTGAAGTCCAACTCTCGTTTTGATTGTCTGCATAAACCAAACCGTCTTTGGCTTCTATATAACAGTCATATTCGTCTGATTTATTTGTACCCATATCAACGCAGAAACAACTTTCAAAAGAGCTACGGCAACCTATAAGGACAAATTTCACACGGTCTCTTAGGCGTTTGTAATAATAATCCGAAAAACCGTTTTTAAGATAAATTTGATCCTGAATTTTTATGCTGTGAAGGTCACAGCTTCTTAAAAAAATAACAGCCCCTTTTTTCGGTTCATCCGGCTCTTTTACGGCATCTTCCGTAAAATAAAACAGTGTTTCGGTAATTGGCAGAAGAACTTCCTTATGGGAATACTCCGATTTTTTCAGGAATTCGATTTCTTCGATCCGGTTTACGGCACAGTATCTAACCGGAGAGGTATCTGAAAAGCTGCCTCCGTTTTCAAAGACCTTTGGGGCATAAATCACATATTCTTTTGACCATTCCTCAAGAATTTGATTCATTGCATCAACAGTCAGTCTAAAGCCCATGTTTCTTTCACACCTCTTTCTTTTTTGAGATTATGTAATAAGGCAGGGCAACGAATAAAATACCGCCCATCATATTTCCGAGAGTTACAATCAATATGTTGTAAAAGTATCCGGGAACGCTGACTGCCGCTTCAAAGGGTGCAAACAGAGATATGGTAAGAAGGGTCATATTGGCGATACTGTGTTCAAATCCGGCAGTAATAAAAGCAAACAAGCACCAAAAAATCATTATAAGTTTGCCGCTTTCGCTTTTGCATTTAAAGCTGCACCATACTGCAAGGCATACGAGAATATTACAAAGCACACCTCTTAAAAATAAAGGAAATGCGGGAACAGCCATCTTTGCCGCCGAAGCAGAGGCAATAAATTCTCCAATTGCTCCGTTGGCAAAACCTGCTCCGAAAAATACAGCTGCAATCAAAACAGAGCCAACCCAGTTACCTATATAGCATATAATCCAAATTTTTAACGTCTCGCCAAAGGTTACTTTTTTACCCAGCATTCCGGCTGTCAAAACAAAGTTATTTCCTGTAAACAACTCAGAACCTGCCATGATAACCAAGCTGAGTGCAACCCCAAAGGAAGCTCCCATAACCACTTTGGCATAGGGCTGACCGGTTAACAGTCCACCTATGCTGAAAATCAGAAAAATACCGAAACCTACAAAAATCCCTGCCAACATGGACGCAATAAAATATCCAAGTGGGTTACGTTTTAGAAATCCTACCTTTGTTTTTCCTGCCTCACAGACAGCATTAAAATCATCTGAAAAAATTGTAATGCACCTCCGAATTTTTTTACTATAGATAATCCTTAAAAACAGATAAATACTTTGTTGCAAAGTTAACAAAACAGACTATAAATTACTATAACAAAAGCGTTTATTCCCGGTGGTGAGCGACTGATGTTTTTTTATAAATCGAAGTAGCAAACCGGTATGGAGAATAGCTTTTGTTCCATTCCGTTTGAATTTATTTTTGAGCAACGTAAAATATATCTTTTAATCAGGATTAGTATAAATTATAACAAAGTAAAAAAAATCAGTCGTGACTATTCTCACGACTGATTAAAATATTCTAAAAGTTTATCACGATCGGGTATAATAAAGCGTTTTTTATTAACTATAACAAGGTTTTGGTCAGTCAGCATTTTTAACTGCCTTGAAACGGTTTCTCGCTTGGAACCCAACAAGTCGGCAAGAAACGTTATAGTTAATTCAAAACCAATCTTAATACCGTATTTGCAAGGCACTCCGTGGTCTAAGGAGAGTTTCCACAATTTTGCGGCAATGCGTTTATCCCCACGCAAGGTATTTACAGTATTCTTCATTTGATGATAAAGTCTGCGGATTTTTAACGCCATAGAATCCATTACGGCTTTTGTCAGACCAAAGTCTTGTTCGCAAAAGCTCAAAAATTTACGTGCGTCAAAAGAAACAACCCGGGCATCCGAAAGAAATTCACAATTTACAGACGTTGGTTTATCATCCAAAATTACTTCATTTAACATAGCCCCGGCTCCATAAATAAAAATTACTTTTTTCATATGAGATTGGTTTAGTTTATAGAGAGAAACTGTCCCATCAGCCAAAAAATAAACTTGCCGAACATCATCTTGATCAAAAAATAAATGTTCTCCTTTTTTATAGTGTTTAAGCATAGCATAGGATATAAGCTCTTCAAGGGTAGAAGAACGGGCGGCCCTAAATAGCGGAATATTTTTAATTGCTTCACGAACATTCAAAATTAATTACCTCCTTTCACAGGTAAATACTATACGGTTCATACTCGGCATTAATTTAGTCCACAATTTTTTTCAAAACATTCATTGCGTTTATAGCCGTGGGAAAGCCGGCATAGGGTACTGTTTGAATTATAATTTCTTCAATTTCTTGTTTGGTCAGACCCACATTCAGCCCGGCATGGATGTGTACGTCCAATTGAGGTTCGCGTCCGCCAAGGCAGGTTAACATTGCAATGGTAGCAATTTCTCTGTCCCTTAGCGAAAGATTTTCTCTGCTGTAAATATCTCCGAATGCAAATTCTACTATATATCTACCCAAATCCCCTAGGTTTTCGGTTATCTCAACGCCGGTGTTTCCGTCTACTTCAAATAACTTTTTCAATCCCTTTTCAAAACGAGTGTTATCTGTCATTTTTATTTTCCTCCCGGTTATTATAAATTTCAATTTTATCATCCAGTAAGCGTACATTATTTAAAAGCTTATCTATTTTTAGAAGCACAGACTGCTTATGCTGCTCTAAAATTTGTATTCTTTCTTGTATTGTACTGTCGCCTTGTGCTCTCAATACGGCATAATTTTTCATTTGTGCTATAGGCATCTCCATTTCTTTAAGTTTCCCCAAAAATTTTATCCATTCGATTTCATTCTCACTAAACCGCCTGATACCGGTAGCATCACGCTCTACATTGCCAATCAAGCCCTCGCTTTCGTAATAACGGATATTAGAAGGGGATAATCCTGTAAGTTGCGATACGTCTTTTATAGAAAAGTACTTAGCCATGGATGAAGTATAGCACCTTAAAGTTACTTTAAGTCAAGAAAATAAATAAAAAAGAGCGGAAATTTTCTCCACTCCGAAAAATTTGAGGGAGAAAGCCTTTTTACTACGGCGAAAAAAGTTTCTCCCTCATACTCCTACTTATCAAAACACAGTTCTAAAACGTGTGATCAATTTAAAGTTATTTTTAAACTATAGCACTTAACCTTTTGATAAGGTAAGCACTTAATATTGTCTTAATGCAATCACCGACCAGAAAAGGTACTACGCAAACTGACAGTGCTGCCATAAAATTTGTTTGGGTAACATAGGTATACCACAATGTTCCAAAAAAATATGTAATTATCCATCCGGCGTACATAGCCATAAACGAGATTTTAACAGACTTTCTGCCAAAACGTTCAATAATAAATCCAGCTACAAAAGCAGTTATGATATAAGCGATGATATATCCTCCTGTTGGTCCCAGAATCCTGCCGATACCACCCATAAATCCTGCAAAAACCGGTAGACCCGCCGCTCCAATAAGTGCATAAACAAGTTGGCTCAAAGCTCCATATTTTGCACCAAGCAAACCTGCCGCCAAAAATACCGATATGTGAGCTAAATTGGTGGGAACCGGACCTAAAGGTACTGCAACTTGGGACAATACCGCTGTTAGGGCAGCAAAAAAGGCACATAAAATAAGTGTTTTGGTTGTTTTGTTAGTCATAGCAAACCTCATGTATAATAGGAATTTTTTACTATTATACTTAGAGATCTTGTCATTGTCAACCCTCAATCAAATATAGGTTTACAATGATACTGAAACCTCTCCGGCTGAAAGGGTAGATATACCGCCATCTGTCTTTTTGACAACAAGACGTAATTTTTCATCAATATCCATAGCCGTTGCATCAAAGGCTTCATTGCCCACTGTAACTCTAATCCTTTTACCCAATAAGGTTAACCTTTCCTTATATTCTTTGTACATTTCGTTATGGTTTAAACATGAGTTTGACGACAGAAAAGTATTAATTATTTCAGCAGAAAGGCGGTTTCTGACTGTACCGCCCACTTTATGGGTAAATATAGCCGTAGCTGTTTGGCTTAAATCATCGGGAAAATCCTGAGTATCTATATTTATCCCTATACCCACCACTATCCAATCAATAGAACCGCTTTCAAAATCTGTAATTGCCTCCGTTAAAATACCGCATATCTTTTTGTCGTTTAATAATATATCGTTTACCCACTTTATCTCTGCATTGTTACCGGTGACTGTTTGTATGGCTCTGCATACTGCCACCGCCGTGGCGGAGGTAATCATGGTGACATTTGGTAGGTTAATTAAGCTTGAACGCAAAACAAAACTCATATACAATCCGCTTCCCGGTGGAGAGTAAAAGGTTCTGCCGTATCTGCCGTTTCCTGCCGTTTGACTGTCGGCAATAATTACTGTTCCGTGTTCACATCCGTTAATTGCCATTTCCTTGGCTGTTTTGTTTGTTGACTCTAATGAGTTGAATATATTTATTTTTTCTGCATAAGTTTCTTCCCTTAAATAAGGCAGCAATCCTTGCACCGATAAAACATTGCTTTCTTCCGAAAGTACATAACCCAGATTGGTCACAGCCTGTATTTCATGACCCTCTTGTATCAAAGATTTAATTGCTTTCCATACAGCAGTGCGAGAAATGTTCAACCGTCCGGCTATTTCTTCGCCCGATATACTTTTTCCTCTGTTTTTTTCAAGTAATTCAAGAACTTTATTTTTTGTACTCATAATCCACCTGTAATTTCTGTGCTTTTTTAATATCAGTATTATTATAAAATAAAATTAACCTATACTCAATCAAACAAAATATCTTTTAAATAACCGCTTCTCCCAAAATATATAATTATGTTATAATTAAGTAAACCCCAAAAAAACACAAAACCGCCATACATATACCTTAATATCAGTAAAAGGAGGAAAATGCAATGTCCAAGATACTGATAGTTGATGATAACAAACAAATAACTTCTATTTTAGAGGAATATGCCAAAAAAGAAGGATTTACGGCAGTAATAGCTCTTGACGGAGCAGAGGCTTTAGAAAAATTCAAGTCAGAAAAACCCGATATATTGCTGCTTGACGTTATGATGCCTAAACTGGATGGCTTTGAAGTATGCAGAGAAATTCGCAAAACCTCCAATGTGCCCATTATAATGGTGACGGCAAGAGGCGAAGATTTCGAAAAAATCATGGGGCTGGAAATAGGTGCGGACGATTATGTGGTAAAACCTTTTTCTCCCGGTGAAATTATAGCCAGAGTAAAAGCCATTCTTCGCAGAATAACTCGTGAAGATTCAAAAACTCTCCGTATTTTTCGCTATGATAACCTTGTAATAAACCTTGAGGACTATACCGTTTCAATAAACGACAACAACGTATCTCTTACTAAAAAAGAAACAGAAATTTTATGGACCCTGGCAAGCAGTAAAAACAAAGTATTCTCCAGAGATAATCTTCTAAATTCTCTTTGGGGATATGATTATTTTGGTGACAACCGCACAGTAGACAGCCATATAAAACGGCTTCGGGCAAAGCTTGACGAATACAATCATCCGTCATGGGAGATTAAAACTATTTGGGGCGTGGGTTATAAATTTGATACTGTTTCTTGACAGATGTATAGAAAAAGAAACAGTATGAGGTGCTAAAAAGTGATTAAAAAAACAGATAAACTCAACTTTTTTACTAAGGCTCCAACAAAAATTGCTTTAAAACTCAGCTTTGGTTTTGCTGTGGCTCTGATTATTTTTTCTTTTATAATCGGTTCCGTGTTTATGTTTTTATTTAGAAATCATACCCTAAACATCCACAGAACAGAACTTGAAACTAGGGCAAATTCCATAGCTACCACTCTTTCGTCATTTATGAACAGAAGTCGAGGAATGGGCGGAATGGGTGGTTTCGGAGCGTATATCCGTTTTATGGGTGACATAGCCGGCACAAACGTATGGATTGTGGATAAAGATTTGAATCTTATTACAGGCGGCAAAGGGCACGGAATGATGAGCAGTAACTACAGTTACTCCGACTTGCCTCAAAATGCCGAAAAGCTGATAAAAGAAATCTTTATGGATAAAATCGAATTCAGCGAGGATTTCAGCAGTGTTCTGTCCGAACTGACTTTAACCGTAGGAGTACCCATAAAAAACAGTGCCGGTGATATTTTGGGTGCAGTACTTCTGCACTCACCGGTAAAGGGTACTGACGAAGCCATATTTAACGGGTTCATTATGCTGGGAATAAGTATAATAACTGCCCTTTTAATTTCAATTATTCTTTCAACAAGTTTTTCATACTCATTTACGAAACCCCTAGACAGGATGAAAATTACCGCTCTTCGCTTGGCAGATGGAGATTATTCGGCTCAAAACAACATTTCTCAAAAAGATGAAATCGGAGAGCTGGCAAATACTCTTGATATTTTGGCGGAACGGTTGGATAATGCAAACCGACAAAGTACAAAGCTTGAACAAATGAGACGTGAATTTGTGGCAAATATTTCACATGAACTTCGTACCCCTATTACGGTAATCCGAGGTTCTTTGGAAGCCTTGGTAGATAAGGTTGTTTCCGACCCGGATAAAATTGATGTTTACCATGCCCAAATGCTGAATGAAGCGAAATTTCTGCAAAGGCTGGTTGGAGATTTGCTTGATTTATCAAGATTGCAAAATTCCGATTTCATTATAGAAAAAAGTGAAATTTCAATCTGTCAAATAATAGATGACTTTATAAGAAGTGCGGAACAGCTGGCGAAAAGAAAGAATATTAACTTAATCGTAAGAAAACATACAAACGACTGCAACATTACAGGAGATTATGGTAGGCTCAGACAAATGTTTATGATTGTTCTTGATAATGCCATTAAATTTTCCGAGGAATCGGGAGTTGTAGAGGTTGTACTTGAAGGTAGACAGCTTTATATTAAAGACTACGGTAAAGGCATAGCACAGGAACACCTTCCTTATATATTCGACAGGTTCTATAAATCCCGTTCCGAACACAACAAAACAGGTACAGGTCTGGGGCTTGCAATTGCAAAGCAAATTGCAGACAGACACAACATGATGCTCGTTGCCGAAAGTAACGAAGGTGAAGGTGCCAAATTTATATTTAAGTTTTAATTTCCGTATTATACTGTTATTTGTAACTTCTGAAAATTCATAAAAATATTAAACAAAAAACACAGTAATGACACAAATGCAGTATATCATATAACCATAACAACAAAGGGTTAGTTTTACTTAGAACCAATTAATTTTAAAGGAGGTAATCTAAATGAAAAACATTAAAAAAATTTTTGCGGTAGGAACATTGGTTTTGGCACTGGGTGCTACATCTATTTCGGTTCTTGCGGATTCTGCTTATAAAAATCCCGCAGAAGCTGTTGCGGGAATAACCGGCAGAACGTTGGAAAGTGTCGTTGCAGAAAGATATGAAACAGGCAAATCCTTCGGAACTATTGCTTCCGAGGCAGGAAAACTCGATGAATTCAAAGCCGAGATCCTTGAAATTAAAAAGGATAGCTTAAATGCTCAAGTTGAAGCCGGCAGAATTACCCGTGAAAGAGCAGATGCAATAATTAAGGCAATGGAAGAAAATCAAGCTGTATGCGACGGCACCGGTACAGGAAGAATGGGTCAAAATTCAGGTGCAGGGTTCTGCTCCGGAACCGGACTTGGCGAAGGTTGCGGTAACCGCGGAACAGGTTCAGGCAGAGGTCAAGGCGGCGGCGGTCGCGGAATGGGTTTCGGCGGAATGGGCTTGCAAGACGGTTCTTGCTATGCCTCTTCTAATTAAATACAATTATATTAGCGAACAAGGGCGACCGGTAATTACGGTCGCCCTTGTTCTGTTTCTTGACATATGTAATGATTCCATTTTAAACAGAGGACAAAAATAATTGACTTTTTTCCAACGGTTCAAGGAAAAACCATTATTTTTGTCCTTCATCTTATATGGAATTAGTTTATTTACAGAATAAAGCATCTTTGCATTTAAGATTCCAACAACCTCAAGTAATGGTTTGCTTCCCGCAGTGTATGGTCTGCCAATAAAGGAAGTATAAGTCCTTTAATTTTGCATGCCAATAAACCTTCTGTGCCTTGTTCCTTGAAATTTCGCAGTTCCTTTGTTGCATGAATGGTACTGTATTTTAGTTCATTATATGAATCATTGCTATCTATTGCAACCATTGCTTCCCTTGCCAACATATCAAATTCTTCGCCGAAAAATTCCGCTTTTTGAATGAGAAACTCTTCCGACGGGTCAAGTAAACCGTGAATAAACTTTGAATGCTCTGCCATTATGTGATCCCAAAATGCTTCCTGTTCGTAAGGATTAAAATTAATGCTCTGTTTTTTCTGCAAAAGATTGATAATATTTAAGTAAAGTTGGGCTTCGTGTATGATATGTTGCAATAAGGAAGGGTAATTGTATGTAAACATTTGGCAGGAAAGAACGTTTGACAAAACGGTGTTCTTAAATTGAATAAGTGAAATTATGAGTGAGATTGCCGTATTATTTAATTGATCTACTTTATACACAAAGTTTTCGGAATTAAAGTCAAAAAACTTGTAACCTGTTAATCCGGCTTCTTCTTCCGTCAGTTCCGTTGCTAATTGTACTCCGGTATAAAAAGATGAAACTTTCTCCGCTTCAAGTGTGAAAGGTGTAATTATTTCCCCGGAATCCAGCACTTGTTTACTGACTACACCATTTGATAAACTTATTACTTCTTTTAACAGCTCATCAAACTGTTTTCTGAAATTATCAGCTCGGGCGACATATTCCGCATCTCTTGGGGTAAAACTTACTTGCAAAAAAAACGAGTGTTCCTTCATAATTCGAGCAAAAAATAAATGATTCTCCAATGATAAAATTATGTATTCTTCTTGAGAAATCATAAAAGTTACCTCCCAATATGTTTATTTTTTATCTTATGTCAAAAGCAAGTTCAGTGATACTTAGGACAAAAGCAAAATAATCCCGGAAAGTAAGTCTTTAGTATAAGTCGAAATTTCCAATCCCCATACGGTAAAGTAATTTTTCAATATAAAAGAGCGAGACTATATCCTCGCTCTGACATTAATTTTGTTTTCCTTTATTAAAAAATTCCTTGATCTTTTTGAAGGAAACCTCATTCAAATTATGCTCTATTTTACAGGCATCCTCCTCGGCAATTTCTTCGGGTACACCTAACTTTATAAGAGCCTGTTTTAAAACCTCGTGTCGTTCTAAAATTGCTTCGGCTTTTTGCCTGCCCATTTCCGTAAAAGTTATAAATCCGCCGGAATCTATCTCAATAAGCTCTTTTGCTTTTAGTTTTTTCATTGCTTCGCTAATGCTTGGCTTTGCATAACCGGTCTCGTTTGCTACATCTATAGAGCGTACCTGCCCCTGCCGTTTGCTTAAAAGTAATATAGTTTCCAGATAGTTTTCTGCGGATTCTTTCATCCTCTTTCACCTCAATAACAGTTTATCACAAGGCAATATTTTTGGCAAATTTAATTACAGTATTGACAAATAAAATATCGGTGTGCTATAATCCCGGTAATAAAGTTAGGAACACCTAACTATTTTTATCACAATAGGTTAGGTTAAACTAACCGACTTAAACAGTTAATTAACGGGAGGAAAAAATGATGCCCTTAACAATGACCAATATAGGTGATACAAACTATATACGTAAAATAACAGGAAAAGACGAAGTCAGACAACATCTGGCTGAAATGGGTTTTGTTGTTGGATGTAAAATAACCGTAATTTCCAAGCTTGCCGGCAATTTGATATTATCGGTAAAAGACAGCCGCATAGCTTTGGACGAAACCATGGCAAACAGAATTTTGGTTTAGTAGATTCTAATTAATTCGCTATATTTACAGAATAACAAGAAGGAGTAATTTCTATGAAAACATTAAGCGATATTCCCATCGGGCAAAGTGTAACGGTGGTAAAGCTTCACGGTGAAGGTGCTTCAAAACGCAGAATTATGGATATGGGTATAACCAAAGGCACTACTGTAATGATACGAAAAGTCGCTCCGCTGGGTGACCCTATAGAGTTAAACGTTCGAGGATACGAGCTTTCCGTCAGAAAAGCGGATGCAAATTTTATAGAAGTAGAATAAATTTTTTAATAACGGGTTAGGTAAAACTAACCGATAAGGAGGACATAATGTCAGAGTTAAAAATTGCACTTGCCGGCAATCCAAACTGCGGTAAGACTACTCTTTTTAATGACCTAACAGGCAGAGCACAGTATGTTGGAAACTGGCCCGGTGTTACGGTTGAAAAAAAAGAGGGTAAGCTGAAAAACAATAAAAATGTTATTATACAAGACTTGCCGGGGGTATATTCACTGTCTCCGTACACCCCGGAAGAAGCAGTAACAAGAGAGTATCTGGTAAGCGAAAAGCCTGATGCAATTTTAAATATTGTAGATGCTACCAATATCGAAAGAAATCTCTATTTAACTACTCAACTAACAGAACTGGGAATCCCGGTGGTTGTGGCTCTCAACATGATGGATGCCGTCCGTAAAAACGGTGATGAAATTAACATAGAGAAGCTGTCAAAGTCCTTGGGCTGTCCCGTAGTTACAATGTCAGCCTTAAAAGGCGAGGGCACCCTGGCTGCAGCTTTGCGAGCGGTTGCAGCGGCACAGGAAGCCCCGAAAGAATTTGCACCTTGTAACTTTGACGGCAGTATCGAACACGCCATTGCCCATATAGAAGAATCAATCGAAAGTTATGTATCGGCACAAAATATACGTTGGTATGCCATAAAAATATTTGAACGCGATCAAGCGGTAATGAGTAAGTTTCGCTTTTCGTCAGTACTCTTAAATCATTTGGAGGAGCACATAGCCCATTGCGAAGCAGAGCAAGACGATGATGCGGAAAGTATTATCACCAATCAACGCTATGCTTACATATCCAAGATAGTTTCTTCTTGTGTGAAAAAGTCAGCGCCGGTGGGAAGCCTCACTGCCTCTGACAAAATTGACCGTATTGTAACACATCGTATTTTGGCACTGCCTATCTTTGCAGCTGTTATGTTTTTTGTTTACTATATCTCCATTACCTCTGTGGGTACACTGCTCACTGATTTTACCAATGACACCGTATTCGGTGAATGGGTTTTGCCGGCCGCCGGCAGTTTATTGGAATCAATGAATGTTGCTCCTTGGTTAGTGGGATTGGTTGTAGACGGTATAATGGGTGGCGTGGGTTCAGTACTTGGATTTGTTCCCCAGATGTTTGTATTGTTCTTTTTGCTTTCTATGCTGGAGGATTGCGGTTACATGGCTAGGGTTGCTTTTATTATGGACAGAATATTCCGTAAATTCGGACTTTCCGGAAAAAGCTTTATTCCTATGTTAATAGGTTCCGGTTGTGGAGTACCCGGGGTTATGGCATCACGTACCATAGAATCTGACCGTGACAGAAAAATGACAGTAATGACCACAACCTTTATTCCCTGTGGTGCTAAAATGCCCATAGTGGCTCTTATTGCAGGGGCGTTGTTCGGCGGAGCATGGTGGGTTGCACCTAGTGCTTATTTTATCGGTATGGTGGCTGTGGTTATATCCGGTATCATCCTTAAAAAAAGCAGTTTATTCCCGGGCGAACCGGCTCCCTTTGTTATGGAATTGCCCTCTTATCATCTGCCAACGCCCTCCAATATATTACGCAGTACTTGGGAACGAAGTCTCTCATTTATTCAAAGAGCAGGAACAGTCATTCTCTTGGCAAGCATTGTTATTTGGTTTCTCTCGGCATTCGGATTCGGTCCCACCGGTTTTGGAATGGTGGAGGATATGAACCACAGCATACTGGCGACTTTGGGTAATATCATTGCTCCTATCTTTGCACCGCTGGGTTTCGGTAATTGGCAAGCCGCTGTTGCAACCATAATGGGATTGCTTGCAAAAGAAGAAGTTGTGGGAGTATTCGGGGTACTTTTCGGTATAGGCGGCGATGCTTTGACTTTGGTTGAAGAAGGAAGTTTTGAAGGGCTTTCTGCTTTTGCAGTACATTTCACGGCTCTTTCCGCCTATTCTTTCCTGGTATTCAATCTGCTTTGTGCTCCTTGCTTTGCCGCCATGGGTGCAATCAAGCGGGAAATGAACAGTGCAAAGTGGACCGGAATAGCAATCGGATATATGTGCGGATTTGCTTATATTGCTTCTTTGATTGTTTATCAATTTGGGTTACTGTTTTCAACCGGTTTATTTACGGTTTGGACAGCGATTGCTGTAGTATTAGCGGTAACATTACTGTACTTACTTGTAAGAAAGCCCGTAGATAAAAGACTTATTCGTAATACTACAAAGGCGTTATCCTCTTAGGATAAGAACAGTGAAAGACCGGCTGTAAAGTTTATAAAATTAAAATTTCTACCGGATTAGACCTTTTCTAATAGCCGAATCAATGTCGATAAAACGACACATGGCGGTTTCAGATTTACGAAACCCCAAGGTTTGGTAAAATCCTTCCTTTCCGGGCGTTGCGTATAGCAGTATATTTTTGTCATCTTGATCTTTCAACAGCTCTGCGACTATTGTTTTTCCTAATCCATGTCCTTGATAATCACTGCGGACGACAATATCGTACAGGACACCCTGATATGAGCCGTCAGTTAATAATCGCCCGCATCCAATGAGGACATCACTGTCGTAAACGAATATAACTTTTGAACTGTTCTCAAAGGCGATTTTATGTTTTTCGACACTATAGGTCGCCATATTTTCCTTAGCAAGCAGAGATTTAACAGCAGTCCAATCTACACCTGTTGTAGTTGTTTCAATTTTTAGTTTCAATATTATCTCTCCTAAAAGGTTTATATTTTATATTTCTGTTTAGCGGTATCGCATCATAATAGCGTATCGATTTCGGTAGCTACCCGGCTCTATAGTATATAATCGTAAGGACAGAGACGAATTCTTTCTTACGTGGCTCTACCCAAAAGAGAGTTACACCGCCCTCTGTCTGCTACGCTTATTATCACATATCCTATTAAGGATAACAAGTTTATTATACGGTATCCTTGTCAAAAACACCGTAAATACATTACTCAAGGTGAATTTTATGAATCTTATAATTCAAAACTTACCAACCGTTTTGGTGGCGTTGGCAGTATTTGCCTCTGTTGCCTTTGTAACATACAAGATGTATCGTGATAAAAAAGCGGGAAAGAATTCTTGCAGCGGATGTAATGGCTGTAGCGGCTGTTCATCTTCTAAAACTATGTAAAAATTTAAGGTGAAGCGGAATATTCTGCTTCACCTTTTTAACTTATTCTTAGCATGAATTTTATTAACCCTATTTAAAATTCGCTGCCTTTACATACGCCGAAAACTCCGAACCGTCCCGGTTCATTCCTTTAAAAATATACGCCGGCTGTAAGATGCTGTTTTCATATACGTAATTCAATACAACATCATTAATTACAACTTCTTGATAAGCTTCAGGCAATTCATCAGCCGCCTGTATCAATGATTTTATCTCACAACTATTAAAAATACTGTATCTTAAATAATAATAGTCCATGGATAAAATCCTTCCGTCACTATCCATGGTAACACAGGTGTTAAAGTCATTCTTCTCGTAGTTCCCCAATTTATCCACAAAGGTTACTTTAATGGTATTGTCGGAAAACTCGGTATTGGTATGGTCATATTTTAAACTCAGGCAACGTGCCTCTATAAAGGCCATAGCTTTTTTTACAGCTTCTTCGGGAGTAATAGATGGATTCACCGATACGGTGGCAACCTTACTTTCATATCTAATATAATCCATATATTTATATACTATCAGTAGGGATTGCTTATCCGAATAGCAGTAAAAATCCTCCTCTTCTTCAAAACTTCCCTTAATATTAAAACTATTGCAATAATAATCTGCCGTTTCTCGGGTATTTTCCCGAAAACGAGGAAGATAGGTGTTCATTCTGTATATTGCCGGCAAATTGCTTGGGTTTAGTACCTTATAATTTCCGGTAACAAAAACTTCATTGGTTTGCAACTGCCAAACGGGAGCAGTCTTTACCTCATAAAGCATGGATATTAATATTAATCCCATAAATATAAGAAAAACAAATTGCAACAGTCTTTTCATTTCATTCAGTCCTTTAAGTAGGCCGCTCAATTGCATCGATAAATTATAGTTCGGCTTTAAAAAAGCAGCTTTACTATAATGCCCCGAGAGTTAGATAAGTTCCTTGGCGAATATATGATTCAACAAATCTCCGGAGATTACTCCTTTGTTTCTTAAAACCCTATCCAAGGCAGCTAAAGCCACAGCAACTTTCTCTACGCTACAATTCTCTCCCATATGACCGATTCTTATAAGTCTGTTTTTAAATTCTCCCAAAGAACCTGCTATCATCACGTCAAGATTTAGCATATCCTTGTATATTTGCCCATAATCCGTATCCTTGGGTACGTAAAAGGCAGTAACAGTATTGGAGTGACCTTCTTTACAAAACAATTCCAAACCTGCTTGGCTTAAAGCGGCACGTACAGCCTTGGCTATTCTTTCATGGCGTTTTACGAACTCGGTTTCGCCGATCAGCCTGTCAACTGCCGTGTCAAGGGCGAAAAGTAAAGCCCCGGGCATGGTATAAGGAAACCATCTGTTTTTTACCGAATCTTTGTAATTTAACAGATTCAGATAATAACTTGGAATAGGGTTATATCTGCCGGTCATTTTATCCCAAGCAGCTTGACTTACGGATAAAAAACTTAACCCCGTCGGTGCTGACAGACATTTTTGAGAAGCCCCCAAAACCACGTCAATTTTGTTCCTATCCGCATTAATTTCCTCGCCGCCTATGGCAGATACGGAATCTACTATGCTGATTATTCCGTATTTATTAAGTATTGGACAAATCCGCTCAACAGGGTTGGTAAGCCCGGTGGGTGTTTCGCAATGAACCAAGGTGGCTACCTTAAAGTTGGAATCTTCTTTAAAAAACTCCTCCAATTTTTCAACGTCAATGGGCTTATCATAATCCCCGGAAAACATTACGGCTTTACCGCCTGCCAATTCTATAAGTTCTTTAAACCCATTTCCGAAAATCCCATTGTCTATACACAGTACCCTATCTCCCTTTTCTATTAAAGAGACACAGGCGGCTTCAAGAGCTATCATCCCTTCGCCGCACATTATGATTACATCATTGGTTGTATTTAGAATTCCGGCGATTTTCCTTGACAGCTGTTGGTAGAAATCAACAAAAGAATCATCCAAATCGGTGTTGGGATAATCAAGGGAAAGTCTCATTCTTACGTCTTCGTGAACTGCTGTTGGTCCCGGCGTCATATTTAACATTATAATCTCTCCTCGTGTGTATACCCTTATTAATTATAACATAATTTCAGTTTCTGTTTTCCTTGAACACACATTATTATATAGATTTTGGCTTGTATTGCAATAATTACACATAGAAAGCCATCGTAAAATTTTAACGAAATATTTCATAATTATTTTGCTTTTTTCGACAGAAGATATTATAATGTTATTATATTTTTTGACCTGACCGACAAGATATTAAATTTATCCGGAATCAAATCAGAGAAATTAATACTTTTTCGTGAATACTTAAAGATTATTCATAAGAATCAGCTTTAACTCATAAAAATTATATTCTGAATGAGGTTAGCATATGGTAGACAAAACCAGAATCGAAAATGCCGTTAGAGAAATTTTAATAGCAATCGGAGAAGATCCCAATAGAGAAGGTTTGCTGGAAACGCCCAAACGGGTGGCAAACATGTATGAAGAAGTCTTTGCGGGTATGCATCAAGACCCCAAAGAATTAATAAAGGTGTTTTATGAAGGTACGGGCGATGATTTGGTTGTGGTAAAGGATATTACGCTGTATTCCATGTGTGAACATCATCTTTTACCCTTTACCGGTCAAGCCCATGTTATTTACCTGCCCAACGAAAGCGGTGAAATTCTGGGGTTAAGCAAGGTAGCACGATTGGTGGACAATATCTCCAAAAAGCCGCAATTGCAAGAAAAATTATGTGCCGAACTGGCAGATATTATTGTAGAAGCCATAAATCCCAGAGGGGTATGTGTAGTTGTAGAGGCGGAACATCTTTGCATGACCATGAGAGGGATTAGAAAGCCCGGCTCTAAAACGGTAACTTTTGCAAACAGAGGCATATTTAAAAACGATGCCCAAAAGAGAGCGGAAGCTCTGTCATTAATTAATATCTCGGGAAAATAGTATGGACAGAATAAATTTAATTATTACCAATCCAAAATATCTTAAATATCTGAAAAAAATCCGGAAGCACGAAAAAAAACGTATATTTTGCAAGCATAATATTCAACATTTTTTGGACGTTGCCAGAATAGCCTATATATACAACTTGGAATCCGGATTAAACATAGAAAAGGATTTGATTTATGCTACCGCTCTGCTCCATGACATAGGCAAGTGGGAACAGTATGAATCCAAAACGCCTCACTGTTTGGCGAGTGCTCGGCTTTCAAGGGATATACTTGAAGAATGCGGCTATAATAACGAAGAATCAGAACAGATAACCGCTGCCATACTCAGCCACAGAAATTGCCCCGATACGGAAAATGATTTTAACAAACTGATTTATCGTGCAGACAAAGAGTCCCGGCGTTGCTTCGCTTGCAAGGCTTTTAAGGAATGTGATTGGACGGAAGACAGAAAAAATAAAGGCATAAATGTTTAGGGCTTAATCCGTGATTGTCTACCGAAAGGAGCCGACATGAGAATCGGTAACACAGAATTTGAAATTGGCAAACGTACATATATAATGGGGATTTTAAACGTGACCCCGGATTCCTTTTCCGACGGCGGAAGCTTTAATTCCCTTCAAACTGCTTTAAAACACGCTAAAGAAATGATAGATGAAGGTGCGGATATTATAGATGTAGGCGGCGAATCTACAAGACCCGGTCATGAAAAGATTTCCGAAGAAGAGGAGATTAAACGAGTTATCCCGGTAATAGCTGCCTTAAAGTCCATATTCTTAAACACACCGGTTTCAATAGATACCTATAAACCGGCTGTAGCGGAAGCGGCAATCAAGGCAGGTGCCGATATGGTTAACGATATTTGGGGATTTCGACATTCTGAGAAAATGGCAGGCTTAACCGCAGAATATGACCTTCCTTGTTGTCTCATGCATAACAGAGACAATACCCGGTATGAAAATATAATAGAAGAAATGGTTGAAGACTTAACGGAAAGTATAGAAATTGCTTTAAAAAACGGTGTCTCCAAATCCAACATAATTTTAGACCCCGGCATAGGCTTCGGAAAAACCTACGAGCAAAATTTATTTGTTTTAAACAACATGGACAAATTAACAGAAAAATTGCCCTACCCCTTTCTTTTGGGTGCTTCCAGAAAGTCCACCATTGGAAAGGCTCTGGGAGATTTACCCACCGATCAACGCCTGGAGGGTACACTGGCAACCACAGCCATAGGAATTATGAAGGGTTGTGACTTTGTAAGGGTACACGATGTAAAAGAAAACAAACGAGCAGCAATTATGTCTGATAAAATAAGGAGGAGTAGCCTTGGATAAGATAATTATAAATGATTTGGAAGTATATGCTTTTCACGGATTGTTTAAAGAAGAGAACATTCTGGGACAAAAGTTTTTAATTTCAATGGTCTTACATTCCGATTTTCTGCAAGCCTCAAAAAACGACAATACCGCAAAACTTTTGGATTACGCGGAAGTATGCAAATTCACGGAAGAATCCTTTAAGAATAACCAATTTAAACTGATAGAAACCTGTGCCGAATATCTGGCTTCCGAAATACTCAAAAATTTCGAGGCGGTAAATACGGTGGAAGTAACCGTTAAAAAACCCTGGGCACCCATAGGCTGTCATCTGGACTATGTAGCCGTTAATATTACCAGGGGTCGTCATACGGTATTTTTGGGCTTGGGATCCAACATGGGCGACAAACAGGAATACCTGAACACAGCTATTAAGGCATTGAATACCGACGATACAAAGGTTATCAAGGTTTCTTCCTTTACAGAAACCGAACCGGTAGGCTATCTCGACCAAGATAAATTTTTAAACTGTGCCGTGGAAATAAAAACGCTTCTTTCACCTATAGAATTGTTTGAACTTACTTCCAACATAGAACGCTCTCTGGGCAGGGTTCGTACCATTCCTAACGGACCCAGAACAATTGATATAGATATCCTGCTTTACGATGAAAACATCTTCCATGCGGACTGCCTTATTATTCCTCACGAAAGAATGACCGAACGTACTTTTGTTTTGGAACCCTTGGCAGAAATAGCTCCTTATGCAATGCACCCCATAGAACAAAAGCCCATTATTCGCTTGTTAAATAAACTCAAGGGAAATACAGCGGTTTAAGTAGAAATGCACTAAAATTATGTATTACTAATAAATAAAAAAACTACCTTTTTAAAGGGTAGTTTTTTGTTATTATTCTTAAAATCTTATAACTGTGTTTCCGTCTATATTATTTCCAACGCCAGTTCCATCATTTGAGTAAAGCTTGTTTCCCGTTCTTCTGCTGTGGTGGTTTCCGGAGTGAAAATAGAATCCGATACAGTAAGGATACTCAGTGCTTTTTTGCCGGCACGAGCAGCATTCATATACAATGCCGCAGTTTCCATTTCTGTACAGAGTACGCCCATTTTTTGCCATGCACCGGCGGAATTTGCATCGTCGTAAAATAAATCCGAAGATAAAATATTTCCTACATGCACAGAAAGATTCTTTTCCATGGCGGTTGCGTAAGCTTTTACAGCAAGGTCAAAATCGGCTATGGGTGCAAATGTTCCGGGAAGTTTAAATTGAGCACCGTATCTAGAATTTGTACAAGCCGCTTGGGCTATAACTATATCTCTTATTTTTACTTTTTCGCTTAAGGCACCTGATGAACCTATGCGGATAATTTTCTCTACGTTGTATAAGTTAAATAATTCATAGGAGTAAATTCCCATTGAGGGCATACCCATACCCGAACCCATAACCGAAACGGGCTTGCCTTTATAATTGCCGGTAAATCCCAGCATATTTCTGACTTCATTAAAACATTTAACTTCGGTTAAATAATGCTCTGCGATAAATTTTGCTCTCAAAGGGTCTCCGGGCATTAAAACCGTCTTTGCCACGTCATTAATTTTTGCTGTGATATGAGGTGTGGGAATACTTATTTCCATATTAGCCTCCTTACCGACCGAATTTGTAAATTATTTTTTATTATTTTTACCGGTCTTTGTAAAATTATTAATAATTGTTTTATACCGGTTATTCTTGTTCTATTCTTCAATTAACCAACTTGCATTGGGCAGAGATATAAGTCTTGCATTGTTATAGGCGGATTCCATATCCAGCACCGTATAAATAATCCAATGATCCATGTATTTGTTGACTACGATGGCACAGTCGGGTCTGGAGTTTTTAAAGTCGGAAAATAAGGGTATCAAGAAGTTTATCTCATATGTTCTTAGGTTATACATAGGGCGAATATATGTATAATCCAGTTTGCTCATAAGTACTGCGTGTTCCACGGAACTTTTTATTTTATATAACAAGTCTATGGATGATAAAGTTCTCAAACATTCCGGCAGTCGGTCTCTTCTTTCCAAGTAAATATGGTCGAAATGAGAAATATCATTCAAATTAAAATCTTCAAACCTGCCGTTAAATATAAGAGAAGCCGGGTCTACCCAGAAAGGAAAAGACTCGATTTTATCGTAGTTATTTGAAAAACCCAATAAGGAAGCTGTTTTGTAGCTGAAAATAATCGTGGGGTTTATTAAACGACAGCCTACCTCGGTTTTTGCTGAATCGGGTATAACGTATTTTTGTTTTTCGTATGATAAATATAATCTCGTTCCGTATACGGTCAGCAGTCTTGAATCAAATAAGACTCTTGTTTTATCGCTATTTTCAAGTATATATCGTTCGGAATTTTCCTTTTCCAACAGATGTAATGCCATTTTGCAGGTGGCATTTAAAAAGGTTTCCAAGCGGGTATAAATAGGGTTTCCGTTTTCATCTTTGGTTTCCCAGCGTTCTGTGTCGAAAAGGTTTTCGTAAAGGGTCTTTAAAAATTTATGATTTTCAGTATCTCTTGAATATGCCTTATATGTCTTGCCGCCGACTGCAGCCGGGCGTTTTTCTTTATTTTCGGTATTAGCTCTCTGTCTGAATTTTTGTTCTATCTCATAATACAAATCATCAAGCTTGCCTACGAATGCACCGTACCAAACTTCGTCGCCTCTGTAGGAAGCTATGAATGAAAAGCAAATATTGTATGATAGATAAGGATAACTGCATTCCAATATTTTAAAATTACATTCACTGGGAGGAGTTTCATCTATAACATAGTCGTCAATACCGGTAAAATTTTTTCTGTAATATCTTTGTGTTACATTTTGAAATATCATATCTACATCTTTATTTTGAATTTCAGGTTTTGACAATATTCTGCAGAGCCTTGAATGTATTGTTTCCATGTTGTTTATAATACCGTAATTTTCCAGAGTGTCCTCCAGATATTTATTAAACAGCATGCTTCACGCTCCTTTCATTTCTGCTAAAGTAATTATACTTTAAATTCGGTAGGTTGTTTTTTTGAAACGTTAATCCGTTAAAGATAACGGTTCATTGTGAAGTATAATTACTGTATATAAAAATAAAATGACCCCGGCATACAGTAAACGCTGATTATTTTAATACTTTATCAGAGGTTACTTAGTTTTTTTACCGCAGGGATTCATTGGGAAAATATATGCTGTTTGTTTATATACTTATTTTTGAGTTAAGTAGTAACAAAAGGGTATATTCGTAATGGTGAGCGACCGGTGTTTTTTTCATAAAAACCCCAAGAGCGAACCGTTTACGAAGAATAGATTTTGTTACTATTCCTTTTGTAATTAAGTTTAATTTATAAATATAATGAAATTAAGTCTATCTTAAATTTACCGTATAAAAATACTTATGCCGGGACTTTGTAAATAATCCGGCTAAGTCGTAAAAATTGATTTATGGTAAGCCCGACCTTGTCGAACAATAATAGCAAATTAAATAATAGGGAATTTAACGTTATGAGTACGTTCTTGCATAACTAAATGCAAAAACGTACCGGCATTAAATCTCATCCAATTCTCATTATTTAAAACCCTTCCCCGAGTGGGGAAGGCAAAAATTAACGGTTGTATTTCTTCTTGAACTTTTCTACACGACCGCCCGCTTCCAAAAGAAGTTTTTGGCTGCCGGTATAGAAAGGATGGCATTTAGAACAAACCTCAACACGTATTTCATTTTTAGTCGAACCGGTTACAAAATCGTTACCGCAATTGCAACGAACCTTTGCTTGAAAATATTCCGGATGAATTCCTTCACGCATAAATTTCACCCCTTCCTGTGTGCAAATCGGGCAATTTAACGGAAAAAGCGTACTCATTTCATACTGATTAAATACCCAACCGGAATTATACCATAGCTTAGAAATTAAAGCAACAAGTTATAAAATTCTTATCCAATTTGAATAACAAAATTTCGACATACTAATGTTGAAATATGACAAAATTGCAGATTTGCCGCTTAATTTTTGAGTATTATTTTTTTTATTCTTACGAAACCCGGTTATTATGTATACCTTATCTTGCGGAAAGTTGTTTCTGCCCCTATATGATTTCCGTGCATATATTGCAAAGTAAAGTTTGGAGGAGTATAATTACATAAGCTTAAAAAGTTCACAGTTAAAAATTTTTATAAGACAAAACCGACTTCTTGCCTTATTTGTAAAATAACAAACACACAATATTGCAGGAGTCTGTTACATATAGGAGCTGAAAATCTTGCTGACTACTGATTATCATATGCATTCGGAATTCTCACCGGATTCGGATACACCCATAGAAACCATTGCAAAACGAAGCATAGAATTGGGTTTGACAGAAATCGCCATAACTGACCATATGGAGTTTACCCGGGAGTTTTCTCCTATTGATTATAATAAATTAAAAGAAGACTTAAACAGAGTAAGAAATTCGGTTAAGGACAAATTAACAATTAAATTCGGCGTTGAAATAGGGCTTAGTCTTAATCATGTAAAAGAAATCAATAATCTGGTTTCTTCCAATGATTTTGATTTTGTCATAGGTTCCGTACACGATGTGGACGGATTGGAGTTTCATCTGGGAGATTATTTTGAAAACAAAACCAAGGATGAAGCCTATACTCAGTACTTCACTTACCTTTTGGATTGTGTAAAGGCATTTGACTGTTTTTGCGTTTCAGGTCATTTGGACTATATTTTCCGTTATGCAACCTATAAGGATAACAGCATAGATTACGTTAAGTTTGGTCCTCTTATTGACGAAATATTAATTAATCTGATAAAAAAAGATAAGGGCTTGGAGCTTAACGCCGCAGGTTATAAAATCAGGGAATATCCCTATCCTACTGTAGCTATTTTAAAAAGGTACAGAGAGCTTGGCGGAAAGATTATTACTGTAGGTTCCGATGCTCATTTTCCGGAATGGATAGCCTATAATTTTGACAAAGCTTATAAAGACTTAAAGGCAGCCGGTTTTGAATATATTACTGTATTTAATAAAATGCAACCGGAATTTATAAAATTACAATAGAAAAAAAGCGGTCTTTTTTCCCGGCTTCACCGAACTAATGATAAATAGGTGATATGATGGATTATGCTGAAATACCCGTTAAAGAAAAAGTAAAAGCCTTGCATGTACGGGAACAAGGAAGTATTGAAGTATATCAGGAATCACCGGCGGAATATCCTTTAAAAGTATTTTTAAATGACAGTTACTACAGTACTCTCAACTGTACGCCCCAATACCTAAAAGAATTGGTAGTGGGTAATTTGTATGCCGAAGGATATTTTGAACATTATTCTCAAGTTTCCAAATTGGAATCGGAGCCGGAAAATCAAAGAGCCGAAATAGTAGTTGAGATGGAAAAAGTAATTAAACTCCCCATACAGTTGTTCAGACCGGTTCAGGTGAGTATTGCCGCCCTGCGTAAAATTGCTAAAACCGCCGAAATAAGCCCCGGTCTAAAGAATATATCAGGTGTTAAATGTGCGGGATTGTATAAAGCAGGTAAGGAGACCGTTAAGGCAGAGGATATATCGTCCCTAAACGCCGCTGACAAGGTAATAGGCTACTGTCTTATGAGAGGAATAGAGCTTAAAGACAAAGTATTCTTTCTAAACGACAGAATAACCTCGGATATACTCTCCAAGGTTATAAGGGCAGGCATAACGGTGGTTCTCTCCCAAATCACACCCACCGATTTAAGCATTAAAATCGCCCTTGATACGGGAATAGTTTTAGTTAGCCTTGAAGGCGAGAATTTAAATATTTTCACCAATCCTCATAAAACGGATTTAACGTAAGTTAAATCCCGTTTATCCATTCTAAACTTAATTTCAAAAGGAATGGTAGCAAAAGCTATTCTTCGTAAACGGTTCGCTCTTGCGTTTTTATAAAAAAACACCGATCGCTCACCACTACGAATATACGCTTTTGTTACTGCTTAACCGGAAATTAAGTATAAACTAATTATCACAGACCGAAATATAAAAAGAAAACAGCCTGAGAATTTTAAATATTCCGTAAGCTGTTTTCTTTTTTATTTACTCGTTGCGTTATCATAATAAGAAAATATTATATTGTCGTTAGAATCTACTGTATAAACAGAATCCAGAAACAGCTCGAAAAACGAAAGAGGAACATACATAGAGCCGTTTATTATTTCGGGAGCGGATTCCAGCGATTTGGGATAATTTTTGCCCTTGGTATAAGCATTTTTGCCGGGATATATGGTAATAAAATTATCTTTCTTATAAATGCTAACGGCACTGTCTGCATTAAGCCAGGTTACATTATAGCCGAAAGTTTCGCAAACCTCTCTCAAAGGTATCATTTTCAATTGGTAATCATCTTTTACCACATAACTTCTGTTTTTGACTACCAGAGGGATTATATTTTCGGGATTTACGTCAATATAAATTATACCTTGATTTATGGGTGCTATTTCGCTCTGTCCGAAGCAAATTTTTACTATACCGTTTTCAACAAAAAAGCTTTGATCCGGGGAAATACCGTCAAAATCCGGATAAAATACTTGGGGTTGCTTTCTCATTTTATCTTGAATAATTTTATTTGCGATTTGTACCCCGTTTACTCCCAATACATCCGTAATTTTTAACAGATTTGAGGAAGAAGTATTAAAACAAACGGTGTCGATTTGAGTTTTTGTGCCTATATCCGTAACTTTAGAGTATATAACCAAAGAATGAATATCTTTGGAAACTTTGTACTCATAAGAAAACTCAACGGATTTTAAATTTTTTGATTGAGTTTTACTGTTATAAACATTTTCTATAGCGGAATTTATAGATTTTTGCAACTTTGTGTTACTTAATCCGTCTATATAAGGTAGCTTACCCGATATTTGGGTGCTGCTGTTGGTTGTTACAGAACGTTCCTTTACCGAATTCATTGCAAAGACGTTATTTCCGAAAATCGGAACAGTCGTTGAGCAATAAAAGATCAATATTAACGTCATGATTATCATAACCGGTCTACGCATATTAAACCCGTCCTTTATTTCTATTACATTTGCATATGATCAATTTTTTAAGCGTTTACATGGGTGTGCCCAAAAGAGTAAAACAGTATATAAAGACACTCCTTAAAAATATATGTTTTTATTTTCTCATCTTTTTAATCAAAATTCAATTACATATCCATTACAATTTCAAAAGATTATCCGAAAATTCTTGTTTTTTCTTGAATAACAATCAGTTAGAATTATTTGACAGTCAAGCAAAAAATGTATAATATGTTGATTAAGAAACAAAGTACATAAATAAGCAAACGCTGAAATAAATGTAATTTGATTTAAAGTTTCCAGGGATAATACAGGCAATGCAGTTATTCCCGCAAAAGACACTACATTTATAAGAATAATCAGCGTAAAAAATTTTGTGACAAACGGAACGAAAGGATGAAAGAATGTTAAAAAAAATTATAGTTTCCGCTGCACTTATATTGAGCCTTACAGCTTGCGGAAATAATCAAGCCAATAATACAAACAACGCAAATACTCCTAAACCCGGTGCCTCCGGTATAACCGACAACAGTCAGGCAGAACCCTCAACCGCTCCTTCTGCCGCACCCACCGCCGCTCCCACAGGTAACGAAACTTCTCCCCAATTGTCAGAGTTAAAAGATGGCGAAGAATTGGCCGTTTTATATACAAACATGGGCAATATTAAATTACGTTTCTTCCCGGAATATGCACCCCTGACCGTTCAGAACTTTATAACCCATGCCAAGGACGGATATTACAACGGTATAACCTTTCACAGAGTCTTCAAAAACTTTATGATTCAGGGCGGCGACCCGACGGCAACCGGTAAAGGCGGTGAAAGCATTTGGGGCAAGCCCTTTAAAGATGAATTTCATCCCAAGCTCCACCATATAAGAGGAGCAATTTCCATGGCAAACCCGGGTATTCCCAATTCAAACGGTTCTCAATTTTTTATAGTTCAGCGTAATGACTTGGATGAAAGGTCCAAAGCGGAATTGGAATTTTTAAAAGAAAACATGGATGAACCTGCCTTTCCCAACGAAAAATCTGCTCAAAACATCACCAATCGAACCGTTTTTCCGGAGGATATAGTTGACGAATACTTTAAAGTGGGTGGTACTTATCATCTTGATTACAGCCACAGTGTATTTGGTCAAGTAATTGAAGGTATGGATGTAGTTGATGCCATAGCCAACGTAGAAGCCATTGACGAAAAACCGGTTAAAGACGTAGTAATAGAAAAAATCGAGTTTGAAACATATAAAGCTTCCTAAATTAAATAAGACGAAAATAACAGATTATTATATAGAAGTTACAGACCTTAAATTTCTGATTATTTAGGGATTGTTAAGGGATAATTTGTTATACTAATTCTTGCATTAAGATAGATACGAGTATATTTTCAATGTGATTTTTAGTATGAGAAAAGCATTAATTACCGAAATCCAAAGAAGCTTGCAAAAAAATAACTATAACAACTTGGAATTTATGCTAAATTCCCATTTATTTTTGTTGGTTTAAATTAAGCCACTATATCTGCAAGGGGGATATAAATGAAACAAAAGTTTGCATTCTTTTTGGCTGTAGTTTTAATTATAACCGGTTTGCAATCGGTGTACGCAATTACCGATGAACGAATTTACACCGACCCTGTAAATCAAACTTATACCGGTCGCAGAGAAGCCAAAGATATGATTTCCAACTTAAATTTTACTGACGTTTCCGATAGTTACTGGGCAAAGGAAGCTATAGCAAGAGCAGGTTCTTTCGGCATGATAAAAGGAGACGGAAAACGCTTCAGACCCGGAGGAGCCGTGACCAATCAAGAAGCTGTGGCATTGGCTCTTAGGGTAATCGGAATGGAAGCAAGGGCACAGGAAGCCGCCGTTAATATCCAGGCTGCCATACCGCCCACCACATCTTTGGGTACGGCTTGGGCTTTCGGTTATTTGAATGTTGCCATGCAACTTGGGTTAATAACAAGGGCACAGTATAACGATGCTTTGGTAGCCGACCAAACCGCTATGGATCCCAATGTTAACTTTGTAAGAGAGGCTCCGGCTCGCCGTGAAGATGTGGCTTATTGGGTTGTACAAGGTTTAACTTCACAAAATACGGATTTGTTTACTACAACCCAAAGCCAACAAAGCATAAATACCTACTCCGATTGGGACAATATTTCTCCAAACAGAGCAAACGCTGTAGAATCTGCAGTACGTACCGGAATTATGCAAGGCTCCGGAGGCAGGTTTAATCCCAAGGGAAGCATGACCCGAGCCGAAATGGCTCAAGTTTTGCGTAATCTGGATTCAGTATATTTCAGTTTTATGAATTACGAAAAGAAATCCGGAACCGTAGGCGGAATTTTGGATGCTCAGTCCAACTCAACCGGCGGCGGTGAATTGGCAAGACGTTTTTATGTAAGAAATGCTTTGGGGCAGATTGACATATTAGAGTACAATTATCTGATAAGCTCTTCTCCTCAAGACGGTATTACCGATGCGGTCGTATACAGAAACGGTAAAATTACAGGTTTAACCGGACTAGCAGAAGGCGACAAAATTGAGTATATAGTTAATCTCGTAAATAACACTGTTCTTTATGTTCAGGTGCAAAGTCCTGCCTTGGCTACCAGGACTGTCCTGGGCAACCTTGGCGGTGTTGACGTAGGAAAGTCAACTATAACTCTTACGGATTTAAATTCCAAAACCTTTACTTATGCACTGGTGGACGGTTTGTTGACCGAAGACGGAGCCAATAACTATGTATTTATCAGCGATAAAAAACGTGACGTTAAGCAACTCCCTATAGGTGCAAAACTGGAGCTTCGTCTTAAAAATGAAGTGGTAGACAGAATTACTTACCTTGGCGATCCCGTGGTAGAAAAAGAAGGCAGAGGTATAGTAATCGAAAACAACCCGGCTATGGGATATTTAACTTTCAGAGATAATTCCAACAGACAAGTAACAAAAGGCTACTATTCCGGTGACATTAAGGTCAAGAAAAGAAGGTATTATAATACTCAAGACGACATAGGTTATCTTGATCGAGTATTTCCCAATTTCCAATATAATCCCTTGGAAGCCAATATATCTGAAATAGAAGCGGGAGATATAATCTTTTACCGTACCGACCCAAAAGATGCAAACACCATAATAGATATCAGTGCCGCAACGGACTATGTGGCTCGTTACGGTAAAATAAAACAGTTTATTCCTCAAGCCGAAATTTCTTCCTTGGTAATAGAATATGAGGACAAACAAACAGCTATGTTTGATATAGCCAACGATGTTTTCATATCCAAAGACGGCAAACCCATAAGTTCCCGAGACGTTATGGCCGGGGATTGGGCAAGAATCTTGGTTAACCAAGCCGTAATAGGCTCCGGAAATATTATGGAATCCGTTAAAGAAATAAAAGTCGAAGGCGATGAACACTTTATCAGCAACATAGTAAAAGGGCAATTAACCGGTCTAAACCCCATCCAAAAACAGCTTGAAATTAAAAATGCCCAAAGCTTGGGAAAAGCCGGCTGGGGCAATTACAAGAACCTGCAAAAATTCAGTATTTCGGCTCCGGATATTGAATATTACCAAGACGGCAACAGAATTTCTCTTGACTTTGCTATGCAATACCTAAAACGTGCCGATGGTGAAGTTTATTTGGCTCTGGAAAACAGCGTAACCGGTGAGCGTGTAAGAAAGGTTACGTTCAGAACCGGTCGAGACGAATTACTGAACCCCGATACGGTAATATCCGCAGACGGCTCCGGCAGTTTCAGTTTAACCGGGGGTTATGTAGCTACAGATAACGGAACCATAGTCAGACGACACGGCAGACTTGTGGACGGACAAAATATCATGGCTCCCGATTATGCTTTTGTATCTCTAAACGGTGCCGGCAAAGCCGCAGTTGTGGATATAGTCGATCCGCCGGATACGAGCGGAGTTATTATAGCCAGAGGTCGCATAATGTCCGTAAACGATGGGCAAAGCTTCAAAGTTCACTCTATGTCCGTATTGACAGGAAATGAGTGGGCATTTACTCCGGTACAGCGTGAATTTACCATAGATTACGACACCTTGTTCCTGGATACCGAGGGTTATGTTGACAGAAACAAGTTTATCGGATATACGCAGGATTCTGTAGTAGACAAGGTTTATTACTTTGTTACCGACGGAACCAAAGCAACCCATGTAGTGGATGCTCCTTATGCAGTAAATATGATAAGCGGCGTTATCTACGAAAATTCAGCCGATAGCCTTAATCTTAAAGATGCAACTTACTATACACCAAAAACCGGTAAGTGGACTACGGTAAGCACAAAAGATGCTACTGCCTCTGTTGCCACCGATGCCTTAAACACTAATTGCATCATAGTTAAAAACAACAAAGTCGTTTTACCCAACGCATTACAAGTAGGCGACAGAATCAGAGTATTGACTGAAGCGCTTCCGCCTGTTGCTCCGGGAATGGAAGTCACACCCGCTATAATTTTGGTGGATAAATAAAATCAAATGATATTCTACTCGGCAGATTTACGCTAAGAATTATTTTCGGAAATCTGCCGGGGATACTTTTAAAGCAAGAAATATATAGAAAAAGCCTGTCAATGAGAGAGGAATGCTCATGAAAATAGGAATTCCAAAGGGAATAAGTAAAAAGTTGATTTTGGGTGCAGTTTCTGTGTTTATGCTAAGTACCCCTGTCTATGCCCAATTGGGCGATATGTTCTTTGCCGGTGGTATAAGCGAAGGAGAACGCTTGCCCAAAACTACCAAGGTGCTCGTAGACGCCACCAAAACAAACACAAATGCCAATAATACTCGTACTTTTGTTTACAAAGAAACGTTGTTTCAATCGGGAATTCCCAACGAATTTGAAGGACGTTTGACCATACGTACCCAAGGGAAAATTTCGGATACCGATAAAGTCGGAAAATACACCGAAACCTATACTGTCGGTCCCACCGATACTACCCCCGATGGGGTAAACATAACACGCACCGCTGTTTTTAACGTAAATTATCGCAAAGAAGGTAACCAAATAATTAAGGACTACGAAACTACCCGATGGACTGAAACCATTGAAACCCAACAGGGTACCTTTATTCTTGACCCGGTTCAATCCCGCTTCACTGTTTCGGTTATAGAAGACCATACAGCAGGCGTAGTTTACTATAAGGGCAATACATCCCAAAGAGCCGTATATACCCTCGAGGATACAACGGATAAAACCACCTTGGAAACCTCCGGCTCTTTTTACGGTTACAAAACAGCATGGTCCGCTACGGAAGCCCATAGATTAGACGGCACTGTAATTACAGATAACTGGCAAATGCAATATCAAGTCAGACCAAGCGTATCCGTAAACAAAACCTTGCAATACTCCAAAAACGAGCCTACAGCCATGAGTTTTGACGGTAACTACCGTGAGGTAATGCAAAATTTAAGCGGCTTGTCCTATGATATATTCGTGAAACCTCAGCAATTTTACAATATTCCTGATAAGGGCACAAGTAATATACCTTCTTATAACGACTTTGAGCAGCTTATAGCCCCCGACGTTGCCTTTTTAAAAGGACATTTTGCAGAAGAAGACATACGTAAGCTTTTCTCCATGCAAGTACTCGAAGGCGACCCGAAATTTTATCAGCCTTCACAGGCAATTACCAGAGGTCAATTTGTAGCGGCATTGGTGAAAGCGGTAAAGTTGCCTGTTGAGGAGCTGCCTGCTCCTGCAAGAGGAAAAAAAACCGCCACCATTCCGGTGGTATTCCCCGACGTACTCCCGGAACGACCGGAATATCCGCAAATTATGGCGGCATACAAAAACGGGCTTGCCATAGGTCGTTCGAACGGATATTTTTATTTTGATTCACCCATTACCCGGCAAGAGGCTATAGTAATTATGCTTCGTACTCTGGGCTTGGAAAACCTGGGTCTTGATCCTACACCCAATACCGGTTTCAGCGACGACTCAAAAATAGCCGGATGGGCTAAACGTGAAATATCTGCCGCTAAAAAAATCGGTCTGATTGCAGGAGATACAGACGGCAATTTTAAACCCTTAACCAACGTCTCCAAGGCGGAAGCCGCTGCTTTGTTAAACAGATTGATTAATTATATGCGTACGGACATTGCCCGAGATTACGAATATATGGTTAATTACAGCGATTAATTTACTTGACGTAAAATTTTTATCGATTAAGGGAGAATCATACATTCTCCCTTAATTTATAAATAATAATCTGTAAATCATCCTTACGTAGGCTGAATTGCAATTAAATTTGGTTCTATTACAAGAAAACCACTGTATAAAAGTAAAATGCCGCCAATACGGCGTTTCCTGATATTGAATACAGGTTCAATACAAAATAAAGTGTGGATTTGTCATTCCAAGGACAAAAGGAGTTAACTTATGAGAATTCGTTTGATTTTACCGGTTGTTTTACTGACTTTACTGTTTAATACCGTTTGTTACGGTTTGACCGGTAAACAAAGAGTGGAAATCAGGGCAAAGACTGAAATTATGGGTATTGTAATGGAGGAACTCTTAGACAATTACATGGGTAAAAACTTAACCGTTCAGGAATTGTATGAAACGGCTATGAGCGGTATGATGTTTGAATTGGATGAGTTTTCCGAATATTTTCCGGCAGATAACTATGAGTTGCTTTTAAGCTCCCTTGCCGGTGATGTTATGGGTATTGGTATAGTAGCAGAGAAAAAGAAAGGCGGAATTATTGAAATAGTTGAAGTCTTTGAAGGAATGAATGCTGACAAGGCAGGTATTCGTAAAGGCGATATTATCCAAAAAATTAATAATAAACCCGTAAACCAATTGGAAATTGAAGATTTGGCGGAGGCTTTTTCCGACCGGGAAACTGCCACTTTGGAGATACTCCGAAACGGAACTGTCATGAAATTTACTGTTCCTATTTCAAAAATTCATATACCTACAGTCAAGATAGAGAACATTGATAATTTACCGGTTCAAAAAATACAAAACGATACCTCCAAAGCAAGCTACTTAAGAATAACCCTTTTTGCTTCGGATACTGACCAAGAGATTAAAAAGGCTATAGAAGACCTTAAAGCCAAAGGTGTTGATAAGGTAGTTATAGATTTAAGGGGTAACCCCGGAGGTTACCTTGATGTGGCATTAAACATTTGCAAGGAGTTTGTTCCCAAAGGACCGGTCTTTACCACCAAAGACAGCAACAATCGCGTAGAAACTTATACATCCAATTTGAATAAAGTGCCTTTTTCCAAGGTTGTAATTTTGGTGGATAACCAAACCGCATCTGCATCCGAACTTTTTGCTTCAGCCATGCAAGACTCTAAAGCGGCCACAATTGTTGGCTCTACCACCTTTGGCAAAGGTGTGGTTCAGGCTTTGATTACGCTTCATACCGGCGACGGCTTAAAATATACAAACATGGAATATTTCAGACGCAGTGGCGGAAAAATCAATAAAATCGGCGTAAAACCCGATATTGCGGTTAATCAACCCGATTATATGACCGACTATGTTATTATGTCTAACGATAACACCTCCGAGAATATGCCCCAATTTAAGTCTTTACTGGCGAACTTGGGATATACTGTGGGAAAACCGGATAAAACCCTCGATCAAGAAACCAAAACAAGTCTGGAAGATTTCCAAAAACTAATGAAACTTAACCCCACCGGAGTTCCGGACCCGGAAACCGTTATTGCACTTAACGAAGAATCATATCGCCGAGAATTCGAACCCTATGATAAAGCCCTTGATACAGCGGTAAAAGAACTGTTTAAAAATTCTTAAAAAAGTACTGTTCAATATCAAATAAATGTTTTAAAATAGAATAAACGATAAAAAAAGTGTATCCTCGACGGAACACTTTTTTTTACGACATTGATTTGCTTTTAAAGTGTTATTTACGAAACTTAGCATACATTACGTCTTTGGAAGGCAGTTGTTCACTTTGGTATTCAGTAGCCCTGAATTTATTTTCTTTTTTTTACCGGCAGTTTTGCTTTTATACTTTTTGGTACCTAAAAAACTGCTGTTTGCAAGAAATTTTGTTTTGCTGTTGTTCAGCTTGTTTTTCTATTATTACGGTGAGCGGATATTTATTGTTGTAATGTTGTTTTCTGTGGCTATAAATTATATATTCGGCTTGATAGTTCACTTTCTTAAAAACAAAGGAAAAAACGCGAAATTTATTCTTACTTTATCTGTAATTACGAATCTTGGGGTTTTGTTTTATTTTAAATACCTTAATTTCTTTGTAAACAACATAAATTCCTTTGCCGGTACGCAAATCATACTGGAAAAAATTATAATGCCCATAGGTGTTTCTTTTTTCACATTCCAAGCAATGAGTTATGTGTTTGATGTATATATGAATAAAGGCTCTGTGCAAAAAAATCCCTTAAATTTGGCTTTATATATATCTATGTTTCCCCAGCTTATTGCCGGACCAATCGTCAGATACGAAACCGTTGCGGCTGAACTAAAATGCCGCAAAACCGATTCGGAAAAGGTAGCGGGTGGTATAATACGCTTTATTTACGGACTATCAAAGAAAATATTGCTTGCCAACTCTATGGGTTTTATAGCGGACAAAGTCTTTGCCGTTCCTCTTGATAAGCTCAATGCGGACTTGGCATGGATAGGTGCAATCGCTTATTCATTACAAATTTACTTTGATTTTTCGGGCTATTCTTGCATGGCTATAGGTTTGGGTAAAATTTTCGGTTTTACCTTTTTGGAAAACTTTAACTATCCTTATATCAGTAAATCTATTACGGAATTTTGGCGTAGATGGCATATATCCTTGGGAACTTGGTTCAGAGATTATGTTTACATACCCCTTGGCGGAAATAGAAAGGGAAATTTCAGACATACTGTTAACATTTTCGTTGTCTGGCTTTTAACCGGTTTTTGGCACGGAGCAGCTTGGAATTTTATTTTCTGGGGGCTGTATTTTGCCCTGTTGCTCATAGTCGAAAAATTCTTCCTTTTGAAACTTCTTTCCAAGTTACCGGGTTTTATAGCACATATTTACAGTCTGCTTATGATAATTTTGGGCTGGGTTTTATTCAGAAGCGATAATATAGGGAATGCCTTTACATACATGACGAAAATGTTTACTGCCTTTGAATTCACTCCTCAGGCGTATTATTTCATTATTCAATACAGAACGGAATTTTTGGCGGCTGTGTTGTTTTCCCTGCCTTTGGGACAGGTTCTCAGCAGAATTCACATTAAGAATAAGCTTATACAATTCGGTTTCCTTTCCTTAAAATTGATTTTTATATTTACCTTGTTTTTTTTGTCAGTTGTTCATTTAATAAATTCTTCCTTTAATCCATTTATCTATTTCCGCTTTTAGGAGGACTCATGGAAAAGATTTTTAACTTTACGGTAATTCTCATGTTTTGTGCCGTAATATTCATCGTACCCATAAAGACTTTTACCTCAATCCCTGAGGAGTATACTATTTACGAAAACCGCAAACTGAAACCTTTGCAAGAATTTACAACGGAGTCTTTATTCAAGGGAGAGTATTTATCTCAATTTAGTGAGTATTTTACGGATAGGATTTGGAAAAGAACTTTTTTAATGAAAGCCTATTCTCAATTGTATGTAAACATTCTGAATAAACTTGTTGTTAATAATGTAGTTATTCAAGAAGGTTTGCTTCTGCCTTATGCGGAATACGCCTATGAGGATTATAACTTTGAAGAACCGGCCGCTAAAACTGCCGAAAATCTCAGTATCCTTAAAAGTGATATAGAAAAATACGGCGGTAAGTTTATTTATGTAGGCGTACCGGAACAGATGTCTATGTTAAGGGAGCATTATCCCAAATATTTGGAAAACAATGATGCGAAATTAAGTCTAATGGAAAAGAGTTTTTTTGATGCTATCCAAAAAGCCGGTATAGAAAATATACGCATGAGGAAAGAGTTTTCGGATACCGAGGATTACAAGAAATTCTATTCTAAAACCGATCATCATTACAATTTATTCGGAGCATACTACACTTACCAACAAATTATTCAATATTTTAATGAAAATCATAATGCTTCGTTGCCCATGTTGGAAGAAAAGGACTTTGACTTTGTAAAACTTGAAAATCCCTTCTACGGAACACGTTTCAGAAAGCTGTTCGATGCTTATGACATCAGAGATAACCTATATTATTATAAGCCCAATAATCCCATAGCCTTTGACAGATGGAATGAGGGAATGAAGGTTGATTCTACAGTGTTTACTTTGCCGCCGGACGAAACTACACCTATCGTTTACGGCATTTATATGGGAAACGATTATTCCGAAACTGTTATAAAAACCTACAGAGACGATTTGCCCAATGTTTTGATTTTCGGAGAATCCTTTACCAATCCGGTGGAAACCTTTTTGTACAATTCGTTTAATACAACCGTCAGCCTTGATTTGCGTTTTTATAAAAAGAAAACCATACGACAATATATAGAAGAATATAAGCCGGATTATGTAATTTGTATCAGGGACGATACCGCTTATTTCAACTTTAAGGCAAACGGTAATATAGCAGAATAAACTAAGAATATTTAATTTACTTCTAAAAATAATACTTATAACCCTAAAATTTAGGGATTAGTTTATTTTAATTTAAGGAGTAAAGAAAATGCCAAAAGACAGTCAAATAGATCCTAAAGATGTACGTAAGAAAAAATCCAAAGGCGGCCCTACTCTTGCCAACGAAGAATATGACAACGAAGGTAGAAACGCTAAAAAGCAATCTATTAAGGGAAATGACGTTTAGTAGAAAAAGAAGAGTCGTAACGGCTCTTTTTTTGTTAATTAAATCCTAACTTTTTAATCTTCCGGAATTTATCTGTTTTTAAATTGCAATTATATTTTATTTAGGTGTATAATTGAAATGCTAAAGTGACAGGTAATACCAATGCCTTTTGTAATCTGTTATATTAAATTACAAGGTCGGTGATATTATGTTAAGACAATATTTATTGGATATTGCCATTATTCTTTTTATTACTAAACTTTTCGGTCTTTTGACCCGACGAGTAAACCTGCCAAGCGTGGTTGGTGCGTTATTGGCGGGGGTTATTATGGGACCCACCATTTTAAATATAATTAAGCCTTCTGACTTAATAAGTGCCTTAGCGGAAATAGGGGTTATCTTGCTGATGTTTACGGCAGGTATGGAAACCGACCTTTCAAGATTAAAACAGACTTGGAAATCTTCGCTGATAATAGCCGCTATGGGTGTTTTGATTCCTTTAATAGGCGGACTGATTTTGGCTCAATTTTACGGCATGGGCATAATGCAAAGTATATTCATAGGTGTAATTCTTACCGCAACTTCTGTAAGCATCACCGTAGAAACCTTGCAGGAGTTGAAAAAAATAAAAACCCCCACCGGAACAGCCATAATGGGTGCGGCGGTTATAGACGATATTTTGGGTATTATTATACTTACGGTAATTATAGCTTTTTCCAAAGAAGACGGTTTTTCCGTTAGCGTTTTATCCTTTACCTTATTAAAAATCGCAGCCTTCTTGGCAATTACCGGTGTATGCGGATTTTTGATTATTAAATGGTTCAAGCGTATAAGTATGACCAAAGGAAATGTACATAGGCTGTCCATATTCGGTTTGGCTTTCTGTATACTCCTTTCCTTTGCCGCGGAACAATTCGGTATAGCCGATATTACAGGAGCTTATTTTGCCGGGCTTATACTTTGTAACAGCAAGGCCGAGCCTTATATTGAATCAAAAACCTCCGTTCTTTCATATATGTTTTTTTCACCCATTTTCTTTGCAAGCATAGGAATTAAAACCGTAATAACAGGTATAGACTCAAACCTGCTAATGTTTATGTTTTTCTTGCTGTTAATAGCTATATTTACAAAAGTTATAGGTTGTGGTTTCGGGGCAAAGATAACTAAGTATTCCACAAAAGAATCTATACAGATAGGAATAGGGATGGTATCCCGGGGTGAAGTTGCTTTGATAGTTGCGGATAAGGGCATAGCCGCAGGATTAATGAACCCAACACTGTTCTGTGCCATAATATGCGTGGTTATAGTAACAGACCTGTTAACTCCTATTATGTTAAAAGGTGTACATTCGGAAAAATTCGAGAAAAAGTTCGCGGCTTAAATTATATGAAAACCTTTAGGGAGAAACCTTCCTACAGTAAAAAAGGATTTCTCCCTCAAAGTCTCTCTTTCCAATAGGCTATGTATTAATTTTTAAGGAACACTCTGACAAACAACATTGAGAGGTACAAATGAAAATCATAATTTCTCCTGCCAAAAAGATGAATATTGACAGGGATTCCCTTGCACCACGTGGTTTACCTGTTTTTATCCATAAGGCAGAAGTTCTGTTAAAATATTTGAAAACTCTGACCTTTGAAGAATTAAAATCACTCTTGGATTGTAACGAAAAAATCGCTCGGTTAAATTACGACAGGTATCAAGAAATGGACTTGCGGAAATTAACATCTCCTGCTATTCTGTCTTACGACGGCATTCAATATAATTATATGGCACCCGATGTTTTTGAGGATAAATATTTTGAATATGCTGAAAAGCATTTGAGAATTTTGTCAGGTTTTTACGGCATCTTGAAACCTTTTGATGCTGTGGTTCCTTACAGGCTGGAAATGCAAGCAAAACTCAAAACCGACTTTTGTAATAATTTATATGAATTTTGGAAGGATTTAATTTATAAAGAGATTACTAATAATGAAAATCTAATCGTAAATCTGGCTTCGGACGAATACAGCAAGATAATAGCCAAGTATCTTGAGGATAATATTACATATATAACCTGTACTTTCGGTGAGTTGATTAACAATAAAATCAAAGAAAAGGGTGTATATGTCAAAATGGCTCGCGGTGAAGCCGTTCGATTTATGGCGGAAAACAATATACAAAATCCGGAGGATTTGAAACACTTTTCCGGATTGAAATTCAAATTCCGACAGGAATATTCAACAGATAAAAATTACGTATTTATAAGAGAGGATAATTAATATGCTTGAACCCGGCACAAAGGCACCCGAATTTACCTTAAATGACAAAGACGGCAAAGAAGTAAAACTTTCGGATTTCTCAGGTAAAAAAGTAATAGTTTATTTTTATCCAAAAGACAACACACCCGGTTGCTCAAAACAGGCGGCGGCTTTTGCTCAAGCCTATGAGGAATTTAAAAACCGGGGCATAGAAGTGGTGGGGATCAGCAAAGACAGTGTGGCGTCTCATGTGAAGTTTGCAGATAAATACTCCTTGCCCTTTATTCTGCTTTCCGACCCGGAACTTACAGCTATCCAAGCCTACGACGTTTGGCAAGAAAAGAAATTATACGGAAAAACCTCTATGGGAGTAGTTCGTACCACCTATCTTGTAAACGAAACCGGTAATATAGAAAAAGTCTGGAATAAAGTAAAACCCGATATGAATGCAAAGGAAGTACTTGAATATTTATCAAATAATTAACCGCATATAAGTATCACAACAGAAAAACAACCTTCAAAGAATAACCTTTGAAGTGACCCCAGTTCATCGGACAGGAAAAAAACACCCTATCGCAGAATAAC
>CAYXWM010000011.1:0-56312 GCA_964468805.1 uncultured Defluviitaleaceae bacterium
GGGTTTATTTATCTTGCTCTAATTTTTATTGCAATTAAATAGTGTTAACACGCCCTAGTAACCTAGAATTACAATTTGATATATAAAGTTGTACAAAGCATACCATATGCCCGAGTTGAATACTAAGAATACGAGCAAATAGGGGCATTTGACTTATGTGAAGCGGCACAAAGGTTTGACCCGAGCATAGGTAATGCGTTTTCTACAGTAGCTGTTCCGTGGATTAGTAGGGTATTTATAAACTTATTATCAGCAACATGGAAGTGTTATAAGGTAGCCTCCCAAAAAATTTTACAGTGAAGACGGAGGACACTATAATATTGCAAGTTTAGATGTGCCGGAAATTTCTGAACAGATGCAATATACTACAAATACTACTAGTTTCTCGGTAAATATTGGATTATTAGAAGAAATAGAACATTAAAAAAATTTACAGCCAAAAGAAGTTAATATATTAGAAATGTTAATCAATGGATTAAAACAAAGACAAATATCCAACAATCTCGGAATTAGTCAACCCCAAATATCTCGTACTCGTAAAAAGATAGCCCAAAAATTTACTGAATACCGAGTTAAGAGTACAACCTAATTTATGAAGCTTTGCGAACACTTTCTAGGGTTGAAGTGTGATTTTATCAAAAGTAAGGTGGTCACTTTTTCAGACGTTATCGATTGTTGTGAAAAAGATTTGATAACATTGGAACAACTTAAATCTTTTTTGATCTACGAAGAAGAGGTATAAATATTTTTGATTATTGCCATTCGCGTGGAAAGAATAATGATTTTAAAGATTTAAGAAGAAAAGAACAGGAAGTTATTAAACATTTTGGTTTTCCCGATATTAGCAGCCGACAGAGCTAACGGCTAGCAAGCTACTACTACTGCTACCATATATGTATTATGATTAAGAAAATAATGAAAGGTTGATGTGATGCACTCCCCCTCTCTCTACAAAGTAGTTCAACTCCCACTAAAGCTACTTACGCAAAGTAATTACAGGCTGGAATTGGAGGAATTAAGTCCATATTTGGTGGGACTTAACTACGGATTAGGATTAAGACAAGTGTTTTTACACAGCAGTAAAACCTATGAACGCATGGAAGTAGTATATGGCTATGTCTATATTGATATTGGCAACTTGCAATCTAATAGTTGTAAAAAGCAAGAGGAAATTGAAAAAATAGCGTATGACGGTTTTATATTTCAAGGTCGCTATTACGAATTAAGCAAACGTTCATCGGGGCAAGGGCGAAACGGCATACTCAGCTTTGTTGATAGCGAAATTGAGCAGAAATATCATGTAGCTATCACTATGGGATTAACGTTTGATAAACCTGTGGTTATTAGTAAATTAGAAAGCTATCTAGGTCTTTGCCTATCGTCTTGTCATGTAATTGAAGAATGGAGATAAAGAAATGAAATTCAAAGATAAACAACAAAATTTGTTTAACAATACGAGTGACTACGCATACACTGATTGCATTTCAGCAGATTTAGGAATAGGTGTCGGAATAGCGGTTGAATTTAACAAGAGATTTGACATACGAAATAAACTAAAAAAAGGTATTCGGATGGTTGGTTTGATGATAATGGAAATGGATACAGAGGTGTCATTTTGCAAGATAATGTGTTTAGCCTTGTAAACAAGGATAAGTATTGGCATAAGCCTGCAATTAAGGACCTAGAACGAGCATTATTGGCTGTGAAAGATATGGCTATAGATAACAATATTTTTAAAATTGCCATGCCACGTATAGGTTGAGGGTTGGACGGCTTGAAACGGAAAACAGTAAAAGAATTGATTCAACGTGTTTTTCAAGATACATAGATTGAAATATTGGTGTGTTATATATGAAAATAGTATGCATTATTCAAAAGTAAGAATAGGTCTATGGATTGACAACCACAATTTCCCGTCATTATTGTTGATGAAGCTTTCAACATTCCACAAGGGCAACGGTTACAAAGTGGAAACATATATGCCTGTTACACACTACTACCGTTTGTATTGTAGTAAAACCTTTAGTTTTACGGATGATATAGGTTTTTATCAATCAGACGAATTATTAAAGGCGGCACAGGGTACGCAATAACACTTAATGACGGAATTGAGATTTACAATAAGGAATGCAACATGCTTCTTTTACCTGAAATTGAAAACCAATACCCTGATTATTCGCTTTATTCTCAGTATGATTATGCCGTAGGATTTTTGACAAGAGGTTGCCCACGGAACGGTGATTTTTGTGTAGTTAACCGGTAAGAGGGTAAATGCACTTATAGTGTTGCAGCCTTGTAGATGTTATGGCGTGGTGAACAGAAAGCTATTAAATTACTTGACCCAAATTTATTAGCCTGTAAAGAAAGAATATCGTTGTTGGAACAGCTTATTGTCAGTAAATGCGAGATTGATTTTACGGAGGGGTTAGATATACGCTCTACAAACAAAGATGTAGTGGGATTGATTAATAATTCAAGGTAAAACGCTTACATTTTGCGTGGGTTAATCCAAACGAGGATTTGTCAAGTTTCTTTCAAAACTTCAACCATTACACAAGCATAAAGGATTAAGCTCGAAAAAAGGTATATGTGTTGACAAATAAAAACTCCACATTGGAACAAGATTTATACCGCATATATACCCTGCGAGATTTAGGCTATGCACCTTATGTGATGATATACAACAAAGGTGAGTTTTGCAGCACAAAGGGCAAAATGAAGCCGCTAAGTGAATTGCTAAAAAATTCACTATGGAGCAAATTGAACATTTAAAACATGCCAAAAACTACAACGTTGGACGCAACCTTTTATTTTTAGAAGTGAAAGCGGTAAAAGGTTTGAGAATTCTCAAAAAGTCAAACAAAATGCAGAGGTGTTAAATGATGACCAAGTTTGTTTATTTTAATAAGATAAAATATGAATAACGAATACGGAATAATAGTCATTCCTGACCCAACTCGGATTATACCAAGCCAAGAAATAACATACCTCAAATACGAAGAAAAAAACGTTGACGGGAAAACCTACCAAAACCCTACATTATGCACGGAGAAAAAAGATATTGAAATTTCCTGGGCAGATGGTGCGGCAATGCATAGTTCTACTGTAACCCAGAAAGTCAAAAAGGCTTTAGAACTACAACATAATCCGTATTCTATCCAATTTCGCTTGATTATGATGAAGGGATTAAGCCATGAAATTGACTTTCACGCCTTTGCCGCCGAACACGGCATAACGACCATAATTGACTTATGGGGAACAGTACATGCTATTCAAGATGTACAGTGGATAATGACTAAGAGCTGCTACAAGGCATACCCTTATTTCAACGAAACCGGAACATCTACTGATTGGGACGCTTACTGGAAAGCCCACGAAAAGTACAATCACAAAATTGGCATAGCAAAATGGAGCGAACCGCCTGAAATGCAGAAGATTTATACAAGAGCGAATTATCAGATTTTGCAGACACTCGCTTTACCACCCGATGAATTTATTTCTATGGCTGACTATACCAAAGACTTATACTCAAAGATAGCCACAGGTGATGTGCCGTATACCTTAATGTTTGCCGGTTTGAAGTACATAGTTGACGAATGCGGCGAGTTGTTGCCACCAAAAACTGATGACCCGTATTTCAATGCGGTATTGAAGAATCCGGAGTGTTTAAAAGATAAAGCTATTTTACGACATGTTCAAGGATTGTTGAGAAAGGCTATTGATGAAATGAAAATAGGGAAGCTGTATATGAAAGGTGGCTTTCGGTACGCAACGCCGGATTTAGTGGCTTTCTGTCAATGGGCGTTAGGTTTGCCGGTCAATGGTTGTTTAAAGTTTGGAGAATGTTATGTACGGTAGCAATAACTTTACGGAGAATATTACGCCACAACAAAAAGAGGTAATACTCACTCGAAACCCATTCTTGTGTCGTTCGGAATATAGTGTTTTGCAAGATACACATAATAAACTTACTGAAAAATGGCTGTCACACTTAAATCAATGCGTGGTAATGAATACTTATGACATAACAGCAGAACGAGCAAGTGGTTCCGATAAGGACGGCGACCAAATGAATGTAATGTATTCCGAAGATAATTCTCAATTCAGAACCGGAATATATACGGATTTGCCTGTAGTTATGGACTTGGAGGAGAACGTAACCGCCAATTCTGTGCCCTATACTACTGAAAATATCATTGCAAATATCCTTAACGCAGGAGCAAATACAATAGGAGAATACAGCAATTTGGGCACTTGCTATCACAATAAAGTATCTGATAATCCGGAGTTAATGAAAAAATGGCAAGAAACGGTGAATTTAATTTGTATTTTGAATGCCAAAAGCATAAATAGTGCAAAAACAGGCAAAAAACCGCAAATGCCTAAATGGATTTCACAAAATAAAGGCTATATCCCCTACTTCATGCGATACGCAGGAAGCTACTACCGTAGGCAAAAGCAATTCAGCTCTGCTAAGTCGAACATGAATCAGCTCTGTTGGAGCATAGAACAATGGCAGAAAGACCTGCAATGGCAAAAAACCGACCCATCTTTCGACTACACAATATATCTAAAAGAAAATTTTACGGCAGATGAGATGGTTACACGGTTACTACTGCAACCAATTAAGGATTACAATAAAAAAGTAGCTAGTGTAAAAACGAACCAACACATACATAAAAAACTATGGGTTAACGATAACCTTGAAAAACTCCGTAAAAAACACAAAAAAAAGCAAGCTGAACGTGCAGAAAACGGAAAGAAAATCTATGACTTTGATGAAAAAAAGGTTCGCCGAAACCTTGAAAGCCAATACGAGCCGCCGGCAACGGATTACAAGCAATGGCAAGCCGAAACTAAAGCTAAACTTCTTGAAATTGTGACGGTCGGTAGCGAATTAGCTTGTTATCTGGTTGATATTTTTTATGGACAACACCCGAATTGGGATAAAGAGCTTTGTTGGCAGTTAATGGGTAATGAAATTGTCGGTAATATGACGTCGGTTGAACACGAGATACCTGTACAAGTTAAGGGTGAAACTGAAAAATCGTTTAAGTTTTTAGGTAGGGATTATGAGATGGTGAGCTATATCAAGGAAACATAATAATTATGTCTATAAAAAAGCTCAAAAAGAAATGTAAAGTCATTAACGGCAAAGGAAGCATTAGTATGAAAATATGGCTTTACGAACCGAATCTTAACAATACCGCTAGATATGTGTTAGGTGTATGGGGTAAGCACCCCTTAATCTGCTTTGGAATAAACCCAAGCACAGCAGAACCTAATAATTTAGACAACACACTAAAGTCGGTAGAGCGTTTGGCATATAACAACGACTTTGATAGTTGGATAATGCTGAACCTATATTCCCAACGTTCAACCAACCCTAAGAACGTACACAAAGAAATGGACAAGAAATTACATATGGAAAATATTCAAGCAATCGCACGACTATTAAGTGGATTAGAACAGGCTAAACACTGAATACCTATGTGATGCTGCCAATTATTTTATGATTGAGTTTATGTACCCACAGTTTGATGATGCGTATTTTGGCGCAACTGATAGCAGCGAAAGTGCTGGGATAAAAGGGTCTTGCATAAAAACCATTGAACAAGGAGTCGAGAATGGCTAAAAGTATAAACAGACTTGTGTTTGAGAATGAAAGTTTGGAGGGGTAAGAATTGACGCTGTAAACCACCAGTCACATTATACAGATGGCAAAATTGAAGTCATAGACTTTATTGACGACAAGAGATTGAGTTTCTATTGGGCAATGCTGTTAAACATTTAGCTCGAGCAGGAAAAAAGACCCGACAAAGATTTTCGCAGATTTACGCAAGGCTGTATGGTACATCAATCATCAAATTAAATTATTGGAGGGTAATGTAAATGAAAATAATTAATGCCGGCTATGAAATTATGCAACCATTGGGTGGCATGGCTATTCTAAAACACGTTGAACGCATAGGGCAAGTGTGTTTTACAAAAGTGAAGAAAAAATTACTGACGATAGTTGGTTACCTTTGTAAAAATGCTCATTGACAGAGGGCACGAGGCTATGATTGAACATTATAGTTTTTCAGTCAAATTCATTGTTGACCGTGGTGTATCACATGAAGTGGTGCGCCACAGAATAGCTAGTTTCGCACAGGAAAGCACAAGATACTGCAGCAATTACAGTAAGGACAAACACTACAATAGTATTGCTGTTATTAAGCCTTTATGGGGAATAACTGAACGATGGAGCGATTTATGTTTGTCGGCAGAAGAAACATATTTAACGCTTATTGAAAGTGGAGAACAACCACAGCAGGCAAGAGCAGTATTACCAAACAGCCTAAAAACCGAAATTGCGATGACAACGAATCTGCGTGAATGGCGACATTTCTTCAAGCTTAGAACACCAAACACGGCTCATCCGCAAATACGCGAGGCTACCATTCCGCTTCTTAACGAACTTAAGACACTAATTCCTGTAATTTTTGACGATATAAAGGTCGAACCATGAAAACCCTCAAACGCCTTAAATGCCCGCAATGTAAACAGTGCCTATACGAATACCCACCATATTTACCCGATAAATGCGAACTTTGTGGAGAGGAATTAAACCCGGCAAAAATGACGTCGGTTAAGATTTACCGCTGCAAACGTTGTGGGCATAGCAGTACGGATAAAGCAGACGTGAAAATCCATGAAAAAGCTTGTAAAATACGCATTCCATTATTAACACGCCTTGAATGTTGGGTAAAAGAACAGGAAATAAAGCAAGAAAAATTAAATCGATTACAAGAAAGGGATAGAAATTTATTTACATAATTTTACAGGGCTGAGAAAAAGTTTGGTACAAAACTGAAGTACAACCACCGCAACAGAATAATCACTATAATTTTGGAATTGTGATTCATTTTGCTAACAATGATATTGTGCCTATTGGCCAAAAATGGTGCTTGAAACCCTAGCTATGGTTGGTGAGGAAGAAGAAAACGCTGTGCATTTTATGGAATATTTTATGTAAAGATGGCTGTTGATAAACAAAAACCTTTACTTTATTGATTATCTCTTTCAGGTAGAGAAACGGTTCCTCCAAGAGTAAAACGCCAAAATGAAGCGGAAAAAAACGCAAAGCCGAAGCTAAACGTAAGAAAGTTGACACTCAAAAAAAGGCATGGATACAGAAACGTAACATAAACAACGTCAATTGCGCCTACGGTTAGGCAAACACAAGCTAAAAACATCACGCCAACGTTTGTATGACCGTATAGACATGGCACCGGAATATAGCGAAGAATTTTTGAACATGACTGCTTTTGAGCAATAAGAATACCGGAAAAAGCTACGTAAAGATAATGAAGTCGGGAACGTGCATATTAGCGACATTAGAGGTAGGCATGATACAAAGCCGGTACGACTGCAAATGAATTTCAACCGCACTTTAAACATCAATTATATGGTTTTGCTACATATGAACGAAATGCTTACAGATTTGCATTTTAGACGGCTTTAACACTTGCAGCTTACATTGATAAAGACGACGGCTCAATTCGTACAGCTAATAACTTGCTTTTAAGCATACTATAGATAACATAAATTATTGGCTGTAGCGTAAAATTTCCCGGGCCTATACTGTGGGAATTTCATCGGTTGGGTCATAATCCGGATTTACGAATTAAAACCTGTGAGTTTGAAGATATTTACGAGCAGGAAATAGCCCAAGATGAACCATGCGAGGTGCAAGCAAGCTACAGGGAATACAAAATTTATTACAACCCTTTAGTAGCGTGTTAGGCACAGTATATTGATCTTGAAGCGGCAAGGAAGTTTTTCGGTACTGATTATGCTTTGCTGGATAAGGACAGCGTGAAGATACGGAATTTTATAGAGAAAAATTGCGAGTAGAGAGGATTGGTTTTATGGGTAAAAAGAAAGAATTGCCGAGAATTTGTTATTTGTTGGGTGGTGAGGATAACCCGATTGAGGTAGGCGAGGGTTTTGCATGGAAAGGATATAAATTTTAACATGAGAGTGCATATTCACTTAATTGGAGAAGCTAAACTTCAAGTGGCACTGCTACAGCTAATGATTTATTGAAAATTCTCAACAACACAAACAAAATAATCCCCATTCCAAAATGCAGGTGGACGAAAGAGGATATTGAGAAGTTGATGGCAATAAAAGTAATTTACCCCAATGCAAGACAAGTAGAAAAACAAACGGTCGTGGCATAATCTCCATAAAATTCACAGCTATTCAGGGTTACGGAGCTGTTTGCTTAGATGTTGCTGACCAATCATTTATGTGCGACTTATCATTTGTTTAAATCGGAGAAAAGCTTGAAATCAACCAAGCCATAGCCGAACACGCGGAATACGAAAGGACGACTAAATGCCATTAATCGATAAAATGTACGCTACTACACTAAAGATTTAAAAGACGGTCAAACGGTTTACGGGTTATTCAACCGTAAAAAGGTAGATGTAATCTTAAAAAACCCGCAACAGGCGAAATTATAGCGGATATGAGAGATTTAGAATTTCCAAAACATTATTCGAAAACGCTTATGACATAATTGCAACAAAATACTTTAAAAAATTCCTAATAGCCGATGTTATGAATACTCACTAAAGCTAGTTGTTAGCAGACCGTCTAACTTTTGGGTGGCGGCAATGCTTGATGAAGAACTTATTGATAATGACGGCCAAGTATAAATTATCTACGACGAACTTGTATTTATGCTGTTATTCCAAATGTATACTCCTAATAGTCCTCAGTGTTTTAATACAGGGTTAGAAATGGCTTATGGTATAACAGGCGAGCCTGAAGGACATTGGCATTATGATACAACGAAAGGAGAAGTAGTCAAGGTTATGAAACCCGACACTTGGCATGACCCTAAAGAGTTTTTGAGGGCTGAAATTGAAAGGCAGATGAAAGCATGAACCTCCAAGAACGCCGCAACTTCCAAAAACAAGCACAAAAGAAAGGTTTAGACCCGAAAGTCTTACAAGCAATTATCAAAGCTCAAAAAATGGACAACCAAGACTTTGCAAACGGTGAAAAATGCCGTTTACGTGTTGACGAACTCTTAAATGACCGCCCGAATGACCGATTAAATCAAGGATTTAGGGCATTTGTTGAAAGTTATAGAGATAAAATCGTAACCGTAGAATATGACAATGGCAGAACGACACCACCGGTTAGGCAGGTTTGTATAGCGGAAGATGAAACCGAACCCAAGTTTTTGATTTATACCGGACATTTAGAGAAAGTGAATGAGGGTGAATGATGAACGAAAATTATTACTTTATTGCAGTGGATTTTGACGGAACACTTTGCGAAAATGTGTTCCCCGAAATCGGCAAGCCCAGATTGAATGTGATTGATTCTCTAAAAGACTACTTCACAAGGCTAAATGCTGCTAAAACAGTCAAAGTTATATTATGGACTTGCCGTGAAGATTTGCCGGGACGTGTATATCTTACAGAAGCGGTTGAATGGTGCAAAGAACAAGGTGTACTTATTGATTTTGCGAATGAAAATCCGCTATGTAATTTTGACTACCCCGAAAAAGTACGTAAGATTGCGGCTAATAAATACCGGGACGATAGAGCGGTGACGGTGTAGCTATTGCTAATCTTTAACGACACAGCATTTCGCTACTACTTAAATGACTGCAAAACACCGCCCAAAATGACACGTAATCGAAACGTAGTTTTGAGAAGCCTTGCTAAGACTTCAAAAAGCTTTGAAGCTTACGTTTCTTTTGTTGAAAAATACGCTGCTGATACATTGACATACATAGATGATATTGACTTGATTTTAGGCGGTTATTGGCGTAAATATCAAGGTGTGGATCCTATGGAATACAAGACCGTGGCTTTTACACAGCACGAGTTGGACTCTATATCCTTGTTACAGAATAAGTACAGCCGTTACATAAATTTAGGGCTACTGTACATCTTTAAATACTTTAGCACAGACGCTGTCAAAGTACCTTTTAGTGACCTTAGAATTTTAATGGGATTGGCTAAAAAGCGGTCATTGCGTGAGGTGGAGTTTTTATCCTGCATTAAGCGTAAATACTATCAGCCCCAAAACAGTAATTTAGACGGCTATAAACGGTTGAAGCCTGTTGTTTTCAAGTATTATGCTCAATCATTGCCTAAAGTGAATCGTGGCTATGTAATGCCGGTGAATATTAAACAACAATTTGAAAAGGCAATAGAGCGTTTCGGTAAAGAAATATGTTTTATATCCGATGGCGCAATTGTTTTTTGTAAGTAAAAAGGGGCATACACTGTTTAGTGAATATGCAGAGGGCACGACGACTACGGCGTACCTTTGATAACAAAGTCTCTTGCAGACAGTAAATAAGACGCAGCTGCTTTTTGCGAGCATCATTTACCAAAAAAACCCCGTAAAAAATGTGGGGTTTTTGAACCCAAAGAAAGATATTTCGAACATGGAGTATCTTTCTTTTTATTTTAAGGCAACTAAAGGTGATTTTATGGAAGAAACGTTATTGGTTGGTTTAGTGAACTTGATAGATGGCAGGGCGTAGCACCTTCTTCTGCTAACGTAGGTTTGCAACAAGGTTGAGGTTCAGAACTTTTCAAAATGGGTTACATTGACACGATTATGGGTTGCCCTTGATTCGTTATAAACCATACATTGAAACCTAACACTGTAAATACTACAGGCGAGGGCGTCAGAGACGCTTTAGGTGGTATTCGCCATGAACGGCACTAAGCCGGTACACGGCGCAATTGGTGGTGGCTCTATTAAGGTTGTCATAAACCTGATTGAAAGCGCTTTATTCCAAACTGACATTAATTTTATGATACCCGTAGACATGCAGCCTATTTTTGGTATCAAAATCGGCTACATAAGCGGTATTGTAACAGCGTAAAGCCAAGATGGCTTTTTTTATTTGGCGGGGTTTCATTATCCCGCCTTATTAGATAATCCGAAGGGAGATAGAATATGGCCAAAACACTAAAAGCCACAGAAGAAACGGTACAAGACGTAACGCTTGACAAAACAGAAGAAAGCAAGAATACCACAATAAGAGAACTGCCACAACAGATGTGGTGCAAGAACAATCGCAAGAGCCGCAGCCTACACTCGAACAGCTAATGGCTGAAATAAAAGCACTTAAAGAACAAACCACAAGCACACCTAAAGGCTAGGAAATTGTAAAACGCCCTGATGAAATTACAGTTACGGTAGTCCGAGAACTATCATATTTGTACAGTTTAACAACTTTACCAAAACCATTAACGTGGATGATAGGTTTATTTTTGGAAAAGGAACAAGGGCGCAACCATTCAAAGTAACAGAGCCGCTGCAATTTATTCTTGGCGAAACTGAAAACGAGGACATTGTTCAATTGGTATCTTTTGAAGTAGAAAGTACCTACGTAGAACAGGAATATGACGATATTGCACACGGCATAGCTAACGCATTTGTCAATAAATGGACGGTTGTAGCTGATAATAACAATTCTTATGTGAGTGGAAATGGTCAGATAAATGCCAACGTATACTTGAACGGTGAGTTAAAAGATGAACCGTTAAATTACGTTTCAAGCTACACATTTACCGTAACCGTTGATAGTGTCGGTGATTTTGTATGTCTTAAAGAGGGTGTTGCTACAATTACTGTCATTATGGTAAATAACGCTAATAATAAAGCAATAATTGAAGTGAGTGCAACAGAGCGAACAGAGGACTATCGTTTTGTTGTTACGCCCGGAATAACGGAATTAAAACAGTTTGGCAAGCAAATATTTGACGTAAGAGTGTATAACTATGCGTAACGAACAGACACGCCTATATGGTTTAATTTTAGCGGTGTACCTGTTAATTACTTTGCCGTTTCCGGCGTAACCGCAAATGGTTTTACCTTAGAGTGTAAATATCCTAATAATTCTAAGCCGCTAAAAGTTAGTTGCACGGCCGTAGTTGATGGTACACCTATGTATTATGATTTTAATGTTTGTCTAAAGTCAGCTCTCTAAAAAACAAAAGTTGGAAGCAACGACTATGGAGGTTATTTTTACGTTTAAGCAATCAAACGATTTTACAGTCCATAAGGTAAGTGACTTAACAAGATTAAGACGCAAATCGGAACAAGCCTTAAATATTGTGACAAAAACAATCACTGAAGTGTTAATACGGAAATCGATGCTACGCAAAAAGAAATCGCCGATTATATTAGCGAGTTGATTACGGCTTCAACGGGATTAAGGCATACAAAAGAGAAAAATACTAAAATTATGGATAATTTCAAAAAACTTGTTGAAGAATGAAAGGCGATTAGGGCCATGATCAGTAAATATCTAAAGGAGGGAAAGTAAATGTTTGAAGATAGCATGCAACTTCCCTCGTTTAACACTTATTCTGAAACGCAAGACCTTTGTTATAAAACAATGTTGTATTTGCTTGACCTTCAAGAGGAAGAAATAAGTGGAAGTCGAATGGATTTATTAAAGTACATATACTATGACAACCCTGAACCTTTAAAAGAAACACCGTTAACCGAAACACAAAAACAACAATTACTATATGACCCAGTATGCCCCGACCAACCACCAAACGCCGAAAAAGGCTACCGTATTTTTGGGCAGAATAAATTTATCGAAACTCAAACGGAAATGAAAACTGAATTGCGCATATACCCTGCTTTAGTAGTGCCGATAAATGACTTTTACGGCAATTTTTTTATTGCGTTTGAGTGTATTTGCGGTATGAGCCTTAAAACTATGGATATGCTTCAAGACCGCACTTACAATATGGCAATTTCTATAATTAAGTCGCTTGTAGGACGCAATTTAGGAGGTATAGGTACGTTTTTCTTTAACAATAGCCCCATTTCTTTAGGCGGCGGCGGTAATTATTGTAGGCTTGCAGATGATTTAGGAGATAGGCGTTTTAACAGTGGTCATTCTCTTGTTTTGGGTATAAGCATAGGCGGAAACAATGAGCGTGAAGAAATATGACGGCCAATGAAATAGTACATGGTATAGAAAATGGCTTTAATTGGCGTGGGATAACGGTTAATCCTTTTAAGGTGAAGGACTACGATTTAGCTATGTCCTGTTTATCGTGTTTAACTATTATGCAACAATCACTGACTATGGAATTGGCTGTGCTACCATACTTGCGGATGTTGCACCAGACACAAGAATATCTATCAAGACTATACATTATTATATTAAAATCTTTCGATGTATCGGAAAAACAAGTAACGTTTGCCACAAATGAAAAGGGTAAAGTAACTTGGTATATTTCATTGCACAAAGACAAAAACGGCGATTATACGGCTATTGATACAAATGTTATCGATATTGCCGTAAAAACAAAAGCCACAGATACATTAAAAGACTTTCACATACACACAATAACAGAGGGCAATTTCCAATCATTGCGTGAATTGATATGCACAATTAACGAACAAGAAGTGCCTGATGAAAAAGTTGACCTTGAATTATGGCTTGATAAGCAAAAAGAAAACCAAAAAGCGGCTAAGAAGCTTTCTTATGACTTTAAGGAGCTTCTTTTTTGTTGCGCAAGGATAACCGGCAGAAGGCTACCGGAAGTACAAGAAATGACGTTGTGGGAATTTTTTAACACTATAAATTCTTACGATACGGAGCTAAAATTTAAGCTATACAATGACCCGGGATTTACATGGAAGGGTGATAACCCTTATTTGGATTGGAAATACTCAACTATTAATGATAATCCTTATGGGCTTGTTGGTATTGGAGATTTAGAAAAACAATTTGGCGGTGTCGCTGAATTTAATATTAAAAAATAAGGGGTAGATTATTTGATTACTTTTATCGGAAATAACGATTTATTTGTAAAAGGCAATGTTGACGTAACAATATTTGACGAAGCCGGCAATACGAAAACACTTTTAAACCAGCTATCCAGTGCCCAGTTTGACGGAACTATTAACGCCGGGTTGATTCGCGGTGGTTTAGGTATGCAGCCTTTGACTGCTATTTCAGACACACCGGATTTTAAGATTAACTTTACTGCTGAAAACTTGTCTCCTGAAACTACTGCGCTACAAGTTGGTTCGGAAATTAGCAATGTTGCGGCTGTGCCTTTTGCCGAACAAGTAACATTGGGCACAGGCGGCAAAGGCGCTATCTTAGGCACACCCGTAACAAGAGCGGGAAGCGCCGATTTAACGCTTATCGGTACTATTACAAAATATAACGGCAAGTATGTAAAAAATAACAATGCTGTAACTTTTACATACAACGACACGACTAAGGCTTATGAATTTACTGTGTCAGACGGAAAAGAGGGTGACATTCTTTGTGTTGAGTATTACATCAATAAGATTGGTGCTCATTCATTTGGTATGACACCTACGTATTCACCGTTTACAGGCCGTGCGGTTGCTCGTTTCTTAGTGTATTCCGGAAAACCTACTAAAGCCGGAGATAGCTCTAAATGGGGCTTTATGTATGTTATTATTCCGAACGGACAATTCTCGCCTACTGTAAATTTTGGCGGTGAGCAAACTGCCAATGCAAAAACTGTTGCAACATTTGAAGCAAGAAAAAATGACGGTAGCCCGATAGAGTGCGAATCCACCGACAATCCTATGGTTATTGTAACCTTTGACCCTCGTAACGCTGATTTTACTGAATATGCTACGGCACTTATGGGTATTCCGGCTGAATTGGACGGCGAAACAGGCAGCACAGGTGCAATTATTATTAAGGCTGTTGTTGATGGTGTGCCTGAAAATATTAATTATTCTGATTTAAAATTTGTTTCCGCCACGCCTGCTACTGCTACTGTAGATAGCAAGGGTGTTGTTACATATGTGGCGGCAGGCACGACCAAAATTACGATTACACCAAAAGACGGTTTAGCTGACCCAAATAACTTAACAGCTAGCGTAGACGTAACCGTAACCGCACCGTAAAACAGGGCTAACGCTCAAAATAATATAAAGAATGGCGGCTGTCCTTTTGCCCTAGAAAGCATTGGGGCAACCGCTTTTTTTACTCGAAAATATTGAGGTCGGAATGGTTCCCGACGCACTCGTTTTAATGAGTATCTGAGATGTAGGATACACCGCCCTACCAATATTTTTCTTATTTTATAGAGGTGGTTTTTATTACAAAAAAGAAAACAAAGGAAACAACGATTGAAACTAAGGAAACTATAAGTAAAGTGAAAATGGATGATAAACCTGACATTGAATTGCCGTTTACCGACATAACTGACACAGACGGTAATATAACAAGTGACATTCTGAAAATTGATACAAGTAAAGAACATTACGTCACGGATACAGTATTTTTAGGTGGAAAAATAATCGACAATGAACTTATAAATCTTAAAAACTGTTGCGTTGCCTGTGGCAAATTCTCGAAGATGAACATTCAAGGTAAAAAATATTGTTCTTTTGAATGTTTTAAGGGTAAATAACAATGCGTTGCCAATACGCTTACGAAAACCCGCTGCACGGCGCAAACGTGCTTTTTTGTTTTATTGACAATAAGTATTGTGTAAATCAACGCAAATGTCAAGAAAGAGATAACTACTTTAAAAATACACAAATGAGCGTAAATTGTCCTAAAAAGGCAGGTAAGGAAAATGACACAATTTGACAGCAAGGAATGTTTGTATTCCTGTGCTGATGAATACAAGAACCAATTGATACTTATTTGCGCTTTGACGAACAAAAAGTGTAAGCATCAACACCCTGTGGAGGGTAATTCGTTTTTGTTTGAAAATACGGAAGATTATAAGGCGTGTTTAAGCAAACACCTTTTAAAATCGGGCGGTGGTGCAAATGAAGATTAATCTTGTTGGTAAGTTATTTGCAACAACAAAAACTTTGACATGTAAACATGATTTTATTTACGACACTAAAATAAAAATAATGCATTTTCCCAAAAAAATATATGGTGTTTGCCGGAAATGTGGTAAACAGAGTGTTATTCCTTATTTTGAATATTTAAACAACAAGGGATGAAATAATCAATGATTACATACTCAATTTAAATCAATCGGGACAAGATACCAATGACAAGGTGTATAAGTTTTACAAAGAAGGATACTAAGGCGGCGTTATATGATAACACTGAAAAGATTAGGCGGTGTATTAAGACGCCGTAGCCGTATGTGGAATGATTATAGACCCAATGACGGCAAACCAACGCCAATACCGGAACGAGTTTGGATATTAAATTCTGACCCAACAGTAGAGCCGAGCAAGTTTTATACTTGTATAGACAGTGAACTATGGAATGACAACAATCCGTGGAAAAACTAAAGGGGTATAACTCTTGCATATGGCATTGTCGGTAATTGTGTTAACGGCATCTTGCCGTTAACTAAATCTACTTTAAATGGCAGTGTTGAGAATGACAGTAATGCATTGTCGTAGGCGATTTTACCTTTATCCCCAGCGTAAGCTGGTGCCGCTGTTTCGTCCAAAATCAACGAAGGGCTAACCTCTATCTAGGGACTTCCAATAATGCCCGTCCACCGATAAGCTTTATTTGCTTCTGCCCAACGCCTTTTCTTTTTTCTCATAGTCATGCGGATTGCATGTGACTTTACAGGCTTTTTTTTGGCCACTACGTGGTTTTAAAGAGGCATGAGCAACTATCTACATATCTTGAGTATCTTCAAGTCTGAATAGGTTTAACGGTGTCCTGTGTGATGTTTGGATTTTTAATTAATGCGTTAGTTGAAAATATATTTAACAATAAGTGAGGTAAGGCATTATGGGTAGGTATATTACAATGCTTCATCCGGAATTACAAGCCATTATTTTAAAATTTACGGCTGAATGTAAAAAACAAGGTTTGCCTGTATTAGTTACAGAAACATGGCGGTCGAAAACAGAACAAGATAATTTGTACGCACAGGGGCGTACTAAACCGGGAAATATTGTTACAAATTGCAAATACCCTCAAAGCCCGCATTGTTGGGGCGTTGCATTTGATTTTTGCAGAAATATCAAAGGGCGTGAATACGACAATAAAGACGGCTTTTTTGACAAAGTGGGACGTATTGCTGAAAAAATGTTTGATAATACTGAATTTGACCTTTTTTGGGGTGGAGATTGGAAAAACTTTGTTGACAAGCCCCATGTCGAAATGAAAAAGTATATGTCTGATTGCAGCACAAAAAATTTGCAACAAAAATATGGAACGCCGGAAAATTTTAAAAAGACATGGCGAACCGGTGTCATTGCACCGGAATCGCAAAAAGGAGATGTTGAAGTGGTAGACAAAACAAAAATACTGCATTTGGGTAGAGAAATAGAAGTTGAACGTATTTTAAAGGACAATACTAATTACATAAAATTGCGTGACCTTGAAAAACTTGGTTTTGCAGTTAGTTATGATGAAGTAAGAAAAATGCCTGTGGTGAATGGTCAATGGGATTTAAAATAACTATGTTTAGTAGCACTTGGTGTAAGGCTTGCAAAATGATGTATACTGTGTTGGCTGAATTGCAAGCACTGCAACTGTGTGATGTTGAGATTGTGGATATTGAAAGCAAAAGTGAATTGACTAAAAGGTACAAAATTAAACAGTTACCGTCTTTTCTTATAGAAAAAAATAACGAGGTTGTAAATTTGATTTCCGGCGTACAAGACATAAATAATTTAAAAAATGCTTTAAAAAAGCAGGAGCGAGTGCTAACGTGGATATAAATGCTATGAAAACAGGATTTTTAAGTTTTATCGGCGTAATAGGTGGGGCTGTATCCGGGTTATTTGGTGGTTGGGATACGGCCCTTACGTCGCTTATTATTTTCATGGCTATTGATTACATTACAGGGTTGATTGTGGCCGGTATTTTTCATAAATCGGGTAAGACGGAAACAGGAAAGTTGGAAAGCAACGCCGGTTGGAAAGGTATTTGTAGGAAAGGCGTTAGTTTATTAATAGTTCTAATGGCTGCCCGATTAGACATGACCTCGGGCAGCAGTTTCGTAAAAGATGCTGTAGTTATTGCTTATATTGCCAACGAGGTTATCAGTGTCATTGAAAACGCCGGATTAATGGGGGTTCCTATACCGAGGGTTATCTGTAATGCTATTGAATCTTTAAATAAAAAAAACAAAGACAACGAATAGAAAGGTGGCAACGCTATGACAATCAAAGATTTTGATATTAATAAAGCTAAAATTTTGGAATATATGTTTATTGCTAATAAGCAGTTTTGGGTTGATGAAGGCGTGAAAAACATTATTAAAATCCAAAATGGTATTGCCTTCATAGACCCATATGCTAAGGAAATTTTTCTTACAATGATATTAACCGGGCTATATTTTGGTTGCAAACACACTGAAAATGTTGTTGAGGGTAAAACCACAACCACTTTTACTGAAAGTGATTATGATTCAGTTCACTCAGAAGGAATATTACATAAAATTGAACATTCTAGACATTTTAAGGATAAAGATGGCAGACTTACCGGTTTGGCTAAGTCTGTACGTAAGGCTATGGATGATTTCGCTTTGTTTACCAAAATGCTTAATGTAGTGCTATCAAATGAGTTGAGTGTGAGGAATAATTTTGCCGACAGACTAGCGGATTGCATTGCAAACGATTTAGACCCGGAAAATTGGAACAAAGCCCTAATGCAAATAAAGGATATAATTGCACCTGAAATATTGGAACAAGTAAAAGAAATATGACATACCGAAATTGACCGCTTATGGTTTAACTGTAGGCGGTTTTTGATTTGAGGGGTTTTAATTGGCTGAATTATGGAAATTTGAAATATTGGAGTGCGTAAAAAGAGTAGCGGAACGAGCTAAACAAGAGTTACTGCAACAGATTATGACACATGTTTATGAATATAGGAATGGGCGTAGAGCTTTTTATTATAGTGGTTCTGTTGCACCTACATATCAGTTTTATAATAACATTGAGAATTATTTAAGCAGTGCGTTTACCGGCAGTAACAGAATGGGTGTTGAATACACCATATGGAGCAACCCGGGGTTAATGGGGTTTGATGGAGATACGCGTTTGCATGGTATTGATTCAATAGACAGGCAAAACGTACTTATGCAACAATTAAATGAGAATATAAGTGATTTAGGAAAAGGTTGGTGGACTGAACGCCGGCCTTTTTTTGATTTGACCATACAGGAAATAAACGAAAAATTGGACGGTTGGTATAAGGAAGAATGCAGAAAAACCGGATTACCGGTTATGTAGGGTGGCGTATAAGTGTCTAATTATAATATTGTAATACAGGGACAAGTTGATGCTAACAGTGTTCAGAAAAGTATAAACAATATGCGAGTGCAGCCGGTTATTGTGCCTTTGCGTTTATCTACAGACCAAATTCAGCAAGATTTAAGGGCGGCTTTTCCGAATGTTCAGCGGCAATTAGCTGATATAACGCAGCAAATCATGCGAACTAATGGAATGACTATAAGCCCATCTGCTGATATGGGGCAAGTAACGCAAGCGATAAGGCAAATAGATGGGTTGAGAAATGCTGTAGTGTCGGCTAATGGCGTGTTGACTGTTGGCGACCAAACGCTTCAGAGATATGCAGCCGGTGTAAAGGTTGGCTCTAATACTTGGCAAAACTATCAGTTTGTGGTGAATAATGCCACAGGAGCTACGCACCAATTAAATCAAGGGTTGAGTAATACAACTACTGCAGTTAACCGTGCCGGAGATTCGTTTGGTAAAGTAGTAGGTAAAATCGATTTATGGTCAGCGGCCACTACTTTAATTTACCAGCCGGTTAAGGCGTTTAAAGAAGCTGTGGAGGAATTGAAGAGGGTTGACAGTGCTTTAGTTTCTGCGCAAAAAGCAACTAACGCCACTGCTGCCGATATGGATAAACTATCTGCTAATTCTTTTAAGTATGCAAAGAATTACGGACGGACAGCAAGCGAATATTTGAATAACGTTACCGATTTTGCAAGAGCCGGTTTTGGTGAGCAATCGGAAGAACTTGCGCAATTAGGAATGTTGGCTCAAAATGTTGGCGAAATTGACCGGAAATTAGCTACAGATATGTTGGTTGTCGCTAATGTCGCTTGGAAGATGAACGGTGATGTATCAAAGTTAACTAAAGTTGTTGATGTGTTTAATGAAACATCTAACCGCACACCATCCACTGTATCTAGTTTAGCGGAAGCAATGAAAGTTTCCGGCAACGTTTTTGCAGAAGCCGGGGTTTCTGTTGAAAAATATACTGCTTTGGTAGCAGGGGCACTTGAGGCTACCGGACAAAGCGGCTCGACTGTCGGCAATGCGATGAGAACGGCGCTTCTACGAATAATGCAAGTTAAAGGCGCAATTGACGAAGATACAGGAGAAGAACTTACATCCGACGACTTTGCAAAAGCGGAAGCAGCGCTTGATAAGTGGAAAATTTCAATTCGTGGTGCAAACGGCACGATGCGAGAATTTTACGATATTATGGCTGATATTGCTGCTGTTTGGAAAACTAAAAACGTACAGCAACAAATGGAGCTATTGGGCAATATTTCTACGGTAAGTCAGACAAACAGCCTTATTGGTATTTTCTCCAATTGGGATAAAGTTTTACGCAATGTAGATATTGCAACAAATTCTGTAGGCTCTGCTATGGAAGAAAACGAGATTTATCTTAATAGTTGGGAAGCTAAATCGAAACAATTAAGCGCGGCTTGGACGGAATTTGTTTCAAAACTCGTGGATACGGACTGGATAAAAAACTTTTTAGACGGAGCCACCGGAATTATAGAATGGCTTACGGATACACAAGTTATATTGCCTATAATTATTGGTTTAATTGCAATGGGTTTGACAGCTGCATTGATAAAAGCCGGTGGTGGATTAGCGGCTTTTAATGCACAACTTGTTTTGACGAATATTTTGTCGGGCGGTATACCGTTACTGATAGGTTCAATTGTTACTTTGGTTGGATTAGGCGTTAACTGGGCTATTCAGGCCAATGATACGGCTAAACAAATTGAAAATTTAACATATAAGATACACGATCAACAACAGGCTATTGATGAACTTACCGCCAAAGAGAAGGATGTTATAAACCTCTATAACGAATATCAATCTTTAATGTCAAAATCAAGTGCTTATGGGTTAAATGCACAAGAAAAGCAAAGCTTACTTGATATAACATCACGGCTTGTAGATAAATACGGTTTGGAAGTTATCGGGATTGATAGCATTACCGGGGCTTATAAAATTAGCACAGAAGCTGTTAAAGACTATATCGAAGCCATTCGGCAAGAAAAGCTATTAAAAGAAGCTGAACAAAGCGGCACCAGAAATGAGCGTATTAACGCAAATTTGGCATCGGTTTCTAAGTCCAGCGCTGCAGTGGATGCTGAACAACTTAAAAAAGATATAGCTACATACATATCTTTGATGGATAAATATAACGACGTAAAGCAAAATCGAGCAAAAAAAACATACGGCAATACCGGATATGCAGAGCTGGCTTCTGCTATGGGAGCGAGCGGTGCGATTTCGAAGCCTGTTTTACCGGATTACATTAAAAATATGGAAAACCCGGTTGTAAAAGCGATTATAGAAAAAACCGAGTTAACACCAGAAGATGTAAAGGAACTGGAAAGTTCCCTAAATAAAGATAAAGCTAAATACAATACGGTAATTGGTAATGTGGTTCGGGATGTTGTAACTAACGTTAAAGTAGCTACCAAGGATATTTTAGACCAAAATGGCGAGACTTTTTTGGCAGACACCCTTTCTGTTTATTTATCGGGGCTTACAGGCAGTGAAATTCAAAAATTCATCGACGAAAAGCAACCTCAAATTCAGCAATTTGCTCAAAAATTTGGGGAAACTATTTCTTCGTCTTTTGAACTGGTGACTAAAGGACAAGAAGGAATTTCTTTAGGCCAGTTGGACGTAGGCGGCTATTCGCAAATGTTCGAAGGCTTGTCGGCACAGATAATGGTTATCAAAGAACTTGCCAATGAAGGTATTATATCTGTGGAAGAAGCCAATAAGCAAATCGGCGAGAAGTCTGCACAGATTGCCGGTAATATTGGTTTATCGTTAGCGGAAATAAGATACCAGTTAGAAAGTTTTGACAAAGACACTTACGAATTGCATCGAGGTTTGGCGCTTGATGCGGCGACCGCTAGTTTAGGTTTTACCGTTCCAGCCGCCTTAATAGAGTTAGACAGCGGTTTAAGAAACTTTGAAGATAAGGGTGCTTTTGAAACACTGCAGCGACAGTTTGTGGAATTAGAAAACGCATTTGCTAACGGTAGCAAAAATGTTGTTGAATATATGAACGAAATAAACAACATAGTTTCTAATACCGATTTCGAAGCGGCTTTTAACAACAACACACAGGCGGCACAACAGTTTTTTACTACATTGGCCATTAGATCAACTAATATCATTGGCGATACCATTAATCAGTTTGAAGCCGGTAAATTAAGCGTTATTGAATACGGTGATAGGCTTGTAGCTTTTTCGCAGCAACAGAAGGAAATGGCACAGGCGGCTAAAGATAACGCTCAAAGTTTGGGTTTGGATAAAGGTAAGCTGGAAGCAATTAATAAAGCTTACGACGAAAACATTAATATGCTTGATAGTGCTATTAGCAAATGGGAAGAATTAAGGGAAATTAATGTTATTTTGGATGAGAATGCGAATGCGTTAAGGAACTTTACCCAGACCGCCAAGGACAATGTGGGTAACCTCACCGGCGATTTAAAGCAAGAATACTTATCCTTAGTGGATAATATTTATGGCGCTTTTACAAAACTAAATACTGATACGCAAAACGAGATTCTTGCTTCTATTACTGCCAGTGCTGAATTTGCCGACATTACCGCTGAAAACCTTAAAACCAGTATGCAAGGCAGCCTTGGTTTGACTAATGCTTTCGCTAATGGGATTGCAGCTCAAACTAACGGAACATTGGCTGATGTCCTAACTACAGGTGCTGACTTACTGGACGCATTAGCAGCGGTTATAAAGGGTTTTAAGTATGAAATAAGTGCAGTTACTAATTTTCAAATATCGGGTGGTTTTGGAATAAACCCGGATGGTAGCATTTCTTTGCCTTCTATTAAAGGTGGAATTACTCTCACGGGTGACGGTAGCCACCCTGAAATTGATGACCTATTTAATAAGACACATGCATTTACAGATGCCATGAGAGCTTTTGCCCCAACGATAACCTTTGATGACTACGGGCGAAAACCACCAGGAGGTGGTGGTGCAAATCCACCACCGACCCCTGACAAAAAAAAAGGTGGCGGCGGTAAATCTTCAAAAGAAGCGGAATCCGCATACAAAGACCCTACTGATTCTATTATTAACCGTATCAACCTTGGTCACGAACTTATCAAACAACAAGAAAAAGAACTTGACGGTTTAATTTCGGTAGCTAAGGGGCAAGAAGATTATGGCAAGGTCATGTCACTTACTAATCAGAAGATTGACTTACAGAAAAAACGGTCTGAAGCATTGGTTAGTGCTAACGATAAACTTCTTAATGAAATAAAAGGCTTGGAAAGCACCGTTCCTTATAACACAAGCGGGTGGTTTGATGAATTAGGGAGAGCTTCGGAAGAATATTTAAATCTGTATAACTCGTTAGGTTCTACCGACCAAAAGATTATTGAAAATTTGTTTGGCAAGTTAGATAAGTTTCAAAAGGCGTATAAGCAAAACGCAGAAGAAATTAATGCCATTGATGGTGAAATGATGGCAAGCGTTGAGACGTTGTTGGAAACACGACTTGCTATATCTGAACGTTGGATTGGCGAAAGAGAAAATTTTGACGACTGGGGCAATGACAGTTTAATTGACGCTTACACCCGTATGTTGGGTTGGTTAAAGACGGATTTTTATGATAAAGACATTATTAATTACGCTCAATACATCAAAATAAAAGACGACTATTTCCGCAAGCTTTTAGATGCACAACGTAAAGCTTACAATGATTGGTTTAGCGACCAGGAAAATTACGCGGGTGAACGGGATTATCACGAAGACTGGGGCGATGACAACGAGGTAGATTTTTGGCAGCGTGCACTTTTAAAGCTTGAAGATGAGTTTTATGCCAAGAGGATGCTCAACGATAAGGAATACGCCGAGGCTCGAGAAAAAATAATTCATAAGATAATTGACGCTGAACGCAATGCTTATGAAAAACTTATAAAATCCAGCGAAGAAAGTTATAATGCTAAAAAAAAGGAGATGGGCGAACAGAAAGAAGCTCTTGAGGATTTAATTGAGTTGACGAAAAACTTGATTAAATGGGAAAAAGAGCAAGACATAAAGGCGATACAAGACCGAATTGATAAGTATAAGGAAATAATTGACTTACGCAAGAAGGAATTGGATGCTGCCAAAGCTTTAGACGATTTTAACAAGGGTATTGAGAAGGACAATAAGTCGCTTTCTAAGTTGCAAGAGAAGTTGTCGCAGCTTGAACGTGACAATTCGAACGCCCCGGCGATTAAAGCACAAAAGAAACAGCTTGCGGAAGATATTGCTCAATTGCAAGACGGCATTTCTGAAAAACAACGAGATAAATACGTTGATGACCAGAAACAAGCCTATGACGATGATTTTGAAGCTTTTAAAACTACCAAAGACCGTGAAATCGAGGTAATTGAAAACTTTTTATCGAATGCAGGCGAACTTACCCGGGCGGCAATTGCACGAATTGAGAGCGATAACGGACAGTTATATAATCAATTAATCACTTGGAACGCTATTTATGGCAGCGGCATTGACAGTGACGTTACTAATGCTTGGAATAGGGCGACGGCGGCTTTGAGTGAATACGGAAGCGTTTTGGCAAGCATTCAGGCTTTATCCCGGAGCGTTAGCAGTGATTTTGAATATCCTGAATTTAATGTTTCTGAATCTAAAGGCTCTTCTTTGGCAAATAATGCCCCATCTAATGCCAATATTGTTAGTCGAATGAAAGTGAATTCAGCCGAATACGGAACAGCGAGCGCGACGAGAAAAGAAGCACTCCACGCGGAGAATCAACAATTGGCGGCACAGTTGCAAGGCGGTAAAGCTACATTTGACGCAAATAGTGGTGTTTGGTATTGGTCGGATGGGACACCGTTGTATCAGAAGAAGTTCCATCAAGGTGGAATTGTTGGTAATGCACAGGTTTCGGCTGCACAGCTTAACTTTGCTCGGTTAATGAAAGGTGAAGTGCCTATCATTGCGCAAGAAGGTGAAGTTGTGGCTAACGCTAAACAACAAATGCAATTTATGGATAAAACGTTACCTAAAATCGTTAGTAATGCTGTTAATAACTATAATAACAGTGGCACAAGTTATTCTATCGGTAAAATTTACACCGATGTTAAAATTCAAGGTAATGTTGATAACAATACAGTAGAAAGCTTTGCTAGGCAAATAGGCAAACAAGTAACAGAACAAATGATTGACGGGTTTAGCAGTATAGGATTAAGAGTAAACCCGGCAAACGCAAACAGATTAAAGGGCGTATAGCTACGCCCTTTTTGATTGGTTGGTGATTTTATGGCAGGATTTTACGGGGTTAATTTCAATTTTGATGGTGATAGTTGCATTAATTATGATTTACAGATTTATTTTCCTAATGGTCAGAGTGGATTTGTAGAACAACCTTCGGGCAGTGTTGTTGAGCCTATATGGGACAGTATTAATCGGCAAGCTGAAAAGATTGTGTTTGGGACTATGCAGTCTGCGCCTATGCAATTTGAATTAACAATTGGCAGTTTAACACCTAAAAATAGGTTTGAAATAGATAGGATAATGGCGTGGTTATGCGGAAGAATTAAACCGTGTTGGCTTGAGATTTTGCAATGTGACCTTGCGGAGGCTCGTTTTTTATGTTTTATCAATAATCCTCAAGTCGTTACAGTTGGGAATTTACCTTATGCGATAAAATGCACGGTGCAATGCATTAGCCCTTATGCATATGGATTTGAGGAAAGTTTCATTTATAACATTACGACCGGTTCCCAGAATATAAAATTTAACAATATATCAGCGGACGAAGAATACTTATACCCTATTTTAAAAATTACGCCCCTGCAGACAACGGAGCGCTTTTTTATTGTTAATCAATCGGACGTGGGCAGGAAATTTGAATTTGAGTTTTCGCCTTTTCCCAATGGATTTGAGGTAATTAACGTGGATAACAAACGGCAGATTATTACTTCTAATCAAGGTATTAACCGTTTTAGAAACTTTAACAAGAATTGGTTTAGACTTGTGCGAGGAGCGAACACATTACTTGTAAACGGCAATGCAAAAATCGAAGTGACGTGCATGTTTCCGAAAAGGGTGGGTGGTTAAATGCTCTTTGAATTTAATAATTTCAAATGGGATAAATTCGGACGCATTGAACGGCCGGACCTTATTTTATGCAACCCAAATAAAATTGAAATCGGTTCAGTTGGTGCTTTTGCCAAAGAAATTAAGCTATCAATTAGGCTTGACGATATTTCGGAATTGACGTTTAAGATGCCAGAAAAAATATTTAACAAAAACACAGACAAATATGAGGTTACGCCCCATTATTATGATGTAGCGGGCAAGAGATTAATCCGCATTGACCCCTTTGGTTATTTCCAATTTGAAAATCCGAGAGAACAAAACGATGGGGTGAGTGTTTGGAAAGAATGCAAGGCTAAAAGCCTTGAAGCTGAATTTATGTTTAAGAATATCAGCGGTTTTGAAGGCACTTTGCCATTGTATGATTTACTAAACCCAAAAAACCCCGAGACGGTTTTGGGCATTGTTTTGGGGCTAATGCCGTCTTGGAATATCGGATATGTGGATAGTAAGGTGTGGGATTATTGGAGAACCTTTAAAATATCACAAAAAAACCTTTACAACTTTATTAAACAGGATATTCAAAAAATTTTCAGGTGTTTATTCCAATTTGACACGTATAATCGAGAGATAAGCGTTTATGCCGTTGAAACATTGTCTATTGACAGCCGATTATCTTTATCCTTAAACAATGTGTTGAAAAGCATTGATATTGAGGAATATTCGGAAGATATTGTAACTTGTCTTGAAGTTTATGGTGCCGGGGATTTAGATATTCGAGAGCTTAACCCACGGGGTGACAACAAGCTTTATAATTTCGATTATTTCATGAATGAAAAATGGTTACCGGACGAAACAGAAGCTAATGGCTTAATTGCTAAATGGAACTCTTATAAGGATTATTTTGTTCTAAAAAAGACAGAATACGCTGCCCTTACGGTGGAATGGCGAATATATAACGCTTCTTTATTAAATGAGACGGCGAAACTTAAAAACCTTGAGCGAGAGTATGAAGTGAATAAAAATGCGCAAGGAGCGCTTATTCAAGCAGGGATAACCGGTATGGCTAATTCGCAATATGCCACAAGGCAAAACGCTCTGATTAGATTAGACAGAGAAATAACAACACAAAAAGCTTTTGTTGTGGCTATCCAAAAAGACCTTGACCGTATAAACGTTTTATTGGCTGATATTAGCGCCGGATTGCAGTTTGATAAATGGTTTACGGCAGACCAGATTAAAACGTTGGCGAGCATTACTTTTGAAGATACTATTACTGCCGATAGTTTTGTTGTGGTGGATAATGACTTTACAGGCGAACCGATACTTTCGGGATTAATTAACAACGCCACAATTAGCATAAACGGCGGCACAATAAACCTGCCAACAGGCGGCAGTATATATTTTTGTGAAAATAACACACTTGCCATTAATTATGTAGCTAAATATCCTAACGGAACTACAAAAAATTGCAGTGTGAATGTGAGCACAAAAAATTGTTTGCTTTCGGTGAATGAACAAAAAAATACGGTGCTTTTGACTGTGAATGTAGCTACCGGAACAGCAAATGACGGGACAAACACATACCCTTTCAACAATGGCATTTTAACGCTTTCTGCCGCACGACAAGCCATCGCCTATACAAAGGATAGCTTACTGCAAATAAACGCACTGGAGGGCAATATTTACGCTACAGAGGCGGTTACAGCATTAGGCAGACAGCAGGTGGTACAGGAACTTTATACTTATGCGGAAGACATTTTCAGCAAGCTTTCAGTGCCTTCATATTCTTTTGATGTGGATAGTGTTAATTTTTTGTTTATGGAAGTATTTAAGCCTAATTTGGATGATTTAAGGTTGGGAAGCAAGGTTAGCCTTGAATTAACAGAAAATAAGTGGGTTTATCCTATTCTTTTGCAGGTTGATATTAATTTTGACAGCGAAGCTAAGATAAATATCAAATTTAGTAATAAACTTAGGTTTGGGGAAAGTGTTGCGGAACTTGCGGAGTTATTAAACGAAAGTATTAGCCGTGGGAAGGATAGCACAGCTAATAGATTTGATTACAACTCTTTTACCGATAGCGGTGCTAATAATGATATAAAATCGTTCATTACGGAAGCTATGAATGCATCTAAAAACGCTATACTTTCAAGCAATAAACAGGAAATAATATTTGACAGCACAGGGATAAGACTTAGGAAATATGTTTCAGACGGGGTATATTCTCCGGAGCAGTTGTGGCTTAGTAATAATTCTATGGTGTTCACCCGTGATGGATGGAATAATGCGGCGGCGGCTTTTGGTAAGGTTAATTACGGCGGCAACGAGTTTTATGCCTTGAATGCCGAAGTTTTGGCAGGAAGGAAAATCCTAGGCAACGAAATGGAGATAATGGCTAACTCTGCATTTGGTATTAACACTGTTAGTTCTTTTATCTTTAACGGCAACGGGGCCAAGTTCAATAATGCCACTTTGACCGTAAACAGTAGCCAAAACGGCTTGAATATCGTCCTTGACCCGTTAAATGGAATTTTGATGGGCAGCAATTTGTATTCTTATGATATCGATAAAAATCTTGTGGTTAATCCTAGCGGAAATAAACTTTTTTGGGCTGATGTTTATGGAAATTTAAACCTAAAAGGCAATATTTTTGCGGAAAACGGCTATTTTAAAGGCGACGTTTATGCCCGGGATTTGTTTTTGGGCAACAGCTCAAACAGTGTTTTGACCAACTTAGGACAACTTAAAGGGGATATATTGGATTTAAGGAATGCAATTGTGCGGCAGAATGGTTATGATAATTTAAACGTTAACTATAACGGCGCTATAACCATCGGCAGCGGAAATACGGCCATTACTATCAACAACGGACGGGTTAGTATGGGCAGCGGGGTTAGTGTTAGTTGGGATAGTGTTACGAGCAAACCTACTATACCGACTTTGCCTAGTTATATTAAGTCAACTTATATAGACAGTGCTACTGTACAAAGCCCAACCATTGCCGGCGGCACGATTACAGGAGGTAGTATAATCGGCGGTACAATAACCGGCTCGACAGTACAAACAGCCGCTTCTGGGGCACGGATTGTGATGAATAGTAATGGGATAACATCATTTAGTAGTAGTAACCAAAAAATCGGCTGGTCATTAAATCCTTATTCTTCGGGAGTTGCCGGAAATCTCGAATACTATGTTAATAATGCGTTGAGAGCGACGTTTGGGCGTGGCAACGCAGGTGAAAATCTTTTTCAATTTACCTATGATGACGGGGGTTTGAATTTTAAACTTAGCTATGGTAACCTTACTTGGAACGGTGCAACTTTAGCTACGCAACAATGGGTACAAAGCAACGCTATTGCTCGTTTTGCTTAAAATGGGTTTTCTAAATACGCGTAAAAATATGTATAAGGGACACGCATTACAAACGCTCTACTACCAATGATTTTTAGGTCATATTCAAATAATACTGAAATAATGTATGTTGGGGATTTATACGCTAAGTTTTTAATGTATCTTTCTGCATATTCTTTGTATGTGTCTTGGTCTAAGGATAACCATTTTGGCTTAAATTCTTCCTTTGAAAGATTGCCTGTATAGGCGGCTGAGTAAATCAATTCGCCTTTTGGGGTAATTTCGATTTTGCGTTTTAACCATTCCTCTTCTGTTTCCAACAATTTGATTGTCAAAGAGCTTACAAACTCTTCATAGGACATTAGTACGGTCTTTGCTTCGTTGGTCAGGGGACTATTTGTGGAGAAGTTTTTGCTTTTGACTATAACTGCGCCTGCATCCGCATCACACTCCACAACATACCCCATCTGCTGCAACACCGCTCTAACAGGCATACCCAAAACAATGCCATTTACAAAGTAAAGACCAACGGTCAAATCAATACACAAATATGTAAAGGTAACGCAATGATTTTGAGTGGTGAATGGATTTATTACACATACTATTCTTTGTCTAAAAATGCGTTGTATAAAATAAACAAGAACGGCTCAAATGAAACTCTATCAGTCAAAGAAACATCAATAATCAGCTGGACTTTAGATGACGAATATATTTATTATTCTGCAAAAAGCAACCATTTATTCATAAATAGGTATAGACGATAATAATATGACAAAAATTGAAATTAGCGATACGCCGGCTTGGCTAAATGTCGTCAATAAAACAATATTATGTGGATATTAATAATAACTACAATATATATAAAATAAATGTTAATGGGTCTAACAAAATAAAAATATTGGACAAAAAATGCGAAAACATTAATGAGTGGATTTATTATGCAGATGTTGTGGGTACCTCTTAGAATAAAATAATGTGCGAAGGCACAAACGATAGTGAACTAACCAAAAGTAAATGTTGCAATATAAACATAGCTAACGGGTGGGTTTATTTACAAAACAACAAGGATAAATATGCTCTACGATTTATAGATGTGGAAAAATAAGACCTTATACTGTGGTAGGAGGAAGGTTTTATTTTATTGTAATAAAAATGTAACCGTAACCTCTTGACATTTTAGTACTAAAGTACTGCAGTATTTTATGGAGGTGAGAAATATTAAAGTTACAAACATTCGGTTTCTAATAAACTTCACAAGGCTTTAAAAATGTTTCTTTTTGAAAAAGGTCAAACCCTGCAGAAATATATAATTGAACTTATCATAAAAGATATAGGTTTTAACGACAGTGATCACGATTTATCGGATTATCAAAAAAATAAGAAAGAAACCACCGCCTACCACAGCATAAGGTTTCTCTCTTGACCCACATCTATAAAGAAGTGTAAATCTATCATACATTTCTTTATAGATAATGAAAGAATTTTTGTATTGCTACTACGTCTTCTATTCGTGTGTTAGGGTAGAAGGAATTTAAAGAAAGAGATGTATGGCATGAAAGAATTTAAAGTAATCAAGCAACAACAGGTTTTAGAAAAAGATTTTAAGATTTATGGAACGATTGAAGATCCACTATTTTTAGCGAAAGATGTTGCCGAATGGATTGAACACAGCAATGCAAGAATGATGTTACATGGCATTGATGATGACGAAAAAATTAAGGTTTCTGCCCCTGTAAACAATCCTTACGGGGGGTATCAAGAAGAAGAACAATGGTTTCTCACTGAAAGCGGCTTATACGAAGTTCTTATGCAATCCCGTAAGCCAATTGCAAAAGCCTTTAAGAAAGAAGTCAAAAGGATACTTAAAACCATTCGCCAAACCGGTGGCTACATAACGACAGGCAGAGAGGAAGAAATGATCGAAAACTATTTCCCCTCTTTTAGTGAAGATGTAAAGTTGGCAATGGTACTTGACTTGCAGAAAACGAATAAGGCTATTGAAGAACAAGTTGCGAAACAAGCTGAAAAAATAGAAGCAGACAAGCCTAAGGTAACCTTTGCCGATGCCGTAGCCGAAAGCGACAACTGCATACTCGTTCGTGAACTCTCAAAATATCTGCGACAAAATGGCGTGGATATAGGAGAAACTCGGTTGTTTGAATGGTTACGAGAAAACGGCTATCTTATAAAAAGCAAAGGTTCGGACTGGAACACGCCAACCCAATTTTCAATGAATTTAGGTTTATTTAAGCTAAAGAAAACCGTAATCATGCAAGCGGACGGCACGGCAAGAGTGAAAGTCACTCCCAAAGTAACGGGAAAAGGGCAACAATATTTTGTTAATAAACTGTTGAAGGAACAGGCGGAAAAGGAGTTGAATTACAAAACTCTTTTGAATTTGGGGAGGTGTTGGTGTGAGTGAAGGCAACGCTATAGTCGTCAGCAATATAATAAACACATACAAGGGCGCGCACACATTAATGACACTTGGGCATTTATGCTTATCTCTGCAGTCAATATTTCATATTCCTAATTCAAATAGTAGTTTTAATTATGTCGACAGCGATTTTAATTATGGCTCTGCTTGTTTGAACGACTTTCTAAAAAATTGTTATAGGATAACAAGTGGGAAAAGCAAGCATAATGTCAGAATGTTTTGGGGAATTATATCCGAGATTGCCGACGCATGGAGCCACGACGATAATACTAAAATTTTAGAATTGATTAAAGAAATAACTGACGAAGGGTATGTCAAACAAGCAATTCCAATAAAAAATGCAAAAAAAATTGCATTTCCCAACTGTTTATCAGTTATCAATGGTAGAGATGACAATGAATAGACCTATCCTTTGCAAGCGACATTTTAGGCGGAATAATGGACGGCAATTTTGGCGGCGAACACGTTTCAGCTTTTACGGGATTAGGTTTTTAAATGCTCTTCTAAATTAGAAAGTAAAAATTAAGCGTTCTCTTTTTAAGATGGCGCTTTTATTGTGTGGTGATGATTAATTGGCAACATTAAGCGTATATAATATCGGCGAAACTTATGCGACATGGATAATTGACAATTTAAACAATTCTTTTACGTCTTCATATTATATTAGTGCCGGGGTTACCAATTACACGTTTACAGGTAGCGGAGTATCTAGCATTGGTGGCATTGCGGGTTCTAAGTATGCTACGAGTTCCGGTGGTTACAGTGTTACCGGGACAGTTTATGGGTTAATACCCGGAACGTCTTATACTTGGTGGGGATTTGCACAAGCAGCTAACGGGCTTTATTACAACACCGGTGCAGGGCGGTCATTTAGAACGCTTAGCCCTGCACCGGTGCGACCGCCTAAATTTTATTGGGACAGCGGCACAAAGTATAGGGGTGAGCCCTTTTATTTAACGGCTAGCGAGTGGAATAAATTATTTTCCAATATTAATTTGGTGCGGGCATATAAAGGTGTAGGAAATTATTACCCGACCGCTGTTTATCGGGGCGATGTGTTTAAGGCTAGTTATTATAATCAAGCCCGATCGGCAATACAAGGGATTGGAGGCGGCGCGGGATATTATATACCTTATGTTTCTGCGGGTGACGCTATATCTGCATACATGTTGAATATTTTGGTAAGCGAAATTAATGCTGTAAATTAATTTTGAAAGAAGGTTTATTTATGCAAAATTCAAAAAAAATTGAACAGGCTATACAGGCTCTGTCGGAAATTGATATTAAAGGAAAATATTCTCCCTTACTGGCCGGCGTGTTAGGCATTTTACAAGATGTGAAAAATGATTTAATTGTAAATGAAGCTGTAGAACAATCTGAAACGGACGGTAAAGATGAGTACTAATAGAGCCTATACTGTATTGCAACGCCAACATTTTATTGCCGGCGACACACAAAAATATATATTTGAGATATTTGACAAGGAAACGATGCAGCCGGCAGATTTAAATGGTGCTACAGCCAGATATACATTGGCGAATCAATCAAGCAAGACAGTGGTATTGACTAAGCAAGGGAATATTATACGAGAAAATAACGATATTGTAAAATACCCATATAAAGTGTCGGTAGTGCTTGAAAGTGCGGAAACTGTGCATTTATACGGGCCGTTTATACAACAACTTCAAATTACAGATTTTTTCGGTCAAAGTAAAGAACCGGCAGAAGGAGAAATTGTTATTCAGCGAAATAACGAGCCAATAGTTAACAGCGAATATTGGTATGATAATATTCAAAAAGGCAGTTTTTATGCCAGCCCTAATAAATATGTTTTACCTTTACATACGAAAGTGCAGGCACGGTTATTTTATGTGAATTCCCTGACGGAAAAGTTGGCTACACCGTTATATTCGGACTTGAGTTTTACCAGTAGCGACCCTGCTGTAGCTCAGGTAGAAAACAGCTCTATTAATGCAGCACTAATTACGGCGGTAGGTGTTGGGCAATGTGAAGTTATTGTCAAAACAATTTCTCGACCGGATATATTTACTGTTATCCGGGTTAGTGTTGAGGATTTAAATAATAAGTGGTATGACAATATTAAAGCAGGCAGTTTTAGATTTACACCTTTGGAAATTAATATGGCCGTGGACAGTTCACAACAAGTTGCATTGTTATATACCAATGAAGTTACTGGGCATAATGCTATGCCTGATTTTACTGACATAGGGTTTGAAAGCGAAAACACAGATATTGTCACGGTTGATAATAGTGGTTTTTTATATGGAGTTGCGGTAGGCACAGGGGTTGTGACGGCTTATGTTTTAGAACGACCGGAGATACAAGCACAGTTAATTGTTAATGTAGCCATTTGATAAGCAAAAACCAAAAACCAAGAGCGGATATTTTCGCTCTTTTTTTATTGTCACAAAAGGAAGGATGAATTTTTTATGATTACAACAGCAGGAAAAAACTTATTGGCGGGTTTTATTTTCCCTCGTAACGGGACATTGTTTAATACTTTATGGATTGGTTGGAGTACTACTACACCCAACCTCGACGGAACCGGCGTTACTGAACCTACGACCGTGGGAACGGGGTATTCTCGGATACCTGTGCAGGCCAACAATACTGCAAACGGCTTCACTTTGCCTGTAGACGGTTTATGCACCAACCAATCGGTTTTACAATTTGCACAAACCACATCTAATTTAGGTGTAGCTACGCATTGGGTTATGTTTTCATCGCAAACAGGCGGTGTACTTTATTTTTATGGCGCTTTACAGACCCCCAGAAGTGTTGAAAGCGGTACTGTGCTTATTATCCCTGTAGGCGGAGTGGAGATGCAGATAGATAATGCGGTATGAAAAGGTGATTATTTTTGGTTAGATTTATCGTTAATACTTTAAATGTTGTAAAATACAATGTTTTTGTTAACGGATGGGCAGCTTTAATTGGTTTATTGGTGAAAACTATGATTGTTGCTCGCAGTTCCGTTTATTTGTTTGCACACAAATTCATTAAGTTTAAGCAAACGACAATTGTTAAAAGCCGAATAAGCAACATTATCAAACAAGGATATATCACTTTGAAAAACAGCTTGAATGTACCGGTTAAAGTCTTAGTTTATGCTTATAAATATTTTCATTTTAAGCAAAAAACAGTGTTATTAACTAATTTGATATTGTATGCTGTTGACACATTTAGCATTTTAAAAACCAAAATTATCGTTGCGGTTAATGTTATTTTGGTGTGGAGCAAGGAAATTAGGATTACCACAGGAATTGCCTTAAACTCAAGGGTTAGGGATGTCACTGCTATCAAGTATATTTACATTAATGATAAAAGGTTAATTCGTAATTCCATTGGCTATTGGTATCCTTTCACTCTAAAATCTATGTATAACAAAACAAACAAACAGCTTGCGGCTAGGATAAGAAATGTTACCTTTGGTTTACGAACTAACATTGAATTTCAGGTATAAAGGGAAGGTGATGATATGGCTAATGATTTTATGTACACTACGCCTAATGTTGGGTTGAATGCTACTGACCGAGTTGCTTCGGAAGATATTACTTACGAAAGTTATGTTGCACTTAACACTGATATTAATGGTTCAAACGTAACTATTTTAGACAATGTTATTGGTAATCCGAAGGATTCTGCGGCTGAAAATAAGTCGAGTTTGATTGCTATTACCAATGAATTGTTTGAAGATTTGGCGTTGCATAGGGAAATGTCGCCATTAGACCATCCGGACGGGTCGGTAACTAGGGCTAAGTTGGCAGATAACAGTGTTGACACCACAAAGATTTCGGATGGCAGCGTGAGCAGTGCAAAACTTGGAAACAGTGGCGTTACTGCAGGGATTTACAAAAGTGTTACTGTTAATATTAAAGGGCTTGTTACGGGTGGAACCAACCCAACAACACTTGCGGGGTTTGGGATTACAGACGGTGTAACAGAAGATAAATTAAACGGCGTTGTTGCTGAATTGGAAGCGCAAATTGCTGATATTAATGCTGTTAGATTTATGAACAATGGCATTTTAGAGGCTACGAAGCCTACGGTTCAGACCGTGGCAACACAGTATATTGTTAGTAATTATAGCCGTCAACCATTATCGGGAGACGGCTTGATTATTACCTTTACTGACAGTATACCTGCCGGGGATAAGGAACTTTATATTTATAGTGAAATTTCGTTGACTTGGATTAGTGCCGGACAGGCAGCTCTTAATACTGCTATTGCTGACAGCACTACAGCAGGAATTACGAAACTTTATCAGACGGCGAATGACAGTAATACGGACGGGGCTGTTTCGCAAGCCGGAGTTAATGCAGTAAAGGGCATTGTTGATACCGCTGTGCAATCTGTAAAAATAAATAACGGAGCGGAATTAAAAAATGGTACATCTGTGAATTTACCGGAGTATCCGATTGTACCGGCTTATGAAACGAATGTGGGAAATATAGTAATGAACGGTACACCCAGTGTTGGAACTTTAAACACAATAGCTAGGGCTAACCATGTTCATCCTGTTGACACAAGCAGGGCGGCGTTAGCAAGCCCTTCGTTTATTGGAACACCTACAGCACCAACGGCGGCGGCTAATACAAAAACGACACAAATTGCGACTACGGCATTTGTAACTAACAAATTTCTAATAAAAAGTACAAGCGATTTTACAACTACGGACTTACCTAACGGTGCTTGGGGCGGAGTATATTAATGCCTAAGATTATGGTAAATGACAATGGGACTATCCGAACGCTAAAGAAAGTGCAAGTTAATGACAATGGAGTTATTCGGACGCTAAAGAAAGTGCAAGCCAATGATAATGGGGTTATCAGGACAATTTTCAGCAGTGGCCCTGAAGTTTTGCCCTTGTCAGTTGCACGTTACGAATTAGCAGCAACTACGGTAGGCGATTATGCTCTTTTTGGTGGTGGGTACTCCGGCGGACGTTTTGCAACAGTAGACGCATACAATACATCTCTAATCCGTAGCACACCAACGGCTCTGTCGGTTGCTCGACAAAGATTAGCAGCAACCACGGTTGGCACTTATGCTCTTTTCGGTGGTGGAAGCATCCTTGGCGGTTCCGCAACAGTAGACGCATACAATACATCTCTAACCCGTAGCACACCGACCGTGCTGTCGGTTGGCCGAGAAAATTTAGCAGCAACCACGGTTGGCACTTATGCTCTTTTCTGTGGTGGAACGGATACCGACTTTTCTGTAGCAATAAATGCATACAATACATCTCTAACCCGTAGCACACCGACTGCGCTGTCGGTTGGCCGAGAAAATTTAGCAGCAACCACGGTTGGCACTTATGCTCTTTTCGGTGGTGGTTTCATTAATGATTACGTCGCAACAGTAGACGCATACAATACATCTCTAACCCGTAGCACACCAACTGTGCTGTCAGTTGCTCGCGGCTATTCAGCAGCAACCACGGTAGGCACTTATGCCCTTTTCGGTGGTGGAAGTATCATCGGCAATTCCGCAACAGTAGACGCATACAATACATCTCTAACCCGTAGCACACCGACCGTGCTGTCGGTTGCCCGTTACAGCTTAGCGGCAACCACGGTAGGCACTTATGCTCTTTTCGGTGGTGGGTACCCTAATTCCGCAACAGTAGACGCATACAATACATCTCTAACCCGTAGCACACCCGCCGTGCTGTCGGTTGCCCGTTGCAAATTAGCGGCAACCACGGTTGGCACTTATGCTCTTTTCGGTGGCGGACGGATCAGTGGCGCTTCCGCCACAGTAGATGTATACAACGAAAATTTATCAAATTATGCATCAATCTAAGAAGAAAGGGATTTTTATATGGGCCTTTATAAATTATGGGACAAAAAAGAAACATTACATACATTTACAGGAGAATCATTAACTGCTGAACAGGTGTTGGAGAGATATCCTTGGGTTGGAAACCCTAAAGCAGAATTAATTATTTGCAATGCTGATATTACTTTAGGAAGAGCCGATAGCTTGAATGATTTGCGTAGGCTTTATGAGACACAAGGAATGATTGTTGAAGAAAACGCTACCCCGCAGGATGTGCTTGATTGTATCGAAAAATGGGAAATGCGTGTTGTTGAGACACCACCTACAGCAGAAGAACGCATTGCGGCAGCTATGGAATTTCAAAACTTAATGAATTATTAGAAAGGTGATTTAAAATGACAAATAAACAGATGGCTTATGAGAATTTTAAAAGAGGACTTTGGTCAGGTGATATGTTAAGGGCTTTAGTTACAAGAGGAAAGTTGACAGCGGAGGAATTTGAAGAAATAACCGGAAATGAATATTAAATTAAGAAGGGAGGTTTAACAGCCTTCCTTATTTTTTACTGATAAAAGTTAGGTAGGGCTACAGATAACTAGCGGATAGCCCTTTCAAGTGACACTGGTGAGGTGGTTAAGATTAATTCCTCTTTAGTTCTTCCAGTTCGGTTTTTAGGGCTAGTAGTTTTCGGTAAGTTGAGAGACATAAAGTTGGTTTGACCTTTAGCTCAGCATTAAGCTTGTTTATTTGCACCTTTGTAAGGATTTTTTTTATTAACTAATGCTTCAGCGTAATCAATAACGCTTCCTTTGTCGCTTCTGGTGGTTAATTGGTTGTAAAACTTCAACAACTCTAGATGTTCGTTCCTTATAAGCGAAGTACCGTCTATTAATCCTCCGGCAGTATGGTCATATAATGCTGCAAGACAGCATAATTCGACTAACGTCATATTTTCTTGCTTGTCAATAATTTCTTGCGCTTGTTCTTTAGTTATAACCATTTTAAGTGGCTCGGTGTTATCTTCGTTACAGACAATTTCCAGTTCATTTACGGGTCGTATCTTATCGTTGCCATAATTCCGAATATAGGTGTTTAAACTATCCATACATAGTGTAATTTGTGAATTTAAATATTTCCTGGTTTCATCAGTAATACCTGTTTCAGTCTTACGCATACAATTCATCTCCTTCTTATCGTCCAATAATAAATAATCTGTGCTTACATTAAAGTAATTTGCAATCTTTATTACATTCTCAATTGAAATACTATGTTTGCCTTTTCTCCATTTTGAATATGCACTGTTACCCAGTCCCAAATCAGTGCTCATTTTTGCACCACTGATACCTTTCTCTTCAAGCAACACCTCAATTCTTTGTATAATTTCCACTAAAAAACACTCCTTAATTATAAAATTATCAACACAACAAACAATTCTACCAAATGGTAGAATTGTTTGTTGACATTCTACCATTTGGTAGAATATAATCATTAGTACAAGCACAACTTACATAAAAAGGCAACAAAAATAACGCCCACGTAATTCTCTTTTTTTAGCGAAAAATGAAGTTGCGCAGTAGTACTAATTCTTTTAGTTGGCACTTTTAGAATAGTACACGGGGTGAAAAATGTCAATGCAAATTCGACGGTATTTGCGCAAATAATATGAATTTTTGTTGAACCTTGACAATTGCATAGGCAGCATAACCGTGTGGAATTACCCCTATGCGGCGAAAAGTGTTGCTAACTTTGGTACCCCTTGCTTTTTGCGAAATAAAAAAGGTCTAGTAAACACCCTCTATGTAGAAGCTGACCGACCTAAAGTAATTTTTGATAACTCTGTAGCTGAAAGCGACAACTGCATACTCGTTCGAAATCCCTAGGCGGTGATAGGGCTGCCGTTTTTTACCGTTTTAATTTTCTTCGGTGAGGATTTTGTATAACTTTGAGAAATGAAATGAAATTGAGAAAAAAATAAATTAAAGGAGATGTGAAAATAGTGAAAAAGTATCAAAAACAATTACCACTTGACGTAATCGAACGATGGCTGAAAGACCCCGATTGACATGTACGTCAGGCGGCAATGAACGCTTGCCAAAAGAACGGTATACCTATTCCTACAATCGCACCATTGAACCCCCGGAAGTAGTGTATAAAAAATGTGTAGACAACGTAAATATGTACGTTGATTCCTAAAGATGCACAGGTTCGGGGAGGTTTTGGACGAATATGTAGGGCTTCTGCTGCCATTATCACGGAGGTCCTCGGATTATTTGGCGGCGAACCTGTCGGAATACCTGTGTGGGATAAAGTAACCACCTATTATACCGGCAACGAAGTCATTGTTAAGATTTTGATTACAGGGACGAAGAATGTTCAAGTGGTTTCCATTTCTTTAGTTCTCGCGAAGAAGTTGAAAGATATTAAACTTTTTTGTCTTGTTAATGGATTGATATTTGAGACAGTTTAATTTTCTTTAAGAAAGGTGTTGTTAATTATGATAGATATTAAAATAACGGAGAGTAGTTTTTTGAACGCCGAGACTAATACTGTTTCTGTTCCGGACGAGGTAGTTAATAAAATTTTGCAAGATTTTAGCGAGAAAAACGCCTTGTATTTGGAAGATAAAACTACAGAACTGGCTATCTCTATATTCGAGTTTGGTTTTGAGACGGGAATTAGAATCAGCAAACTTCTGAGAAAGGCGGCGGTTTAAATAAAATGCAATAAGATAATAAAAATTTGCGGCATTAGTATTATAAGTGCTGCTTTTTTTGTATCTGTGGGCTGTGCGGAGGCCAATGTTTTTGACAATATAAAAATAAGTAGCAAGGATTTCAATAGTAACAGTTATTTAGAGTTTTTCGGCAAAAACACAATAGAGGATAATTTGACAGCAATTGTCTTGGATAATACCGGTAAAGACGAAAAGTTAACACGCCAAAAGAGACAGAAGGGAATTTATTCTATATCAGCCTATTGCCCGTGTGAAAAATGTTGCGGCAAATGGGCAGACAAAGTTACTTTTTCCGGCACCAAAGCTCAAGAAGGGCGTACAATTTCTGTTGACCCTAAGATTATTCCGTTGGGTACCAGAGTGTTGATTGATGGTCATGAGTACATAGCCGAGGACGTCGGCGGTGCCATTAAAGGCAATAAATTGGATATGTTTTTTAATTCTCATCAAGATGCTTTGAAATGGGGCGTACAAAAGAAGGAAGTTGAGATTTTTATAAAAGGCTAACGAAAGGGTTGATATGATTGGCTTCGAAAAAGAATAAAAAAAGACAATTAATGGCTCAAAAACAATCAAGCGGAAGCTATGTAACTGTAGCCACTTCGAGGTTGATACAAGAAATTGTGTCATTGGCCGTAAAAATTTCTGCCACTACAGAACATGATGTTTTTGTCGGTTGGTCTGGTCATGTTTTACTGCTTGACGTTAGGGTTTATATTAATGGTTGGGCAGAGACGAAACAGCGTGATTTTGTTAAGGAGATTTTTGTCAACAGGAATACTGCTATTTCCGCAGGGTGTATTGGGGAACTAAGGGATGTGGTAAGTTATTTAAAAGAATTAAAGGAGTGTGTTAAAGTTGCAGTCTGAAATAATTGTTTTTAAACAATTACCTGTTATTGAAGGAAAACTACAAGAAATATCTGCAAAAATTCAAGAGGAAATTAATGTAGCGTTAAGCTTAGAATGCACGGAAGAAAGTAACGCCTATTATTGAACCACCGAAAGTTGAGGAATCGGAAGTTACCCTTAAATTTGTGGCTACGGCTACCAAAGAAAAGCTAAAAGCTTTGGTTGTGTTTGCTAAAGAAGCAGGAATTACTATTAAGCAACTTTAAAACGATTAAAATTGAAATGAGGGGTTGTATTGGAAACAATAAAGAAAGCAATTATTTCTATCCTTAAGCCGAACCTAAACAAGAACTATGATTATTTCCAGTGCAACGGTTGCGGAAAGCTATGGTTTGGCAAACGTCGTTGTGTTGAACTGAACAAGCAATTAAACACCGTAACAAGCACAGATGGGTACATATCGGTGGTTACGCCGTTGGAGTGTCCTAGGTTGAAAGGGGAAAATTAAATGGCAAAAAATAAAGCGACCGCTCAAAAACCTAAATTTTCGGTTGCGATACGACAAGAAGCTATCCAAAATATGATTATCGGCGTTCTTCAAGACCCAATTTACAGCCAATATATCAAGCGTTGTAGCGAATAATCCGGCTTTGCAGGAATGCGATTTTAACACGATTATTTCAGGAGCTTTACGGAACGACTAATGACTTTTGTAGTGCGTTATTATAGCAATGTTATTTTCCTTTGGTGAGGCTTTTTGTGAGACTTTGTTAAAAGAAATTAAATTGAGAAAAAAATAAATTAAAAGAATCAAAAACAATTACCACTTGAAGTAATCGAACGATGGCTGAAAGACCCTGACTGTGATGTCCGTCAGGCGGCAATGTTGAAACGGTTAGCTTGTAAACGCCCGAATTTGCGTGTTACTGTGGGAGAATGGCTCGTTGAAAAGGTTTTGGCTTGCTATGTAAACCCTAAAAATATTGATATTATAAAATGAATAAAAAACACGACTACAAGGAACTTTTGATAATTTCATTTTTTTGTGCAACACAATGTACCCAATAACGGACTGAAAATTCATTTAGCTAATTCGAAAAGCTGTTTTACGCTACTAATTGCGGACATTTAGACGGTGTAGCTGCAAAAGGCTTTGATTACTTTTTTATCGAAGCCAACTACACCGATGAAGTAATGGCAAAGTGGATAAAGACTAAGCTTGAAAACGGCAAATACGTCTATGAGTATGATGTAATTCATAATCACTTGTCTAAACAACAGGCAGACGATTTTATTTATCCTAATGCAGATTGGGAAAAAAGCCGGATTGTTTATTTGTATGGGCATGTGCCAAAGAAAGGAAAAATTAGTGTTTAACATCAAAAAAGGCGACAAAGTAATAATTGTCGGCAGTGCCTAGGAAGAAATGTACAACGGTTGTGTGTTCGAGGTTTTAAGTGACCCATACGAGATGTGATGTCATGAATTGATAAAAATGAGATGCAATGAAACTGACAAGTATTTGGCGGAGGATATGATTGTAGATTTTTAAGGAGGGTGTAACAATAAAAATTAATTGGGAAGATTTTAAAGTAGATCGCATTGCTTATAATCTTAAAACTACAACCGATGTTGAAAATTTTGTGCAAGAATGCACAGAACAAGGGATAGATTGTGTTGGATTTAAAATAAACCAAAGCGATATATATGTTTATTGCACCTTTTTTTCGCACCGTTTACGGGTTGACAGTTTAAACCGTTTTCAAAGTGATAATTTCAAAATAATCAACTATCAATCTCATACCCCTCCATCCACATAAACACAAACGGCGTTACAACAACCGCCGTATTGTGTGACGGTTACACGGTTAAAAAGGCAACGGCTAAATTGCACCCTGACGATGAATTTGACTTTGAAATCGGTGCTAAATTGGCATTTGAACGGTTGATGGAAAATAAAGAACCGAAATCTAAACCCTAAGAACAGCCTCAATTCAGTGTGGGTGATTTTGTAAAGGTGGTAGATGACGGACAAGTATATACGACTTATAATGGCAAAGCTAAAGAATACTTTAATCTTAATCATTTATGGAAATCCCGTCACAACCCACAAAACAAGCGTATTTACCAAGTGGTTTATATTGGCAAACACGAATATGATGACGACTTTATTTATTTCATCTTAGATGTTGCTACCAAGCAATTTTATTTAATAGGTGGTGATGGGTTGTACAAAGCAAAACAGCCGTTTATACCCTACTTGAAATATTTTAACGGCAAACATTACGGCATAATAAGCCTAAGTACCGACCTAAATTCTCTTCAACAAACGCTATCCCATTGTCTGGCAAAATACAGCTCATAATTCGATTTTACGGCAACGATGAGGACATACATAAGAACTATGACTTTGTGCATTGCACTTGCAGTTATGACTACATTACGAACACGGTTAATTTGCCATCTAAGGCGTTGAAGTGCATTATTAACAAAGAGCTACACTACATAAGCAGTAAGTACCCTCTGTGATCGATTATCCGCACAAGAAAGTTTATTGAGTGTGGCTGGCATATTAACGCCGGGCAATATCTTAAAATAGCTTTTCAATTGATTGAATTGGATTTAAACAACAAAGAAGTGCTGACAGAACAATTGACAGGGGTTGACCGTGCTTTTTTTGATATATTTATTCAAGCTATGGATAAGCTGAAAGACGAAAAACCCGATTTCAAGCCTAATACTACCTATTATTTTGAGGTTAATTATAAGATTTTCGGATAACGGGACGGTGATGTTATGGTGTGCAACCGTGATTGCTTCAACTGTATTTTCGATGACTGTATTTCTGATGAAATGAGTTTAGAGGAATATGTTTTTTCACAACAGTTAGACAAGTTAATTGAATGGGAAGAGGCCGCTTTTTTGGTTTTGACAGATATTCAGATGCGATACCGAAATAACCGAGAAATCAAAAAACAGCAGGTTCGGAAGTGGTATGAAAATAATTCTGACAAAAAATGCGAACTGAGCCGGAAGAGGTATCGCAACAACAAAGAACATGAAAGAGAACGTGTAAAAACGTGGTATGAAGCCAACAAAGAACGAAAAAAAGCACAAGTTAAGGCATGGCAAAACGCTAACAAAGAGAAGCGAAACGCACAAAGCAGAGAACGTGACAAAATGAAACGCTTGCAAACAGAAAACAATCAAATATGTTTGGAGATGATTTTTTGAATAAAGCAATAATGACAGGTAGACTTACGGCTGACCTTGAACTCAAATAAACTAATAGCAGCAAGGCAATTTGCACTTTTAATTTGGCTGTAGACAGGAAATTTAAATGGGACGGCGAACCTACAGCTGATTTTTTTTGAGTGTCAAGCTTGGGAAAAGACGGCTGAATCTGTTGAAAAGTAATTTAAGAAAGGTAGCAAGATTGTTATAGAAGGACGTTTGCAAACAGGAGTTGAGAAGATAGTTACTGCGTGAAAAAACACATGAAGGAAATTATTGTTCAGGAAGTGGAGTTTAGGAAAAGTAAAACTTCTGCCGGTAAAAGCGGAAAAACTGAAAATCATACTGCCAACAGTGGTTTTACTGATGCAGGTGCCGCGGTTGATGGTGACGAAGATTTGCCTTTCTAGATGTTCGACTATGGCTATGATTGATTTTGATTACAAACATGATGAAATAATCTTAATTCCATCCAGAAACGATACTATGCTCCGTGGAGCGATCTAATGGTTTGAATGTAAAAATTTTCACTTACAACATTTAAACCGCCCTATGCCCGTTATTTTCATTTCTACAGCGTTATAAAAGCAGGTGATGTTATGGCAGAGTTTTCTTACAAAGAAAGCTATAGCCGAATTAAAACTTTTATGGAAAGTCTGGATTATTTTACAATTGATATTTTAAGGGTGTTGATTGCTCAAAATTCGGTTCATAATCTCACATTTTTCGATGGCTCTACAATTTTCGAACGTGAAATGATTGAAGCTATTTTGAAACATGGTAGGTTCGGCTTTGGAAACGTTAAAAGCCAAGTACGAAGAGAATTGGTTGATGCGTATAAATGGCATGAGTGTTGGAAAAACGGGGCTACTTCCGATGACGAATGGGGTGCAGTTTTTGTTGCTTTAGAGCAGTTTCATGATGCTTCTGAATTGTTATGGCATTTAGTTTGTGCTGTAGTCAATGAGCTTGAGAGAGTTTATTTACAGAAAACGAAATAAGCGAGGCGGTGTAATTGAGAGACTTCAAAGGGGTATGGGTGCCTAAAGAATTATGGCTTGATAAAACATTGTCAATACAAGAAAAAATTTTATTTGTAGAAATTGACAGTTTGGCACAATTGGGACAATGCTTTGCTTCTAATGAATACTTTTCAAAATTTATGGGGTTGTCTACAAGCAGAATCAGCAAAATAATTTCTTCTCTAAAACATAAGAACTTTATTGAAGTCGAAATATTGCGGAATGAAGAAACAAAAGAAATTGAAAAACGCATTATTACACCGTGCGAAATTGGGTATAGGCGAAAACAGCCGTACCCTATAGCTGAAAACAACGAGAGGTATAGGCAGAAACAACTAGACTCTATAGCTGAAAACAGTTCTACCCTATGGGCGGAAACGCCTATACCTATAGTCGAAAACTGCCAAGATAATAATACAATTAATAAAACAAGTAATAATAAAACAATTAATAAAGAACTTATGTGCATTTTGGACGAATATTTTAAACAGCTGTGGAAGCTGTACCCCAAGAAAAAAGGTTTGGGTTCTATAAGCTACACTCAAAAACAAAAACTTTACAAGATTGGTTTTGAGGAAATGAGCAGGGCTGTAAAGCGGTATGTTGACGAACAAAAAGAGTTAGGAACAGAACTTAAATTCTACAAAATGGGCAGCACGTTTTTTAACAGTGGTTACGTTGATTATTTGGATTGTAATTGTGACCCTAAAAACCTATATTCCACAATTCCGCGTGCTGATACAGAGTTTAAAGACTGTGGAGATTCCGAGTTTTTAACGATTGAAGAAGCTTTAGAACTGCGTAAGCGACGGAAAGATTGTTAAAGGCGGTTTAATATGCCTTATGAATTAAATCAGGCTGATATTTTAGACTTTGCAAACACAGTAAACACAAGTAAACATCAAAAAGGCGACGAGTTGTTTTTTCAACTTTGCCCTTATTGCAACGGTGGTGAGGGAAAGGACAAAAATACCTTTTCAATTAACCTATCCACAGGGGCGTTTAAATGTTTTAGGTCTAGTTGTGGCAAACAAGGACATTTTGTTGAGCTGGCTCGTGACCGAAATTATCACTTAGAATTTGAAGAAGAAAAGCCTAAGAAATTTAAACTATTGCCCCAAAAAGAGGTTGTTGTTCGACCTAAAGCCATTGAATATATGGCTTCCAGAGGAATTAGCGAAGCCACGACTGCTAAATATCAAATAACAACCAAGAAAGACGATAATAACACTCTGGTTTTCCCTTTTAAAGATGAAAACAGTCTACTTACCTGCGTTAAATATCGCAACATTGACCCTAATTATAAGGGTAAAACAAAAGAATATTTTGAAAAAGGAACTAAGCCTATTCTTTTCGGTATGGCTCAATGCCGTGGGTTTGAAAGGCTTATAATTAGCGAAGGGCAGATAGATACGCTTTCTATTGCTGAAAGCGGTATAGAAAACGCTGTATCAGTTCCTACAGGGGCTATGGGCTTTAAATGGCTTGAGTATTGCTGGGATTGGGTATCTAAATTCAAAGAAATAGTTGTGTTTAGCGATTGCACTAACGGCAAGTTAACTTTACTTGATACGCTTCAAAAACGGCTCAAAACAATGATTAAGGCTGTGCAAGTTGAGGATTATCTAGGCGAAAAAGACGCTAACGACATTTTGCGCAAATACGGAAAACAAGCCATAGTTAAAGCTTTAGAAAATGCAAAACCGCCGCCAATGAAATATGTTAAACGGTTATGTGAAGTTAAGAATGTTGATATTTATGGTTTGCCTAACATCAAAACAGGAATAAGGGAAATTGACCGGTTGGTTTATGGATTATTTTACGGTCAATTCATAATTTTATCAGGCAAAGCGGGAGAAGGGAAATCAACGTTTCTATCACAGATTATTACAGAAGCCACTGAACAAGGCAAAAGAAGTTTTATCTATTCAGGGGAACTTCCTAATCATATGTTTAAAAACTGGATAGATTTTCAGTTTGCAGGAAAAAAACATCTAAAACCTCAAAGAAATGAATTTGACGATGTTTGGTATATTGTGCCTCATGCAACTGCTAAAAAAATAGGTGAATGGTACGCAGACAAACTTTTTATCTATGATAACACATTTGTAGGCGAAGGAGACGAATACGAAACTTTATTGCAGACGATAGAGAAAACGATAAGGCAATATGATGTGAATTTAATATGCATCGACAACCTTATGACCGCCATTGATGTTGACATGAAAAGCGATTTATATCGTTCCCAAACAGAGTTTATAAAGTCATTAAAAAAAATGGCTGAACGATTTGATGTGGTTGTAATTTTGGTGGCACACCAAAACAAATATAGCGGTGAGTTTACCAATGATAATATTTCCGGAGCTTCCGAGATTAATAAACTAGCTGACTTGGTAATTAATTATGCAAGAAATAAAGACGAAAACAGTTCTTTCGAGAGTTGCTTACATATAACTAAAAACCGTTTAACAGGCCGTATAACATCAAAAGATGGTATCGGCCTTTATTATTCAGATGTTTCTAAGCGAATAACCAGCCATAGCAGTAATACAAACAAAACATACGGTTGGGAACGAAACGAAACACCTGAGGATGACTTTGAAACGCCATTTTGATATACGAAAGGGATTGTGTATATATGCAAACTAAAAATCAACCATTTAGCGATTGTTTTGCTTACGTCTATCTTTAAATCATAAAAGCTTTGCGTTAAATGAACGCTTCTGTGTAAAAGATGGTAAATGCGCTTTTTATAAGACAAATCTACAAATGGAAGTTGAGCTTCAAAAATATCCTTGGGCTGTGAATGGTGGGGTTGTGAATTAAGGAAGTATGAGGAACTTATGAAAAGTAAACAATACCGTTATTGAAAGCGGCTTCGATGTTTCACTAGGCAAAATAAACTCTAAACTGTTACCGTTTCAACGTGATATTGTACGCCGGGGATTGAAAAAGAGACGGTGCACACTTTTTCTTGACACCGGACTAGGAAAAACTCCATGCCAATTAGAATGGTCATATCAAGTATGCAACTATACCGAAGGCAATGTACTTATACTTGCACCATTGGCCATAAGCCGTCAGATAAAGCTTTAGGGTGAAAAGTTTGGCATTGATGTTAATATTTTCAGGACTCAATCGGACGTTAAGCCGGGAATAAACATTGCTAATTATGAAATGTTAGAACATTTTGAGCCAAGTAAATTTACCGGTGTCGTTGTGGATGAAAGTAGTATTATAAAAACTTCAGGTCCAAAACTACAGCAAAAGTGATTGATAGCTTTGCTAAAACGCCGTATAAACTTTGTGCTACAGCTACAGTGTGTCCGAATGACTACACGGAGATTGGTACACATTCAGAATTTTTATGGGTATGTCACGCCCTAAAATGTTGGCTACGTTTTTTGTACACGATATGAGCAAAAACCAAAGTTGGCGTTTAAAAGGTCACGCTGAGAGAAAATTCTTTGAGTGGCTTGCCACTATGTCAATGGATATGAAACACCCAGTAAATTTAGGCTACGTACAAGGCGGTTACGATTTACCGTTGCTTAACATAGAACATATCATTTTAGAAAGCGCACCTGATGAAGGTAGCTTATTTGCCACCGTAGCACAAACACTGACAGAACGGCGAGATGCCCGAAAGTTGAGCCTTGAAGAACGAGTAAAGAAGGCAACCGAAATTGTCACCTCTAAAGATTGTTGTCTTGTATGGTGACTATAACATTGAAAGTGAAGTGCTTAAAAAATCTATCAATGTGCAATAGAAGTAAAAGGCAATGATAAGCCCAAACATAAAGAAGATGCGGCTATACAGTTTTCAAATGGCGATATTAAATACCTTGTCATAAAACCTTCTATATTTGGGCATGGACTTAATTGGCAGCATTGCAATGACATGGTTTTTGTCGGCTTATCTGATAGTTTTGAACAATTTAACAAGCAGTGCGCCTTTGTTGGCGTTTTGGCCAAAGAAAGCCTGTGAATGTTTATGTGATTATCAGCGAACATGTAATGGCCACTTTTGAAAACATTAAACGTAAAGAACGAGAACATGAGCGTTTTAAAAGATGGCTACATAGGAATCAAAGATTATCGTGGTGATTTAATAGGGTTATTTCTAAAGCATGGATTTATTTATCATAGTGAGGTTTTCATTTGGAAAGACCCTTTGATTGAAGCTACTCGAACTAAAGCTTCAGGGCTTTTACTTAAACAAATAGAAAAAGACAGTTCTATGTGCCGTCAAGGTTCGCCTGATTATTTGTAACATTGCGATAGCCGGGAGAAAATATTGAACCCATTGCCCATTTAGAGGATCTTACGGAATATTACGGCAGTGAAGAACCCTATGTTCCTAAGATAGAAGTAACATTAAGAGATAGCAAGCTACACCGTAATATTTACATGTGTCAAACCAACCCTGTGTATTCGCCTCATGTTTGGCGTAAATACGCAAGCCCGGTATGGATGGATATACGCCAAACACACACTCTTAACCGCAATTCAGAAAGAGAAGAAAATGGCGAGAAACATCTATGTCCTTTGCAACTGGACGTTATAGAACGGGCAATAGCATTGTGGTCTAACCCAAACGACATTGTTTTTACTCCATTTATGGGTATTGGTTCGGAAGTTTATCAAGCCCTAAAAATGGGCAGATATGGTATTGGAGTAGAGCTAAAAGAAAGTTACTGCCGTCAGGCAGTATTAAATTGTCAATCTGTAATTGGCCAAGAACAACAAATATCGTTGTTTAGTGAGGGCGAATAAATGATAACAGTAAACAGAAACAACCTACACAAAGCCTTAGTTGTATGCTCTAAGGCTTGTGTTAAAAGTAACACTATGAAAATATTGTAAAGTTTGCTAATTGAGGTTGTAAACAATCAACTAAGCATTACCGGCAAATAGGCAAAATTGGTTTTGGCTTACATGAGCTACGTGGGAAAATATTTTATTCCAAGTTGCCTTATCAAGTTGGTAGTTATATACGTCAAAGAAACATTTTCTGAAATGATAGGCTTTGATAGTGGTTTTACAGGATATGCCTACCGTGCTAATTACAAAAATGAAAGCATGTATACAGAACAAGATTACGGCGAAATTTATTCTGATTTTTCAGCATGTGTGAAATGGAAACCCTCAATCCATATACCAAAAGAAGCCGCCCGGATATTTTTGAAGGAGACTGGCGTTCTAGTTGAACGGTTGCAAGATATAACAACTAAACAAGCAATAAAAGAAGAAATGTGCTCTGAAATTTCTTGTTGCGTTTTACCTGCTTATACCATGTTCTTTACTTGTTCAATTATGGTTTTACCGAAGTGTTTCATTCACTTTTTCCCTGCCATTAAAATACATCCCATTATAGTTTCATTCTACAATAGGAGGTGATTTTATTTCAATGTCCGTTTTTTAGGTTTCAGTTCAAATTTGGGGGTCTTTATTTTGCAATGCTTGTGCGACTTTATCCATCGTAGATTTATGTGTCCCATCTAAAAATGTGGGTGTATACTTTGCCTGTAGTAGAAGGTGTGCTGTGCCCCAATGCCTTACCTATATCATAAAGAGGTACGCGTAAAAAATTAGATATATTTGCAAATGTATGCCTTAGACCATGCAATGTGATTTTTGGCAGTTTATTATCTTCAATAAACTTTTTAAAAAATCATTGACAAATAGTTAGGGCGAAAAGGTTTACCGTTAGCCCATACTACCACATAATCTGTATCGTGGTACGTGTCGGCATATATTTTTTTGGCTTCACACCGGTTTGGGTTAAATTTCAAAACTCCTTGTATAACCGCTAATTTTAATGACGTTTTTAAAAGATCGTGATGTTTGCGTATTCAGAAGTCAAACCCATTTCAGCCTTTATTTGTATGTAATATTGTTGCAATTGTTGGGGTTTTAATTTTTGTACGATAGAGTCCCTGGATTGGGTGCAATGTGATTGTCAATCATTTGCTTGTAAGCATAGACAGTAGTACACTCACGATTGAGTTCAATAACATTATTTAACCAATATGACAACCACTCGTTAAGAGTTGTATCTGTAGGCATAGTAATCGTACCATTTATACGCTCGGCTTCATGTTGCTTTAAGACTTTTAGGGCTTCCGATATTATCGCATAAGTTTTTGTCTTCTTAACTAAATTACCATTTTCATCGCTTCCAAAATCCAAATTCACATAGTACAATATTTTAATGTCATCGTAGGCAATATTTTTTTAAAAGATTCTCTGGCCATTACACACACCGCCTATTAAAATGTCTACCTGAAAGAATATTATAGCACTAATTTTTAGGATGTCTACGTAATGTCTACCTATAGATCTTATAAAAAGAAAAACCCTGATTTAATCAGAGTTTAAGTATGGAGGTGAGGGGAATCGAACCCCTGTCCGAAACCCGACAACTACAAACGTCTACCATTATATTCGATTTTAAGATTCCCAAGGAGGAGCAAACCGAAAAACCCCTACCTCGGTAGCTTCATAATACGATTACACTGCAAAGCTTAGGTGTAAAAGTTTCCCGCAGAGTCGACGCCGGTGGATGGGATTGCGGGAACTCCCAAGACCGACGGCCGCTTTAATTAAGCAGCGTAAGCTAAATTATTGTTGTCGTTTAAATTTAAAGTTGGCAGTGTTAACGCAGTTACCAACTGCGAATGGCAGTTCATAATTGAAAAGACCCCGTCGAAACCATTACACCCCCGAGTTTATTTGCTTCATTATATCACCCGTTTTGTGTTTTTACAATGGTAATTTCTATTTTTGTAAGCAAATTAAGTGAGAGGATTAAATAGTTACTTGAATTATATCCATTAATTAAGAGCTTAATTCTATGCGTTGGCTATGGGCTTTGGAAAAAAATTTAAGGTCTACTTTGCAAAATCTTTAAGGTTTTGTCTTAAAACTAATTCTTGAGAAGACAATTAACCCCCGGCTTTACTGTTGATACCGGCGATGTCTATGTTTTAGCCGTTACCTATTAGTATTCCCATACGTTTCGTATTCATAAATAAGTAACAAAACAGTGAACAAATGTTAACATATTAAAAATCATTATTAATTAATAGTTTATATATATCGAGTTGATTATTCTTACTTTTATGATATTATGATACTGACATTCATTTACATAAACAATCCGCTTGCTTATTAAATTAATTTAAATAAGAAATGAGGTGTCTGATGAACAGGCATATTTCCAAGACTATTGCATTAACTATGACGATTATAATTTTATCTTTAATTGCATACGGTTGTACAGCTCCGCCGCCCGCATCTCAAAGTTCAAGGGCTCCCGATTATTATGGTTATAATCAAGTGCCTTCAACGGCTCAGGAAGTACCGATTACCGGACCTGCTTCAGAGTATGAACCCCGGTTGGCAGAGAAGTTTGAGGAATCTAATACTGAAGAATACTCTGCTATTAACGATAATGTATTTAAGTCAGTATTAACCGCACCACTTTCTACTTTTTCAGCTGATGTGGACACTGCATCTTACTCTAACTTAAGACGTATGATTAACGACGGCTCTTTGCCTTATCCGGATGCCGTTCGGATTGAGGAGATGATTAATTATTTTTATTACGATTATCCTGAACCGGAAGGAACCGAGCCCTTTTCCGTTACCACAGAAATAACCGATTGTCCTTGGAACAAAGATACTAAGTTAATGCTTATAGGCCTGCAGGCCAAAAAGATTCAAACCGAAAAATTGCCGCCGTCCAACCTGGTGTTTTTATTGGATGTGTCCGGCTCAATGGAGGAACCTAATAAACTTCCTTTAATGAAACGTGCCTTTTCTCTGCTTACAGAGCAGATAAGTCCCCGTGATAAAATCTCCTTGGTGACTTATGCATCCTCCGATAAAGTATTGCTTTCAGGTGTTACCGGAGAAAATAAAGGCACTATTCTCTCCGCATTGGACAGCCTAAGCGCCGGAGGAAGCACGGCCGGCAGCCAAGGCATAATCACCGCTTATAAGCTTGCTGAAGAAAACTTTATCCCTAACGGAAACAACAGGATAATACTGGGAACAGACGGAGATTTAAACGTTGGCGTAACAAGCGAAGGTGAATTAAAACGCTTAATCGAGGATAAGCGAAAAACAGGCGTATATCTGTCTGTTATGGGGTTTGGAACGGAAAATATCAAGGATAACAAAATGGAAACCCTAGCAGACAACGGCAACGGCAATTACTCATATGTGGACAGTATTTCAGAGGCACGGAAAGTTTTGGTTGAAGAAATGGGTGCTACATTACATACAGTAGCTAAAGATGTGAAGTTCCAAGTTGAATTTAACCCAAAATACTTAAAGGGATACCGCCTTATAGGTTACGAAAACAGGCTGCTGGAAAATGAGGACTTTGCCGACGATACCAAAGATGCAGGAGAAATCGGTTCCGGGCATAGAGTAACCGTGCTTTATGAAATAGTACCGGTAGATTCTCCGTTTAAAATTCAAGAAAGCACCCTTAAATATCAATCCCCGGCGACTATAGAAAGCAATGATTTACTTACCGTAAACATTCGCTATAAAGAACCCGACGTTAACGAAAGCACCTTGCTAAGTTACCCTTTACCCGAAAATACTTACAGCTCTTCCATGAGCGATAATTTAAAACTGGCTTCTTCCGTAGCCGAATTCGGAATGCTGCTGAGAAAATCGGAACACAGTGGCACAGCCTCATTTAAAACAGCAATTGAACGCTTAAAATCCATCAAAAATACAGACACTTACATTGATGAGCTTATATATCTCATAGGAAAAAGCCAAGGGCTTGACTAATGTGAGTTTGATTAAACTACAATTTCATCGAACTTCTGATAACATACACAGGCTTCTGCATAAAAACTATGCAAAAATCTGTGTAACGTGTAAATTCCTCCGGTATTTAAGTGCTAGAAACGCAAAGGCGAACCGTTATGAATTGAAGAACAGCTTTTGTTACTATTCCTATACAATAAGTAAACATAAAAAAAGGAGCAAGCATACAGCTTGTTCCTTTTTATCTTATTTAATTAACACTCGACAAAGCAGTCATCATCAAAACAGCGACTTTAGCACCGGGGTCAAGCAATGTTCTTGAAGCCTCGCCTCTGGTAGCGGCTCTGCCGTGAACGGCAAGCATAGTTGCGGTATTGTTATAGCCGTTTTCGGCGGCTTCTTTGGCTGCTTTTGCGGCATCCTCAAAAGAAAGCCCTGTCGCTGCGGAATTTTCAAGAGATTCTACTGCGGGAAGGATTCCGTCCAGGAAGGTTTTTTCGCCGGGTTTGGCTTTGCCTCTGTCGGCTACGCCTTGGGCATAGGATTTAAACAAATCAGCCAAATCGGTCATTGTTAATTCTATTTTTCCTTTAAGCTGTTTACCGGCCGCCATCAAACCGGAGGCCATGAGAGTGCCCATGGTAGACGGAACGGCGGTGGACATAGCCTTGCCGGCAAAGTAGAGAAGCTTGCCTATGTCAGTCTCGTCGCTTTCTGCCACTGCTTTGTAGCCGGCTGTGAAGCCGTCGCTCATGGTAAGACCAAGGTCGCCGTCTCCCACTACGCTGTCCAGTCTGATTAACTCGTCTTTGTTTTCTTGCATAATTTCGCTGATGTTAAGGAGCAATTTTTTTATAAATTGTACGTCCACGTTAATCACCCTTAATGTTTGTAGTATAATGATTCCATTTTAAACAGAGGACAAAAATAATTGATATTTCCAACGGTTCAAGGAAAAACGATTATTTTTGTCCTTCGTCTTATTTGGAATTAGTATAATACCGGTCCCATTTCTGTCCGAATATGGAACCGGTATAAACACAGAAAAGCGGAGTGCAATTTTCTGCGTAAATTCCTATAGAATTTATGCCTTTTATTACAGCACCGCGTTTTCTGTCTTAATTTTTATATTACTGCAATTAAAATTGTTTAAAGAAAGGTGTTTCGGCGGAAAGTTCCATTAATTCTTTCAGTTCGTCGTCCAATTTAAGCAATGATATGGACACTCCTGCCATTTCAAGGGAAGTAACATATTCACCCACATAGAATTTATGTACGGTAATATTTTTTTCTTCAAGAATTTGTTTAACCCTTCTTACCACAACGTACTGTTCTTCGTAAGGTGTGCCGCCCAGACCGTTTACAAGTACGTCTACGGTATCGCCGGATTGGTAAGGAATATCATTTAAAATGGGAGCCATAACTTCGTCAACGATTTGGTCGGCTTTAAGGAGTTTACCGCGTCTGATACCGGTTTCGCCGTGGATACCCATGCCGATTTCCATTTCGTCTTCGCCTATATGGAAGCCGGGTTTGCCTACACGGGGTACGATACAGGGGCTTAAAGCAACGCCCATGGTACGAACGTTGTCACAGGCTTTTTGAGCCACACGAGCTACGTTTTCCAAGTCCATCATTTTTGCGGCCGCTCCGCCGGCACATTTATAAACAAAGAAAATACCTGCAACGCCGCGTCTGGTGTTCTTTTCGCCGGGAGCCGCAGCCGGAGAGGCTACGTCTTCGCCTGCAACAACGCTGAGTACTTTTATGTTTTCTTC
>CAYXWM010000012.1:0-51394 GCA_964468805.1 uncultured Defluviitaleaceae bacterium
CTACGAATCTAAGCGGAACCATAGTGGAGTTGCTAGCTGTTGACAAGTAAGGAGTAGCATCCATTTCGAATTCTTCACCTGCAACAGTGTATTTAGCTTGACCGATTACCAATCTAACTTCTTTTTTGTTAACAGTGATGTCAAGAGCAGAAGTTGTAACTTTCAAGAAAGGTACTTCGAGGCAATCAACATCAAATTGATCCATGTTAACTTTGTCACGTCTTGCATAAGAATCGTATCCGCCGTTAGCAACGATAGCATCTCCTGCGATTGCCAAGTTGTAAGGACGTGCATTTGATTCAGGTACAGAACGGTTGATTTTTACTTGAAGGTTGGAAAGAGTAATAGTAGCAGGTTTGGTAGAAACTTTGTCAATTACGAGTTCGATTTCTCCGAAACCTTTTACATAGTGGTCAGTAAGTTTAAGGTCACCATCGGTAACTTCAACTTTGTAGCTGTCAGTAAATACTATGTCTGTGCTCTTGGTAACATCTTGCATATAAAGGTTGATGCTACGATTTTTCATTAAAGCTTCAGCAACATTTTCTGTGATAGTTACATCAGCTACGGGAACTGCTTGGTAACCGATTTGAACGTCAGTTACTTTAGTAGTTACAGTAACAGGTTTTTGAACAGTTGCAATAACGAGGGCATCGTTTTTGCCGCTTATTTGAGAATTTCCTTCAAGAGAAAGAGTGATATCGTCGCCTTCGTAGTCAGCAGCGATACTTACCCAAATATCAAGAACCAGAGTAGCTTTTTTGCCTGTGTTAACAGTAAGGCTACCAATTGTTAAAGTATTTCCGTCAATGCTTAATTTGGGGTCGCTACCATATTTGGTTTTAAAACCGTAAACGTAGTCATTTTTAACAATACCGTTTAATTCTTTTATGTCATTTACTTCAGCTTTGATAAATTTAACGCCTTCGGGAAGAACAATCTTAGTTTGTCTTTTGAAGAAGCCGGAGTTTTCGGTTGTTTCTTCAATTTTAACTCTTGCAGTTTTGTGATTTTCATCATCGGGGCTGATATTTGCAGCAGTAGCAGCAGGGTAACCTGAAGGGCTCGGATAACTAGTTTTCAGTTCAAAACGTCCTGCAATAAGTTCGGGAACTTTAGTAGTAGTAGTTAATTTAAAGCCCCAGTCAGTACGTTGACCGATAACAACACGTTCAGTAGTTACGCCTGAATCGGAGCTGCCTTTTACAGTGATAACGATGTCTTTATCAAAAGCAGTGTCATCATCTTCGGGAACGATTACAAGGTCTTTAAGGTAAATTCTACCGTTAGTGTTAGTTGTAGAAGTAAAAGAAGGTGCTAAAGTAATAGTAATTTCATCTGTATCAGTTACTTTAGCAGTAACTTGTGTTCCTAATGTATTACCGGGTAATCTTTCAATACCGTATATATTTTTATCAGTTGAGGTTGCAGTAGTTGCTTTTATTAAGTTAGAAGTTTTAGAAAGTCCGAATTCAAAACCGCTGGAAAGTGACAAAGTAATATCTTTGTCAGCTTTGAAGGAACCGTTTCTTAATTCTTCAATTGCTAAAGTTTCGATAACGATTTCATCTCTGCCGTAAACAAGTTTGTTAACGTAAGATTTGGTTGCACCGGAAGTTACGCTTGCAAGTACGTGTTTGGTATCAGTTAACGGTGAGTTTTCGCTGATAATATTTACACTAACTTCAACGTCTTCTTCAGTTGTTACGCATACCATAGGGATTTTGATGTATTTATCTGCATCTACTCCGCCAGCACTTGTAATAGTAACAACAGCTTCGCTTTTGTTTGAACCTAAAACTTCTAAGGTATAATCTGCATCGTCGTTATTGATGCCGGTTGCAGTATGTGTATACGTTCTAGAAGTATTACTCCAGGTATCGGTAGCATTGTCGTAAGTGGGTTTTGCGGAATTCCAGTCACCTTCAGGTGCATTAGCATTTCTAAAGAACCATTTTGCATTGTTTAATTTTAAAATGAATGTGTCATCTTCAGATGCATTATTTTTTAATTGAATAGAAAGATCCATACCGGAACGGTAGTTTTCTACGTCATCGGAAACGTTAGCTCCAAACGCTACATCTGTACCGGTCAATCCTCTTTGATAGAATAAAGTCTTAGCGGGTACATTGCTGTAATTGTTAGAAAGCGTGTTTGTAGATGCTGCATAAACACTAATGGGCAACAAAGTCATAGTCATGACAAGTGCCAAAAGTAAAGCAATTTTCTTTCTCATTTTTTTTCCTCCTTAAGGTTATGTGGTGTGAGACACCTCGAAACAACCGGTGTGCTGATGCTGCGGAATGCCCGAGGGACATTCTTGCATATCCCGTTTGCAAAACGGTATGTTATGTGATGAAAACATTAGGAATGCGGACATATTTATGTGTCGGCTTATTCGGAAGCCTTGGTTTTGAGTTTGTTGTTTAATTGACCGTGAGGAATGCCTTGGTAAAGTCAATTAAATGTACTCGAAAAACCGTTTGCAACACATAATATCTTTAAAGCCGATTTTTCGGCTTATTGCCCGTAAAAAATACATTCCCCCCAACCACATTCGCATTATAACATTGAGGTTTTTTAACGTCAATGTTAATGCTAAAGATGTAATGGTAATGTAACATTGCATTGCACATTGCGGTTTTGCTTGCGATAAACAAATATTAGCACATCATTTAGCCCCTTGCAAGGCATTGGGCGGTTTTGTAAGATGTTTGTAATATTCATCACCGTTTTTCGCAATTCAATGTCACTGCTGTGTGACCGATAACCGGCTCTGAACCGCAACCGGCCCTTATATTTTTACTTTTTTTATCCAAAGCCTTCAAAAATTTTTGCTTTTGCGGCTTATAACAATATTATTCAACAATAGTAGGAATTTATTCAACATGAAGTTCGCAATAAATGGAAAAATGTCGCTTTAAGAATTAAAAAGTCGGTAAAATTTACCTGTTTTAATAAAAAAAGCCGCTCTTTGGCGGCAAGATTTATATTGAATAATCAATCTTTTCCTTAATATATATAAAACAATCAGATTTGCTCCGAGCCGTATTCTTCAGCGGCTTTTAAGAAATCTATAAATAACGGGGCCGGTCTGTTTGGACGGGACTTGAATTCGGGATGGAATTGTACACCCACAAACCAGGGATGGATACTCTTGTCCAATTCAACGGCTTCGACCAGTTTTTCATTGGGAGAAATTCCGGAAAGTATCAGTCCTGCGGAAAGAAGTTCGTTACGGAATTGGTTGTTAACTTCGTAGCGATGGCGATGACGTTCGTATATTAATTCGGAAACGTATGCATCGTAGAGACGACTGCCCGTAGTAACTTTGCAGGGATAAGCTCCCAGACGCATGGTTCCGCCCATGTCCTCTACATCCAACTGTTCCGGCATAATATGGATAACGGGATATTCACAATCCGGTGACAATTCCGTTGAGTTGGCATTGTTTAAATTAATAACGTTTCTCGCGAACTCTATAACCATGCATTGCATTCCCAAGCAGATTCCGAAAATCGGTACTTTGTTTACCCTGGCGTAATGAATGGCGTTGATTTTTCCTTGAACCCCACGTTCTCCGAAACCGCCGGGAATGATAATACCGGAAACATCTTTGAGTTGTTGTGCTACATCGCCGTTTTCCAAGTCTTCGGAGAAAATCCAACTGATTTTTACGTCTGCTCCGTTATGGATTCCGGCATGATTCAGGGACTCTACTATGGAAAGATAAGCGTCATGCAACTCCACATATTTACCTACAATAGCAATGTTTACGGTTTTTGTAACGTTGCGTTGGCGTTCTACGATTTGTTGCCATTCGGAAAGGTCCGGTTGAGGTGACTTTAATTTCAATTTAGCACAAACGGTTTGAGCCAAGTTTTCTTTTTCCAAGTAAAGCGGTACTTCGTATAAGGAGTCGCAGTCCAGATTTTGTATAACGCTGTCCGGCTCAACGTTGCAGAAAAGAGACAACTTTTCACGCATATCAGCCGATATGGGACGTTCCGTACGAGCAACAATAATATCCGGCTGTATTCCCAGGGAAAGAAGTTCCTTTACGGAATGTTGAGTGGGTTTTGTTTTCATTTCCGCCGATTTTGATAAATAAGGAATAAGGGTAACGTGAAGGTACAGAACATTTTCACGACCTACCTCGTGAGCGACTTGGCGTATGGCCTCCAAGAAAGGAAGAGATTCTATATCTCCCACAGTACCGCCGATTTCCGTGATAACAATATCAGAACGAGTGGATTTACCTGTGCGGTAGATACGGTCTTTAATTACGTTTGTTATGTGAGGGATAACTTGAACGGTTTCTCCAAGGTAATCCCCTTTTCTTTCTTTATTAAGTACGGACCAATAGATTTTGCCGGTAGTTGTATTGGAGTTTATTGTTAAATTATCGTCTATAAAACGTTCGTAGTGCCCGATGTCCAAGTCCGTTTCGGCACCGTCCTCCGTAACAAACACCTCGCCGTGCTGAACGGGGCTCATGGTACCCGGGTCTATATTTATATAAGGGTCAAATTTTTGTATGGTTACTTTGTAACCCCTGCATTTTAACAACCTGCCCAAGGATGCGGCGGTTATACCCTTTCCCAAACCGGAAACCACGCCGCCGGTTACAAAGATGTATTTTGTTTGCATATGTTCACCTCAAGAAATATTTAATGTACTTTTAAATTTAAAGAAACATTATGTTCATTAACAGATACGCCCTCAGGCGTACAACCCGTTCCATGAAACTTATATCATACTATTATGCTTGGCAACACCACTTGTGTCAAGGCAAAGCCATGAAAAATCAAAATGAAATTTCTTGGATATGTATATATTATTATATATTATAATGAAGAAAGTCATATTTTTTACATAAAAATATTAGAAATTTTTAATCGACTTTTTTGGAAAGAGGGCTTTCCTGCCCCAAGGTTTTGGCTCATTCATTTTTTCTTTTCAATTTTTCTTTTCAATTTTTTTCTTTATTTCTTTTCTGCTTTTTCTGTCTCTCACAAAAAAACAAAGGAGAGGTGGATTCCTCTCCCGATAAACGGTTATCCCGCTATTATAAGTTCCAGTAATTCGGAAACGTTTCTTGCTCCGTAAACTTTCATGCCTTCAACAGTCCGCAAACCTTTCATGTTCCCTTGGGGAAGAACGCATTTTTGCAGTCCCAGCTTCGAAGCCTCCATAACTCGCGTTTCCGCCATGGTAACCGCTCTCAACTCTCCGGTCAATCCTATTTCTCCGAAAACAGCAAACAGGGGGTCTATAGGCTTGTTTTTGAAACTTGATGCAATAGATGCCACAACAGCCGCATCCAAAGCAGGCTCCAAGATTTTCATACCGCCTGCTATGTTTACATAGGTATCGTAAGAACCAAGCTGCATACCCATTCGCTTTTCCAAAACGGCTATAAGCATGGTTATACGATTAAAGTCCATGCCGGAAGCTACACGCCTTGCCATACCGAAGTTGGTATATGTAACCAGAGACTGTACTTCCGCCAATATGGGACGAGTGCCTTCAACGGTACAGGTAACAACAGAACCCGGTACGTTTAAGGGTCTGCCGCTTAACATATATTCCGAAGGGTTGGAAATTTCTATAAGCCCTCGTTCGGTCATTTCAAAGACGCCGATTTCGTTGGTGGCCCCGAAACGGTTTTTAACCGAGCGAATTATGCGATACAGTTCTTTTCTTTCACCCTCAAAATACAAAACTGTGTCTACCATATGTTCCAGTACCTTAGGACCGGCTATGGCTCCTTCCTTTGTAACATGCCCCACCAGTATAACCGAAATATTTACTGTTTTAGCCATTTTCATCATCAATGCCGTGCATTCCTTAACCTGGGTAACACTGCCCGGTGAATTGGAAAGTTCTTCACGGTACATGGTCTGTATGGAATCGATTATGGTTACAGAAGGACGCAATTCGTTCATTACTTGGCAGACTGTGTCCATATTGGTTTCAGCCAAGAGAAAGAGGCTTTCGGAATTGACTTCCAGCCTTTCCGCACGCATTTTTATCTGATGAACAGATTCTTCACCGGAAACATAAAGCACAGATTGACCGCCCATACAAATATTTTGACATATTTGCAGTAAGAGGGTTGACTTGCCTATGCCCGGGTCGCCGCCTATGAGTGTTAAAGAACCCTCCACTATACCGCCGCTGAAAACTCTGTCCAACTCCGCCAGATTTGTGGTTATGCGGTTGTTTTCCATGGGTTTTATATCGTTTAAGGTCGTGGGCAGGGTAGACTTGGGTCGATTGGGGTTTACGGTGAAAATCTCGTGATCTTTTACCGGAGTTTCGTCATCAAAGGTATTAAAACTGCCGCAATCCGGGCAACGCCCCAGCCAGCGGGGCGTTGTATAAGCACATTCACGACAGACAAAGCGTGTTTTTATTTTTGCCATTACAGTTTTTCTATTGTAACCTTTTGGGGATTTTCGCTTAATTCCATGCTGAAATTGATTTTTCCGGAAAGGTTGGATTTCATACTGCCCAATTCGGTGCCTTCAATGGAAATTTTATAAGTTTGTTCGGCTTCCAATTCCAAGGTAATGCTTGTATCCCCGGCTCCTTCAGCAGCAAAGGACACTAATTTTTCGGTTAATGAAAATTCGTGCACGGTTACTCCGGGTACGGCTTCAAACAAAAGTATACCGTTTTTTTCCATGCGTGTTGCTTGATTGTATGTTTTAACGCTGTATTGATGGCCGCCGTGCTCAAATTTGTTGACTTTTTGCTTTTCAGTAGCCAAATAATTACCAAAGCTTAAAGTCTCGTTTGTTTCGACTCGAATTATTTCTTGAATAACAGCCATGGTCTACCTCCTAAATATCGGTTCGTCTGCAACAGCGACAGTGGCTGCCGCATTCTATTATTGACAGGACAAAGAAATATGATTTTACCAATAAATACCCGAACCTCATATTAATCCGGGTCTGCTATAAGTATAGCACAACTGCCGGATTTTGTATACACATTAAATATTATGCCTATGGCAGGTATAATTAATCCACATAAAAAAGTATTCCCGGGTCTAAGCCCCAACCGCCGCTAAAAAATTTAATTCGATTATGGATATGACAAATTTTCGGATTATAGTTTTTGGGGACGGAAAATGCAAAACCAATACTAATTTTACAAGCACAAGCATATAATTTCCAAAACATTTCTATATAAGCCTGCCTTTTTTGTAACCGCAAACAAGGCAAGAAAACATAAATATAAACTTAAATGTACAAGGCTCGGTAACAAAACCGTTCTAAGTATGCGGTTGGCTTTTACACAGATCGCTCACCGGTACGAATGCTTTCTTTTGTTACTGCTTAACGGGCATTTAAGTATAACCCGGGACAAAATTCGACGGCAAAAATCATAGGTTGAAATTCGTAGAAAAAACCCCGGCTGACGGGACAATTAACCGGCAAGGATGTGAATTTTATGCTTGATTATATATGGGGCGGTATGGTTTTGTTGGGAGTTGTGGTTGCGGCATTTACGGGAAGGATGCAAGAGGTTTCCAACGCCGCCATAAACTCCGCAAAAGATGCCATTACCCTGGCAATAACCATGTTGGGGATTATATCTATGTGGATGGGACTGATGCGGATAGCTGAAAAATCGGGATTGGTTGCATCATTGTCAAAGAGAATGATGCCCTTATTGAGATTTTTGTTTCCCGAAATCCCCAAAAATTCCAAGGCCTTTGGTCCCATATCCACAAATATGATAGCAAATGTGCTGGGTCTGGGTTGGGCAGCCACTCCTGCAGGTTTGGAGGCTATGCAGGAGCTGCAAAAGCTTAATCCGGATAAAAGCCGTGCCAGTCGTTCAATGTGTATGTTTATGATAATAAACATGTCGTCTTTGCAATTGGTTACCATGAATATAGTGGCTTATCGTTCCCAATATGATTCGGCAAACCCTTCGGAAATAATAGGTCCCGGCATATTGGCAACCATAGTTTCAACCTTAGCAGGGGTGATATTCGCAAAGATTGCGGAAAGGTGGTCATAAGATGCGGTTAATGATTACCTTTTCCAACATGATTATACCTATGACCTTTGCTTTAATTCTATTATATGGATTTTACAAAAAGGTAGACTTGTACGAAACCTTTATAGACGGTGCAAAAGACGGTCTGTCGGTGGTAATGAAAATAATCCCCACATTGCTGGGACTAATGGTAGCGGTGGGAATAATACGTGCTTCGGGAGCCTTGGAGATTTTGGGAAACCTAATACAACCCATTACCGACCGTATAGGCTTTCCGGGCGAAGCAGTACCCCTTACTTTAATGAGGCTGGTTTCCTCCTCGGCTTCCGCAGGGTTGTTGTTGGATATATTCAAAAATTACGGGCCTGATTCCTTTTTGGGTCGGTTCGTTTCCGTAATGATGAGCTCCACAGAAACGGTATTCTATACCATGAGCCTTTATTTTATGAGCGTAAACATAACCAAAACCCGTTATACTCTGGCAGGTGCCCTAATTGCAAACGTAGCCGGGGTTACAGCGGCTTTGTTTATAACCGTATGGGTATTCGGTAAGTAAAACTTATTTTCTGATAATTTCCCTTTAAATATTAAAAAAGCCAATTCTGCATTGGCTTTTTTGTTATTTAAAAACTTTTGAGAGTTTTTTTAATGTCTAATTTTATAGGACATATCTATCTTGGTTTGCGAATTCTTTCACAAAAGTTTACGAAAGAATTTAAGCGGCTTCAAGATAAATTATTTTGCATTTAAAATTGCATTTGCAAAGTTTGCACCGAATTCGCTTGCTTTTTCCAAATCTTCTCCTGAGGGATTTAAGCATACTGTAAAGCCTTCAACGGGAAGTTTGAAACGTAATTGTTTAAGTCTGCCCATGATGTTGGGAACAGCCTCACCGCTCCAGCCGTAGGAACCGAAAGCACCCGCTATCATACCTTTGTGGATGATGGGATTAAGGTTGATGAGTATGCTCCAAATCGGTGGAAGAGCTTCTGCCACGATAGTTGGTGAACCCAGAAGCAGACCTGTGGCTTGGCTGATTTTGCCCATAACTTCAGACATGTCTGCATCTACCATATCGTACATATGAACATCAATATCGCCTGTGGATTTGATTCCGGAAACGATGGTTTCAGCCATTTTTCTTGTGAAACCGTAGCTGGAAACATAGGCAACAACTACGCTGGGTTTGCCCTTGGGAGCCGGGGTTGCCCATTCACGGTACATATCCATGTATTTTTTGGGGTTTTCACGAATTACCGGACCGTGACCGTTGCAAATTGTTTCGATTTCGAGATTTTTGATTTTTTCCAATCCTTCTATAACAAAGGGTTTGAAAGGTCCCATGATGCAGTCAAAATAGTATTTGTATGCTTCGGTAAAATCGCCGTGGATTTTGTCGTTGAATACGGCTTCGTCAGCATAATGACATCCGAAAGAGTCACAGGTAAAGATGGTTTTGTCTTCGGGTATATAAGTAAACATTGTGTCCGGCCAATGCAGGAAGGGTTGAATTATAAATTTTAATGTTTTTCCGCCTATATCAATGGTATCGTCTTGTTTAACCGCTATGGATTCAAACTCCATGTTGGCGATTTGTTTTACGTTACGAATACAAGAAGCCGTTGCAACGATTTTTGCTTTGGGGCAAAGCTCAAGTATACGGTTAATGGAACCGGAATGGTCGGGTTCTGCGTGATTTAAAACAATATAATCAATATTGGCGGGATTGATTACGTCTTTAACTCTTTCAAGGAAATGGTCAAAGAATTTTTCCTTTGCCAATTCAACAAGAACGTTCTTTTCGCCGCCCTTAACAATGTAGGAGTTGTAAGAAGTACCGTGCTCGGTATACATAACTATATCGAAAACACGAATATGAAAGTCAAGAGCACCAACCCAGTGAATATCTTTACGAACTTCAAGAGCTTTCAACATGATAATCATTCTCCTTTAGAAATTATTATTATCTATATGAATATAATATACCCCTGTTATTATGAAATGTCAAGTCAAAATTTTTCTTAAATGGAAACTTATATGGTAGAAAACTTATAAAAAATCCGCTCTTTCAACCGTTTTTTTATAAAGGCTTATTTACAGGGCAATAATTTAATTTTAAATTCCCGGGGAATTCAATTTTACTATATCCGATTCACCATAACTTATTTTTTTCGGGTTCATATGCTCTGTTGCCGAAGCTGATTATAACCAACGCCATAGGCCCCAACAATATACCTATAAAACCGAAAAGCTTAATGCCTGCATAAACGGAAAACAAAGTCAGCAAAGGATGAACTCCCGTTTGCGAGGAAAATAATTTGGGTTCGGCAATTTGCCTGGTAATAAATATGCTTACATATAAGCACAGCAACCCCAAAGCCCTGTATCCTTCGGAATTAACAAAATAAAACAATGCCCAGGGCAACAATAACAGTCCGCTTCCGAATATGGGCAATGCATCTACCAAGGCAATTATTACGCTGAGAAACAGGGTATACGGCTGTTTCAATAAGGTAAGTCCCACAAAACTTATCAGACTCACCATGGACATTATTATCAGCTGTGTTTTGCCATAAGCCCATAATACGCCGGAAAATTGTTTTTGTAAACCGGTACAAATATTAAGCAGCTTTTCCGGAAGGATTTTACCTACAGCAATTCCAAATCTGTCTCTGTCTTTTATAAAGAAGAAAGCCGACACAAGGCTAAGTATAAAATTAATGAATCCGCCGGGAATCGCTTTTAAGCCCGTTTGCAAACCGCTGCTTAACAAGGTACCCAAGGAGCCGAAAATTTTGCTTAAAAAATCACCTGTCTTTAAGGGCATGGGAATTAGATTAAGAATTTTTTCAAAGATACTGTTAAATTCATGGGATATGTTTTCGGGTAAATTCGGAAATCTTTTAAAAAAGGCTTGAGCCTCAGCAAAGATTTTATATACCAACCCTATGCCCACGGAAAATAAAATCCCCACAGTCAAAATCAAACACAAAAAGGCAGATATACCCCGGCTGAATTTTAGCTTGTTTTTGAAAAACTTATATAAAGGACGGCAACACAGCGAAAGCAGATATCCAAAAACAAAGGGCGAAACGTATTCATATATATATTTTACGAAAAACCAAAAAATAAACAAACCTAATACAGCCGGTAAAACTCTTTCCATAAAGAATACCTTTACGCTGTCAGGGTTGTTTCTTGAGTAAGGTTTATCTCTTTCAGAAATATTGTGCATATTATTCACTTCCGAATTGCTTATTCATACCGTTTCTTTTTTAAGGCACAGAAAACCGCTTATATGCGTGACATTGCATACCGGCAGATTTGCGTTTAAACGCAACCGGACTGCCCATGAAGCATAGTTTTTTTCTGTAACATTTTTCAAGAAACAGTATTCAGATAAGAATACATATGCCCGGGAAAGAAAAGTAGAACAGGTTCCAAGAAAGACTTTGAGGGAGAAACCCTTTTCCGACGGTGAAAAGAGTTTCTCCCTCAAGCTTAAATTTGAAATTTAAAGTGCAAATTCATAGAAGTGATGGTAGCGGGACGATTTAAAGTGCTTTCGGGATGCCTTTATACTATTTCTCAGCTAATGTATAGATATATTTGCTACCGGTCATAAGAGTTTACTCACTGCGTTTTTCCGGAAAAACCGCGGAAAAACACTTGTTCGTTCATATTTACGATAAAACAAGTATATCTTTATATTTAAAAAGAAATAGCATTAATCGTATTCCCATTAATAAATTCCGGATTCCGGCGTTTACTAAAAGGGTTGTTCTTTAATAAGTTTACGGTAATGTTTCCGGCCGCAAAAAATTACGGGCAATTCAGCATACCCGGTGTATTGAGAGAATTAAGATGTTTAAGTCCGTAAATAAGACCGTGACAGATAACTTCCGCCATTTTAATTACCAAGTTCAATCTGGTATTCTGAAGAATAAAAATTTCCATACTGCCGCTGAAATTTACTATACCTCTGACAAAAATGTCACCAACAGGAGGCATGGTTTTTCCTACGCCGGCACCCGGACAAATACCTCCTAAGCCGGTAGAAATACAACCTATATGTTCTACACTGCCCAGACAGGCATCTATGGCAATTACAAAAGGGTTGCTGTTCTCATAAATCTCCTTTACGGTTTCAGATAAGTTTTTGCCGTGTACCGGCGAATCCAACGTTCCCAACACCTTTATGTTGGGATATTCCTCCTCCAGCTGTTTTAATTTGTAACCGATAAGGGGCCCCAGGCTGTCACCGGTTGCCCTGTCGGTACCTATGCAGAGAATAACTATTTCCGTATCTCTATCAACCTTTTGAGTTAAAAAGTGTGTAAAGCTTTGATAAAAGTCTTGCTTGGAGCGGTCGCTGTAAACATCAATGTAGACCCCTCTTGTCAAATTATTAACTTGAAACGTCATATTACACCACTTTCTGAAATTATGTCATTAAGTAAGTAATAATTAATGTGTGCCTGAAAGCTCACCCGGAGGTATTTCGGTTACAGTCGAGTAAACATAGAAAAAACATACAAACTTTTGATCTATAAACGTTTACCCGGAATATGTCATCCTTTGGAAATATAACCCTCGCTCTGAAATCTTTTCGTTAGCTTTGGCAATACAAATAGTATTGTTCCCATTATATTCTAAATATTCCATGGAAATAAGTGCTTGAAATATAAGTAGTTGGGTATAGAATACCGTAAATTTTCACAAATATAAATAGCATTCGCCAAAGCTATATAAAATCGTACCAAAATAATTTTCATTTAATAAAATTTGAGAAAAGAACGGGTCGAAATTCATAAAAAAAGCCCTGTAAAAAATAACCCCGGCGCGACATTATTTTCTAAAAAGCGAACGTTAATATATGGTAATATTTGTCTACCGCAAAAGATGAATCCGGCAGACGTCTTTAGAACTGTTTTTTTTCGGAGAGATGTCTGTGATACCGAGGGCGATTGTCCGGATACTTAAGTATTTAAGTATAATTCGGTGGGATAAAAGTACAAAACCTAAGGAGGTTTGAAGATGAACGGTTTCGAGTTACCCACTAACATAAAACAGGTCGGCAGCATAGGTGAGGGGCTTAGAATCTATATTGAGGACTATGTAATTACATATTTGCAGCAATACGCCGAAGCCGGCGGATACGATGAAAGAATCGCGTTGCTGTTGGGTCGATACATGGTAATCGACAATCAAAACATACTTTTTATAAGCGGAACGGTTCAGGGCAAAAACGCCAAAAAGGAAAACGGTATACTTACCTTTTCCGAAGACAGCAGACAATACCGTGACGACCAAATTAAAAAACACTTTGCCGGGTTGGATCCGGTGGGTTGGGTTTATTCACAGCCGTCCTACGGCATAAACCTTAATACTTCCGCAGAAAAATATCATGCACAGATTTTTAACGAGGAAAACCGTGTATTTTTTGTAATGGATCCCATAGAAAAAGTCAATGCCTTTTTTGTTTGGGATGATGAAGAAAAGGTACTGAAAGAAACCCGCGGTTACTTTATTTTCTATGATAAAAACCACGCCATGCATGAATATATGCTGAACAATAAAATCAACAATTCCAAAATTAAGGACAACCTTGCCAAAGAAAACGAGGCAAAGATTTCGGAAGCGGAGAAAGGCGAAGATGAAAAAAAGCCGGAAGACAACACTTCTCAAGCCGCTTATATGCGTCTTCGTGAAAAATTGAAAAACAGCGGTACTCGGGGCAGATACCCCTATCAACAGCGAAGAACCGTTAATATGCTTGCCACGCTTTCGGCGGTGTTGTTTTTGATATGTTTTATCATGGGTGCCGGACTGTTGCAAAACGATGAAAGAATAAGCACCATGGAAAATCAGCTTACCCAGCTGAACACAGCTTACAGAGATTTATTGGTACAGGTGAAAGACGGCGGAACCCAATCGGTTTTTGCAGCCACGGAGCCTAAGCAGGCAGAGGTAATTACGGTGGACGGTACTGAGTTGTTAAACCAAAGCACTCCCCAACCTACCGTAACACCGTCTCAAGTTCCCACACCCACTCCTTCATCCGCTCCGGAGCCTACTCCCGAACCCCAAGAGGATATGGAAGCTGTTACAACTTCTTCACAACAATCCTCGGCTCCAAGCATTTATACCGTAGTTGAAGGAGATACTCTTGAAGGCATCAGCAGAAGATTCTACGGCAACAGATCCATGATACAAAAGATTATGGATCTCAACGGTATGGAAGACCCGGACATGCTTATTTCGGGAAGAAAAATAAAATTACCCTAGCTGTTTATAATCCTTGCCGTAAGAGAAGGGAGAGGTTTGCCGTTGAATGAGGAATATTTAGGTATAGCAGAGATGATGGCTGCCACTTTAGCCCACGAAGTCAAAAACCCTCTATCACTTATACGTGCAAACATTGATTACATAGAACTTTGTGACAAAGAAAAAAAATATATCAATAACTATAAAATAATGCGAAACGAATTGGATCGTGCAAACGAAATCCTTTATGATTTTATAGCCTTTATGGTGCCCGGTGCCCATAAATCCGAAGAATTAAACTTACGCGACATTATTGACGAGGTTGTATCCAGTTACGAAACAACCCTAAACAAGCCTGTTAAATTCGTAAAGCAATACCCAAAAACAGTTCCGTTTATCGTAGGTGACCGTCAACGACTGCGTGTGGTTGCGGCCAATGTTATTAAAAATGCGGTTGAGGCCCAATCAACCGTCATTAACATCAAACTCTCAGTGAAAAATGACACTCTTAAATTTCAGGTTCAAGACAACGGCTGCGGCATATCCCAAGAAACCCTGGATAAACTCAAAACCGATATTTTTTATACAACCAAAAAATACGGTTCCGGGCTTGGTGTAAATATATGCAAAAAAATTACTAAAGAACATGGAGGGATTTACCACATCAAACCACGAAGTAAAGGAGGTTGTGAAGTAGTAATAGAATTGCCCTTAAAAAATACATAACGAGAACCCCTCACAGGATTATAGTATTAATCCGAGGGAAGTCACGTTACACTAATGTTTCGAATTTTCTTATCTTAGTTTTTTATACCTACTTATACTAATTCCATATAAGATGAAGGACAAAAATAATCCTTTTTTCCTTGAACCGTTGGAAAAAATCAATAATTTTTGTCCTCTGTTTAAAATGGAATCAGTATTATACTTAGTTTCTTACACTAATTAAAATAACCCTTGAGGGAGATAACCTTTTTTAGCGGCAAAAAAGGCTATCTCCCTTATAACATTTAAGAAACGTTATTATTTTTTTACTGAATCTGCCTTATGGTTATATATTTAACTTTTTGGAATAGAGATTTTGAGGTTTTGTAAAATTGACGTATGCTTCTTGTCAAAGTATTGTAAAAGAAAATTACTTTGACAAGTTTATTTTTTATAACTATTGTAGTAACATATTATTCTAGTATAATAATCATAAAGAGGTGTTTGCGTGATAGAAGAACTTAAATACAATGAGTTAAAAAATAATTTCGATATAGGTTGTTTAAAATTTCAGACCACAGCCCAAGTTGATGCTTATTACGGCATAATCGGTCAGGAAAGAGCGGTAAAGGCTTTGGATTTCGGCTTTAACGTAAAATCCAAGGGATACAATATCTATGTATCCGGCATACCCGGGACAGGAAAAACCACCTTTGCCAAGTCCTATGCGGAAAAAATAGCCGCCAAAGAAGAAACCCCAAACGATTTATGCTATATATACAATTTTAAAAATCCAAAATGCCCAAAAGTTTTGTCCTTGCCTCCGGGTTGGGGTGTTGTATTAAAGGAAGAGCTTGAGGAGCTGATTAACAGATTTCTAACCGAATTGCCCAAGGTCTTCGGTTCCAAAGATTTTGAAAGCAGTAAATACGATATAGTTAAAGGATTTCAAATTAAACGAGACGAAATTATCAAAGAAATGACTGAGGAAGCCAAATCTCAAAATTTCGGCGTAAAGAGCACAAATACGGGAATATACTTTATGCCCATAGTTGAAGGAGAGGTTATCTCCGAAGAACAGTTTGAGGCTCTCTCACAAGAAGAAAAGGATAAAATTTCGCAAAATTCCGAAGTTATTCAAAAATATGCCCAAGATGCCATGCGTTCCATCAAGGAGTTTGAAAAAGCCACCCGTTCCGAAGTAGAAAGTTTGGAATACAGCATAGGTCTTTTTACCGTGGGCTATCATATGAGCCGTTTGCTGGAAAAATATCAAGACAATGAGGAGATAGTTTCTTATCTTTTGGCTGTTAAAGAAGATATACTCAATAACATTTCCGACTTTATGGAAACGGAAAGTTCCGAGGAGGACTCCATAGCCGGTATTTTGCCCTGGTATCAAAAAAAATCTCAAGACGACGGTATGTCCAAATACAAAATTAACGTTATTACAGACAACACCAACCAAAAAGGTGCTCCCGTAATTGTGGATTTCAACCCTACTTATACAAACCTAATTGGCGAAATAGAATACGACAACGAATTCGGAAACCTAACCACCGACTTTATGAAGATAAAGCCCGGGCTGCTCCACAAAGCCAACGGCGGTTACCTGATTTTACAGGCATATGACGTGCTTACCAATCCCCATGCTTGGGAAACCCTGCGTAGGGTGTTGCTCACCGGAGAAATAGTAATAGATACCATGCGTGAATTTTCCACCGGGGTTTTGGTATCCGGCATAAAACCGGAACCCATCAAAACCAATATTAAACTTATATTGGTGGGCACCGGCTTTTATTATGACCTGCTTTACAGCTACGACGACCAGTTCCAAAAACTCTTTAAAATCTTGGCTCAATTTGATTACGAAATACCCTGCAACGAAAAATATGTGGGTGAAATTGTTACCTTTATTAAGGCTTTTGTAAAAAAAGAGCAAACAGCGGAATTTGATTACAAGGCTGTTGCGGCTATAATAGAATTTTCTTCACGCCTGGCGGAACGCCAAGACAAACTTACGGCACAATTTTCCCAAATTACCGAAATACTTGTACAAGCCGCAACCTGGGCTAAAATGGACAATGCTGAGGTAATTACGGATGTATACGTTCGCAAGGCGATCGACGAAAGAGAGTTTCGTCTGAATATGTACGAAGAAAAATTGTCTCAAATGATAGAAGAAGATATTATCATGATAGATACAGCCGGAGAAAAGGTTGGTCAAATTAACGGTCTTGCTGTTTTGGATTACGGAGATTATGCTTTCGCCAAACCCAGCCGTATTACCACCACAACTTATCTGGGTAAAGCCGGTATTATAAACATAGAAAAAGAAGCGGAATTAAGCGGCTCCATTCATGATAAGGGTATTTCCGTTTTATGCGGCTATTTGGGGCAGACCTATGCACAGGAATTTCCGCTTACTTTGTCTTGCAGGGTTTGTTTCGAGCAGACATATTACGGCATAGACGGAGACTCTGCCTCCTCAACGGAGTTGTTTGCCATACTGTCCAGCCTTGCCAACGCTCCCATCAAGCAAGGTATAGCCGTTACCGGCTCCATTAACCAAAGAGGCGAAATTCAACCCATAGGCGGCGTAACTTATAAAATAGAAGGTTTCTTTGACCTATGCCAAAAACGCGGTCTTACCGGTACTCAAGGCGTTATAATACCCCAAAAGAACGTTAAGGATTTGGTGCTTAAAGATAACGTTATAGAAGCCGTAAAAGACGGTATGTTCCACATATACCCCATTACCCACGTAGACCAAGGCATAGAAATCCTAACCGGAATACCCGCGGGAACACCCAACGAAAAGGGAAAATACGATGCCAACTCCATACACGGCAGGGTAATGAAACGCTTAAAAGAGTTCCATAAAAAATCTATAGACGAATAACCCGGATTATGACTTTTTTTGATATTTTCATAAGAACACTTGCTTTATTTTGCAATTTATGGTAATACATTTTATAATTAAAAAAGGGTTTGGGGAAAACTTTTACGGATATAAAGTTTTCCCCAAAGTTTTAGCCTGTATAAAGTATAAAATTTTCCTTCTTCAAACTAATTTTAATACTGTGGATTGTATCAGCTTATGGGAGGTATATATGAATAAAAAAGGCAAAGAAAACGAAGTATATGCTGTAATCGATATAGGCTCCAACGAGGTACGCTTCCGTGTAGCTCAAAGCGGTAAAAGCCATTTAAAATATTTGGAAAGCCTGTCTTATCCCATAGCTCTGGGCAGAGATACCTTTGATACAGGAAAAATCAGCTTTGAAAAAATTGAAAAAACCTGTGAAATTATTAAGAATTTTTTGCAGGTGGCTTCCGAATACAACGTTACTCATGTAAAAGCCATAGCAACCTCCGCAATCAGAGAGGCAACCAACAGAGAGTATATTCTTGACCAAATTAAAATCAAAACTTCTCTGAATGTTGAGGTTATAGACGATGCCGAAGAAAAAATTTGGCTATACAAATTAATGAAATATCTTACCGACCCCAAGCTGACCAATTCCGCTATGATGATATTTATAGGTTCCGGAAGCATAGGTATTTCCGTAATGGAAAACGATATAATTCGCTATGCTCAAAACATTAAGATGGGTTCCATGCGTATAAGCGAAATTTTTACAGAAGTTCACGAAACTTCCGATGAGTTTTATCTGGTTGTGGAAGAATATTTCAACAGCTTTTTGGATTTGTTTGAGAAAAATTTACCGGGCAATATCAAGCATTTTATAGCCTCCGGAAACGAGATCTCTATAATAGGCGAGCTTTGCGAGGCTCATACGGAAAATTTTCTTCTGTACATATCCAAAGAAAAATTAAACAATCTCTACAACAAAATGAAATTTATGTCCGTAGAAAGAATTTGTTTGGATTATGAACTGCCCGAAGAAATAGCAGAGGTAATTATTCCGGCTCTTTGCATTTACAACAACCTTCTAAACCTTACCAAAGCCCAACAAATCGTAGCTCCCGTAATATATCTTTCGGATGCTGTTATATTCTCCATGGTACATCCTGAGGAATATACCTCCATCAGCAAGGAATTTAACAAGCACACCATCTTTTCCGCCAGAAAAATCAGCGAGCGTTACTATGTGCCTCACGGTCATGTGGACCGGGTTGTTAACTTTTCCGTTAAAATATTTGATAAAATGAAGAAAATACACGGCATGGGCTCCAAGGAAAAATTACTGCTTCAGATGGCGGCAATCCTACATGACGTGGGTAAATATATTAATGTACAAGACCATTACTATCACTCATACAATATTATCAAAGGTCTGGATCTTGTTGGGCTGAATAACAGAGAAAAGGAAATTGTGGCTTCTATGAGTTTGTATCACAGCCGAATTACTCCCTTTAGCCAACAGGGCAGTTACAACACCCTTGCTCCGGAGGACAGAGTGCTTGTTTCTAAACTCACAGCCATACTTCGCCTGGCAGATTCCTTGGACAGAAGCCATTCCGAAAAGTTTGACAGTATAGACGTAAAAATTACAGACGAAAACTTGGTCATAACCATACAATCCGATAAAAATACAGACTTGGAACAATGGTCCTTTAACGAAAAGGGTAGATTCTTTACCGAGGTATTCGGAATAAAGGCTATTTTAAAAAAGAAGAAGGTGCAATAATATGGACTTAAACAATCCCCGGTATTATTTTAACAGGGAATTGAGTTGGCTGGAATTTAACGAAAGAGTTCTGGAAGAAGCCCTGGACAAGAGCAATCCTATACTGGAACGCCTAAAATTTCTTGCTATTTCCGCATCCAATCTTGATGAGTTTTTTATGGTCAGGGTAGCCGGCTTAATGGACCAAGTTGTTGCGGAATTTAAGGGCAAAGATATGGCAGGCTATACTTCCTCGGAACAGCTTAAAGAAATAAGCAAAAAAGTTCATGCAATGGTTAACAAGCAATACAAATGCCTTAAAAGCGTACTTCCGGCTTTGGAGAAGGAAAATGCTTATTTTATAAAGTTTGATAAGCTTAATTCCAAACAATTGGAGTTTGTGGAGAGATATTTCGAAACCACCGTTTACCCCATAGTTACCCCCATGGCTATAGACCAAAGCCGACCTTTGCCTTTGCTGGTCAATAAATCAATCAACCTGATTATAGAACTTCTGGACAAGGACAACCCCAAAGAACCGGACTTTGCCGTTGTTCCCGTTCCTACGGTAATTCCCAGGATAATTTCCTTACCCTCTGCAGACGACAAAAAACAGTTTATCTTACTTGAGGATATTATCAAAGAATACATAGACAGACTGTTCTGCGGACATAAGGTATTGCATTCCTATTGTTTCAGGGTTACGAGGGATTCGGACTTGACCCTTGAAGAAGAAGACGTAGCCGACCTGCTTTCGGAAATCGAGGAAAGCATAAAGAGACGCAAATGGGGCGACCCGGTGCGGTTGGAAATAGAGCAAAATATGGTTAAGAGTTGCAGAAAATTCCTTGAAAGCCGTCTGGAATTGGACGAGGAGGATATATACGAAATCCCGAGCATTTTGGATTTAACAATTTGGATGGGTTTTTCTTCCCGCAAGGAATATTCACATTTAACCCATACTCCTCTGCCTCCGCAACCCTGTGTGGAATTTATGGACAGGGATATTTTCGAAGCCATACGGGAAAACGACATCTTGGTTCATCACCCCTACGAATCCTTTGAAAGTGTATTGAATTTTGTGCAGACGGCGGCAAACGACCCTAACGTACTTGCCATTAAACAAACCCTATATCGTGTATCCGGAAATTCTCCCATAGTTCAAGCATTAATAAAAGCCGCCGAAAATGGAAAACAGGTTACGGTACTGGTGGAATTGAAGGCACGTTTTGATGAGGAAAACAATATCCTCTGGGCGAAGAAGCTGGAAAAGGCCGGCTGTCACGTTATATACGGGCTGGTAGGCTTAAAAATACACTGCAAAATATGTTTGGTGGTACGTAACGACGATGACGGCATACGCCGCTATATACATCTGGGTACTGGAAATTACAATGACAGTACCGCAAAGATTTATACGGACTTGGGCTTTTTCACCTGCAAGGAGTCTTTCGGAAAGGATATATCCACCCTTTTCAACCTTTTGACCGGTTATTCGGCAAATATGGATTGGAACAAAATTTCCGTTGCACCGGCAACTCTGCGAAAAACCCTGTTGAAATTAATCGAAAACGAGACAAAAAATGCTCAAGCCGGGAAATCGGCGGGAATAACAGCGAAAATGAACGCCATAGGCGACCAAGAAATAATAAAAGCCCTTTATAAGGCATCCATGGCAGGGGTTAAAATAAAGCTTATAGTGCGTGGAATTTGCTGCCTAAAGGCGGGAATTGAGGGTATCAGCGATAATATTACTGTGGTCAGTATAGTAGACAGGTTTTTGGAACACAGCCGTATTTTCTTATTTGAAAACGAAGGTAATCCCAAGATTTATCTTTCCTCTGCCGACTGGCGTACCCGTAACCTTGACAGACGGGTAGAGGTTGCCTTTCCCATAGAATCGCCGCCTTTAAAACAAAGGCTCATAGAGTTGTTAAACTACACTTTGCAAGATACCGTAAAACTCCGTGTTCAACAGCCGGACGGCTCTTACGTACGGGTTGATAGGCGAGGAAAAGAATCCCTTCATTCTCAACTGCTGTTCTACGAACTGTCCCAAAAAAGGGTAGCAAAAAACAAAGAAGATAAAAAACCCGAAATGTTTCGCCCGATAATGGAGTAAAAAGACCTTTAGGGCGAAAACCTTTTTTCCAAAAAAGCCCGACAAGAAAGTGATTCCTATATTCTTCGCACATTAAAATTTTGCAAGACTTTTTATAACAGTTATTGCATGTTGCAATAAACATGATATAATTATATTGACCCGAGTTTTTCCTTTTTCTTTGTGAAACAGGTAAAACCGTTAGGGTGTTTTATAAAACGCCTCCCGTGTTTGGAAAGGGTCTAATCTAAAATTCCGGTTCCTGATAAATTAATGTAAGCCGGGAACCCATGTGAAAGGATTGAATAAGATGAAGACTACTTACTGCGGAAAAATGCTGCGCATTAATCTGACAGACGGTTCTGTTAAGGTTGAGGAAACCAATCTTCAGACAGCGACCAAATTTTTAGGCGGACGTGGATTAGGCACCAAAATTTTGTTGGACGAAGGCGTGGCAAAGGTTGACCCGCTCTCTCCCGAAAATAAACTTGCATTTATGACCGGTCCTTTGACAGGTGCTCCGGTTCCCACAGGCGGGCGTTATATGGTTGTAACCAAATCTCCTTTGACCGGAATGATAGCTTCCTCAAACTCCGGCGGTACTTGGGGTGCCAAGTTGAAATATGCCGGCTGGGACGGAATTATCGTTGAAGGAAAATCAGCAGAACCGGTGTACATAAATATTGAAGATGATAAAGTTGAAATAAAATCCGCCAAAGATTTTTGGGGTAAGACTTCTGAAGAAATGATCGAAGCCGTAAAAGATATTTATCCCAAGGCAGCCGTTTTGAATATTGGACCTGCCGGCGAAAATTGCTCTCTATTGGCATGTATAATGAACGACAGCGATCGTGCTGCCGGTCGTTCCGGTGTTGGTGCGGTTATGGGTTCCAAAAACCTTAAAGCCATTACCGTTACGGCTTCAAAATCGGTTGTTGAGCCCCATGACGCCGATAAACTTAAAGCTACCGTTACAAATTGCCTTGCAAAAATCAAAGAAAACGGCGTAACCGGTCAAGGGCTTCCTACCTTCGGTACAGCCGTATTGGTTAATATAATCAACAACGTAGGTTCTTTCCCGACCAAAAACTGGCAAGAATCCTATTTCGAAAAAGCCGATGAAACCTCCGGCGAAACTCTTAAAGAAAAACATCTGGTTAAACAAGGTTTCTGCCATCGTTGCCCCATAGGTTGCGGTCGTGTGGTTAAAGTCAACGACAAAGTAGTAGGCGGTCCAGAATACGAAACCCTCTGGGCTTACGGCGGAAACTGCGGTAACGACGACTTGGAATCCATCAACGAAGCCAACTTCTGGTGTAATGAGCTGGGTATGGATGCAATTTCCGTTCCCTGTACTATCGCCGCCGCTATGGAACTTTACCAAAAAGGTCTTATCAAAGAAGAAGAATGCGAAGGCGTTCCTTTGGTTTGGGGTAGCGGAAAAGCCATTGTTGAATGGACAAAACGCATGGGTAAGGGCGAAACCAAGCTGGGTAAATTAATGGCTGACGGTTCCTACAGACTTTGCGAGCATTACGGACATCCGGAAATCTCCATGACCGTTAAGAAACAAGAATTGCCTGCGTACGATGCCCGTGGTATCCAAGGTATAGGTATCACTTACGCTACCAGTAATCGCGGCGGTTGCCATGTTCGCGGATATATGATTTCTCCCGAAATCCTTGCCCTTCCGGAACAACTTGACCGTTTTGCCACTGAAGGTAAGGCTACCTGGACAAAAATATTCCAAGACCTTACAGCGGTTATAGACTCAACCGGTATGTGCTTGTTTACATCCTTTGCTTTGGGTGCTCAAGAATATGCCGACCTTATAAACAATGCCACAGGCACAACTCATGACGTTGCTTCCGTTCTTGAATTGGGCGAAAGAATCTACAACGTAGAACGTCTTTTCAACAAAGAAGCCGGCATGAAGCCAAGCGACGATAGCTTACCAAAACGCCTCCTGCAAGACCCCATACCGGACGGTCCTTCTAAAGGCGAATTAAGCAAACTTGCTGTAACTTTGCCCGAATATTACAAAGTTCGCGGTTGGGTAGACGCTTTCCCCACTCAAGAAACTTTGGATCGCTTGGGTTTATAATAATCTTGTTTTTAAAGGTTGAATATGTTTCCGTCAAACACACCCCGGCATATTCCCTACACTTACAACCATCGGACTCACGATGGTTGTTTTTTTGGTAAAAGTGGGTTAAAAAATTAAACAAATAAATGAAGTAAACTAAGTAACAGTGTGTTATAGTATTAAGGTAAACTAATCTTAACATAGGTATACTTAATTGCATAAGGAATAGTAACAAAAGCTATTCTTCGTAAACGGTTCGCTCTTGTGTTTTTATAAAAAAACACCGGTCGCTCACCGCTACGAATATACGCTTTTGTTACTACTCAACTCGAAATTAAGTATAATACTATTTCTTATTAAAAACGTAGATATATTTGTTTTATTGCGAATGTGAACGAATAGGTATTTTTCTGGGGTTTTTGCAGAAAACGCAGTGAGTGAACGACAGTAGCAAATATATCTGTACATTAGCCCGGAAATAGTATAAGACGCGGTGTTTTAAGAAAAAACTACCCGCAATCAAGCCTTTTGCAGTACCTTTTTTAAACCTGAACGGCACTTAATAATTTTCGGAGGTTAAGATGATAGAGGTTCGCTTCTTTGCCACATTAAGAGAAAACAGAGGCAAAATTGTACATTTGGATGCACCCGGTATCTCAAAAGCAGGAGATATTCTGCAACATTTTGGGATTATCCCCGAGGACGTAGCCATACTGCTGATTAACGGCAGACATTCCAAACCCGGAGATGGGGTTAGTGACGGAGATGTGATAGCCCTTTTTCCTCCGGTAGGAGGTGGTTGAGGCAAATAGGGTGATATAAAAGGAAATTATTTATAAATTTTAACTTTTTATACTCTTGTATTCCTATTTACCCCCGTATATAATGGGACTATGGAGGAGATTATGTGAAAGTTTCAACTAAAGGACGTTATGCCTTGCGTGTAATGCTGGACTTGGCTATGCATAACTCAGGCACTTATACGCCTCTAAAGGACATCTCGGAACGCCAAGATATTACGGTGAAATATATGGAGCAAATTATTTCGCTGTTAAGCAAGGCAGGATATTTAAAGAGCCTTAGAGGGAACGGCGGCGGTTATAAGCTGGCAAAGGCACCTGAGGAATATACCGTAGGTGAAATTTTAAGAACTACCGAGGGTAACCTGGCACCTATAGCCTGTTTGGAGGATAACCCGAACCGTTGCCAAAGAAACAATACCTGCTTAACCCTACCTTTTTGGACCGGTTTAAACAAAGTAATTAATGAATACGTGGATAGTTTAACATTGGCGGACTTACTGACTAATGACAGTGATTATTATGACTTTTCAATCTAGACCAACCATAAACCTTGTCCGGCACCGATTTAAAATAACACAAAATATTACTTTTAAGGGAGAGAACCTTTTAAATTTATAAAAGGTCTCTCCCTTAAAATATAAATTATATACTTAATTGCATAAGGAATAGTAACAAAAGCTATTCTTCGTAAATGGTTCGCTCTAACGTTTTTATAAAAAAACACCGGTCGCTCAATACTGAGAATATACGCTTTTGTTACTATTTAACTTAAATTAAATATATTTATTCTATTTCTCTTGACAAAACCTTTCACAGTGATATAATCATACTTATCCTATATGAATATCGATGAATGTTTGGAGGATTAAAATGGACACAAATCGTAAATATAAGTTTGAAACGCTACAGCTCCATGTGGGTCAAGAGCAACCCGACAGTGCTACCGATTCAAGAGCTGTACCTATTTATGCAACAACTTCCTATGTTTTTAAAGATTCTGACCAAGCCGCGGCTCGCTTTGGTTTGACCGAAGGCGGAAATATTTATACTCGCTTGATGAACCCCACTTCCGATGTTTTTGAAAAACGTATTGCCGCTTTGGAAGGCGGTGTTGCAGCTTTAGCTACCTCTTCCGGTTCGGCTGCCATTACTTATGCTATCCAAAACATTACCAGAGCCGGGGACCATATAGTCTCCTCCGCTACAATTTACGGCGGAACTTATAATCTATTTGCCAATACTTTCCCGGAATTTGGCGTGGAAACAAGCTTTGTTGACGGCAGCAACCCGGAAAATTTCCAAAAAGCCATTAAAGAAAATACCAAGGCTATCTTTATAGAAAGCTTGGGCAATCCCAACTCCACTGTTATTGACATTAAAGCTGTGGCTGATATTGCCCACAAAAACGGTATTCCGTTGATAGTAGACAATACCTTTGCTACGCCCTACTTACTTAGACCCATTGAGCATGGTGCTGATGTGGTTGTGCATTCGGCTACGAAATTTATCGGCGGACATGGAACGGTTATCGGCGGTGTAATTATAGACAGCGGTAATTTTGACTGGGCACAAAACGATAAGTTCCCGGGGCTTTCTCAACCTCATCCGGGTTATCACGGAGTAGTCTTTACTCAAGCTGTGGGTAATCTTGCGTATATTATCAAAATTCGCACAACTTTAATGAGAGACACCGGCTCTACCGTTAGCCCGTTTCACTCCTTCTTGTTCCTGCAAGGTCTGGAAACTCTCTCTTTGAGAGTGGAAAGACACGTTTCAAATGCCTTAAAAGCAGTGGAATACCTGAGCAAACATCCCAAGGTAGCAAAGGTCAATCACCCGGCTCTGGAATCGCATCCCGACCATAAGCTTTATAAATCCTACTTCCCCAACGGTGCAGGCTCTATATTTACCGTTGAACTTAAAGGGGATGCTGAAACAGCCAAGAAATTTATAGACAATCTTCAATTGTTCTCCTTGCTGGCAAACGTTGCGGACGTTAAATCTCTTGTAATCCACCCGGCTTCAACCACTCATTCTCAAATGAATGAAGACGAACTTAAAAACAGCGGCATTACGCCCACTACCATACGCCTTTCCATAGGTACAGAGCATATAGACGACATAATCTACGACTTGGAACAAGCTTTTAATCAAATATAAAATACTATATTGATTATAAAAAGCAGTTTGAATTCAATAAAACTAAAATAAATATCAATTCTACCAAAACTTTGGGGGTGAATTGATATTTATTTTAGTCTTTTGGCAGAAGTGGCTGTAACCAAACCCAAACAATATCGCAGTCAACTTCTTTGTTAAATATTCGCTAAATTTTTATTTAATCCTTTTGCAGTATACTTTATAACAGAGACAATGTATAATAAGAAAAAATAAGAGACAATAAATAAATTTACCTAAACTGATAAGTGGGAGATGAAGTTATATGATGCATAGGTCTATAGATGAATTAATAGGCAAAACACCAATGCTGGAGCTTATAAAATATACAAAAGAAAACCAACTTAACTCAAATATTTACGCAAAATTGGAATACTTCAACCCCGGCGGCAGTGTAAAAGACAGGATAGCAAAAGGCATGATAGACGATGCCGAAAGCAACGGTTTACTGAAACCGGATTCGGTTATTATAGAGCCCACAAGCGGAAATACAGGCATAGCACTTGCCATGATAGCCGCTTCAAGGGGATACAAAGTAATTTTGACCATGCCGGAAACCATGAGTATAGAGAGAAGAAACCTACTTAAAGCCTACGGTGCGGAACTTGTGCTTACGGACGGATTAAAAGGCATGAAAGGTGCTATCGATAAAGCAAAAGAACTTGCTGAGGAAATTCCCAACGGCTTTATTCCCGGTCAATTTACAAACCCGGCAAATCCCGCCGTTCATATATCAACAACCGGTCCGGAAATTTGGGAAAGTACCCAAGGTAAGGTAGATATTTTCATAGCAGGCGTAGGAACCGGCGGCACTTTAACCGGGGTAGGCGAATATCTGAAATCCAAAAATCCCAACGTTAAAATTATAGCCGTAGAACCCGCCGCATCGCCCGTTCTTTCAACAGGCAAAGCCGGCCCTCACAAAATCCAAGGTATAGGTGCAGGGTTTGTACCGGAAATTTTAAATACAAATATCTATGATGAAATAATACCCGTGACCAACGAAGATGCCTTCGCTACCAGTAAGGCTATAGCCAAAGCCGAAGGGGTTTTGGTGGGGATTTCTTCCGGTGCGGCTCTTTGGGCGGCCGGTCAGGTGGCAAAGCGTAAAGAAAACAACGGCAAAAACATAGTGGTTATCTTCCCGGATACCGGCGAAAGATACCTTTCAACACCAATGTTTGAATAAATAATACTGTTTTTTATGTACATCCGGCATAAATGTTGAAATAATCTTAAAAAGTGATATAATATTTTGAAGGGCTTTTTCTTGGGAAAAGTCATTCAATATTTGTCTGTTATATAAATTAAAATATTCCTACTCCGACCTTAGGAGAAAATCGAATGCGGTTTTCGCCTAAGGTTGTTTTGGAATTTGGGATTTTTTCATCGGAGATGACTTATGTTAGAAGAAGCATTAAGGTACCTGGGACTAAAACCGGAAAATATGACGGAACAACTGGAAGCTGACATAAACAGAACAACCCGAATGCTTCAAGAAAAAGCAGATTTTCGCTATACTTACAGACTTTTTCCCATAGAAGTCCGGGAAAACCGGGTCGAAGTGGTGGGAAGCAACTTAACACTTCCCGGCAAAGATATAGCAAATCTCTTGCAACATTCCAAAGAATGTGTTATATTGGCGGCAACTCTGGGTATGGAAGTTGATAAACTGCTGTTAATAACTCAAAAAACCTCTATATCCGACGCCGTAATTATGGACGCTCTGGCAGGAGCCATGATAGAGGACGAATGTAACAAATTGCAAGACAAATTGGAGAAAACCCATACCCTAACCCATCGCTACAGCCCGGGTTACGGAGACCTGCCGGTGCAAATACAAGCCGGTGTATTGAATGTTTTGAATGCAAGGCAGAGTATTGGTCTGTTTTGTACTTCAAACAGCATACTTTTACCCCGAAAAAGTATTACTGCCGTTATGGGCATCACAGGGATAAAATCGGATATGGATATGTGCAAGAGCTGTTTATTATACGAAGAATGCAACTACAGAAAAGGCGGTAAGAAGTGTGGGCGTTAGAGAATTTACGGAAAATAATATATTAATATTGGACGGTGCCATGGGTACCATGTTGCAGGATGTATCGCTTATAGGCGAAAATCCCGTGCTTTTAAACCTTAGCAAGCCGGATTTGATTACAGACGTACACCGTCAATATATAAATGCCGGCTCTCATATGATTTTAACCAATACCTTCTGTGCAAATTCACGTAAACTTGCCGGTTCCGGTTACAGCGTGGCGGATGTTGTTGCCGCCGCCGTTAAAAATGCTAAAAAAGCGGCTGACGGAAAGAGCTTTATAGCCTTGGATATAGGCCCTATAGGCGAATTATTTGAACCTATGGGTACTTTAAGCTTTGATGATGCCTATGAAATCTTCAAGGAACAAATTCTATGTGGTGTAAAAGAAGGCGTGGACGCCGTTTTCATTGAAACCATGACGGATCTTTACGAAGCAAAATGTGCTGTGCTTGCCGCAAAGGAAAACTGCGACCTGCCGGTGTTTTGCACCATGTCTTTCGAAGAAAATATGCGTACTTTCTTGGGTACATCCATCTCCTCTGCGGCCTTAACCTTAGAGGGCCTGGGAGTTGATTATATAGGTTTTAACTGTTCCGTAGGTCCCAAGCAGATGATAGGCATGGTAGAAGAATTATTGAAATACACCAATCTCCCCATTATTGTCAAGCCAAATGCAGGGCTTCCCAAAACCGTGGACGGCAAGGAAGTTTTTGATGCCGATGAAAACGAATTTGCGGAGCACATGGAGAAAATAATTAACATGGGTGCCGGAACGGTAGGCGGTTGTTGCGGAACCAATCCCAAATATATAGCAAAGCTAAAAAACCTGGCTGTAAACAGAACCCCTTTACATAGGGATAAATTAACTCTAAGTGCCGTTTGCTCCCATTCCAAAACCGTGATTATAGACAGGGTTAGGATTATAGGTGAAAGAATAAACCCCACCGGCAAAAAAGCCTTTAAACAGGCTCTCATTGACGGTAACATGGACTATATCGTAAGGCAGGCAATAGAACAAGCTGAAGCCTGTGCGGACATATTGGACGTTAATGTGGGTGTCCCCAACATAGACGAAAAGGCAACCATGGTTGAGGTAATAAAAAATATCCAAAGCATATTGGATTTGCCCTTGCAAATAGATTCATCATGCGTGGATGCCATTGAAGCCGGTTTGCGTGCCTATAACGGCAAAGCCATAGTAAACTCCGTTAACGGCGATGATTCTAACCTGCATACCGTATTACCCATAGTAAAAAAATACGGTGCCGCCATAGTAGGGCTTACTCTGGATTCAAAAGGCATACCCAAAACCGCAGAAGAACGCCTTGAAATTGCCCAAAAAATTGTAAATACCGCTCTGGAATATAAAATTCCCAAGCAGGATATTATTATAGACTGCTTGACTCTTACATCCGGTGCCGAACAGGAAATTGCCTACGAAACCATAAAGGCCCTGTCCCTTATTAAAGAAAAACTGGGTGTTAAAACCGCTTTGGGCGTTTCCAATATTTCTTTCGGCTTGCCCATGAGAGAAAAGTTGAACCAAGTTTTTCTTTCCTTGGCTTTGGCAAACGGTTTGGATTTACCCATAATCAACCCAAATGTAAAGGAAATGACCGATACGATTTTCTGTTATCATCAGCTTAATAACACAGACAAAGGCAGTAACGAGTATATCAGGCGTTTCGGAAGTTCCGAAGTGACGGCAGAAAAAACTCCCGAAATGAAAACCAAACAAGACCTATCCTACCTGATTCAAGCCGGCTTTAAAGATGAAGTCAAAAACACGGTTAAGGCTTTGTTGGCTGAAAAAGAGCCTATGGCCATAGTAAACGAAATACTTATACCTGCCTTGGACAAAGTTGGGCAAAGATATGAAAAAGGCGAGATTTTCTTACCTCAACTGCTACAATCGGCAGAAGCCGCAAAACAGGCTTTTGAGGTATTAAAAAGCCGTATACCCGAAAATACCAATGTAATCAACGGAACCTTAATCCTTGCTACCGTTGAAGGAGACATACACGATATAGGTAAAAATATCGTAAAAGTAGTTTTGGAAAACTACGGTTATATGGTTATTGATTTGGGCAAGGACGTAGAAATACAACGTGTTGCCGAAGAAGCCGTAAAACATAACGTTAAGCTGGTTGGTTTAAGTGCCCTAATGACCACAACCCTATGCAACATGGAAAAAACCATACTGGCTCTCAGAGAAGCAGACCCGGAAATAAAAATAATGGTAGGCGGAGCGGTTCTCACCGCCGACTATGCACAAAAAATAGGTGCTGATTATTACTCAAAAGATGCCATGGCATCCGTGGCGGTTGCCAGAGAGTTGTTTATGTAAAGGTTGTCCTTATAAACTGAATAAAAGAATAGTAAAAGGTCCTATGTTTAATTTTCACATAGGACCTTTTATTATTGGGGGTTTACACCAAGTCTGCTTTTAAGCGTTTATTCAGAAACGGGTTATTTCCAAAATATCGTCTACTATATAATCCGCCAAGGATAAGTCCTGATTACCGGAGTTTTCGTTGCGGAAACCTACAGTAAACAACCCGGCGGCTTTTGCGGCGGTTACTCCGCTTTTGGAGTCTTCCAGGGCAACGGATTCTTGGGGTTTGCAGAGGCATTGTTCTACGGCTTTTAAGTAAATTTCCGGGTCGGGCTTTTTGTTTGTAACGTTATCCCCGGTTACAACCGTTTCCATGTGTTTCATTATATCAAAATATTGCAAAACGCCGTGTACCAGGGATTGGTTTGAGGATGAAGCTACGGCGGTTTTTATGTTCTTGGATTTACAGAGTTCTATAATTTCCAAAACCCCGGATATGGGTTTTAAGCCCTGTTCTTTTATGTAGCCCAAAATCATTGCATCCTGCATTTCTATAATTTCAGTTACGTTTCCGCTGCGGTTGTTGTCCGCCAGCATTTGTCGCCAGAAATCCTCGGTAGGCTTACCTATGAAGGAGTAAAGGTCTCGGTCGGTTTTCATGTTGAGTTTTGCCAGGAGTTCATGTTTGGAGCGTAAATGCATAGGCTCGGAGTCTACTATAACGCCGTCCATGTCGAACACAAAAAGCTTGGTTGAGGGAGAAAATACCTTATTTACGATTTTCACGTTTAATCTCCTTCAAAAGTTTCATTACGTTATTTTGACCTCTGCCGAAATAATCGTGGAGGATAACGTATTGTTCGTAAAGTTTTTGGTAAATGGCTACTGCTTCGGGGTTAGGAGTGTAAGTAGCACGGATTCCGCCGCCCATGGATTCTGCGGCTTCTTTTATGCTGTCGTAACCGCCCTTAGCCTTACCTGCCGCAACGGCACCCCACATGGCACCACCCATGGCTGTGGCTTGGTCTACGGCTGTTACATAAACGGTTCTGTTCATTACGTCCGCAAAGGTTTGCATCACGAAGGGGCTTTTTTCAGCTATACCTCCGGTTGCCATAAGCTTTGCAACGTTTACGCCGTTTTCCACGAATGTATCTACTATCATGCGTTTACCGTAGGCTACGGCTTCGATAAGAGCCTTGTAGATTTCTTCGGGTTTGGTGTTCAGGGTCATACCCATAATCAAGCCGGTTAAGTCCACGTCTACCAAAACAGAGCGGTTACCGTTCCACCAGTCCAGAGCCAAAAGACCGGAGGCACCGGGTTTGATTTCCGAGGCAAGTTGTTCAAGGTAGGCGTATTTATTTTTACCGGCGTCTTTCGCTTCTTGGAGGAGTTCAGCGGAGAGGAGATTATCCATAAACCATTGGAAATGGTCACCCATACAGGATTGACCGGCTTCGTAGCCGAAATAGCCGGGCAGAATGCCGTCTTCACAGATGCCGCACATACCGGGTACTTTTACGTCTTTTTCTGTACACATCATGTCACAGCCGGAAGTACCGATTACCATAAGCATAACGTCGGGGTCGGTGATACCGGCTCCGGGTACGGCGGAATGAGCGTCGCCTACGCCTACGGCAACAGGAGTACCCACTTTAAGGCCGGTCCATTTGCTGCTGCTTTCGGTTATGTAGCCGGCGAGCGTACCTAGAGGGTAAATATTGCGTGACATTTTTTCGTCTACTATGTTTTCCAGTCTTGGGTCGAGGGCTTTAAAGAAATCGTTAGAGGGGTAGCCGGTGTTTTTTTGCCAGATGGATTTGTAGCCGGCTGTGCAGGAGTTACGCATTTCCACACCGGTTAATTGCATGGTAATCCAGTCCGCACATTCCATAAATCTGTCGGCGGCATTGAAGCATTCTTCGTCTTCGTTTAAAATCTGCCATATTTTTGGGAACATCCACTCGGAGGATATTTTACCGCCGTAACAGGCGAGAAATTCTTCGTTACGTTCCGCACCGATTTTGTTCAGCATATTAGCTTCGTCTTGGGCGGCATGATGTTTCCATAATTTTACATAGGCATGGGGTCTTTTTTCGAAACCGGGTACACAGCAAAGGGGTGTACCGTCTGCCTTTGTTGGGAGCATGGAACATTCGGTAAAGTCTGTACCTACGCCGATTACGTCGTCCGGGGATACGCCGGCTTCTTCGAGTACTTTGGGAACGGTTTTTGAGGCCGCTTCTATATAATCCGGGGGATATTGCAAAGCCCAGTCGGGTTCTAATTTAGTGGTTTTGTCCGGTAAAAATTCGTCCATTACCGCGTTGGTATAGGCATAGTCTGCCTGTGCTACGATTTTGCCGTTAGAAACGTCTACCAAGATTGCTCTGGCGGATAGTGTGCCAAAGTCTATTCCTACTGTATATTTTGACATAAGTCCCTCCTTGAGTGTGAGAAAATAAGATTAAGACCTTGGGGAAAACTTTTTCTGAAGAAAAAGTTTTCCCCAAACCCCTTTCAAAAAGACTTTATTAAAAAAGATAAAGTCTTGATGAAGAAATATTTTTTTCATCTGAACGAAATTAAGGTGAAATTCGTTCAGATTATACCGCGAAAAAGTTTTTCTCCCTCAAACTCCCTCTTTTAAGAAAGCCGAATATAGACATTAAAATATAATACTTAATTTAAATTTAAGCAGTAACAAAGGCGTATATTCGCAGTGGTGAGCGACCGGTGTTTTAATAAAACGTAAGAGCGAACCGTTTACGAAGAATAGCTTTTGTTACTATTCCTTTTGCAATTAAGTATAACTCTTGTATAAAACAAAATTAGATATTGGGCAATTATAAGGGGAAACTTTTAAATAAGTTTCCCCTTATAAACCGTTTATTTAATGATAAAGGCTTTATTGCGGTGGGGTAAGTTGAATATAAAGTATAAGGAAAGTTCTCCCCAAAAATTACGGTATCAGAGCTACTTTTAAGTCGCCGTATTTACCGGAGGCGTATTCGAAGGCTTTTTCCCATTCTTCCAAGGTGAAGGTGGTATTTATAACGCCGTCGGTTTTAAGGGTGCCTTTATTTATGCCGTCTATAACGTAAGGGAAGCAGTAGGGGCTAAGGTGGGCACCGAGAACGTCCAGTTCTTTTCTGTCGCCGATAATGGACCAGTCAAGAGTTGTGGGAGCACCGAAAACGGAAAATTCAACGAATCTGCCCAGTTTTCGTATCATAGCCATGCCTTGATTTACGCTAGCCGGGTGGCCTGTAGCTTCTATGTAAACGTCGCAGCCGTAGTCTTCTGTAAGTTTCATGATTTCGGCGATAACGTCTGTTTTTGAGGGATTAAACACCAAATCCGCACCAAACTCCAGGGCTTTTTCCAAGCGGGAATCTACCATATCCAAAACGATTAAGAGTTTGGGGTTACGCAGACGAGCATAGGTAATCATACCAAGTCCCAAGGTTCCTGCACCGGAGAGTACCACAACATCTTCGGATTGGATGTCTGCTCTGTCCACGCAGTGTTTGGAGCAAGCGTAGGGTTCGATGAGGAGTGCCTTATCTAAGGATAAATCTTTGGGTACTTTATGTACAACGGCGTTTTTGGGTAATTTGACGTATTCCGCCATACCGCCGTTAACGTGGCTTTGGAAGCCGAAAATATCGTGAGGTTGGCACATCCAATATTGACCTTTTTTGCAGAAGCGGCATTCGTTGCAGGGTACGATTTGGTCTACTGCAAGGCGATCGCCAAGTTCGTAGCCATTAACGTTTTCGCCCATGCAAACTACCACGCCCACGAATTCATGGCCCGGGATAAAGGGCGGTTTTACCCAAGAAGGTTGTTGGTCGTCGCCCCAGAACATAGAAGCACCATGCTGACATTTTAAATCACCGGCACAAACTCCGCAACCCTCAGTTTTAATAATAATATCGTCGGGGCCGCATTGGGGTGTTGGATATTCCTTTTCGAATCTATAATCGTTTACTCCGTAGGCTACCAGGGCACGCATTGTTTTTGGATAACTCATGATAATCTCTCCTTTGATTATTGAAAAGTGGTTTGTGTATTATGATTTGGCTATTAATGTTGTTGAGTCTCTGTATTCTTTTGGGCTTATGCCCACGATTTTTTTGAATTGTGAGACGAAATATTTATAGTCGTTGTAGCCAACGGTATTGGCTATTTCGTAGACACGCATATCTGTTTCTTTCAGTAGTTCTTTGGATTTTTCTATGCGTACTTTTTTTAGGTATTCCATACAGGTGTTGCCTGTTTGTGCCTTGAAGATATTGCTTAGGTAACTTTGGGACAGATGGACTTGTTCGCAGAGGTCGTTTATAGACAGGTTTTTTTGGTAGTTTTCCTTGATATATTCTTTGGTTTTTGTTACCAAACGTTGGCGGTATGTAAATTCGCCTTCTTCAAGGCTGACCATATTTTCGGTAATTTCTGTGAGCATAACCTGCATAAACTTGCGGAGCACGTCCTCGGAGCAAATGGATTGGATTTGCTGTTCGGTATTGTTTCCCACAAGGCGAGGAGCAACCCTGTTTACCAAATCGCCCAATCTGGAGCGAATGAGAAGGCATAGGGTACAGCAATAATTCTTGACCAAGCCTACGCTTAGTTCTTGTTGGATAAAGGTATCAAACATGGTTTCTATAAGGGCTTTTACTTGTACGGAGTTGCCGCTTATCATTTGGTTAATAATGTTGCCGGCTTCTTCGGGGTAGTTTTTTATCCAACGGCTTTCGAAATCGTATTCGTAGCCTTCTTTAAAGAAGCAAATGCTGTCGTCCTTGTGAAAGAAACCTCTGTCCAAAGCCTTTTTGGCTTGCAGATAGGACTTGCCGATTTGGGTAAGCTTTGGGTAAGCCAAACCCACGCCGGCGTATATTCTTACGTTATATTGCTTGTAGAGGATGTTTTTTATATGGAAAACTATGTTGGTCAGGTATCTGTCTGCCATGACTTTCAGGTCTTTTTCGTTTTCCGGGCAAAAAAGTATGATAATTTCTTGGAAACCTCGGGTTGCCACAAAGGTATTGCCGGCGTTGGTAAGGATTTCGTTAATGATATTTTTATAGGCATAGACCATAAGGTTTTTGGTCCAGTCCTTCCAAACTTCATCTGCGTTTTCTATGGAAATAACGGATACGGCGTAAAAACTTCCGCTAAGGTCAAGCTCCAGATATTCCATGCGTTCTTCCGGGGCATCCGGCGGCTCGGACTCGTCTATAAGGGAGAGAAAAAAATCCTCACGGAGTTTTTCCAGCCCTTCGCTAAGTTTATTGCCCATGGCGAAAAGTTTGTTTTTGTCTGCAAGCTTGTTGTCTAACTTTTCCTTAACTCGGCTGAAGCAATCTATGAACTTTTTCTTGTCCGTGGGTTTTAGGAGATACTCGAAGACCCCTTGTTTTATGGCTTCTCTGGCGTATTCAAAGTCTGAATAACCGCTTAGTATCACTATTTCTATATTGGGGTATTTAGCCCTTACGGACTTTGCCAAGGCTATGCCGTCCATAACGGGCATACGAATATCGGTCAGGAGTACGTCCGGTTGGGCAGAGTCTATGTTTGACAATGCCTGTTGACCGTTGCAGGCTTCGAAGACTATTTCAAAGCCCAATTCGTTCCAAGGTATACTTTTAGAGATACCCCTGCGGATTATTTCCTCGTCCTCTGCTATCATAAGATTATACATCTGTATCACCGCCGTTCCTAACGGGAATCACTATACGAGTTGTAGTACCTTCTCGGTATTTGCTTTCCATTTTGATGCCGTATTGGTCGCCGTAATAAATTTGCAGGCGTTGGTTTACATTACGCAGACCTACACTGTGACGTCTGAATCCGTCCGGTTTGTGTAAGTCGTTGAGTAAAGCCTCCAGTTCGCTTTCGTCTATGCCCATGCCGTTGTCGCTGATTTCGAATATAACGCTGTCCTCGGACATTTTGCCACGAATGGTAATCAAGCCGCCTTTTTCGGTGTCTTTAAAGCCGTGGACTATGGTATTTTCTATTATGGGTTGCAAAATCAGCTTTACGGTTTTACAGCCGATGATTTGCTCGTCTATATCCCATTTAACATCGAACCGGTCTCCCAAAAGTGTTTTTTGCAGATAAATATATGACTTGATGTTCAGCAGTTCTCTTTCTATGGGAATAAATATGGACGTGGAATCCGTACTGGTTTTAAAGAAACTGCCCAAGACCGTAACCATTTCGGAAATATCGTCACTGCCGCCAAGTTGAGCCATCCAGAATATGGTATCCAAAACATTGTAAAGAAAATGGGGATTTATTTGCTGTTGCAAAGCGTTTAGTTCCAGTTCCTTTATTTTGAATTCCAGTTCATGCTCGCTGATTTTCTTTAGGTAAACGGTTTCAATTAAGTTTCTCAAGCGTTTTACCATGGCGTTAAATTCGTTGTTCAGCAGGGCGTTTTCATCGTCCGGGTTTGAGGGTTCTTCCTTTAGGGTAAGAATTTCTCCCAAATGCTCGTCTCTGCCCAGTTTATCCATTTTCTCCAAAAGCTCATCGGCAGGTTGGGTTATACTGTCGGACAGAGCCTTTAACAAAATCATCAATAAGGGCAGGGCTATAATGCCCACAATAAAGATGATGAAAACCACGGTGAAAACTTGGCTTCTGTGCTCTGTTTTAAAGATGTTGTAAATAATGAAGTTGTTTACCGTAACGGTATCCTCATAGGTATAGGCCGGGGTAGGAATATTCTTGCCCGGCAGGGTTTCGTCCGGGTGAATAACCGCTGTACCGTTACTGTCGGTAATAATCATTTCCTGAACGGATTGGGAAATAAAAGCCTTGCAAACTTGGTTTAGATAATGCAGATTTATTCCGGCTACGGCAATAGCGGAGTCGGGTTGGTCGTAGCGAAGCTTGATTTTTTTTGCAAGGAGCATATAAGCAACGTTGTTCCGCGTTGTTATTCTCACGGTAATATCTTCGTCGGATACATAATCAAACAGATTATCCAGTTCATCCACGTCTATTACCGGAAGACCTACATAGAACAGGTCCTTCTTTTCCGTGTAAATTATGGCACAGTCTATGCCCTTGCTTTTGCCGGTTACGGAACGGATGGTGTTTTCGATTTGACGGGATAGGGTGGATTTGCGGTAGCCTTGGTTATGGGTATAGTTGTAAACGTCGGCGAGAATGTCGCTGTCTTTGGAGAAGCTTTCGAAAGTGCCGTAATACAATTCGAATAACCGGTTAACGCTAACCACGGATTGCCTTGAATAGTTTTTGGCATATTCAAGATTTTTGTATTTAAAGTCATTGTCGGCACTGTTGACTATAAAGGTGCTCATAACCAAAAAGGGCACCAGAGAAACGGCAACGAACGCCAATATTAACCGCCGTTTAACCGGCATGGACCTTAAAAATTTTTGGATATGCCACTTCTTCAAAACCTAACCCGCTTTCTTGTGAGTTATAAACCTTGAGGGAAACTTTTTCTGAAGAAAAAGTTTCCCTCAAACTCCCTTCAAAAAGACTTTAATATAAAATATATTTTAACTTGTGGGAAAATAATCTACGTCCGGTGGATTATCAAACATGGGCATTTTTATAAGGATGTATTTACCGGTTTCGTCGGCGGCGGTTCCTTGAATGCCTTGTATGCCGAATTTGTCACCGAAATATAGTTGCAACCTTTGCCTTACGTTGTCTATGCCCGGGAAGCGGACGGTTGTATCTTCCGGCAGGGTTTGAATGTTTTCTCCGCTCATTTTTACTGTGAGGCAGTCCCCAAGGAAGATGTCTATGTCTATTTTTATAAGGGAATCTGTTTTTTCTGCGGAGAAGGTAATAATGTCCTCGATTATGGGCTGGAAGGTAGGCTTTATAATAAACAACGAAAAACAGCTTGGTTCTACATTCCAGGTTAAGGATATTCGGTCGGAGAACCTTTTGTTTTGGAGCAAGAGATAATTGCTTACGTTGTCAATTTCTCGTTCTACGGTTATGTATTCTCTGCCCTTGTTGATTATGGAGCGGAAATAATTACCTAAAGCCGTTACCATTTCGCTGATTTCCTCGTTGCCTTGAATTTGACCGCTCCAGTATATGACTTCCAGAGTGTTGTAAAGGAAGTGGGGATTGATTTGTTGCTGGAGTAAGGAAAGCTCGGCTTCGTTTTTGTATATTTCCAACTGCTTATTTTTAAGCTCGGCTCGATAGTTATCTTCTATCAATGCAGAGAGGCGTTGGTTCATTTTATTGAAGCCTATGGCAAGTTTGGAGTATTCATCGTCTGCGGACATTACTTCTCCGGAAACGGATTTTGCATCGTCACGCATGGCATTTACCAATTCGCTGACCGGTTTTGAGATGCTTTTAGTTACTATCATGGACAGTGCCAAAGAAAGCAGTATCAAGACCAAGCAGACCACGGAAATAATAACTATGTTGTTCATGGTGCTTTCCATAAGGCTGGGAAAGGACATTACGTTTATTACCAACCATTCGTTGCCCGGTAGAACCCCGTAAGTTATAAGCTGATTTGATAGGCGAAAATAGCGGGTTCTGTTGCCGCTTTTTTCTATTTGGTTTATGTTGGACATAATTTCGTAGTCCATGGGGGTTCCTGCCATGCTGCTGTCCGGATGGGAGATTATCAACCCATGGCTGTCGGCTATAATTATGTTTGAGGAGTTGGTTACGGTGTTGCTTTTGCAAACCTCGTCCAGATAGTCTCTTTTTATGGAAAGAAAGAGATTGCCGTAATAGGCATAGCCGTAAAACAGTTTTTTGGAAAGGATTACATAGGTGTCGGAGTCTAATTTTGTTTCTTTGGGAGAAGTAATCCAAAGTATGGCGTTTGATATGGAATTATCGGTTTGTTGGATAATTTGGGAGTCTTCATTACCGCTTGTTATGGGTGTGTTGAAGTAGAAGCGGGTGTTGAGCGGAGTACTTGCTTCTACGGTGTCTATATTTTTATTGGAGCCGAAAATGCTGCCGAAGGTTAGGCGCATACGGTTTTCGATTTGCTCTCGTTGGGTAAAGTTTGCATAGTCGTAGTTCATAAGGTCCGTAAGGGTACGAATGTCACCGGAGACTCGTTCAAACCTTTCCACAAAGTCGTTTAGATAGACAGAAAGACTGTTAACAAGCTGGGAGGTAATATTAACCGAATAATCAACTGCCTTTTTTTCCATGAAATAATAAGTTGCCAAAGTTGAAAAAAAACTCACTGCAAGCACAGAAAGCAAAGATGTTACCAAAAACACCCAGGTTAATCTTTTCTTTATACGAGTTTTTCTTAATATCGGAACCAGAAAGTTGCCAAACAAGTTTTTTTTCACACCGGACACCTTAAAGAATAAAAATAATAAAATCTTGAGGGATAAAGCCCTTTTTGCAACGGCGAATAAAGGTTTTCAACTTCATACCAATTCCATTTAAATAGTAAGCAAAGTATGGAATTAGTCATAAACTTCCTCTTTCCAAAAAAGCCGAATATAATGCATGTATTAAATTTAATAACAGAGTTACCAATTCGTTTTTGATTATTACTTATGTTTAAAGCCCCAGTCGTTTAGGGCTATGTTGCCCCAGTGTTTTGGGTCGGAGCAGTTGTTTATGTCCATGACATAGGGCGGTATAACAGCTTGGTAGCCTTGGGCGTTTGAGATAACGGTATAGGTTTCCCAGTAGCTGTTTTCGTTTTTAATCTCGCCGGTGGGTATATCCTGACCTTTGAAGATGTATTTGTCCAGCATTTCTATGGTGATTTTTCCGTAACTTATGGCATCCTGGACTATGGTTGCATCGTAGAATTTTTCTTTGAGACCTTCTATGGAGCCGGGGTCGCCGTCTATGGTTACGAAAATAATATGATCTTCGTCGCCTATGGGCTTCCACAGGTTATTGTCTTTCAATGCCTGAACCAAGCCTCGGCTTTGATGGTCGCTGGAGCAGTGGACGGCATCTATTTTTGTTGTTGATAGTGTATTGCTTAAATTTTTATAAATAATATCGGGGTCGCCTTTTCCCGGCTCGGCTATGTAGGTGACTTCGGGGTATTGAGAAAGAACGGATTCAAAGCCCTGTTTGCGTAGATTCCAAGCATGGCTGGATAAGTCGTTGTAGGCATTGTAGACCACGCCCATGGGCTTGCCGTATTTTTCTTTCAGTCGTTTTACTATTTCCTCTGCCGCCATTTTTCCTGCCAGCATATTGTCAAAAGTTACGGTGAGCATAACCTTGCCGCCTATAGCCGGAGTATCCACCACGCAGACGGGTATGCCCTGCTCGTTTGCCTTTTCTATGCCGAAAGAAAGGGTGTCGCTGTTTATGGGGTTGGTTATAATGGCGGAGGGTTTGCCGGAGATTAGATTTATAAGCTGATTATTTTGCTTAACATGGTCATAATCCGAAACCACAGCTTCATAATTCCAACCTCGGTTTTTGGTTTCCATTTCCAAAGCCGCATTAACTATAATATAGAAATAGGAATTAATGCTTTTGTTGGCAAAGGCTATAACAGTAGAAGGCTTTTCCTCCGGCGGAACTTCCTCCGGAGCAACCTCTTGACATGAAGTCAATAAAAATAACTGTATTATAGCTGTTATACAAATAAAAATCTTCTTCATGCCAACACCCGAAATATAGCGGTTTAAGATATAAGGTATTAAAATCGATTACAATTAATCCTTAAAATTCGGCTGAATTGTAATTGGTTTTTGTTTTACTTATGTTAAACCACAATAGTATTTGTTTTTAGTGTAAATAAACAAAACACCGGAGGAAAACTTCTTGGTGATAACAAGTTTTCCTCATATCCGGGTATTTGTTTTCCGTATTATCGTGTTATTTAACCATTTTACCGGTTTTTCGACATTCCGGCTATATTTTTTACTAGCCGGTAATTTTCAAGCGGATTGCGTCTATTAATACAGCTATAAGTATCATAAATCCGCCAACCAATTGAACGTAGAAGGATTCTATACCCAAAACTTGCAGACCTACCTGTATAACCGTAAGAAGGATAACACCGCCCAAAATACCGGAAACGCTTCCTCTGCCGCCGCTCAAAGATACGCCGCCTATAACGGAAGCCGCTATACAGTTCATATCGTAAGCCGTACCAAAGGTATTTGTAACAGCACCCATGTACGCGGAAAGCATCCAACCGGCAAAACCGGCGATAAGCCCTGCCATACCGAAGGCCCAAATTCTGATATTGTCTACCTTGATACCGGAAACGTAAGCGGAGTTTGCGTTACCGCCAACGGCGTAAAGGCTTCTGCCGAAGGCTGTTCTGTTCCAGATAAAGTACATAAGTACGTAAACTACCAAGAATACGATGGGAAGGAAAGGAACAATATTAAAAATCTTGCCTTGGCCTACCCATTTGTAAACATCGGGTAAATCATATATACCGCGACCTTGGGTAATAGCCATAACGGCACCCAATAAAATTATTTTTAGCGCCAGAGTTTCTATTAAGGAAACTGCTTTAATTTTCGCAATTAAGAAGCCGTTAATCAAACCGATAACCAAACCGGTTGCCAAAATAACCAAGGCACCAACAAACCACGGAGCACCTGCCTTTATGGCAAGCGTACCCATGGCGGCGGAAAACGCCATATTACCCACAAGAGACAGGTCTATTTCGCCTATAAGGATGGCGAAGGAAATAGCACAGGTAAGCAAGCCGAGAACGGTTGCTTGGGTAAGAATATTGCTGATAATATCCGCTGAAAAGAAAATGGGGTTTATCATACCCATGATTACTATGGAAAATACCAACAGCAACCACACAACGTTGTTTAACAAAGCAGATTTTAAGTCAAAAGTTTTGCGTACATCTTTAAAAGATTTGGTATCTGATGCTGAAACGCTACTCATTATCCGGTTCATCCCCTTTATATCTGATACTATAAAAAACAGTATTAATCACGCCATAACAGTTTCAAGCGTATGCTCGGTTAAGTTATCTCTGATATTAACGACGTCATCTTGCGTTAAATCATTATTAATTGTCTCGTAGCCCAAACAACCTTCGTTGAAGAAAATCAACCTGTCGGCTATACGGGTGAGTTCGTCAAAGTCGTTGGTAAGGTAAATAACGGACAAGCCTTGTTTTGTGAGTTCGTCCACGATGGAAATAATCTCTTCACGGCTTTTTATGTCTATACCAACCGTAGGTTCATCCAAAATAAGGATTTCCGGTTGGGAGCTGAGAGCTTTACCCACAACAACTTTTTGCTGATTACCGCCGGAAAGTGAGCTTAATTTATCGTAAACGGAATTTGTCTTAACTTTGAGCATATCGCAGTAATGAGCGGAAATTTCCGTTTCTTTTTTAGTGTCCAGAAGACCCATTTTTCCTCGTAAGGCAGTGTTGAGTATGGGCAAGGCTATGTTTTCTTTGATGGGTAGCATGGATACTATGCCTTCGTGGTGTCTGTCGTGGGAAATATAGGCTATTTTCTTTTTCAATGCAACATTGGGATTTTTTATGTCCAGTTTTTTGCCTTTTAGATGAATTTCTCCGGCTGTAACCTTTTCCAGTCCGAACAATGCTCTGCATATTTCTCTTGCTCCGGAGCCGGGAAAGCCTACTATACCCAAAATTTGACCTTTGTAAAGTTTCATGGATACGTTATTGAGCCGTTTAGAATAAACATTTTTACATTCCAAAATTAAATCGTTTTCTATGTTTTCTTTAATTTTTTCCCTGGTTGTCAGGTTAACGTCCTCGCCGGCAATAAGATTTGCCAGAGCTTCTTCGGTCACGTTTTCTTTTTCGTCTGTTTGGAAAGACATACCATCACGAATTACGGTAATATCATCGGAAAGTCTTACAACTTCGTTTAAATAATGGCTTATGAAAATAAAGGCTGTGCCTTTTTCTTTAAGTTCGTTAATGAAGCCGAACAATTCTTCTCTTTCTTTTGAAGAAAGTGCGGTGGTGGGTTCGTCCAGTATAACCAATTCCGCACCGCCGTACATTGCACGGACTATATTTACCTTACGCATATCAACCGGGCTTAAAGTTTTAACCTTTGCACCGGGGTCTACATGGAGACCGTAGGAATCAAGCTCGTCTTTAGCCATTTGGTACATCTTTTTCCAATCAACCAAGTTTCGCTTATCTTTGGGCCAGAGTCCCATAAATATATTTTCAGCTACGGTTAATTCGGGGATAACGCTGGCGTGTTGGGTAACCATGCGTATGCCCATTTCCTGTCTTTTAAATACGGATTCGTTTTTCAGAACCTTGCCTTTGTATGTAACTTCGCCGTTGTCTTGAGGAAAAATTCCGGCAATAATATTAACCACCGTGGATTTTCCCGCACCGTTTCTTCCCAGCAGGGAGTGTATGGTACCTTTACGTATAACAAGACCGGCGTTTTTTAAGGCTTGAGTGGCTCCGAATCTTTTGCTGATATTTGTAACCTCCAACAAAACATCGTTCATTACATTCACCCCTAAAGAGACTTAAAAAGAAGAAATCATTGAGGTACACTTTTTCCTGCGAAAAAGCCCGGTAAATTATATTTACACTTAATTTCATAAGGAATAGTAACAAAAGCTATTCTTCGTAATCGGTTCGCTTTTGCGTTTTTATAAAAAACACCGGTCGCTCACCACTACGAATATACGCTTTTGTTACTACTTAACCGGAAATTAAGTATACACTTACTTTTTGTGAAGGAAAAACCGTTTTGGTATCAGTTTTTCCTTCACAAAAAGTCGTAAATATACTGATTCCATTTTAAACAGAGGACAAAAATAATTGATTTTTTCCAACGGTTCAAGGAAAAACGATTATTTTTGTCCTTCATCTTATTTGGAATTAGTATAATTAAATTAATCAACCTCAAATTCCTTCAAAAAGACTTTAATATAATGCTGTTATATAAATGATTTCATAACATGACAAATTTCCGATAAATAAAGTCATTGCCCTTTTACTTTTTGCAGTAAACCGGGCAATGACGATTCTGTAATCACTTATTGGGTTATAAGTTCAAACAGAGGATAGTGACATTTAATTTTAGTTGTATACAAGACCCAATTCTTCTACTGCGATAGTACCCCAATGTCTCTTGTCTTCAACGTTGGATTTATCCATTACGTAAGGAGGAACAACAACGTAAGCACCGGAGTCGTTGGTAGTGAATTGAGCTTTTTGCCAGTAGTAGTTAGCGTTTTCGTAAATACCGGTTGTGGGAACTTTTTCGCCGTTAAGAGTGTATTTTTCGATTAATTCGATAGCAATAGGACCGTAAGACAAAGCGTCTTGAACGATGGAAGCATCGAAGTAACCTTCTTTGATGTTATCAACAGCAACAGGTTCGCCGTCGATGGTTACAAAGATAACGTGACCTTCTTCACCGACTTTTTTCCACATATTAGCAAGTTTCAAAGCTTCGATAAGTCCGCGTCCGGGAGAATCGGAAGGACAGTGAACTGCATCAACGGTTTTGTGTTGAAGGATGGCATTTGTAAGACCTTCTTGAGTTTTGGTCATATCGCCTTCGCCGGGAACGGCAACATAGTTGATTTCGGGATATTTAGCCATAACTTCTTCAAAGCCTTCTTTACGAAGCATCCAAGCTTGGCTGGTCATAGCACCGTAAGCGTTAACAACGGTACCTTTTTCGGAGCCGTATTTTTCTTTGAGACGTTTAACGATTTCTTCAGCCGCCATAACGCCCGCTTGTTTGTTATCGAAAGCAACTGTTACGATAACGTTTCCGCCTGCAAGAGGAGTATCTACGATGGCTACGGGTATGTCTTTGTTCATAGCTTGAGCTACTACGTCAACCATGGAAGCTGAGTCTACCGGGTTGGCTAAGATAGCTGTGGGAGTTTTGGAGATAAAGTTGTTGAATTGGTCTGTTTGTTTTGCGGAGTCTTGGTTGGCAACAGCACCTTCAAAGGTATAGCCTTTTGCTTCAGCCGCATATCTGATACTTTCATGAAGCGCTGTATGGAAATAATGGTCAAGAGTTTTGCCTGCGTATGCGATAACGCCTTTGCTGCCACCGTCATTTGTTGCGGGTTGGGGATTGGTTCCGGGGTCTTGAGCTCCCGCCGCGGGTGATGTCGCCGGAGAAGCTGAAGGAGCGGTAGTTCCGCCGCCGCAACCGGCCAAAACGCTGATTAATGCTATACCGGCTACCAATGATAATAATTTCTTTTTCACACTACTTTCCTCCTAAATATTAATACTTTTGCCGAATCTATCCCTTTGGGGCGATTGGTTCGGCTTGGTTTCTCTGTCTTTTAATGTCGTTTCGGGATATAACCGCGGAGTCCGATAAAAACTTATGTACATTATCTCCGAAGGTCCGACAAGGAAATAATACCGGTTATACGTTTATTTATATATCCGGCAAAACTCTTTTTTTATATAACAATTCTATGCAAATAAAAAAACGACCTCCGAAAATTTACTTACGAAAGTCGTTTATATTGGCTAAATATATTAATTTTACAATTATCTAAGATACTAATTAAAAATAATCAATAATAATTGGAGGACTAAAGATTTTCCGTCTGTTCAGTTTGTATAATCATCTACATTCTTACATATACAGTTAATTTTACATTTATTCGGGTATTGCATATATCCTACAGTTTTCCTACATTGTTGTACCGGTTTACATGGTTGAATAAAGAACCAGAATATCGTCCTTTAATATATCTACGTTTCCGTTGGGGATAACGGTTTTCCCTTCACGTATTATCATAAGAATTAAGGTATCCTTGGAGGTTGATATACGGGAAATGCTCTTGTTGCACCAACGATGTTCCTCGTCTATGGTGATTTCGCTTAGGTGAATATAACTGTCGTCATGGTAACCGGCGGCACTTAGAATAACCTTGTCGCCCTCTAAAATTTCCGTATCACCCTTGGGTACCACGATTTTTTCTCCTCTTTGTATCATGGCAAGCAGGGTTTCAGGCGGCAGGACTATATCCTTTATACATTGATTGAGCCAAGGATGGGTATTGTTTATGCTTAAACTGATGAACTGCACCTCGTGTTCCAAGCTGTAGTCGTTGAAAGTTTTCAGAACGTTGCCGTGTTCGTCTATCATTTTTAATTTCTTGGCAACAAAGGGAAGCAAGGAGCCTTGAAAGGCTATGGAAAACAAAACAACGCAAAATACAATATGAAACACGTCGTCTTTGGTATACGCATCACTTACATTGACCATAACCGCAAAAACTATAGATGCCGCTCCTCGCAAGCCGGTCCAAGAAACCAAGGCTTGTTGGTTGAATTTGCATTTAAAGGGTGTAAGCAACAGCCCAACAACCAAAGGTCTGGCGGCAAAAGTAAGAAAAAGGGCAATCAAAACCGCAGGCACCAGAATCATGGGCATTTGAGAGGGCAGAGCCAAAAGCCCAAGCAGGAAGAATATCAACATCTGCATCAGACCGGTAAAGCCGTCAAAAAAATGCACCAGAGAGCGTTTGTCCTTTATTTTGCTGTTGCCCAGAATTATGCCCACTATATATGTACTCAAAAAACCGTTACCGTGTAACAGTTCCGGTACGGCATAGGCAAACAGGGCTATGGCAAAAACAAAGACCGCATTAAATCCGGGAATTTCGAACTTAAAATTCTTCAAAAACCTTAGTGCCGCAAAGGCTATAAGGAAACCGAAAAGTACACCGTAGACTACTTGGGTAAAAATCAACCAACCCACCGAGCCGGTTTGGGATTGACTGCTCATAACCGAAAGAATTACTACGGTGAGCATATAGGCAAAGGGGTCATTACTGCCGCTTTCCACCTCCAGCATTGAGGCTGTTCCGTATTTTAGGTTCAGCTTTTTATAACGGAGGATTGAGAAAACGGAAGCCGCGTCCGTAGAGCTTAAAACCGAACCGATAAGCAAACTCTCCAAAAGGTCAAACTTTAAAACAAAATGACAGAACAGCCCGGTAAGCCCTGCGGTTAAAATAACGCCTATAGAAGAAAGCAAAGCGGCTTTCAGAGCTACGGGTTTTGCCTCCTGCCATTTTGTACCGAAGCCGCCGTAAAACATAATAAAAACCAGAGAGAACAGGCAGATATTTTCCGCGAAAACCAAGTCGTCCATTCTTAATTTATATATACCGTCCGAACCGAAAAGCATACCCAGTCCTATAAAGGCAAAAAGCATGGGCATACCCAATTTGTCGGAGATTCTTTTGCAAAATATACAGGCAACAATAACAACTGCACCAACCAACAGCAAAGTGGCCATGGGAACTCACTCATTTCGGGTAAAAATAAAAGAAAAGACCTTGGGCGAGAACCTTTTTCCATAGTTGAAAAAAGGTTTTCTCACCCAAACTCCCTCTTTCCAAAAAAGCCGATTACAGTTATTCGAGTTTAATTAAGGAATTGATTAGGTTTCCGGTTCCGTTTCGGTAAGTTGCTCGGTAATATGCTCGGGAAGTTGCGGTAGGTCTTCGGGTTTGGTAAAGCCGAAAAATTTCAGGAAATTATCTGTGGTTCCGAAAAGTATGGGACGACCCGGTACTTCCAAGCGACCTTTTTCTGTGACCAATTCGTATTCTATGAGCTTATTAACCGCGTGGTCTGCGTTTACGCCGCGGATTTCTTCGATTTGACCTTTGGTTATGGGTTGTTTGTAGGCAATGATGGCGAGAGTTTCAAGTAAGGTTTGAGTAAGGTGTTTTTTGTTGGATTTTTCAAAGGCTTTTTGTATGTACTGAAAATTTTCCGGAGCAGAACACATCTGGAATGCGTCGTTTACTTGGATAATTCGAAAGCCTCGATTTTGGGATTTGTACTTTTCCGTCATGGCTGATATACAATCCCTTACTGCAGAAGGGTCTTCCTCCAAAACTTCCGCAAGCTTTGCCAGCGGAACAAGTTCGCCGGTAACAAACAGCACGGATTCTATAATTGATTCCATAAGAGATATTTCCATAGGATTCATACCTTTTTGATAAGAATTTCACCGAAAATACCCTCTTGGGTTATGGTGACTTGTTTAGATTTTATAAGCTCCAGCAACGCCAAAAAGGTGACTACCTTTTCGAGTTTGTGAGAATCGGGGTTAAAAACTTCCGTAAACTTAACGGACGGGTTTAGATGCAGGAGCTTGGAAATATATTCGATTTTGTTTGATACCTTGTAGGTATCCAGTGCCACGGAATTAAAGCCGGAGCGTACTTTATCGGTTTTCAGTTCTCGGCGGTTTAACAAATCCAGAAACAGGTCGTAAAGTTTTTCTACGGTAACGTCAGATAAAACGTCGTCTATTTTGGGTTTTGGGATAAATTTCTTAGCCAAGTCCGGTTCCGGTTCACGAAAAACAAAGTATTGACCAAGCTGATAGTTTTCTTTTAAAACCTCCGAAATTTCTTTGAAGGTTTTGTATTCAACCAGTTTTTGAACCAGTTCCGCACGAGGGTCTCGCGATTCTTCGTCTTTATTCTGAAGTTTCGGCAACAACATTTTTGATTTGATTTCCAATAAAGTTGCCGCCATAACCATAAACCGGCTTAAATCTTCCATTTGGTTTTGGGTTATGCTGCCCAAATACTCCAAATATTGGTCTGTAAGCTGTGATATGGGTATATGATGTATGTCGATTTCGTGTTTTTCTATTAGATGATACAAAAGGTCAAAAGGACCTTCGAATACGTCCAATTTTACCTTTACGGAATTTGAATTTTCGGGTGCCCGGTGCATAAGGTACCCCCTTAATTTGCGATTTTAAGCAACATTTAAAATTCTCATTATAAGAAATCTGATAGGACTTAATACCGAATTGATAACACCAAAAAACAAGGCAAAGAGGAAAATTATTTGCAGAATTTTTTCGGAATAAGACAATTTAAGGCTTGCATTGGGTGACATATAAACGCTTAATATTTTTGCACCGTCAAAAGGATAGACGGGTATTAAATTAATCAAAGCAAAGGAGATATTTGCAGATATACAGGCATACAAAAACTCTCCCATATAGATTAAGAACATAAAAATAGGGCTTCCGGGGATAACTGCAAAGGCTATGAAATGAAACGCCAAGGCAAAGCAGACAGCCAAGAGCAGGTTAAAAACCGAGGGTAATATATAAGTAATCAAAGTGCCTTTTTTTCTGTCTCTGTAATAAGTGGAAGATGTTTGTACGGGATTTGCCCAGCCGTATCCGTAGGCTATCATGAAAATAAAGCCTATGGGGTCAAGATGCTTTAAGGGATTTATAGTCAGCCTGCCGTTTTTTTTCGGCATGGTGTCTCCCAAAACGGTACTTGCTGCGGCTTTTATGAATTCATGAGCGGTGATAGCCAAGGCTACAGCCAATACGTTGAATAAAATAGCAGTGAAAGGTGCCATTTTTACCTCCGGAGAAAATTTATAATGATTTTAAGTAGTCTATTTCTTTTTGGTTCAAAACTCTGTAATCGCCAAGCTTTAAATCGCCCAATTCCAGCATACCCACGGCAACACGCTTTAAGTTAATAACGGGATGTTTTATTGCTTCGCACATTTTTCTTACCTGACGATTTTTACCTTCGGTTACGGTGATTCGTGCTTGAACCCTTGCCTTGTCTTTAAACAGGACTTGAATTTTAGCCGGTGCCGTAAGATAACCGTCTATCAAAACCCCTTTGCGGAACTTTTCCAGACTTTCCTTTTCCGGTACGCCTGCAAGCCAAGCATCATAGACCTTGGGAATTTGATGTTTTGGATGAGTTAGTTTATAAGTAAGATCCCCGTCATCGGTCAAAAGAAGCAATCCGGAAGTATCGTAATCCAGCCTGCCCACGGGAATAAGGCGACGATTTATACCTTCTAAAAAGTCCATTACGGTGGGTCTGTCAAACTGGTCTTTAACGGTGGTGATATATCCCTTGGGCTTATGCAGCATAACATATGTATATTCGTTAATTTGCCCCAGCACCTTGCCGTCCAAAGCCACAACGTCTTTATTTTCGTCTATTTTAAATCCCAATTCCGATACCGTTTGGGAATTTACCGTAACACGTCCGGACAATATGATTTCTTCCGCTTTTCGCCTTGAAGCCACTCCTGCGGAAGCCAAAAATTTCTGTAATCTGATTTGCATTATATTATTTTTCACCTGTTTTCGGTTTAATACAGCTATTTCGGGCTATGAGAAGTTATCCGGGTAAAGCTGTTAACTTCCGCCATAATACCATGCTTTGGCGATTTTTTCAATAAATATTTT
>CAYXWM010000013.1:0-47951 GCA_964468805.1 uncultured Defluviitaleaceae bacterium
TACAATAGGAGGTGCTTTTATTTCAATGTCCGTTTTACGGGGTTCTGTTCATTACGTGCTTGCAGTGTTTTTGTTGTTAAGCGGTATTTATACGGCTTTTGTGCAAGGAGGTTATCTCCCTCAAAGTTTATTTTTTTGAGGCGTACTGCGTTTAAAAAGAATTGTTGCCATTTTACAAAGCGGATGTTATATTTATTTTTACAAACGGAGGTGACAATTTTGAAAAGAGTTGCAAGAAAGGCTTTTTATATAATATTGGCTTTGTTTTTGGTAGTAGTGGCTATTAGTGCAATATATTATCTTCCTTTATTATCAATGAAACCTAACGAAACCGGAGAAGTTGCGGATACAGGTATAACCGGCGTTAAAAATGTAATAGGTAACCTGTATTTATTAAAAGGTACTGACGGGTACATAGTAGTTGATGCAGGGTCTGATAAATCGTCTGTGGAAAAGTCTCTGGAGGAGGTAAATATTAATCCTGCGGAGGTAAAACATGTATTATTAACCCATACTGACGCTGACCATGTGGCATCTCTAAGTTTATTTACCGATGCCCAAATTTATATGAATCAAGAGGAATTACAAATGGTAAACGGAAAGACCACTCGAAACGGAAGTACCGGCAATTCTTTGCCCAGAGGCATTAACCAAGATGAACCGGTTTTGCTCAAGGATGAACAAGAATTGACAATGGGTGAACATAAGATAAAATGCATTTCCGCTCCCGGACATACGCCGGGTTCCATGGCGTATTTAATTGACGGAGAATATTTGTTTTCCGGAGATGCTTTTAAAGTAAGCGATAATACGTTGGGTGTGCATCCGTATACAATGGATGAGGAAGCAAGTAAAAAATCCATAAAGAAACTTTACGAAACCGTAAAGGAAAGTAAACTGGTACTGACATCTCATTACGGTTATTTTGAATCTGCGGGATTAAAGTACACCGGTGAATAAAGTTGCTATTTATAATGAAGAAAGATGTTTTGATTTTGCTCTTGGGGTAAATTCTTAACCCCTTTGGGTGGCAAGAGTTGAATTGGGTTTAAGGTATAAAAAGGTATTGCTATGAAAGCGATACCTTTTTATACTGATTCCGAAGAAGATGAAGGGGTTGTTGCGGTTTGAGTTTAAAGAGACAGGTTTACCCCATTCCGGAATATATTGCCGAGGCTTTAAGAAAAGAAAATCTGACCGAAAAATATAACGCCCGACCGGCATACCAAAGGAACGATTATATAGGTTGGATTACTCGGGCAAAACGACAAGAGACTACAGACAAACGATTAAATCAAATGCTGACGGAATTAAGAAACGGGGATAAGTATATGGGTATGGATTATAGAGCAAGGGAATAAAGCTAATTTTCTATAACCCACAGCTGTCCGCATTCTATACCCAACATATTGGTGCCTTGTTCCTTGTAGTTTTGGATTTGGTTGATTTTCGGTTGGGTAATTTCTTCTCCCAAAGATAAAATGGGGACTCCCGGCGGATAGGGAGTAACGTTACCGGCGGATACTTTTCCCAAGGAATCTTTTAAGGGTACAATTTTGCTTTGGGAGTAAAAGGCTTCTCGGGGTGTAAGGATCTGTTTTGTAGGGATAACGTCAAAATCTCCGGTATAGTCTTCGGTGAGTGACAGTTTTAGTTTTGCATCGGTTTGTTTTATAGATTTTACTAAGCGTTTAATTCCCTTGGGAGTATCGGCTATTCCTGTGATGGCTAGCACATAATTGAAAGTACTCATTTCCGGTATTAATTTATATTGAGTAATCAACATTTCCTCCAACATTTTTCCCGTCATTTCTTTTGGGTTGGTAAAAAATACCAACTTGCTTATATCTTTTTCGTATACGGAAAAGCTTCCTTTATATTCATTTCCCATGATTCTTATTTTTTCACAAGTTTTTAATTCTCCGTAAACATATTCCGTCATTTTCGCATATTTATCGAAGCATATACATGATTTTTTCGAAGCCAAAAAGTCGGCAAAAAAAGAAAGAGTTCCCATAATTCCGTATGAAGGGCTTGTGGTTTGCATTAAGTTGATTGCTTGGGAAAGTCTGTTTTTGTCAACTCTGTTACCGGCTAATACCAAGGCACTTTGACCGTAGGTCGGCAGAGTTTTATGAAGGCTTATTATAACTATGTCTGCCCCTTGTTGTATGGCATTATGGGGAAAAGAATTGTGTAAGCCGAAATGTGCTCCGTGTGCTTGGTCTACTATCAGCAATTTGTCGAATTTGCGGCAGAGTTTTGATATTTCCGAAATATCAGAACAAATACCGGCATATGTGGGGCTTGTTATATAAACTGCCTTTATATCTTTTTCTGAGGCAAGGATTTTTTCAATCTGTTTAGGATTAATGCCGCCTTCCAATCCGTTTGGTAGGATTTCCGGATAAACATAAAGAGGCGTTGCACCGGAAAAAATCAGCCCGGAGTAAGCACTTTTGTGACAGTTGCGAGACATTAGGATTTTGTCCTTGGGTTTACAGGCGTATGCTATAGACGCCGTTATACCTGCTGTTGAGCCGTTTACAAGTATAAAGGCTGAATCTGCTCCGTAAATTTCCGCAAATTTTTTTTGAAGTTGTTCAATTGCACCGGTGGGTTGATGTAGATTATCCGTTTCGGCTAGCTCGGTTAAGTCCATAGACAGAAAGTCTTGGTTGATAAATTTGGGATTGCGTTTGTGTCCCGGCATATGAAAGGGATAGTAATTGTTATAGGATTTCAGTATTTCATGCAAAGGTTTGTTTTTCAATTAATGTGCCTCCGTATTCTTCGGTGCTGCCTACAACTTTGCCGACGGTTTTCAGTAAATCGGTGTGGCGGATTTCAATGGGGGTATAGGCTTGGTTTAGGGAAAGAAGATAAATCATTTCTTTAGCGTAGTCTATCTTTAACTTTTTGCAATAAGCCTCCTTGTCATAAATAAAAATGCCTACGTCGCCTTCTTCAAGTTTTGGCAAAGCTTCAACAAAGACTATATGCCCGTCTTTTATTTTCGGCTCCATGCTGTCTCCCTTTATTCTGATGCCGAAGCTGGTTTTAGCCGGAACGGTCTCTTCATCGAATTCCACCAAATCATAATTATCATCCTCAAAGAGATAGCTTCCCAATCCGGCAGAGGCATTTTGGCTGTAAACCTTGATAATCCGTTTATTGTTACGGTAATCGGGTTCAGGGTTAAACATACGTTCGTGTTCCAGTTGTATTATGGCTAAGACGGTTTTTTTTCCGTGATTGTCCAACAATCGAAAAACTTCCACCAGTTTCTCTTCATTATGATCAAAAAGTCTCTCCTTTTCCCAATCCAAAAGTTCATTAATACTGATCCCGATAATCCTGCATATTTTTTTAATATTGTTAATATCGGGGGATGATTTCCCTACTTCCCATGAGCTGTAAGTAGATTGAGGTATATTTAATTGGGAGTAAATATCTTTTTGAGTTAAGCCTGCCTTTTTTCTGGCTTTTTTAAGAAAATCCGCAAAATTGTTATTGGACATTAACATCTACCTTTCATTTTGATTAAATTGTTAACCATAAATTGTAATTTATTGTTGACAAACAAATTATTCGGTGTTATAATGCATTATAACGAAAAATTCGTTATTTGTAAATCCCTTCTTATTCCTCTCTCTTTGTTTTAATGCTTGCATTAAAATATCTTTCATCCTCCTACTTTCCTTTCAAACCCGCATTACCGTTTTACAAATGCTCAAAAATTCCGGTTCTGCGGGAGGTTCTCCGAAAAAAACCATATTAAGCGAGGTGTTGAATTGCCTATTTCGGAAATTCGAAAAAAAGCCTATGATTTATACAAGAGCCAAAAAGGCAATATAAAGCTCTCAGAAATTGCAAGAACCTTAAATACCGGCTATTCCAACGTTGCATATTGGAAAAAGGCCGATAATTGGGTAAGTTCCTTGCAAAATCAAAGCGATGACAGCCTACTTGACGCTGTGGAAAATAATGAGCTTTTAGACGAACGCGAAAAAATGTTCTGTCTCAGTTATATCAAAAATTTTAATTATTTTCAATCGGCAGTGAACGCCGGTTATTCCAAAAAAGAAGCCAAACAAAAAGGTCATGCCTTACTTGCAAAGCCTGAAATACGCAATATGATAATTGAGCTTAAACAAATCAGGAGGAAATGTCTTCTGATTGATGAGTTTGATATACTGGAACGCCATATGCAAATTGCTTTTGCGGATATAAACGATTATATCGTTTTCGGAACAGAAGAAAACGAATCCGACGGAAGTAATACGAACATTCTTTATTTTAAGGACAGTTCCCAAGTAGACGGATGTTTGGTATGCGAAGTCTCCAAAACAAGAGACGGTCCGCATATTAAGCTGGCGGACCGCCAAAAATCTCTGGATTGGTTATCCAATTATTTCTTTTTAAATCCCTTGGATAGGCATAAGCAGGACTTTGATTTGAAAAAACTAGCACTCGAACAGGAAAAACTTCTTCTGTCTCGAAACGACAATCAAGCTGTTCCGGTTGAAATTGAGATCAAGCGTAAGGAGGATTAATACGGCTTAATCCATAAGTATAAGCCGAAAACCGGTATATTGCAGTTATATTCTGTTCGGAGGTTAAGATGATCACCAAGGAAATTAATCCTCATTTCGAAGAATTTATTTTCGATTGGAATCATAAATTTTATTTTCTGCTTGGGGGTTACGGCTCTTCCAAAAGTCACCATTGTGCATTGAAACTGCTGTTGAAACTGTTACAGGAAAAACGAGTTGCTTTGGTAGTAAGGCAGGTTTTTGCCACATTACGTGACAGTTGCTTCTCTTTATTTTTGCAGCTGATAGATGACTTGCAGATTGGAAACTTGGTAAAGCCTGTTTTAAACCCCATGCAATTAAAATTTAAAAACGGTTCCAGAATAATTTTTAAAGGCTTGGACTCTCCCGAAAAACTTAAATCCATTTCTCAAGTAACCATAGCTTGGATAGAGGAATGCGGCGAATTAAACTACGCCGGATTTAAGGAGATGTTGGGGCGTCTTCGCCATCCGACCCTTTCTTTACATTTTTTGCTTTCCACCAATCCCATCTCAAAAAGCAATTGGATTTATTCTCACTTCATTACAGAACCTTCAAAAACTTTCAATTTGGATATAGAGCAAAAATTATATGCTCAAAAGTCTTTTTCCCTTTCTCATACCTTTTACCACCATTCAACCGTAGAACACAATCGCTTTATTTCACAGGACTATATTGAACAACTTGATAATCTTTCTGCCTTTGACCCCGATTTATACAGAATAGCAAGACTGGGTGTTTTCGGTCAAACAGGCACCTTGGTTTTTCCGCAATTTGAAGTTTTACCCCATAATGAAGTTATTTCTACCTTGGAGGGCAAAAGAGACCTAATTAAAAGAGTAGGCATGGATTTTGGATTTGAAATCAGTTACAACGCAGTGGTTCGGGTAGCTGTAGATACAACTGATAAGATCTTGTACATATATTGGGAGTATTATAAAAACAAGCTGACCGATGATATTACCGCCTCAGAACTGGAGGAATTTAAAAATACCAAGGAATTAATATATGCAGATTCAGCAGAACCAAAGACCATAAGGTATTTTTGTCAACAGGGCTTTAAAATGGTGGGTGCCAAAAAGTTTCAGGGCAGTCGTTTACAAAATACAAAAAAAATAAAACGATTCTCAAAGATAGTTTGCTCCGATTATTGCCCCAATGCCGCCAATGAGTTTTCAAATCTTTGCTTTGCAAAAGATCGTAACGGAAATATTATCGAGGATCAATTTAATATTGACCCTCACACCCTTTCTGCTGTTTGGTATGCTCTGGACGGTTTCGAATTCGCGGATTTAAAAAAGCACAAGTCCTACAGCGGAAGTATTTTAAGGTGAGCAAAAGTAATTCATACTGCTTTCGTTGCGGGTATCATTTAAGTATAGGTGGCTTTAGCAGAAGCCGGGCAGTGAACTGATAAGAGTCTGCCAAAGGTCTCTAAACTATAATAAATCCAAATTTATAAATATTAAAGTCTTTTTCAAGAGAACTTGAGGTAAAGATTTTAAACCGTTCCTCAAGTTTGTTAACAAATAAACAGGGAGGTATTATGCATAATTTTATGCAGGTTGTTAAGGAGGAGCTTGAAGGGCTTTACGGAGAAAATATGTTGGCTGATTTGGCTGATATATTAAGGCTTTACGACATATACGAAGGGTTGGAACAGAGGTTTTTTAATACCGCTGAAAAGGGCTTGGATTATGTACCAACCAAAAAAAGTACCAACTTTATCAAAAAGCTCATAAAGGAGCAGGCAAGATTTTTATTCGGTAAGACTCCGGAATTTTCGTTAATTTCCCGGGATAAGGATAAGGTTCAGGGCTTGCTTGAGTTCTTTAACAAGACGCTCTCCGTAAATTTTTTTCCGGACAAGCTCATAAAGGCAGCAAGAGATTGTTTTATAGGCAAAAGGGTCGCGGTAAAACTTTCTCAGGGTAACGAATGTTTAAAAATATCTTTTGTACCGTCATATTCCTTTGTTTTTGTACCACGGGATAATGACCCGGAGGAACTTGAATCAATAGTTTTTTTTCATCAACAAAACAACGCCCCTTTAAAAGCAGACCAACGAATTTGGAAACAAAAATACAGCTTGGAAAACGGGAAATGTTTATTAAGCGAAGGTATTTATGACGGATTCGGCAGGCCGGTGGAGTTGTTGTTTGAAAAAGAGGATACCGGTTTGGATTTTATTCCGGCTAGGGTAGTACTTAACGACGGTTTGTCCGGAGAGGTGACCGGTGAAAGCGATGTAAAGGAGTTGATTAATGCACAGTTTTTGTATGACAAGGTTACTTCCGATGACATAGACGCTTTGAGGTTCAATATGTTTCCTCAAACCGTGGCAGTTAATGCTTCCGAGGAAAGCTTGGAATCACTTGTGATTTCGCCCTCTGCTTTAATAGATTTGCAGGCGGAGCATACCTCTCCGGATAGTGAACCGAAAATTTATAAGTTGGAATCCTCTTTTAATTACGACACCAGAATAGAAAATATTCTTAACCGCTTAAAAGGAGATATGCATGAGCTTCTGAATATTCCCAATCTATCTCCGGCGGAGTTAAAGGGTTTTATGACTTCCGGTAAGACTATGCAGGCTTTGTATTGGCAGTTGGCTTCACGCTGTGAGGAGAAGTTTGTAACTTGGAGACCTGCCTTGGAATGGCTTTGCAAAGCCGTATTGAAAATGTCTTATGAATACGACTTTTTAAGGATTAATCCGCCGGAAGATATCCGGGTAAATGTTGAGAATGTTTATCCTTTGGCTGTGGATGAATATGAGGAAAAAGATATGGACTTAAGGGCGGTTTCTATGGGAGTGATGAGCAAAAAAACTTTTATCGGCAAATGGAACAAGGATTTTTCCGGTGAAAAAGCCAACGAGGAGTTGTCTCAAATAATACTGGAAAACGAAAAATTCGATTAAGGAGGGCTTATGAATCAAGAAGAATTGGTTTTATTGGGTTTGAATGATGAACAAATTGCCAAGGTTGCTTTATTACACAACGCGGCACTTGAAAATTATGTTCCCAAGGAGGACTACGAAGGTCAAGTACAATCTTTTAATCAACTGAAACTGGTAAGTGCTTTGGATAAGGCTTTAGTGTCGGCCGGTGCCAAAAATCCGGCGGCTGTAAGAGGGCTGTTGAATTTTAATAACCTTGCCTTAGATGAAGAGGGTTCGGTTGTAGGTTTACAAGAACAGCTGTCCGGTTTAAAAACCTCCGATTCTTATTTGTTTAAGGAAACGGCCGGTAAAAATTTGGGCAGTACGGGAAGTTTCGCAAGAAATCCTTATTCGGGTCAAGTTAATCCCTGGGCAAAGGACACCTTTAATCTCACCATGCAGGCTAAAATTCTAAAGGAAAATCCGGATATGGCACAGAAGCTGATGACCTTGGCAGGGGTTCGTTAGCCTTAACAGGTGTACGCACTTTGAATTGAATATATGCTTTTACAACGGATTTTTCGGGAAAAGGCTATCTCCCTCAAGGTTCTAACTTTTACAAATATAATTAGGAGGAATGTTATGTTTTTTAATACTCAGTTGGCTGATTTAATAGTGCCGGAATTGTTTGATCCCTTTGTTTTAAACTCGATTTTATCCGTATCTCCGCTTGTGAAATCCGGGATAGTTTCCAATCTGCCTGTTTTTGACAAGTTGGCTTCCCAACCCACGGATGTTGTTAAAATTCCCTTTTTTCAAGAGCTTACGGGCGATTCGGAACAAATCGCCGAAGGTGTGTCTCTCACAGCAGACAATATCACCCCGGGTATAGACAGGGCACCCATAATCAGAAGGGCAAAAATGTGGTCCTCCACGGATTTAACATCGGCAATGACCGGGGCAGACCCCATGGCTGCCATCGGAGAATTGGTAGCAAGATTCTGGGTAAAAGATATGCAAAAGGAACTTATAAATATTTTGAACGGTGCCTTTGCTTCGGACAGCATGGCTTCCAATGTTTTGGATATCAGCAAAGCCAACGCAACAAGCTGGTCAGGCGCTGCATTTATTGATGCCCAACAACTGCTGGGTGATGCACAGGAAACCCTTTCTGCTGTTCTGATGCACAGCAAGACCAAGGCATATTTGAAGAAATGCAACTTACTGGACGAGATTCGTCCTTCCGATAACCCCGGCTTTGACTCCTACCAAGGGGTAAGAGTAATAGTTGACGACGATTGTCCCGTTTCTTCGGGAGTATATACTTCTTATCTTTTCGGTGAAGGAGCCGTAGCTTTGGGTAACGGTAGCCCGGTAGGTTTTGTTCCCTCAGAGGTTGACCGGGACAGAAAAAAAGGATCCGGCGTGGATTTCTTGATAAGCCGGAAAAATTTTATACTCCATCCCAGAGGAATAAGGTTTTTAAATACTCAAGTAGCCAAGGAAGAAGGTCCTTCCAGAGAGGAATTGGCTTTACCCGAAAACTGGGCAAGAGTTTATGAACCCAAACAAATACGCATAGTGAAGTTTGTACATAAAATAGAAGCTTAATAATTTAACTTGATTATACCCGGTAAATTTCCGAAAGGAGGTTATTATGACTCAAGCGGAAATGATTGATGAATTAAAAAAGAACCTGCGTGAGGAAAGCTCACCTTTTTTCAGCGATGAGGAACTTTTACATATTCTTAAAAATTGCAGATTTGACGTATGCTCGGCTACTTACGACTGTTTGTTAAAAAAAGCGGAAGATGATTCGGTTACTTTACCCTCCGGATTAACCGTACCCAACAACAAGGGGTATTGGTTAAGGCTGGCCAGGAGATACAGGCATAACAAGGCCGGTATTATAAAAAGGAGTGACGAGTATTGTCGTTAAAAACACACTCTTTTCGAAGAAAACTGGCTAATGCCTTAAAAAAGGCACCTGTTACAGTAAGTGTTTACAGAAAAAATGAAGAGGGCGAAAGTTCCCAAGACGAAATATTCGTATCCGAAATTTTGGGGCATTTTTATAAGCCCAGAAAACGCCACATTCCTTTTTCTTTCAATGACTTGGGCATGAATACAACTAGACATTTTGATAAGTTTATTACTGTTGTAGACGAAAATTCACAGAACATCAAGGTTTGGGATTATTTCAGACATCAGGGGATAACTTATCAAATTACGGACTTGGGCGAGTATTTCGATGTTTACATGGATTTTTCACTGGAAAGGACAGAGTGCTGATTTCCGGGAGGTAATTTATGTTGGAATTTTTCTTTGCCGAATTTGAGGAGGGCATAGGAAAGCTTGCCGGTGACCTGACACAAAGCTTGACGCCTTTGGGAGAAAACCTGGCGGACGGATTTAAAAGCTATGCAAAGGCTAATGCCCCATGGACAGACAGAACAGGCGGGTTAAGAAGAAGCATAGACAGCGTTTTTATAGTCAATAAAGATATGCTTCAAGTTATTTTGTTTGACGATGAACCATATGGAGTTTTTCTCGAGTTATGTTTTGAAAAAAGGTATGCTATTCTTATGCCCACAGTAGAGTTACTCTCGGCTGATATTCTAAATAATTCTTTTTGAGGAGAGGTTGACGAATACCATTATCTCATGTAATTATCTCCCTCGGTTTATTGTTATTAGAAAGGGGTGCTGTGTGTACGAAAAAATCAGCAGATTTTTGCAAGAAAAGGGTTTTGAAGTTTATTCTGTAGGAGAGCATAAGGGTTTTTGCAAAACTCCTTATCTTGTAATTAAGGATAAGGGTCAAAAGCCGTACTCAAAGACAAACGTAAACTTTCAAGACTACGAAATTATCGTTTTTTATCCCTTCGGTACTTTCTTTCAGGTTCAACCCTTCATTAATCAGGTCGTGGAAACTCTCTCCCAACTGCCTTTCCTCAAATATTCCCAAAATCAAACGCCTACTGTTATAGACCCGGAAGTTCGAGCCTATACCACAAGTCTTACTTATACCGTTTACAAACAGTGCCAAAATCCGTAAATGGAATTTTAGCAACTTTAAATTGTATAGGAGGTTTAAATGGAAAATGTAATACAAAAGGCATTAACCGGCGTGGCTTTGGTTGTTTTAACCGATAAAAGCGGGAAAAGATACTCGTTTTCAACGGCAACCAAGGCAAATGCTAAGGTTTTGATAGAAGCAGGCAAAAAAAGCGAGTTAATAATTAAGGGCGTACTTAAGGCACAAAAAAAATTCGACTCCACCATAAAAGGGGTAGATGTAGAGTTTCAAGACAATATGTTTCTTCCGGAAGTGGTTGCTTTGTTGCAGGGCGGAACGGTAATAAAGGATGAGGACGGTAATTTTCTTTCCTATACTCCCGTTGTAGCCGGTGAGGCTCCCAACTTGGACAGTTTTTCTGTAGATATTTATACGGAGGAAACTGATACAAGCGGAGAAATTTTACGTTATGTCAGGTTAAGTTTACCAAACGGCAAGGGAGAACCCGTTGAACTGGGTTTCGAGGACGATAAATTCTTTTCCGTAAAATATGTAATTAAAACTTCTCCGCCTTCCGGTTTGCCGCCCTATGTTATAGAAACTGTTGATCAACTGCCGGTAGTTTAGGTATTTAATACTATTTCTTAGCTGATGTATAGATATAGTTGCTACCGTTTGTAAGCGTTCACTCACTTCATTTTCACAATTATTCAAACAAATATATCTATATTTAAAATGAAATAGTATAAGGAGGTTTTATGGAAAAGGATGTTATTGAAAGATTAAAAAGCTACGCAGAAGGCGAGAGGGTTGAATTATCACCATTTACGGGAAATGAACCATTTACGGTACGCCTTAAAAGACCGTCCTTGTTGCAAATGGCATCAGCCGGCTGTATTCCTAACCCTCTGCTTGGAGTTGCACAGGAAGTTTTTCTAAAGGGAAACCTTGCTCAATCCGGGATAAATCTTACGGATATTGGGGATTTGCTTATTCTTATTGCGAGGAATGCTCTTGTGGAACCGACTTTTCAAGAATTGGAGGACTGCAATTTAAGCTTAACGGATTTGCAGTTAATTGAAATCTTTAACTATACGCAAACGGGTGTAAAGTCGCTGGAGAATTTTCGTAAGGTCAAAGCAGATAGTCAGAGTGATTGATTTATCACGTTTATATTCGGTAAGACCCAGCGAAATTATGCGGGTTACGGATTCATATACAGCGTTTTGCTTGGATGAGGTCTGCTTGTTTATTGCAGGAGCAGGCAAGGACAGTAAGAATTCGGGAGACTTAATCCAATACTTGCGAGAATTAAAATAATTACAAACATATTAACTAGATTTGTTAAATGGAATTGGGGAAACTTGGTTTCCCCAAGTTCTTACGAAAAATGCAAAGGAGGCTTGATTTGTCACTAAGTATAGGAAATGTATCAGCCTCGTTAACCCTTGATATAAGCGGTTATTCGGCAAATTTAAATTCCGCTTTGGCTGAAATGAAGGGGTTTATGGGAAATTGTGCGCTATTAAGCGTAAACCTTCAAAATTTGGGCAGTGCTTTTGTTGAAGCCGGAAATCAGTCTGTTTTGATGAACCAAAAAATAAAGGAAGGAATAGCTGCCTTGTCGGCTATTCAAAAGAGTGCTTATGCTGAAGATTTAAAAGCTTTTTCAGGGTCAACAGCACAAAAATATGCTCTGTTTAATCAAGAAGCCTCGGGTATGTCTGAAACAGTAAATAAGCTGTACTCATCCTTTATTCAGGCCTATAAAAACGAATATTCCGTGTTTGCAACCTACGAAAAGAACAAAACCACCACTTTCAAGACTGAACTGAAAAACAGGGAAAAGGATCTTAATACATCTATGCAACAAATGATTTCAACTTTGTCCGGATACGTAGGCAACTTCCTTTCCTTGGGTACAGCGTATGGACAGGCCTTGCTAAATGGAATATTATCAACCAAATCAGCTATTATGAGCTATCTTGACTCAGTATCGCGAGCTTACAGGTCAGTTACCAACGGTTCACCAACATCTGCAAACGCAAATTCCGGCTCAGGTTCTTATACCGCCTACAGTCGAATGAATGCTTATGCAACAGATGACTATAAAGAAAAGAATGGCATTATTGCCTACTCTCAGGAAGGGTCTGAAGATCCGGGTAATATGCCCGTTGTTTTTTCAGGGCCGATTTTACAGGAAAAAAACGTGGATTATATTAATAATGCGGTAGCTTCCGCCGAGTATTCTTTTAATTTCCACAATCTTAATCAAGGCGGTATTGAAGAAAATGTGCCTAAGTTTGATTATGACAGGCTGGCAAAGGCTATAGGAAATGAGCTTGCTTCCGTAATAAAGCCGGCTGTGGTATACAATCCGGTTTATAACAGCCCAAAAGAGTTGTCGTTAAGTGAAATTAAAAAACAGGATACATTAAATATGCGTCGCTTGGGTTTTAATTTTTAAGTCAGCTTGATTATACTGATTCCGGATAAGCCGAATGACAAAAATAATCATTTTTTCCTTGAATTGCAGGGAAATTTTTGTCCTCTCTTTAAAATGAAATCAGTATATATCCACAGATTATTTAAGGATTTCCAAGACCGGAGATGATAGAATGCTTAGCCTAACTTATACCAATAAAGTTATGAATACAACTTTGGAGTTTGGAAATAATGCACCCTTGTTTTTTTTAAGCCAAAAGGGTATGGACAGTACGGAAATCGAAACTTTGGCTGTGAAGTCACCCATGCAATTGGGTAAGACTTTAACAGAAATTACTGCAAACGAGCGTTTGGTAACAATTAAGGCTTGTTTGGTTACGGATAGTTTAGCAGATGAAGAAGCATTAAGGAAAAAGATTATTTCATGCTTAAATCCCTTGCATACTGCAGAATTGACTATACAGGGAGAGAGTTTCCGTAGGAAATTTTCCGATATTCACGTTATTCAGGGTCCGGTATTTGATGACAAGGATTACAACACACCGGACGGAATCCTGTATTTTGATTTTACCCTTTGTGCTCCTTCGGTGTTTTTGGAAGATGCAGAAGCTTATTCATTTTCTTTATACGAAGTAATTCCCGGTTTTTCGTTTGAGTTGGTTTTTGATGGGGATATTTGTTTCGGGGATATTTCGGGAAGTACGGAAAGGTTGAATAATAAAGGGGATATAGATGCACCTTTGATTATTCAAATCCCGGGGCCTGTGCAAACACCCATGCTTACCAATCTAACCACCGGAGAATTTATTAAAATTTATTCACCTATCTATGCAAATGAAAAAATGACTATAAATACAGCCTTTGGCAATAAATCGGTAATTATTACGGATGACAGAGGATTTTCAAGAAATGCATTTAATTATATAGACTTAAAAAGCACATTTTTCATGCTCAGACCGGGAGAAAATGTATTGCAGTTTCAAGCCGAAGTGGGAAACAGCAATGCCGCTGTTGATATAAGTTTTAAGACCCTATTCTTGGGAATTTAAAAATTGGAAAGGAGGAAGTTCTATCGCTGAATGGAGTTGCTTTTTTGACAGTTACAACAATGACAGGAGATATACCGCCGCACAATTTGCGGAACCTTTCGCAAATTTAATCGGAAACGGAATATTTCAAGGGGGCAATAATTTAAAAGTATCTGTATATGATTGTATGGATATACAGATTGCAACTGGTAAGGCATACATCAACGGATATTATTATGTTAATAGGGATGCTCCCATAACGCTTTCTCTCGAACCGTCTCATCTTACCAAGCCTCGTATTGATACCGTGGTTTTACGACTGGATTTAAATAATTCCGTTCGTTCAGTATCGGTTAAAATAAAAACAGGTAAAATAGCAGACATTCCCCAACCGCCGTCTTTGGACAGAAATACTGCCGTCTGGGAATTGGGGCTGGCTCATATACGAATTAATCCCGGGGCAACTCAAGTTTTGCAAAGCAACATAACCGATCTTAGACTAAGTTCCTCGTTCTGCGGAGTAGTTGCCGCATTGATAACACAGCCGGATTTGACTGATATATTTAATCAATACCAAAGTAAATATAACGAAGTTGAAACAAGTTGGGATGCTTTTACTGTTTTTACCGAGAGTAAATGGGCAAGTTTTGCATCGGAATATTTGGGTTGGTTTAATCAGATTAAGGCTGAATTGTACAGCACTGTAAGTACCGATTTTGATGATTGGTCTAGACGTCCCGGATACAGAAAGGTAACTGTTTTTAGCTCAACCGATGGCAGCGTTACAGAAACTTTAGAGAATTGCCTAAATTCTACCGTATTGGCTGTCAGAAAAACGGAATTTCCCAATAATACAACTATAACAGAAAATCTATCCTTCACCCAACCTGAATTGTCCGTTAAGAAAACCACAGTATTTTTAGGTGATTCAATAAGGGAAACCTATGAGTAGGTGTAGCTATGATTAGAGTTTTGGACAGAGATTTTTCGTTTTTGGGTGAAGTGGACGACTTTGAGAATTTTATTTTTACTCAACGATTGCATTCTTATGGCGAATTTGAGCTTTCTATAAATTCCGAAAAGAAAAACGCTCAATTGCTGACGCCGGAAAAGATTATTTATCTGGATTCCGGACGTGTGGGAATTATAGGGTACAGCGAGGAGCAATTTTCACACAATAATAAAATTTTAACGGTAAAGGGATTTACGCCGGAGTTTTTCCTTACATACAGAATTACCGAACCTTTTCCCGGAGCGGATAATTGGAGTTATTCAGGCAGCGGAGAAACTGTTATCAAAAAATTGGTGGAATATAATTTGGGGCCGGATGCAAACCGAGCTTGCAGGAGGATACCCTATTTCCGTATTAAAAACAGCCTAAATAAAGGTAAATATATTTCTTTTGAAACCTGTTACAAAAAGTTAAACGAAGAAATTGCTTTATTGGCAGAGGAATGCGGATTGGGTATAAAAGCCGAATTTAACACTTCCCAAAAGTGCTTCGATTTTGATGTTATTTGCGGACGGGATTTAACGGCAGGACAGAATATCAATCCACCGATTATTTTTGCCCCGGAGTTTGACAATGTATTCGAGCAAACATATATTTACTCCGACTTGGACTTTAAAAACGTAGCAATTGCGGCAAGTAAAGGTGAAGGTACGGAGCGTACCATTGTTTCGGTTAATGATGCTGTTTCAGGCGACCAACGGAGAGAATTGTTTGCAGATGCAAAGTCCGTGGCACAGGAAGACGTTGAAAAATTGCAAACCTTGGCATTGGGAAAATTGGCGGAGCATCCAAAAATAATTTCTTTGGACGGCAAGATAAACCCCTACCATACAATGAAGTACGGAAAAGATTATCTAATCGGGGATACTGTAAATCTGAAATTTAAAAACATTATTCTTACATCGCAAATTACAGAAGTGACCGAATCTTGGGACATAAAAAACGGATATTCCGTTGACTGTGTATTCGGCAACAAGGTACCGGATTTAATTTCAATTATTAAAAAGAATCTTAGGAGTTGATAATTTGAGTTGGGCAGAGATAAAAAAGGCATTAAACTCCAATATCGCCAAACCGTTAAATGAACTTATAACCGAGATGGCAAACTCCTCATACACCGGCAGGCGAAAAATATATGACGCCGGCGGAATTTTTACAGCACCTGCCAACGTTTATACCGTTTACATAACAGCTATAGCGGCAGGAGGTAACGGCAGTGCCGGTAATTACGGCGGCGGAGGCGGTTGTGGGGAGTGGTGTTATAAGAAGCCTGTAAATGTGGTTCCGGGAGTGGATTATTCGGTAGTAGTGGGTTCAGGAAATACAAGCTTCGGAGTTGTTTTGGTTCTGTTAACCAAGGGAGAATCCGGAAGCTTAACAGCCGGTGGGAAAGGCGGAAACGGCACAGGGTTGGGTGGTTTTGCGTATAGTGTTACGGTTGGCGATGAGCCCTTGGATTCCGTTTCCGGAGGAATACGTAACGGAGGAATAGGTGCAGGCGGGCTGGGAAATGAACCGGGAGTTTCAAACCCCGAATATTGCAAAGCCGGAGACGGCGGCATGGGAGCAGGATTCGGAGGTCAAGGAGGACGTGGTATAAAAGGGCCGGCAAGTAAAGTTTCCTCAACTGTTTTTGGCAGAGCAGGCGGCGGCGGTGCTCCCATATATTTTATGGGAATAAACGGCTCTTCTTGCCGAGGAGGAGACGGCGGACAAAACGGAGAAAAATACGGAGCCGGTGGCGGTGGCGGTGGAGGCTTGGGAGCTAACGGGGTTATGATAATTGAATGGTAATGAAAACGCTTCGATTCACTTTAAATAATAAGGAGTGATATTGTGAAAATTTACGCTCAAGTAATGGGAAACGATATAGTTAATCTTGTAGGAGGAAGCGAAGTTGGGTTGCCGTTACCTCAAGAATATCTGGACGAGAACTCTCACATTAAATGCATAGATATCACAAATATTTATCCGCAACCCACCGCAGGACAAAAATATACCGTAACCCCGGAATGTCCCGAGGGATTTTTTACTGATGATGAGGGTGCTTAAAATGGAAGAGTCATATGCAGCTAAAGGAATACTTGCTTCGGCATTATTTGTACTGTCTTATTTATATAACGCCGTAGGGTTACTGTTTGTAATTTTGCTTATTTTTATGGCGTTGGATTACATAACCGGGCTGTTTAATGCTTGGATGCTAAATAAGGCTAACAGTAGGGTAGGCTTACTTGGCATAGTGAAAAAGTTTGGATATGTCGCCTTACTTTGCTTGTCTTTTTTGCTGGACTTGGCTATAGGAGATACTCTCTCCACACTTAACATGAAATTGCCTTTGGAAAGCTTTTTCGGTATTTTGGTTACTTGTTGGTTGCTGGGCAATGAAGCTCTTTCTGTATTGGAAAATTTGGAATCTATGGGAGTGCCCATACCATTGTTCCTCAAAAAGGGTATTAAAGCATATACTGACAGTGTAACACCGAATACAGACCGGGAGGTTGAAAATGAATAATATAGGCTTAGCGGAATATGCCAAAAAGGCATTAAGCGAAAATTGGGGTTACTGTCTGGGTGCTTTCGGCAATATACTGACAGAAACCCTACTTGATCAAAAATGCAATCAAGGTGGCGGCGTTGGGCAATACAATACAGCTCATAAAGACTATTTAAAAAAATTCCTCAATAAGAGAGTTTCGGATTGCTACGGATTGGTTAAAGCATATCTTTGGGATAACAACGGCACCGTAAAGTATAATCCGGCACAGGACCGCAATCAAGAGTCGGCATATCTTGCGGCAAAAGAAAAAGGTGTCCTCAGCACCATACCCGAAATACCGGGCGTGGTATTATGGATGAGTGGACATGCAGGAATTTACATTGGAAACGGCGAATTCATAGAATGTGCCGGTGCTCCTACAGGAATGAAGCAAGGAAAAATACAAGACGGCAAAGTGGTAAGCGGAAGCAGATTTACTCATTGGTTTAAGGACACCTTTATAGACTACGGAGATGCACCCGCTCCTCAAAATTGCGTAAATATCAAGTTTAAAGGCAAAAGTTATATCTTACATGCCGAAAACGTAAACGGCAGCTATATACTATCCGTGAAATCTCTTAACGAAGCAGTACCGGATTTAAAAATCGGCTTGCGAAATATATTCGAGTACAACGGATATAAAGTGACTTGGGATGAAGCGCAAAAGATAGTTGTAATTGAATAGGGAAAAAAAGGGGAAACATTTATTGGATGTTTCCCCTTTTTTACCCTATCGGTTAAAATTGGTGTAAAGCGTTCTTTCTTTATATTCTTCTACTACTTCCTCTTAATATCATAGTTATTAAAGATTTCCTTTATCCCATTATAGATACCTTTTGCTGCCTTTTCTCTAAATTCCGGGGAACCCAGGAGGGCGGCGTCGTCGGGGTTGGTAATAAAGGCTGTTTCTATGAGGACTGAAGGAATGGTATTGTATTTTATAACTATGTAGCTGTTGGTTTTGACTTTTCTGTCGTTGGTTTGGATGCTTTCCATAAGGTTTCGATGTATAACGTCAGCCATTTGTTTGGTAGAGATACCTATTTCGTTGTCATTTGCATGAGGGTAGTAATAGGTTTCGGTGCCGTTGGCTACGGGATTGTCTTTAGCGGCGTTGTTGTGGACGGAAATAAACATATCTCCTACTTGTTCGCCTACATTTACCCTTACCATATGTTCCACATAAACGTCGGTGTATCTTGTTAGATACACTTTTATTTTGCCTTCTGCCTCTATGATATTCTTGAGGCGGTTAACAATGTCGGTAGTAATATTTTTTTCTTGCAGTCCGTGTCCTAGGGAACCGGGGTCGTTACCGCCGTGTCCGGGGTCCAGAACCACTATTTTGTCATAAACATCTTTTGGATTACGACGTTTGATAAGTATTTTATCACCTTCATCGGTTACGGAAAAGGTAAGAATTTTTGATTCGTTTATTGTTAAGACGGTTTGTCCTTGGTTTGTTTGAATATTAACGGATTTTATATCTCCGTGTCCTATCATATAATCGCCGTAGCCCAATAGATTAGAATAATCACCGGGTAAGGTTAATTTGTATTGCCCGTCAAGATAAAGGTCCTTGTGTTGAATTTGATTGGCATTTAAATTGGAAGCGGAGGCTTTATCAATGGTGATGGTATAGTTATCGGGATTATATTTTATATTTCTGTATGTAGGTTGACTCAAGGTGATTCGTGCAATATTTCCGTTTATAGAAACAGTATGTTTTGTGGTTTGCTTTAAATCAATTACGATTCTTGCGGTATTATCGTTAAATTGAGCTGACCTTACGGTTTTGGCAAAGCGACCGTTTACCGGGTTTTCTGCCGGATTATTGATTTTAGATAAAACGGCGTCAACTACTACTCTTTCCGGAGACAATAAATAAGAAGTATTTACTGAGGGACTGCTTTGGAAAGTAATATCTATATAATCATCAGTTCCGTTGGAGGAGAAGTTGACGTCCAAAACAGTGTTACTTTCAAAGTCCAAACTCAATCTTTGTCTGTCTGCAGACAAAACCGTATTGAATTTTACTCCCGAATTTAAGTCAAAAACTATCCTTGCAACTTTTTCCGGCTCGGTTTGAAATTGAGAAACTCTTACCTGACCCACAAGACCGTTGTTCACATTATAGGAGCTTTTGGAAAGCCCCATATTGGCATTATAAATATCCAATATCAATCTGTTATCCGGCATAAGTGTTTTTTTAATTTTACTTATGGGAGAAGTAGCCTGAATTACAAAGGCAGTACTTGAACTGTTGGGCAGAGTAAGGTTGTTTATATTGGTTTCCGGATGTACTTGTTCCGAAAATACGCCGGGAGACATATCCACCGCAGGAGTTACGGGAGTTGTGCCGGGCGTTGTTGTGGGAGTAGGTGTTGCAACCGGAGTTGGCGTGGGAGCCGGAGTAGGTCTCGGTGTTTGAGTAGGTTCCGGTGTAGGTTGGGGTTGTTTTGTGTTTACGTAAGCGGCACGTTTAGAGTCGCTCCATTCAACTTCATAACCGAATGTTTCTGCCACAAATCTCAAGGGTATCATGGTTTTGCCGTTGATAATTTGCGGAGGAATACTCATTTCCATTAATTCACCGTTGAAATCCGCAAATTTGTTTCCGATTTGTAAGATCAACAAATCATCTTGAGTTCCAACATAAATCTCTTTTCGGGCAGGTTTCCAATCAACCACTGCACCCAGCGGTTCGAAAACTTCCCTGGCAGGCACAAGGGTAGAGTTATTGTAAATAACCGGAGGCATAGGTAAATTTTTAATTTCTTCACCGTTTATTATGAGCTTAATGCTTTTTGATGCACTTTGAGATACTACTATCGTATCAGCCGCATTCACAGGCAGAGTAAACAGAAGAGATAAAAGAATTACAGGGAGAAGAATAGATTTGTAAAGGGATTTCATTTGTACCTCCATATTAATTTATTTTTCTTTATGATAATACTCGTACTGTTTATGATTAAACAAACTCGAGTAAATAAATCAAGATTGACCTATACTGTTTTATTATATCAAAAAAAATCAAAATTTGTTTAGAAATTTAAAATGAAATAAAAAATTAACATATATGAAAAACATTTTTTCCGGTGAAAAACGGTGGTTGTGCAAGTTTCTGCAAGTACCGAACAGTAATATTATCAAAATATGCGGAAATAATAATTAAGGAGGTGGATATATGGATATAAATTGTACCAACAAATGTCTTTATCAAATGGAGGGCAAGTGCAATCTAAACGAACTGCCTTCATACGATCATACAAAAACTTCCAAAGAAAGTGATTGTCCCTATTTTGAGACCAAGATGTACTGATGTTCTATTTGTCAATTAATATTAAAATAAGTTAAATTCATGGAAATAATTAAGTAAGTTGAAGATAAAAGCTTATCGGATATAAACCGAGGAGCTTTTATTTTTTTATGAATTGGGTTTAAACAATAGAAAGTAAAATGAAAGGTTGTACCATATAGTGTGAAAACAGTAGACCATTTCAGAAAATCAATGTAGAATGAAGTTAAGCGGATAAACAGAAGGGTTAAGAATCTTCGGTATAATAAAGGAGGAAACATTTTGAACGCACAAATTCTCTATGCTTCAATGACGGGACACAGTAAAAAAATAGCGGAAGCTATTGCAAATAGCACCGGAATACCGGTACATAACTTAAAAAACAATCCGCAAATACCACCCTGTGACTTGCTGATTATTGTCAGCGGAATATACGCCGGTGAACATAAGCCGGAGTTGTCGGAGTTCGTTAAAAGGCTTTCGCCATCCGAGATAAAAAAAGCCGCTTTGATTACCTCCTCAACAAGAAATACAACACAAGGCAGTTTGCGAGCAACGCTGGAAGAAATGGGTATTAAAACGGAAAGTGAAGAATATGTCTGCAAAGGCAGCTTTTTATTTATGGGATTGGGACATCCCAACCGTTCGGAAATTGACGGTGCCGTTGAGTATGTTAAGAAGTTGATAAACGGATAATGTAAGGTAAAACGGAATCAGTATATAAAATGTTTTCTAAGATAAATTTGGGGATAGTGCTTTATTTAGAATAAAGTACTATCCCCAAATCCGGCTGTCGACAAAAATAGATACAGCGGACGCGCAATGCACGCCCCTACAAAGAATCGTAATATTTGCTGTTTGTAGGGGCGACCATCGGTCGTCCGTTGCTACGAATTTGTATTTGTTATCAATCTGTAACCGTTGTTTTCTACACCGGCTTATAAGGAATATCATTATATAATTACTCGTAATAAAGCCCTATTAAGAAAATATTTCCCTTGCCTTCTTCATATTTTCCATAATACGTACTCCGAATGGGCAATTCGGTTCGCAGGCACCGCATTCTATACAGTCTGCTGCGTTATGTTCAAGGGCTTTATAATGCTTCAAAAGAGTTTCGGGTACTTCATTGCTCATCAGTGCCAAATCAAGAAACTTTGTTACTTCGCCTATATCAATATGAGCGGCACAGGGTTGGCAGTGGTTACAGTACATACAACGTCCTGTCATTTCAAGCTTGTCGCAGCTGTCATAAATATGGGAATAGTCTTTTTCGTCTTCGCCGGCTTTACAATAATATAGAGATTCGTCTATTTCTTGAGGCGTTTTAAAGCCCACCAAAACGCTTGAAACCCCGGGTCTGTCCAGACTGTATTGTATACATCCGGAAACGGATAATGCCTTACCAAAGGGAGATCTTTCCGCTTTTAAGAGACTGCCGGCTCCCAAAGCTTTCATTACCGTAATCCCAACGCCCTTGTTTTCGCAGGCTGTATAGAGTTTTTGTCTGGCAGGGTCGACTATCCAGCCCTTTTCGCTTAGTCCCTTAAATTCCATAAGTTCATAAATGTCCGTGTCTGCTTTTTGCAAATCGTAGGCAGGGTTTATGCTAAACATAAGTACCTCTGTCAAGCCGTCTTCAATGGCTCTTAAGGCTACTTCCGGGTTGTGGGAACTTAATCCTATATGTCCGATTACTCCTGTTTCTTTCATTTTTATTACGTAGTCTGCTATGCCGTTTTTATGTACCGCTTCATAATCCTCAAAGCTATCCACATAATGTATCATTCCCACGTCTATGTAGTCCGTTTGTAAACGGGAGAGTAAGTCATCAAACGCTGCCTTTGTTTTCTCAAGGTCACGGGTTCTTGTGTATTGTCCATCCTCAAAAACCGTACAGAAGTGTCCTTGTATCATCATTTTGTTTTTTATCTGTTTCAATGCCTTTCCTATGTTTGTCCTTGCCTCGCTGTGGGGTAAGAAAACATCCAAGTAATTCATGCCGTTTTCAGCCGCTTTATACAGAAGTTCGCAAACTTCATTTTCCGGCAAACCGTTAAGCCATTCTCCGCCAAAACCCACAACGCTTATATCAAGTCCTGTATTGCCCAGTTTTCTGTAAATCATAAGCCCAAACACTCCTCGAAATTTTTTTATACAAGTACATGTTAATCAGTAAAATACAGTTAGGATAATTTTAACATGAAAGCTGAATAATTAAAATAACTAAAGTAAAAACAAAAAAGAGTCGGCAAAAATTCACCAACTCTTAAAGATTATTCAATATTTGAAATCATGTTTGTTTAACTCTTGCAAAAGTTTGATAAATTCAGTTTCCCGTTCTTTTAAAGAACCAAAAAATTGCAGATCTATATTTTCCACTATAGGAAGAGCCAAATTCATTTTTTCCATACCTTTTGGGGTTAAGGAAACGGACTTTGCCCTTGTATCTTTCGAATGTTCCCATCTTTCGATAAGCATATGTTTATCAAGTAAAGTTAATATTTGTGATACCGACATAACATCCATTCCGGCAAGTTTTGCAATCATTACTTGGGTTACCTCCGGCTCTGTTCGGGATAAATATCCCAAGGTTGTTAAAACAACAAATTGCGGATGGGTAATATCCAATTCTTTAAGCTGTCGCTTAATTTCGGAATGCCACTTGTTATATGTTCTCATAAACACCAAACCGGCGGAGTTTTCCGAATTATCTTTAGACTTGGAATTAAATTCTGTCATGAGGCTTCAACCGTCTTTTTAAGCAGCAAAACAGCTTCCGGTACGTCGGAAAATACTTGTTTTAAAAAAGCAACTTTTTCTTCTGTAATATTATCGCTTTCCAATCTTGCAGTATGTTTAACGGATACGATGCCCTCGGCTTCTTCAGTAATTTCGTGACCGAAATGAATGCTTCCAAAAGGTGTATCAGATTTATTCCAAAACTCTTGTTGTTCAACTACAGAAGTCAGCAAATATTTCAAAGGCGGCATTCCGTTAAACTCCATAATACCTTCGGAGCCTGTTTTAAATCCGGTATCCAAGGTTATATTTTTTAATTTTTTTTCCCACACATACCATTTTTCTATATCTGAATAAAAGCTCCAAACGCTTTGTTTTGTTGCATGAATATTAATCTTAAAACTGAATTCCATTGTTTTCCCTCCGTTGATATTGTAATTATTGTTGATATACATATTATAAGTATACTTATTATAAATGTCAATATATATTTACTTCCAAATACCTGTGCACAGATTGTATATCGAATTTTTAAGGATAATGGACATGAATAACCAAATATGGTACTATATATAGGCTATGTCGAAACCCATGTTTTATATGTTGGAATTTGTAATATATCAACTCTTTGCAGGAGGACTACATAAGTGAGTAAAGAAACAGTATGGAAAGTACTTGGAATAGATGAAACAAAAGATAAAGAAAAAATAAAACAGGCATACAGAGAAAAGCTTGTTTTAGTTAACCCGGAGGATGACCCGGAAGGATTTATGAAATTAAGACAAGCCTTTGAAGAGGCTACTCGTCTTGCCGATGAAGTAAGCAAGCCGGAAGAAAAAACACCGTCACAAAAATGGATAGACGAGGTTGAGGCTGTATATAAATCCTTAAAAAAACGTTTGGATATAAACTGTTGGAGAGAATTACTGGATAGGGAAATTTGCCTTGATTTAGAGACAGAGTCTTCAATAAAAGCCGCTTTAACCGTATTTTTAATGAGCAATTATAAATTACCGTCGAACATTTGGTTTTTGCTGGAGGAACGTTTTGATTTCCAAAACAGCCAAGAAGAACTATACGAACATTTTCCTTCAAATTTTGTAGACTTTCTTTTATACAAGGTTAAATCCGGAGAAGAATTCCTCAGATACGATTATTTCCGGGGTGATGAATTTGCCGATTATGACGAATTTATCGACAGTTACTATAATTTGAAAAGAAGGGTCGATACCGGCGACCTTGAAGGAATCCAAGAGGATTTTGATGCTCTGGAAAAATTAGAAATATTTCATCCCTTTGTTTACGTTGAAAAGCTTAGGCTTTGTCTAAAGGATAAAAAAATTGCCGAAGCCGGGGAAATCATAAACCATATTCAAGACAAATCCTATGACGACAGTTATATTCTTTACTATTTGGCAGAGTATAAGTGGGAAACCGGAGAATTCGAAACCGCTTTTGACCTTTACACCAAAGTCAGGGAAATATCCCCAAATTTTTATGCCGCAAAAACCGGAATTGCCAAATATTATTTTCATACAGGGGATTATGAAAAGGCTAAGGAATTGTTATTGGAGGTAATGGATACCAACAGCAATGACGAAAATGCCCGAACCCTTTTGCTAAACACTAACGAAAAAATCATCGATAACTTTAAAGAGAAGTTAAAATCCGAGCCGGAAAACCAAAGTCTTTCCATTGATATGGGCTGGTGTTTGATACAAAATGAAAGATACGATGAATGTTTGGAAATATTTAATAATTTCAAGCCCGATGCCGAGAATTTGTTTGATTACAACAATTTAATGGGCAGAACTTATTTTTACATAAAAAAATATGACCTTGCTCTGCCTTATTTGATAAAATGGGCAGATGGCATAACAAAATTGACAGAAAAAGACAAGGATTGGGAGAAGAAAAAGAAACGCTTTCCGGTTGCTCAATATCTGCTGGGAGTCTCCTATTGCGAACTTGCGGTTGAAAATAAAAACATGGAAATGTACGAGAAATCTCTTGAGCATTTTACCAAAGCCGTAGATACGGAAAAAGACCTGCAAGAAAAACTGCTGTATCTGGAACGCCAGTCTTTTGTCTGCTTAAAACTGAAGAAATATGAAGCTTGCGTGGATACTTGTAATATGATTATATCCATGGAAAAGAATTACTACCCCGCCTATTTACACAGGCAGGAGGCGTATTTTAATTTGAAATACGGAGCCAATGTAATCGAGGATTTTTACAATTGTATCAATATTTATCCTCATTTCGTAAAGCCTTTTATTTTGGCTGCAAAAGTCTATTACATCTTCGGAGAAAATGAAAAATCCATGGAGATTGTGGAAAAAGCAAAAGAACACAATCTTTCCGGCAATGAGTTGGAATTTTGCTACATTAAGCTTCTTTGGCGTAAGGCAAGAACCAAGGCGGAAACAGTTGAGATATTGGAAAAGCTTAAAAAACTTGAAGAAAGCCTGAACAGCCCGGATAATGATATGGAGGATAAATCCGAATTTTATTATGAACTGGCTAACGCTCATTACTACTTGAAGGAATTTAAAGAGGCTTTGGAAAGCATAAATAAAGCTGTTGCTCTGGGTGATTCCAACAGAGACGATTACCTAACCTTCAAAGCAAAAATTCATATAGAATTGGACGAAGGCAGTAAGGCTCTAAAGATTTACGAAAAACAGCTAAAGAAAAATCCCGAAAACACCTATGTTAAGGCTGAAATGGCTGATTATTTCAGGGGTATAGGGAAAGTGGAACAAGCCTTGGAATTGTGCTTATCCATAATAGCGGTTACGCCCAATTACGACTATGTTAACGAAATTATAGTGGGAATCTATAAAAGAGCCCTTTCTATGTTTGACAACACTCTACTTTCCAAACCGGATGAAAAATATTATAAAGAAGCTTTAGACGCCGCAACAAGGCTTGTTGAAAATTCTCCCACTCGTTATTCTCATATTGAACGCGGTCTGCTTTACGAGGACGGCAAGCAATACGATTTGGCATTGGAGGATTATCTTGCAGCAAAGGAACTTGAACCGGAATCGCCTTATCCGCATAACTGCATAGGAGATATTTACAAAAAGAAAGGTCAATACCGCAAGGCCATAGAAGCCTTTCAACAGGCATTGGCTTACAAAACTTCTGATTGCGGATTATGGACCACAAGAGCCTTAGCCGAATGCCACGAATGCCTTGGAGAATACGAAGAAGCCTTAAAGTATCACGGTATCGCTGCCGAATCCGAGGAATTTTCCATAAGCGATAAAGACAATTACGGTAGGATTTTGACAAAGCTGAGACGTTATGAAGAATCCACCGGATATTATCTTAAAATGCTTGAAGATGCGGACAAAAAGTATAAGCCCGATATATATTATTCCATCGCCCATAATTATATTTACGACGGTAAGCCGGAATCGGCTTTGGAGTATCTTCAAAAAATACTGCGTATAAACAAACGCCATTATTTGGCTCATATTTGCATGGGCGACTTGTACTATTATGTATTAAAGGACTATAAAAAAGCCTTGGCTGTTTATAAACGTCTTTTGCCAAAACTTACGGACGGATATAAATTCAACTACGCCAACACCTTGTCATTTAAACAATATATCTGTCTGTCAACAGGTGCAATTCGTTGTTACCAAAGGATGGGCAAGGAAGCCAAGGTCAAGGCTGTGTTTAAGCATGTACTTACCAATATAGGTTCTTTGGATGAATTTATAGATTCCAAACCGGAAATTTCCATGCTTCATGCCTTTGAAGTATTTAACCTGTATTACTATATGGGCGATTATGAAAATGCTCAAATATATTTGGACAAAATGGAAAGCAAAAGCAAATGTTCGGATTGTTACGAAACGCAATGTTACGAGTTTTCCTATGCAAAAGCATTAATGCTTCAAGCCATGGGTAAAATCGACGAAGCTATAGAATATCATGAAAAAACTTTGGAAACTGCAGTGAATTATTTCGACTGCTTTTACACCTTACAGGAATTGAAAGAAGGGAAAAATCAATGATTATAGGTATAGACTTGGGTACCACCAACAGCTTGGTAGGTTATTTTGACGACAAAGAAGGTATTCCAAAGATTATTCCAAACAGACTGGGAAAAAACCTTACTCCCTCTGTGGTCAGCATGGACGAAGAAGAAAGAATTTACGTGGGTGAAACCGCAAAAGAAAGACTGCTCCTTTTTCCGGAACAGTCTGCTTCAGTATTCAAGCGTACCATGGGCAGCGACCAAAAATACAAACTGGGTGCCAAAGAATTTACCGCTGAAGAATTATCCTCCTTTGTTTTGAGAAGCCTAAAAGAAGATGCAGAAGTTTTTTTGGGTGAGCCGGTACAAGAGGCGATAATCAGCGTTCCCGCTTATTTTGACGATGCCAGAAGAAAGGCTACAAAAAGAGCCGGGGAGCTTGCCGGGCTTAAAGTAGAAAGAATAATAAGCGAGCCAACAGCCGCAGCCATAGCCTATGGTCTTTATCACGAGGATCAAAATTCCAAGTTTTTGGTCTTTGACTTAGGCGGAGGTACATTTGACGTTTCCGTCCTTGAACTTTTTCACAATATCCTTGAAGTAAGAGCCGTAGCCGGGGATAATTACCTTGGCGGTGAGGATTTTACGGAAATATTGGAGAAGATTTTCTATAAAAAAACCGGTATTGATAAAGATACCCTTGATATTAAAACCCTTCACCATATTCGTGAACAGGCGGAAAAATGCAAATGCTCATTTTACGACGGACCAAGAGGCAAAATATCCTGCAACATTAATGGTGAATTAGCAGAATGTACTGTGGATATAAAAGAATACGAAGAAGCAAGCAAGCCCTTGTTCGAAAAAATCAGGCTTCCCATAAAAAGAAGTATTTCCGATGCCAATATTTCTCTTTCGGAAATAAACAAAGTTGTACTCATAGGCGGGGCAACAAAGCTTCCTTTGGTTAGGGATTTTGTAAGCAAGCTGTTTAAACGCTTTCCGGCTTTTAACATTAACCCGGACGAAGCTGTTTGCTTGGGTGCAGCAATTCAGGGTGCAATGAAGGAAAGAAATCAAGCAATCAAAGAGGTTATTTTAACCGATGTTTGCCCCTATACCTTAGGTACGGAAGTTGTGGAGACGAGAAACGGAAGTCGCATGGAAAGCGGTCATTTTTATCCTATAATCGAGCGAAATACCGTTATTCCCGCAAGCCGCACCGAACGACTTTATACGGTTTACGACAATCAAAGCAAAATCCGTGTGAATATCCTCCAAGGAGAAAGCCGTTTCGCCAAAAATAATATTTCCTTGGGAGAATTAACCGTGGACGTTCCCTTGGGCAAAGGCGGCGAACAGGCTGTAGATGTAACCTATACTTACGATATTAACTCCATTTTGGAGGTAACCGTAAAGGTAGTTTCAACTGATAAAGTTGTGAAACATATTATCAAGGGTCGTAACGTGGATATGACTGATGAAGAAATACAAGAACGTATAGAAGAACTTTCTTATCTGAAAATCCATCCCAGAGACCAAGAGGAGAATAAACTTCTACTCCTAAAAGGTGAGAGACTCTATGAGGAAAGCATCGGCATAATGCGAAACACCATAGAAAGAGAACTGGAGAAATTCGAAGACGCTCTTGCGTCCCGAGATAAAGCCCGAATTTCAGCGGCAAGAACAGTATTTAAGACCTTTTTGGACGAAATACAAGAAATTATGAATGACTGAAACAGCGATTTAACTTATTAATACTAAAATAAGTTTGCCAAAAAAGTTATGCTTACTTAGGGATTGCATCGGAATGCAAGATTCTTGACCGGTTTAATTTTCATAAACTCCGCTTTTAAACGCACTTATCCGGTATGTAATTAATATCTCGTTAATTTAATCCGACCCAAAGCCGCTATCCGGCTTGAAAGGAAACCCTTATGAACGAAAAAATCAGATGTTCTTGGGCAGGAAATATACCCATTTATATTGACTATCACGACAATGAATGGGGTCGTCCCGTGCATGATGACAGCAAGCTGTTTGAAATGCTTATTTTAGAATGTATGCAAGCAGGGCTTTCTTGGATAACCGTCCTTAAAAAAAGAGAAGCATTCAGAGAAGCCTTTGATGGGTTTGACCCCAATAAGGTAGCCCTTTACGACGATGCAAAAATAGAGGAGCTTATGGCAAACGAGAAAATTATAAGACATCGTCTGAAAATTATTGCGGCTATCAACAACGCCAAGGTTTTCTTGGAAGTTGTAAAAAAGTACGGAAGTTTTGACAAAATGATATGGGGATACGTGGATTATACACCTATCACAGGCCATTGGGAAAAGATTGAAGATGTGCCGGCAACCACTCCGCTTTCCGATAAGATAAGCAAGGACTTAAAAAAGATGGGGTTTAAATTTGTCGGCTCCACTACAATTTATTCTTTTATGCAGGCTATAGGCATGGTAAATGACCATTTAACAGAGTGTTTTGTTTATAGTGAGTTATATTGATTCCATTTTAAACAGAGTACAAAAATAATTGATTTTTTCCAACGGTTCAAGAAAAAACGATAATTTTTGTCCTTCATCTTATTTGGAGTTAGTATATTATCAAGTTTATAACAGTAAAAAGGTTGTTTGCTTAATAAAGGCAGACAACTTTTTTGATGTTTAAATTCGGAATGGGATTAATTTTAATCCTGTTTTTAAACCGGGGCAGCATCAGAATTTAAATTGATTTTATCGGAATAATTACCTATTCTGCTTGTAAATCCGGCTTTTAACCGGTATAATTAATACAAGAATTATAGTTGAAATGAAATATAGTACATAATTCACCTACAAGGAGGAAGTTCAATGCAATACAGAAAAATGGGAAAATTAGACTGGAAACCTTCCGCTCTGGGTTTCGGCTGTATGAGATTTCCTACAAACGATACTGCGTCTACCAGTGCAAATATCAACGAGGATAAGACTGTTTCTCTAATTCGCCATGCCATTGACAACGGGGTGAATTATGTAGATACGGCTTACCTGTATCATTTCGGAAAAAGTGAAGTTGTATTGGGAAAAGCCTTGAAAGACGGTTACAGAGATAAGGTTAAAATAGCGGATAAGGCTCCCATGGCTATAATTACTTCGGCGGAGCAATATGACAAGATACTGGACGAGCAACTTAAACGCCTTGACGTGGATTTTATAGATTTTTACCTGTTTCATGCGGTTAACGCTAAAACTTGGGAGATAATGAAAAACGAAGACCTCTTTGCCAGAGCCGAAGCAGCCCAAAAAGCCGGCAAAATCGGACATATTTGTTTTTCTTTCCACGATGAATATTCGGTTTTCGAAGATATGATCAACAGCTATGATAAATGGGCAGCCTGTCAAATTCAATATAATTTTATGGATGCGGATTATCAAGCCGGAATGAAAGGCTTGAAACTGGCTGCTTCCAAGGATATAGGCGTAGTTATTATGGAGCCTCTTCGCGGCGGAAAACTAGCCAATCCCATACCCCAAGCTGCTGAATTAATGAACAAAAAGGGCTACAAGGACACAATGGCAAATCTTGCCTTGCAATGGCTCTGGAATCAGCCGGAAGTATCCCTTGTTATCAGCGGTATGAACGAAATGAATCAAGTTACCCAAAATATAAATTCTGCCAATAATTCGGGAGTAGGTACTCTTACAGCCCATGAGCTTGAATTGGTTTCCGATATTAAGGCAATATATGACAGCCGTGAAAGTATTCCCTGTACGGGCTGCGGTTACTGCTTACCATGCCCCGAATCAATCAACATTCCGGTTATGATGGAATTTTATAATGATGCCATAGTTTACGAACACAGCACAGAATCACAAAGACTGTATAACCTTCAAAATCAACCGGCAAAATCCTGTATTCAATGCAGAGAATGTGAATCAAAATGTCCTCAATCAATAAAAATCAGTGAGTTAATGCCTGTAATTAATGAAAAACTGGAAGATTGATTTTCTATACAAAAAATAAGCAAGGGGTTTCTATACCTTGCTTATTTTTCTTGTACTGTATTATAATATAGTAGTTCTGCATTATGAAAACAAAACCTTGAGGGAGAAAACCTTTTTTCAAAAAAGCCGAATATAAAATTGTGTATCTAATTTTAAAGTAGATTTACTGTAATCCCATTTCAAACAGTGGACAAAAATAATTGATTTTATCCAACGGTTCAAGGAAAAACTATTATTTTTGTCCTTCATCTTTTGTTATTAGTATATTTAAAGTTCACTTTAATAAGGCATAAATACAGGAATCCCCTATTTTGCCGTTTTTGTAAACGCTGTTTTTCAGCACAGCTTCAAGTTCGAATCCTGCCTTTTCAAGTACTCTTCTTGAGCCCTTATTATGAGCAAATGGCTCTGCATAAATTCTGACTATATCAAATTTTTCGAAAGCTATGTTACAAATTTGGTTTATAGCTTCCGGTATTATACCTTTACCCCAAAATTCTTCAGCAAGCCAATAACCCAACTCTGCACTCTTGGAATATACATCATCTTTTACAAAAATACCTATACTGCCTATGACTTTGCCGTCTGCAATAATAGCCCTGCAAATATTGTTTTCATCTCCCTTTTCCATACAATCCTTAATATAGATTTCGGCGTCGTCTCTTGTGTAGGGATGCGGAAAGACATTGCGTAAATTATCAGCAATTTTCTTATTGTTTGCATAAACATACAAGTCGTCCATGTATTTCAAATCCCATTGAGTTAATATAAAATTCATAGCAATCCATCACCCTTTAAGTGTATAAGTCCATATATTATGAATCGGCCGGTTGGTCATATTTATAAACCCGTAAGTACAATGTATTTTTATAATACTCAAAAACTTGGTCGGAGATTTTATCCGGAAAGGTCATTATCATTAAGGGTATTTTATTTCTGCCTTCAGAAATAGGCGGTTGAATGTATGGATAGTCATTTAGTCGGAATCCGTTTCTCAGGTAAAAATCTATACGCCTTTTTGATATTTCATTATCCGGAGGCTCTGTCTCCAAGCATATTGGGCATTTAAGTTTTGATATAAGTTCCTGCAAAACCTCCGCACCCAAACCTACTCCTCGGCAGTTTTCGTCCACTGCAAAATGTTCAATAAAAGCAAAATCCTCAAAAATCCATACAGCAAAAAAGGCTTTTATATCTTGACTTTTTTCTTCTTTGGCAACGTAAATCCTGTAAAGAGGGTCGCTCAAAAGGGCTTTTTGTTCAAAGTAAGGTCGCCTTTCGCTTATGGGGAAGCTTTTTTTCAATATTTCATACACCCGATCAAAATCTTCTTGTAAAATATCTGTCAGCATACAATTATCCTTTTTTACAGCATATATTTATTTCCGGTTAAGTAGTAACAAAAGCGTATATTCATAGTGGTACGCGACCGGTGTTTTTTATAAAAACGCAGAGCGAGCCGTCTATGAAGAATAGCTTTTGTTACTGTTCCTTATAAAATTAAGCATAGAAATTAAAAGAGTCCTTTGTTATAGCTCTTTTGTGCTCGTATTATTTGTGAGAAACCCCATATAAAAAATATTATAATAAAAATCCAACCGAAGGAACCCCCGATTACTAAGTCTGTAAGGGCTGAAAGCAGTAAACCGCTACCTAGGGTAATTAGGGCTAATCCCATTTTTTCGGAATACGCCTTTTTATCCTTTTCGGAAACATTTTTATAGTGATAACTGTGTATTAAATTAATCTTATCTTTTTTCCAAATAAGCCATCCAAATACGAATAATATCAAGCTGACTGCTGTTAATATAATAAAGTTTATAATCATAATCCCCGTTCCGGTAACATTTTAGCATACTATACTGATTCCGTTTTGTCCTACATCTTATTGGAATTAGTATAAGACTATTATATCCCAAAATTCATCCAAAGGCATATAGCTATTTTTTTACATTCATAACTCGCATTGCGTTAAGAATAGCAATTAAGGATACCCCAACATCAGCAAATACGGCTTCCCACATGGTGGCAATACCGCCGGCTCCCAAGATAAGTACAAGTATTTTAACTAAAAAGGCAAACCAAATATTTTGTCGGACTATACTTAATGTTCTCTTGGAAAGTTTGATTGCGGTGATAAGTTTAGAGGGTTCGTCGGTCATAATAACTACGTCAGCGGCTTCAATAGCGGCGTCCGAACCAAGACCGCCCATTGCAACCCCAATATCAGCCCGGGCAAGGACAGGAGCATCATTAATTCCGTCACCAACAAAGATAAGTTTGCCTTTTTTGGACTTTTGGCCCAGGAGTTTTTCTACTAAATTTACCTTATCGCCGGGCAACAATTCCGAATACACCGTATCAATACCCAATTCCTTTGCAACCTTTTCACCTACCCGGGAAGCATCACCCGTTAGCATTACGGTATTTTTGATTCCGGCCTTTTTCAGCTCTTGGATTGTTTTGTAGGCATCTTCCTTAATTTCGTCACTGATAATAATATTTCCGGCATAAACTCCGTCTGCCGCCACATGAACAACAGTACCGATTTGTTGAATGTCAGAATAAGAAACGTTTATGCTTTGCATTAATTTATGATTACCTGCATGAACGGTTTTGCCGTTAACCATAGCCCTAACACCATAACCGGCAATTTCCTCATAATTACTGATTTTAGAGCTGTCAATTTCCTTTGAATATGCATTTTTCAGGGATAAAGAAATGGGGTGATTTGAATAGTATTCCGCTAAAGTTGCCAATTCAAGCAGTTCTTCCCGGGGCAAAGTCTCTCCGTTGATTTCCGAAACCTTAAATACACCTTTTGTCAATGTACCTGTTTTGTCAAAAACAACTGTTTCAGTAGCCGATAAGGCTTCAAGATAATTACCGCCCTTAACCAATATACCGCTCTTGGAGGCTCCTCCAATACCGCCAAAAAATCCCAAAGGTACAGAAACAACCAAGGCACAGGGGCAGGATATAACAAGAAAGGTAAGTGCCTTGTAAACCCAATCCGAAAACAGCTCTCCGCTTATTAAAACGGGCGGTAAAACAGCTAAAAGCAAAGCTGTAAATACTACGCCGGGCGTATAATACTTGGCGAATACGGAGATAAAATTTTCTGATTTTGATTTCTTGGAGCTTGCGTTTTCTACTGTTTCCAATATTTTTGAAACGGTGGATTCTTCATATTCCTTTGTGACTTTAACTGTCAGCACTGAATTTAAGTTAATACAACCGCTTAAAACCGCCGAGTTTGTAAATACATCACGTGGCAAAGATTCACCGGTTAGTGCAGAGGTATCCACAACTCCGCTTCCTTCAACTACAATACCGTCCAGGGGTATACGCTCGCCCGGCTTTATTATGATAATATCGCCGATATTTACCTCCCGGGGTTCAACTTTAATAATCCTGTCATCTTGCTTTAAATTAGCGTAATCCGGACGAATGTCCATTAAGCTTGCTATGGATTTTCTCGAATTGTTTACGGCTCTGTCTTGAAAAAATTCACCGATTTGATAAAACAGCATAACCGCTACAGCTTCCGGATATTCACCTATAATTAAAGCACCGACAGTTGCAATGCCCATCAAGAAATTTTCATTAAAAACATTACCTCTTACGATACTTTTAAATGCCTTGCTAAGTACATCACCCCCGATGACTATGTAACCTGTTATGTATAACAACGTTTGAAATAAGTTCCATTCCGGCTTTAAAAACAAAGCCAAAACAAACAACAATCCGCCCAAAGCAATTTTTATAACCCTATAATTCTTTTTTATGGTTGAAGCAGAGGCAGTTCTCAAAGTTACATCAGGCTCTGTTTTTTTAATTATTTTTGTCGAGAGTATTTCTATTTCCGATAAGTCTTCTTCCCGAGCCTCGATTGTCATTTTACCGGTTGCAAAGTCAACACTAACGTTGTTTACACCGTTAAGTTTAGCTATGGCGCGTTCTATCTTTTGGGCACAATCAGCACAATTAAGACCGTCCAAAATATAAGTCTTTTTCATATTTATCCTCTTTTACTCGTTGATATGTTCCAAGCATGACTCAAACATTATTTTTACATGGTCGTCAGCCAAGGAGTAATATACGATCTTTCCTTCCCGACGAAACTTTACCAAATTTGCCTTTCTCAGCATACTGAGCTGATGTGAAACAGCTGATTTGGTCATACCCAGTACATTTGCTATGTCACATACACATAATTCGTTTTCGTCCAAGGCCCACATTATTTTTGAACGGGTAGCATCGCCCAGAACCTTAAAAAAGTCAGATATTTGCTTAAATGTCTCCGCCGGAGGCATCTTGTTTATTACACTCTTAACAACCTCTTCGTGAATGGAATTGCAATCACAAGAGTAATTATTTAAAGACATATTATGCACCTCGCTTTATTAAACAATTGAATATATATTCAACTGTTATCATATTATAGTTGAGTGAGCGCTCAATTGTCAAGTGTATTTCTTATTTATTTAAATTAAGTAAGAGGAGGTTTTAGGAAGAAGTTATCGCTAAAGATTATAATCATTATTTATACTGATTTCATTTTAAACAGTGGACAAAAATAATTGATTTTTCCAACGGTTCAAGGAATAAACTATTTTTTGTCCTTCATCTTAAATGGAATTAGTATAATCATTTCCGGATACAAAAAAAGCACACATGCTTAATTTATCCTGTGTGCTTACGGGTTCTTTAAAATTATTAAGTTCAATTAAATATGTTCAACACAATAACGCAATACGGTTTTTAAATTATTCGGAGAGGATTTTCTTGGGTCTGAAATATAAATCGTCCTGTGGCTTATATCCTTGCGAATAAGATTATTTTCTATACAATAGTCCGTTAATTTTTGAAAACTTTCCGGCGCGTTGCCATAGGGGCCTACGTGCATAATTTGAACGCATAAACCGTCGGTCATTGTTTCAAAAACTATTTTATTTACCAAGGGATTGATTTTCTTTTTGGACAGGCAAATATTTAATGCCTTGCATACTATATCATCGGTCACGAAATCCGGCTGTCTTATCATAATCTTATAACGGAGCATATCCTTGTCAAGAGAAAGGTCTGGTTCGGTATCATATGTAAGGTTCCAAATTCCCTCCAAGGGATAAATGCTGTAATTATAATAACCCTCCGGAAGAAAACCTTTCTTGGGTAAATGTTTGACTGCATAGGATAAGGAATACAAAGCTTTCACAGCATCGGCGAAAGGTTTTTCATTGGGATTGCCGATGCCTTCAAGAGTAAAAAATTTTAAAGCCGGAATTTCTGTGGTTTGAGGAATAGACTTTGGAAGATATAAGTGTTTTTCAGCCTTTTTCCACCGATGTTTCATAATTAACCCTCACTTTGTGCTTTTCACTGTTTCTTAAATCTTTTATAAAGAAACAGTATTAATTAAAAAATTATAAATAGGTTCCAAAATTTTATAACCGCAGGCTAGATAAGAGGCTAATTTTTTGTCAAACAACAGGTCAAAATTGTTGGATTCATGAATAAAAGCTATATTTTTACGGTTTAACCACGCTCCCAATTTCTCAGGGCTATCCGGATAGCGATTTTTCTTGTACACATCTCCGCTTAAATTAAATAAGTCTTGGTTTTCATAAGCCGTAAGTGCTTTTTGCAATGAAATGTGGTTACTTAAAATTAATTGTCTCAAGGAATTCATTGTTTGGGTTCCGGCTTCATAAAATCCACAGCCAAATGAAAACCCGGAGGTTGATACCTCAAAAAAGAATCCCGGCATACCGTAATACAATTTTTTATCTCGTACAAAAACCATCCACATTAGGTCTCTGTAAAGGGATTTATCCTTTGAAAATCTGGTATCCCTGTATATACGGGATATACATTTGCCTACTTTCGGCTCGCAAATAAGTCTTTCGTCTATGGAGAGAATTGTGGGAGTAAGTTCTTTTACAAGCTCAATCAGTGGATTGATTACAAATTGTTGATACTCCGGCTTATGATCTTCAAACCAAGCCTTGCTGTTTTGAAGGCGGTTTTCAAATAGAAAATGCAATGTTTCTTGAGTAAAGGGCACGTTCATGCCTCCTATTTTGATTATGTTTCGGGTTCAAAACCGTCAAACAATTCTATATCATATCACAATAATTTAAGAAGATTTTCCCTAAATTCTTTGTCTTGTTCTTTGGTTCTTTTGGGCATACCTTTTAGTTTGCCGCCGCTCATCCTTATCTTTTTTGCTGTATGCCTTTGCATTAGTAAGGAATCCATATTAGCGTTACTGTAAATCATGCCGTTTTGATTAATTACCTTTGCTCCCTTAGCAAGGCACATTGCCGCCAAGCCGTAATCTTGCGTAATTACAAGGTCACCGGTATTTACAGCATTTACAAGGGCAAAATCCACGCTGTCCATACCTTTGGAGACAAAAACAGTTTCGGCACCCTCTTTCTGCAACAAATGAGAGGTATCGCAAAACAATAAGCACCGCATATTGAATTTTTTTGCAACATCTATGGTAATGTCCACCACGGGACAGCCGTCGGCATCAATTAGGATTTTCAATATTATACCTCGGTTGATTTTTTCAATTTCATTTCCATAAAGCTCATACATTCGCTCATAAACAAAGCCATTTGTTCAATTACAGGTATAGTTACGGAGTTGCCGAATTGCTTGTAAAGTTGAGCATTGCTTAAACCCTCCGGAAGAACAAAGCCGTCATTGCCGTTTTCGTCCAAGAAGGCATAATTTATAAAACCCTGTAATTTTCCCCATTCTCTTGGGGTCATGTGACGAATACCTTCGCTGTTTAGGGGTGATTTTTTGTATCTGCAAACAGATCCGGCTATACCCTCTTGGGGGTCATAGACCATATTTCTTTCTTTTCCGGAACCGCCGGTTGCCAAAATAGCGTTGGAATAGGGATTTTCCGTTTCCGGTTGGTTTACTATTATGTAACCGAATCCGTTGCCCCTGTTTTTGTGTCTGATTTTATGTTCCTTTAATGTTTCCAAATATCCTTGGGAAACATAGTATTGAGCCGGAGCGTTAAATTCCAGCAAATCGTTTAGATTTTTGTATATAGGCTCGCCGGGTCGCTCTGTGGGGAGATGTTTTTTAGGCAAAGAATCCGTGTATTTTCCGTAATATTTTCTGTCGAAACCCATAATGTATACACGGGGTCTGTTTTGGGGTATTCCGAAGTTTTTAGAATTGCGGAGGAATTCGGATTTGTCATAGATAAGATTACCGTTGTCGTCTTGTGTAACACCCACTATTTTATATTCCAACTCTTTAATCAATAAATTTAGTATTACTTTGAAAGTATTGCCTTTATCATGAGTAAATAAGTTATCCACATTTTCCAACAAAAATGATTTGGGTCTTGTCCTCTTTATTATATCGGCAATATCAAAAAATAGAGTACCCCTGGTTGCATCAAAAAAGCCTTCCTTTTTCCCGGCTCGGCTGAAAGCCTGACAGGGAAAACCTGCCAGCAAGGTATCATAGGGTAGGGTTTCGGCAGTATTTTTAAATTCTTCCGAAGTAATATCGTTTTTTGGGTTTTCTCCGAAAATATGCTCATACGTCTTGCAAGCATAGGTATCTATTTCCGCGGACAGAACATTTTTGAACCTTCCCGTCATTTCGAAACCCCGTCGTATTCCTCCTATACCGGCACATAAATCAATGGTCTTGAATTTTTTATCTTTCAATTTTACTGCCCTTTCAATAATATCCACACACAATCCGGGATTCTTTTTTATTTCCTTGCCCCAAAATCGCAAGACTGTCCAGCCTTGTTTTTTTAGCTCTTTGTTTACTTCCAGGTCACGTTCCATATTCTTTTCGATTTTGGGTATCCAAAATTCTTGATTTGATTTAAAGTCTTTCTTGCGTTCTTCCCAATTATAACCATGCCAAAATTCACTGTCGCAAAATACCGCAACTTTTTTATTCAAAAATACTATATCCGGTATGCCCACTATACCGGTGACATTTTTGCGGTATCGCAATCCTCTTTCCCATAGAGCTTTACGTAGGATTAATTCTATGGCAGAGTCTTTATTTTTTACCCTTTTCATATTATAGCTTATTTGCTCTTTGGTTTTCTTAGGCATAATTTCACCGTAGCTGACAATTATACTGATTCCATTTTAAACAGAGGATAAAAATAATTGATATTTTCCAAAGGTTCAAGGAAAGAACGATTATTTTAATCCTCTTTCTTATATGGAGTTAGTATATGTGTGAATACTTAATAATCATAGACTTTCGATTAATAATATATGTCTTAATTGCTCAGAATTAGAATTTTAAATCAAGAGCCGTTTCAATAAATAATAATATCAAATTTTTCGACATTTGTATACCGGCTGTACTTAAATAACAATTTATTTGTAAAAATGGAGTAAGGTGTTTTTTTAGTAAAAATACAGGTTCGACTATACATATTAAACCGATAATGAAAGAACCTGTATTTAACGTAAAAATACAGGTTCTTGGTTTTATCATATTTTTATCCACTTGTTGCCATGGCTGATTTTATTAAAATAACATTATTAATTAATCTTTCGTCATGAGGGCTGATTTCCAGAGCTTTTTCCGCGTGTTGCAGTGAGCGTTGAAACATTTTTAAATTATAGCAGGCCAGTGCGGCAAGGTCATGGGGTGTATGGTCCCAGGAATAGCCCATGTTAACGTATGTTTTGGATTTATTTGTTATTTTCAGTGCTTCTTCCGCAGCGAAAAATACAGTGGGCCAGTCTCTGAGTTCATAGGCCATTTTTGCGAATTCAACGTAAGGGTCTCTTAAATAATGAGCCTCGGCTATGGCACGATAATACCAACCGTATGCCTCCGGGATACGTCGTTGCATATGATAAGAACGTGCAATCCAACGCATGGAAGCACACTTTTCTTCGTTCCATCTTGAGGTTGGCATGGTAATATGTCTTTTCAGGGTTTCTATGCATTTATCCCATTTGCCGAAATACATATATTCTCTACCCAAATAATAGGTCATTCTGTCATCTTCCGGGGATTCTTCCACAGCAATTTCCAAAAGTCCCAAATAAGAACCTCTGGATTTTTTGGGATCGGGATAATGATTTAAAACCATACCTTCTACAAAAACAGTTTCCAAAGGAAGAGTTCCTTGGTATTTTATGCATTCGTGAATGGGGTAAGCCCAGCGAAAATTTTGCCGTTCATGTACCTTGAAATAATGAAACTGAACATCCGGAGTACCGTCAGGCTTTAAACTCCAGTTATACAAATAGCGACCGGTTCGGCACACCGGATGGGCAACCCTTTCTTCGTTTTCTGCCCATGCCAGTTCCAGTTTTTCACGCCAACCGGGATCAAACAGTTCGTCAAGGTCAGTGCAGACACAAATATCAGCATCTTCAGGAACATGGTCCAAAGAAATATTTCTGGCAACGTCAAAACGCCAAGGCTTAACTATGTCAACGTAAACCGTTGCTCCACGTTCCCTAAGTTTTTCCACGGTCTCGTCATCAGAGCCTGTATCCGTTACTATAACTTCATCGGCTTCGCTCATAGAGTCCATCCATCTGTCAACAAAGGAGGCTTCATTCTTGCAAATTGCATAAACGCATACTTTATAGTTCTTCATACAAGCCCTCCTCTTTTAATTTTTCTCCGATTAATTCCAAGTTTCGTTGAAGACGCGTGTCAATTTCATTTAACTCTGCGGCTTTTTTTGCAAGGTCATAGGATTCTCGGAACAATCCCAAGCGATATGCGGCAATGGAACATAAATCATAAAAGGCATATCCCCAGCTTTCCGGCTCTACAAGATAACTTCCCGTTTTATGGCAAATCTCCAAGCCCTTTTTGCACATGGAATAAACCAACGTCCAATCATTTTCCTTGTAAGCCAAACGGGCCATTTTTAAATAAGGTTCTCTTATGTGAGGGCATTCGCCTATTGATTTGTATAGCCATAGCTTTGCTTGGGTCAAGTTGCCCAAGGATTCATAACTGCTTGCAATAAAACGCATGGAGGCACTGCGTTCCTCGTCCCAAATAGCGGCAGGCAGTTCCAAGTGTTTTTTTAATGTTTCTATACATTTTTCATGCTGTCCGTAATACATATATTCGCGGCCAAGCCAAAATACCGTTCTGTCGTCTGTTGGGTTTTCTTCTGCCGACAGTTCCAAAAGAGGCAGATATTGTGACCGGGGCTTGGAAAGATCGGGATAATGATTAAGTACCATTCCGTTTACCCAAACGCTTTTTTCTTCGTCCGTTCCGCTGTATTCCAGAACCTCATGAACCGGATGAACCCACCTGAATTCCTTTCTTCTGTGGATTTTTTCCATTGAAAATTGTTTGTTGGGTGTACCGTCTTCGTTAAAACTCCATGTAAACAAATATCTTGCCCTAGTTGCGGTAGGGTCCCAAGCATTCTCCAGTTTTTCACGCCAACCCGGTTCAAAAACCTCATCCAAATCATTGGAAACGCAAATGTCAAAATCCTGGGGAATATAATCCATGGCCTTATTTCTGGCAACATCAAAACGCCAGGGTTTAATAACCTCGCAGTAAACATTTGCTCCCTTTGCTTTAAGTTTTTCAACAGTATCGTCCTCGGAACCGGTATCAAGCACAACAACCATATCAGCTTCGCTTACCGCATCCATCCAACGGTCTACAAATTGACCTTCGTTTTTCGCAATGGCATATACACAGATTTTATATTTACCCAAAATATCACCCTCTGATAATAGTTGTACAAAATGTGTTCCGACTGAAATAACGATAAAATTTCAATCCGTTATTTTTGTGGGAACACACTATAATCCTCTTAAAAAGCACAGATTTCGTCGTTGCCGATTTTAATTAGCCTACGGTTTTCAAAAAAACTGCTAATAGTAAATACTTATGAGCAACAGCAAATATACCTGCAATTCACTAAGGATAGGTATTAATACAAGCTTAGGTTTCTGCAAAAAACCGCTGACCTTTGCTTTGTGATAATACAAGGGTCAGCGGTCTCCTTTATAGGATTAAGTTACATGAGTTAGGATATCTTTTTAAAATACCCATATTATCATGTAAACGAGCTAATTTAATAGAACATAATTAAGCGTCTAATTTTTCAATTCTCAGTAAGGCACCTACGTTTGGTGCAAGTGCAACAGTAGCTGTGGTGTTACCAAGCAACGCTATATCAAGTACATCGCCTGCCGCCAAGGTTGCAATTGTTGAAAGTGCAAATAAGGCTTCTGTTGAAATTGAAAGGACTCTTGTTACGATGCCCTGCGGTATAGGTACTCCGTTAACACGAACTTCAGCACTTACTTGTACGCCGGGAACTGCAGTTGCGTAGATAGCAAAGTAAATATTATAGTTGCCTGCAAGACCTGCTACTACCGAGGTTGGTGTAGGTGTAACGTTAAACGAAGGCAATGTAGCAGTAAAAGGCACGGGAGTCGGAACTGCCGGAGCAAGAGCAAGAGCGGGAGCGGTATCGTTGTAAGCTCCTCCGAAGGCAGCTAAACCTGCAGCCGGGCCGGTAGGACCGGTGTCGCCTGTGGGACCTATAGGACCTGCAATACCTGCAATACCTGCGGGTCCGGTATCACCTGTAGGACCTATAGGACCTGCAATACCTGCAATACCTGCGGGTCCGGTATCACCTGTGGGACCTGTAGGGCCGGTGTCACCCGTAGGACCTATAGGACCTGCAATACCTGCAATACCGGCGGGACCGGTGTCACCTGTGGGACCGGTAGGTCCGGTGTCGCCTGTAGGACCTATAGGACCTGCAATACCTGCAATACCGGCGGGACCGGTGTCACCGGTGGGACCTGTAGGACCGGTGTCACCTGTGGGTCCGGTAGGACCGGTGTCACCTGTGGGACCTGTGGGGCCTGTGTCACCGGTGGGACCTGTAGGTCCGGTGTCACCTGTGGGACCGGTAGGACCTGTATCGCCTGTGGGGCCTGTAGGACCGGTGTCACCTGTAGCACCTGTAGCACCTATGGGACCTATTGGGCCGGTGGGACCTGTATCACCCACAGGACCGGTAGGGCCGGTATCGCCAACAGGACCTGTGGGACCGGTATCTCCGGTAGCTCCAACGGGACCGGTAGGGCCTGTGTCACCAACGGGGCCGGTAGGACCTGTATCGCCAACGGGACCTGTGGGGCCTGTATCACCGGTATTACCAACGGGACCTGTAGGACCTGTATCTCCAACGGGACCGGTAGGACCTGTATCGCCAACGGGACCTGTGGGACCTGTATCACCGGTATTACCAACGGGACCTGTAGGACCTGTATCACCAACGGGACCGGTAGGACCTGTATCGCCAACGGGACCTGTGGGACCTGTATCACCGGTATTACCAACGGGACCTGTAGGACCTGTATCACCAACGGGACCCGTAGGGCCTGTGGGTCCTATGAGTCCTGTGGAGCCTGCGGCACCGGTAGGACCGGTATCACCTGTGGGGCCTATAGGGCCGGTGTCGCCGGTAGGACCGATAGGGCCGGTATCGCCTGTAGGACCGGTATCGCCTGTGGGACCTGAGTTGCAGTATTGAAAACAATACATAGAAACTTGGTTAGAACTGCTTGTTTTTTAAAGATTTATAAGGATAAAAAGGTGGATTTATCTACCTTAACGTTGTTAGTGAAAAAACTGTAAGAATTATCTATATAATGTTGAAAAGTTTTTAGATATACGGTACAGTATGTTAAATACCGGTTTTGATTTTGCAGAACATATTTTAATTAATAGGAATGATGTGTATCATCTGAACTTTGAAAAGAGTCTGTAAAACTTCATGGCGACAGGACAATATATATCCTTATTCCGGAGCAGCGGTGTGACAGTATTACGGCTGCCCATAACAAAAAGAACACTTTATCATTAATTTCGCAAGGTATTGATAGAGCAATATTGCAAATATCTAGGTTAAAAGAAAATACGAGGTGATTTTTTTGCAGCAAGGCATTTACAGACACTTCAAGGGCAACGAATATGAACTTTTACACATTGCCAAACACAGCGAAACTTTAGAATCTATGGTAGTTTACAAGGCGCTTTACGGTGAGGGTGGTATTTGGGTAAGACCCTTATCCATGTGGAATGAACTTATAGAGTATAAGGGCAAAACAGTAAAACGCTTTGAGAAAGCAGAGGATATAAGAACGGACAAACCGGAGTTGACATAAAGATTGACAGTGAAGTAGATATTGGGCTGAAGGCAGACCAAAGAACAGGCAATCTGATACCCGGAAAAGTTAAAAAATACTGACTAAAAGCACCACTCATCCTCATAGTATAAAAGTTGTGCCGGAGGACGGTCAGGTGGGTAGTTTTAAGGGGGTTGTTGATTTGGGATGGGTATGGTTGGGTTGTTAGTTGCGAGTTGTAGCAATAATGGGAAGTTGGGCATGCTTATGTCTTATAACTACAACCTCATCAAAGTAGAAGATAAAGCACTTTATATCAAACTTATTATATATAGAAATTGTTTAGGAGAGATGGCTAATGATTAGAGAAGTGTCAGAAATAACTCGATTATTTGATTATTATTTTCAGAGTGATAATGGCGTATCAAAATATATACCACAAAAAAACAATTATAATTTTCAAGATATAATTAATATAGTAAATGTTGTAAATATATTTTTGAATACTGTGACTACAACACAATATCACATTCACAATGACTTTTCTCTCTTAATAAATAAAATTCTATTTGAGTCCTTAGAAGACAAAAAACTTGATAAGGTTAATTATTTAGAAATATTAAAATTATATGTTCAAAATAATAACGACATGTCTTTAATTGCCAGTACACAAGGTTTTATTGGGGAATCTCATGAATGGTTAAATAATATTACACTTAAAACTAGTGACAATAGTATAGATTTTATTTCTGAATTACTATTTTTTGCTCAATATGATGTTTGTGCAAAAGAACTTTTAATTAAATATAGTTCGCAAAAATTTTATATTGCTAGAAAACTATCTTTTAATACTGAAGAATGTCATGAATTATATGGTATGGTTAGAAAGTTCATAGTGCTTGGAGTTAATGCAAAAACGTACGATATTGAATTTTTGTTGTATTATGCAAGTTTACTTGGTGTATGCCATAAAATAGATGTTGAATTATCGCAAAGATTATTAATAGATATAAAAAATCAATACTTTTTCGAAGTAGATAAAAGAGATGATCTTGCCCTCAATATAATAATAACTTTAACCTCTCAATTTGGTAAAAAGATGGGGGAAGATTTATTAGTATTGCTTGAATTGGGGCTAAACAATAAGAAAATAAATGATTACCCTCAACTTAAAGCACAGTTAGCTAGTAAACTTTATTGTCACCAAGAGATCTTGAATAAAGCATCAATAATACAGTGCATTAAAGAATATATCTGTTACCTTTCATCCTATAATGATAAAATGCAACTGAATTTTCAAAAACAACGGTTAACTGAAATTTTTTCTCCACCTTTCAAAAAAGCATTAGATATGAGAGAATATGAATTTGCTTTTGATATCGCCTTCATTTGGAGAACTTTTCACGGAGTTGATATTACAATGAATACTAAAAGTAATACACTTTTGGTGATTCCTAATTATTCCGAATCTTGTGTTATATATATACTAAAACATGAAGGAAAATACAGTTACTTTGAATTCAAAAAAGAGATTTCAATTAAATCATTTTTAGAAGTATCAAATAGTTTCTTCGGCACGAACGTAGTGACTATTGAAGCAATTGATGAAAATAATAATTTATCGGAAGCCTCTTTAATTCCCAACATATTAGTATCAAAAGATTACTACGACGCATTAAACAAACTTTACCTGCCAAATAAAATAATGTCCGAAATCAATAAGTTGGATATTAAAACACTTTATGCATTTGAGTCAACTAATTTAAATGCACCACTTATATCAATAATGCAAAAAAACTTTGACTATAATATTGCTTACTTACTAAATATCGTGAGCCAGAAAGAAATAATTGTAAATAAAGTTCTTTTATGGATTGATCCAGATTCAACATTGTATACTGCTTCCTCTATTGAGATTGAAGCTATAGAGTTAATCTTGAAGAAAAATAATATATATTATGATAAATACCTAAAAGGAGAATGCTCCAAAGATGCATTTATGAAATTCTATTCTAGAGATGACTATGACCTAATTTACATTTCCTGTCATGGCGAATTTGATTATAATAACCCGTCTAATTCGGTATTACATATTGAAAAAAGCCAAAAGGTTAAACTTTCCGAATTAAATAAAACTACTGAAAATCTAAAAAAAGAGAGACTCTTGTTACTTCAAGCCTGTGAAACGGGAACAGGTTCAGTAATTTCAAATTGCATGTTATTCTCAGGCTTTGGTGCAAGTTTATCAACTAATATGCAGTCCGTCATTAGCCACATGTGGGCAATAGATAGTTTTTCATCTGCTGTTTTTTCTGCTTTATTTTTTATTCATTATTTTGATAAAAAGTCAATTGAACTAGCTATGAAAGAAACTCAGAAAGCTATTCTTAAAGGATGTAATGGTATTTATGAGGTTTTAGAATCAATAGTAGAGGATTATCAACTTAAAGAATCAATATATAGGAGAGAATCAATTGATTGGGATAAAATATTTTATTGGGGTTCTGCATGTTATTTTAAGTGATTTAAGATAAGATTAAAGGTACTGATGAGCGGAAAACTTTCACAAATGTACTTCCCATTATGTTTATAATTAAAACCTTACGCATCTTGCACCACATACCAATCTTTATCACAGCCTTATAATCAGACCGGAATCAATCAACCGTCCATCCAACCAAAATTAAGAGCTTATCCCAAAACAGCCATAAGGTTTCTGTTAAGGGATAAGCTCTATATCGTTACATCGATAATGATTCCATTTAAAACAGGGTACAAAAATAATTGATTTTTTTAACGGTTCAAGGAAAAAACGATTATTTTTGTACTTATCTTATTTGGAATTAGTATAAAAACCGGTTCTAAATCTTAAAGTTATCAACAAGGCTCCTAAGTGCTTCAGCCTGTGCAAACAACTCTTCGCTGGAGGCTGCGGCTTCCTCTGTAGTTGCGGAATTGGTCTTCACTACTTGGAGAATGCTGGAAATTCCTGTGTTAATGGTGTTTGTGCCGTCCAGCTGTTCATCTGTAGCCGAAACTATCTCGTTAACCAAGTCACCTGTCTTTTGGGTTTTTACAACAACTTCATTTAGAGACATAGCGGTGTCTTTGGTAAGTAAGCTACCGTTCTTTACAGCTGCCACCGATTTTTTAATAAGCTGAGTTGTGGTTTTGGCAGCCTGCCCCGAACTATTGGCAAGTGCCCTAACCTCCTCGGCAACTACAGCGAAACCTTTGCCGGATTCACCGGCTCTTGCGGCTTCAATCG
>CAYXWM010000014.1:0-47935 GCA_964468805.1 uncultured Defluviitaleaceae bacterium
TCTACAATAGGAGGTGCTTTTATTTCAATGTCCGTTTTACGGGGTTCTGTTCAGTATTGCCGATGCGTTTTTTTTATTTTAAATATTGAATAGTTACAAAATTATTATCCAAGTATATTAATCAAAAATCAGTACGTCTTATATTTCTTGAAAGCATTTTTTGATAACCTACCCATTGCCCTTGAGTATGATTGTTTTTAATTAAATCCTCATACATTTTAACCTTTGCGTCCAGATTATCTGCACAGTGGAGAATAAAGGCTTCTATGGTTTTGGGCAATTTGGGTGAACCGTATTCGTATTCTCCGTGGTGGGACAAAATGCTGTGCTTTAGCAGGGTTTTCAGTTGGTGTGAAAAGCCTTCGATTTTGGAAGCTTCTTTTTCAATGAGTTCGGCTCCCATTACTATATGACCCAAGAGTTGACCGTCGTCGGTGTAGTCGTTTTGAGGAAAACATGATAATTCGTATATTTTTCCTATATCATGAAGAATTGCCGTGGCTATAAGTATATCACGGTTAGCAGTCTTATACATCTTGCTTAAAAAGTCACAAATTTCAACTACCGAAACCGTATGCTCCAATAAACCGCCCATGTAGCTGTGATGCATATTTTTTGCGGCTGAATGGCGTTTAAATTCCTGAGCAATTTCTTCTCTGCTCATAATATTTTCCATCAGTTTTTTGATTTGTTGATTGGAAATAGATTTAATATAATCTTTAATTTGACTTTGAAGGCCGTTTACGTCTTTTTCTGTGGACGGAATAAAGTCCATGGGGTCATATTCACCTTCATCGCTTTTTCTTATTTTGGAAATTTTCAATTGTAAGTCATTTTGATAAGTCAAAACCACGGCATCGATTTTGATAAAATCATTCTCGTCAAAAGCTTTGATTTCGTTTGACAGTTCCCAAACTTTTCCGTCTATGGTGCCGGTTTTGTCTTGCAGTTTTAAAGAATAATAATTTTTTCCCGCACGGGATTTTAAACTCTGTTTTTGTTTACAGAGATAATGTCCTACTATATGGTCATCCTCTTTAAAGTCCTCGATAAATTTCATGATTTCCTCCAATTTAATACGAACCCGGTCTATCCGGCTATAATCAGACCGGTTTATTATAAAAGCGGATTTCTGCTTGAACCGCTATATCTTTCATTATTCAATATTGAAGGAAACTTTTTTTAATAGGTTTCCTTCAATGATTTTTACGGTAAATTCCGTATCTGTTAATCTTCCACTTTAGCCAATTTGGAAAGGTTAGCCAGAAATTTCTTTGCCGGCAAGCCCTCAAATTCCACCGAAACTTCAAAATCCGCTCCGGCGGGTTTTATGTCACGAACTATACCTATACCGTATTTAAACTGTCTTACTTTATCGCCTATTTCAAAATCCAAGACCAAATCTTTGGGCCCGGGAATGTTGGTATTATAATTTTTTCCTCCGAAGCTTATTTCTATATTGCTCCTTGCCTTGTCATTCTTGGCAAACTGAGAAATGCCCTTTCGGTCTTTTTGAACCGGTTTGGCTTGCCTTGTTTGGTTATCCAGCAAGTCCGTTGGGATTTCCGAAATAAACCTACTCTGTGAATTATAGACGGTTTGACCGTGTTGTAGACGTTGAGTACAGGAAGTTATATAAAGTTGCTCCTTGGCTCTGGTCATACCCACGTAGCAAAGGCGACGTTCTTCCTCAACGTCCTCAGGCAAACCGCTGCAAATAGAGCGGTAGCTGGGGAATAAACCTTCTTCCAGACCAACCATAAATACAACGGGAAACTCCAATCCCTTAGAGCTGTGTAAAGTCATCATAACAACTGCGTTTTCTGTTTCTTCGTAGTTATCCACATCGGCTACCAAAGCTACTTCTTCCAAAAAAGCTGATAAGGAGGGGTCGTTTGCCTTGCTGTCATACTCTGCCAATTTCGACACCAATTCTTCCACGTTTTCACGCCTGTTTTGTTCGTCAAGGTCATTGTCTGCTTGAAGGTTGTTGAGCAAATCAGTATCCTCCAAGACCTTATGTATAACCTCCAAGGCACTGTGTTCTTTGGAGAAATCTATGAGATTGCTAATTAACTCTCTGAATTCCAAAACCTTTTTAGCTCTGTTTCCCAGTCCTTCAACTGAATCCAAATGCCACAAGGCTTTAAAAAAAGAAAGTCCACTTTCCGCCGCAAAATTATTAATTCGGTCAACCGTGGTTTCTCCTATACCACGTTTGGGAACATTAATAATTCTAAAAAGTGAAACCGTATCGTTGGGGTTATGAATTACTTTTAAATAGGACAGTACATCCTTAACTTCCTTACGTTGATAGAATCTTACACCGCCGTACAATTTATAGGGAATGTTTTTATAAACGAATTGATCCTCTATTATACGAGACTGGGCGTTGTTTCTGTATAAAACAGCTATATCGGAATAGGGTCTGTCTTTAACAAGTTGTTGTATGGTTTGGGCAACGAATTGACTTTCGTCTTGGTCGGAGTACATTCGGTTGTAGTAAATCAAGTTTCCTTGGGTATTTTCAGTCCAGAGACTTTTAACCTTACGTTGGCTGTTATTGGCGATTACTCCGTTGGCGGCGTTTAGGATAGTCTGGGTGGAGCGATAGTTTTGTTCCAGTTTTATTACTTTCGTCCCCGGAAAATCCTTTTCGAAGTTTAGGATGTTGGCGATATTAGCTCCACGCCAGCCGTAAATACTTTGGTCGTCGTCACCTACAACGCAGAGATTTTTGTATTTTGATGAAAGTAATCTGACCAATTCATATTGAGCGGAGTTGGTATCTTGATATTCGTCTACCAAAATATATTTAAAGCGATCTTGATATTTTTCCAATATATTGGGATATGCTCTGTATAAAGAAACCGTACAGCATATAATATCGTCAAAGTCCAAGCTGTTGTTTTCTCTTAATTTCTTCTGATACAATTCATAAATCAAGGCAACTTGCCTTTTACGAAAATCCAACTCCAAGCCGGTCAAAACATCTCTCGGCGAAAGAATACGGTCTTTCCAATCGCTGATAAGGGCGGAAATAGTTCTTAAAGGGAACTGTTTTTCGCTGATGTTAAGTTCCTTTAAACAAAGACGTAACAGTTTTTGGCAATCGTCGTCGTCAAATATGGTGAAATTAGTATCATAATTTAAGTTTTCTATTTCGGCTCGCAATATACGGACACAGGTGGAATGAAAGGTTCCTACCCATACACGGTCACCGTTGGGAATTAAGCTTTCTACTCTCTCTTTCATTTCTTTGGCGGCTTTGTTGGTAAAGGTCAAAGCCAATATATTGTTAGGGTATACTCCGTTTTGAATCAGATAGGCTATTCTGTGGGTCAATACTCTGGTCTTTCCCGAGCCGGCTCCTGCCAATAACAAAAGAGGTCCTTCCGAAGTTAAGACGGCTTGCTGCTGGTTTTCATTGAGTTTACTTAATAAATCCATGTTATCTCCTTATTTGTAAATCATTGCGTTTCTTGCATACGTTCGATAACGGTTTTATAACCGCCGCTTCCGTGGGTTAAGGCTCTGTTTACCCTGCTTATGGTGGCTGTGGAAGCGCCTGTGGTTTCGCAAATTTGGGCGTAAGTTTTGCCTTTATAGAGCATATTAGCCACATCCAAACGTTGGGACAGTGATTCCAATTCTTGTATAGTACATAAATCGTTTAAGAAAGATTCACATTCTTCTATTGTTTGCAAGGAAATCAATGTCTGAAACAGATTGCGTACACTGCCGGTGTCTGTTTTTTTATCCAATACTATCATCCTTTTACAGTTGGGTTCCTTGTTTTTTTATATTGTATCATTGTATAACTTTAAAGTAAAGAGCTTTGAAACTACGGTTGTGGAGTTAGGGTGAAAACAATAAAACCCGGAGGGTAACTTTATCTGAAGAAAAAGTTTCCTAAAACACCTTCAAAAGACTTTAACGAAGAGCATATAAAATAAAGAGCCGATTATTGGCTCTTGAATGCTTTTTATACTAATTCCGTATAAGATGACGGACAAAAATAATCGTTTTTTCCTTGAACTGTTGGAAAAATCAATTATTTTTGTCCTCTGTTTAAAGTGGAATCATTATAGTTTTATGCTGTTAATGTTTTTTGGGATTAAAAACGGAGCTTAAAAATATATCTCTGATATTGGGAAAGGTTTTTTTGATTTCTGCGATGGCTTTCTTTGCGGTTCGGTAGTCATGGAAATAAGCAAAGACTGTAGGGCCGCTGCCGCTCATTAAGGTACCCATGGCTCCTTGTTCTGTAAGTTTGTCTTTTATATCTGAGATTATCGGGTGTAGTTTACAGGTGACGGTTTCCAGTACGTTGCAGAAATTGCCGGCGATGCTTTTAACGTTACCCTGCTCCAAGGCTTGGATTATAGCCGGAATATTGGGACGGTCCGTAATTTCGTCCTGTTTGAATTTACCGAAGACCATGGCAGTGGAAACGGCTACGGGCGGTCTTACAAGGACCACATGAACCGGTGGGTGAGCCGGAAGTTTTGAAAGCTTGTCGCCTATGCCCTCCGCAAGGACGGTTCCTCTTTTTAGGCAATAGGGTACATCTGCTCCCAAGGAGGCTCCTATTTCCGACAGTTCCCTGTTGGTAATGGGCAAATTAAAAAGCTTTCGCATACCTATGAGAGTTGCGGCACAATTTCCGCTACCGCCGCCCAACCCGGCTGAAACGGGAATATTTTTTTGCAGTTCAATAAATATGCCCTCTTTAATGTTGTAGCGTTCTATTAATAAATTGGCTGTTTTATGGACTATATTTCTTTCGTCTGTGGGTAGCCAGCAGAGGTTGCAAACCAGTTTAAATGGGAATTTATTTACCTTTTTTATCAATATACTGTCGTAAAGGTTTAAAGTTTGCATTATAGTCTGCAACTCATGATAGCCGTCGGGTCTTTTGCCTATAACATCCAAGGCTATATTTATTTTTGCTCTTGATTTCAACAATAAAAAATTCATTGGTACTCCTACTTATACAAACGAATATATGGTTACGGCTTTTGGTTTTAATTAGGTCTAACCTCGTTTGTATTATATACTTAGAAAACGCCGATGAACAGAAATTTTGAAAAGCCTTGTGTTTTTCGACGTTTAATTTATCTTAGTTTTATCCTATGAATATCAGCCGGATCGGTGAAAAATTATAACCGGACAATTCTTATTTTTTAATCGTAACTTTATTGGGGAGAAAACCGCCGTGGCTTTCTCCCCATATGATTAACCTATAATATATTTTTCGGATTTTTTGGGTCTGTTGTCAAGTTCTTTTTTGGTTTCTTCATAACCGGGGCGATTAAACAAAGCATAGGTTGCATTTTTTCCGCCTTCTACTCCGGGTTGGTCGAAAGCGTTTATGTTTAACAATTCTCCCGCAAAGGCTGTGGCTACTTCCAGCATATACAGCAATTGACCCAAGGTATGTTCGTTTACCTTTGAAAGGGTAATAGTCATATTCATTTTGCCTGCCTTCATTAAGGCGTACTCTGTGGCAATTTGCTCGTTTTTGATAAGGTCGTTTTGAGTATGACCGCCCAAGAATCCCAAAGAGGGCATATCTTCATATAATTTGGGTATGGCAACGGTTTTTTTGTATTCGTCAACACCAATGAATACTATAACCTTATCAAAGGGGCCTTCTGCATACAATTGAACTTGGGAATGTTGGTCTGTGGCTCCAAGAGCCTTTACCGGTGTTGAACCTACATGTACAACATTTCCGTTGTTGTCGGTTTTTTTGCCCAAGGATTCTGCCCATAATTGAGCGTACCAATCGGAAATAAGTTTAAGAGAATCCGCATAAGGCATCATTACGGAGATATTTTTGCCTTTTTTCATGGCTATGTGATGAAGGAGAGCATAGGCATAAGCCGGATTTTTAAGGACATCTTCCTCTTGGCAAAGTTTATCCATATGAGCCGCACCGTCAAGCAAAGCCTTTATGTCTACGCCACAGAAGGCTGCTGCAAGTAAACCTACGGGGCACAATTGAGAAAATCTGCCGCCCACTGCCGAGGGAATAATAAAGGTCTTATAACCTTCTTCACCGGCTATTTTTATCAGGTTACCGGTTTTGGAATCGGTGGTGGCTACTATATGTTTCTTTGCGTCTGCTCCAAGCTTTGCTTCCAGCATTTCTTTGATAATCATAAATTGGGACATGGTTTCGGAAGTACTGCCGGATTTGGAAATTACGTTAAACAAAGTTTTGTCTATATCAATAATTTCAAACAAATAAGCAAGTTTTTCGGGGTCTACATTGTCTGCCACATAGAAACGAGGGAAACCGCCGCGTTTTTCACGAGGAAGTTCATTGTAATAAGGATGATTTATTGCCTGTTGAACAGCCATGGGACCCAGAGCAGAGCCGCCTATACCCAAAACTACAAAAGTATCAAAATCATCTTTCACGTCTTTAACGTAATCCAAAATATCTTTAACAACTTCATCTTGGTTGTAGGGTAAATCACGCCAAGCCATGTTTCCTCGCTTGTCTTTCATAGCCTTTACGGCAGTTTGTATCTCGTTGGAAAGAGCGGAAATATCCGATTCTGAGATTCCTTCCTTTCCAACAAAGTCAACCATCATATTGTTAAAATCCAGGCTTAAACTATTGCTCATTAATTTCACTCCCTGTTTATATTTGATAATTCCCAATATTATAATTATATTAATTAAATTTAATGATATTATCTCATTAAATATTAGGGCTTGTCTTTCAGGTTAAATTAATGTAAAAGTATTTGTAACGAACTGTTTAACTTCGTCAAACTCCGCTAAATCAATTCATCTATCCTTTTAAAACTATAACCCTTTTCTATAACAGAGTCAATTATTTCCGGTAAAGCTTGTGCATTTGAAGATGAAACGGAATGTAAAAGCATAACGCTGCCGTTGTGGAGATTATCCATGACGGTTTTGTATGCAACTGCCTTACCCGGCTGCTTGTCTACCAACCAGTCTTGATAAGCAAAGCTCCAGAATATTGTCTTATATCCTATACTGTGAGCCAATGCCAAAACACGCTCGGAATATTCTCCTGCCGGAGGACGATAATATCGAGGCATTTTTTTACCTGTTACTTCTTCGAAATAACGTGCCGTTTCTTCCAGTTCATAATAAAATTCTTTATCAGTCAAAGTCGGCGCACTTTTATGGGTTACTGAGTGGTTTGCACAAAGATGCCCTTCGTCTATCATACGCATAACAAGGTCCGGGTTGCTTTTGATGTAGGGTTTTGTCAAGAAAAATACTGCTTTAACGTTCTTTTCTTTCAAGGTATCCAGAATGGGTGTGGTAAAGCCGTTTTCGTAACCTTGGTCAAAGGTAAGGTATACTGTTTTATTTTCTGTGTCTCCCAGATAAACAGCATCATATTTGCTAAGGTCTATTTGATTTTGTGCTGTGGGCGGTTCATGAGTTTTGTTTCTGTTAAAATACCAGCCAACCTTTTTCTTTGACAAGTCCATGGCAACTTCACGGGGACCGTTCTCTGCATAAGTATCGTCTGAATACGGATCCTTAACACTACCCGTTTGTTGAGTTATGTCTGTATTTTCACCTAAATCCTCAGTTTCGATTTGTTCATCATCTATTAAGGGTAATTCCGGTAAAGGAGTTGGAGTAGGTTTAGGTGTTGCAGAGGGTGTTGCAGTGGGTGTGGGAGCCGGTTTTACTTGTGTGGGAATAGGTTTGGTTTGAGTGGCGTTAACCGGAACCAAAGTCGCCTTTGTTTGAGCTTTGGTGTTATAAGTAATTTCATCGATACAACCGTTTAACAATAATGTACACAGGGCAATAAACCATAATTTTTTCATAATATCCCTTCTTCTGAGTAATTTGTGTATACTGTTTAAAATAAACATATTACGTAATTCTGACCGGATTTCCGATTTTAAGTCTACGGATATTTTTGGAATATATATTTTATTCTACAACAATTTACAATTCTCATCAAGATATATAAAATTAACTTTATATTAAATCCTTGTCAAAGTCTTGAAACGAAGTGAAATACCTAAGACATAAAACGCTGAATTTAAGCCTATTTCTGCTACCGACTTGATTATTATACAGATGAGCTTGGAGGGTTGACCCTTGTAAGTATAAGTTTCCCATGTAGGTTAATGTCGATTTATGTTGTTACTGTGACTTGAAATAAAAGGATTTTTCGCTTATAATTTATTCAAACCGAAAAATTAACCCAAAGGGGAAAAATATGAAGAAACTGATTTTAACTTGCATTTTGGGAATTTCTTTTACTTTATCTTATACAGGAAATGCCTTTGGGGCAACAGTACCCAAAGTTTTGAGAATAGGCTTGGAAAAGCAATATAAGGAAGCCAAGCTTATTCCCGTAAAAAATGATTTTATACAGGTGGGAACCGGCACAGGCGAGGCATTTAATACCCTTGCAAGTATTAAGTCCGCAAAGGGATTTACCGCTACTGTGGCAAAGGGTTATTTTGTCTCCGACGATACCGCCATGGATTTTGAAAAAGCCAAAACCAAAGCCGCCGCACAAAAAGCAAAAAGTACGCTTGTTTACGGCGGAGACAACAAATGGTTTGTTTACTTGGGTGAGTTTGCCACAAAGACCGAGGCTGATAAAATTGTGGCAAGTACCGGTGGCAAGGTAGTTCAATTAAGCGGTCGGGTTTTGATTTCCGGGGATCAGTCCTTAATATTTGCTACCGATGCCGTTATGAAAATACGTGACGGCAATTCAGGTACTGTTTCTTTGGGAGACAGAAAGTATAGGGGTGCTTTGGAATTGACAAAAAATTCCGCCGAAGGGATTACCCCTGTTAATGTTTTGACCATGAATGAATATTTATATGCGGTGGTTCCTTCCGAAATTTATTCCACCTGGCACCCGGAGACTCTGAAAGCCCAAGCAGTAGCCGCCAGAACCTATGCTTCAACTCAATACGGAGTACATGAAAGCAAGGGTTATGACCTTTGTGACACGGTGCACTGCCAAAATTACATCGGGGCAGGTAACGAAGCTCAATCCACCACAACAGCAGTTAACGAAACCAAAGAGAATGTAATGATTTATGACGGAAAACTAATAAACGCCGTATATTTTTCCAGTTCGGGAGGATATACAGAGGACTCTGAAAATGTCTGGCAAAATCCGCTCCCTTATTTAAGAGGAGTTGAAGAAATAAACGAAACCGGATACAAGGTCTGGGAACGTAGCTTTACAAAAGCCGAAATCCAAGAATTACTGAAACAGCATAAGGTGGAAATAGGCACCGTTCAAAACGTAAAAATCCAAGAAATTACCCAAAGCGGCAGAGTTAACAAACTGGTTATAACCGGAACAACCGGGGAAAAAGTCTTGGTTAAGGAAGAAATACGTACCTTCTTTTCGCTTTCCCAAGGCGGAAGTTTGGAAAGCCGTATGTTTACCCTAAACGGTGCCAATCCCTCTCAAAACCAGCCGTTTTTTATTTTAAATGCCTCTGCCAACCCCAATAATATTTACGCAGTATCTTCTCAGAGTGTTGCTGTACCGGTTACATCATTTACCACACTGGGCAGCGGAGGAGTTAAAAGCAGCTACAACACCGGTTCGGGACAAGCCACAGTATCCGGAGATCGCATAGTAATCAGCGGCAAAGGTTACGGTCACGGCGTGGGAATGAGTCAATACGGTGCAAAAGGTATGGCTGAAAAAGGCTACACATACGAACAGATTCTTGAATACTACTATACGGGAGCAAGTCTACAATGAGTTTTTATACCAGAGATTATTATTTTGATTTACCCGAAGAACTGATAGCACAAAGTCCGGCAGAGGAGCGTTCCTCGTCAAAACTGCTGACTTTGAACCGTGATACCGGTGAAACAAATCACCTTCGTTTTTCGGATATAGTTGATTTACTTACACCCAACGACTGCCTTGTAATCAACGATACTAAGGTTATCCCGGCAAGACTTTTGGGTAATAAAAAAGACACCGGCGGAAAAGTAGAGATACTTTTATTAAAAAGGCTGGAGGACGATTGCTGGGAGGCTATGATTAATCCCGGCAGAAAAAACCGAGAAGGCTCTGTAATCGAATTCGGAAACGGTATGCTGACGGCTTATGTTTTGTCTGTTCTGCCGGACGGTAATCGTGTTGTTCAATTTGAATATACCGGTTTATTTGAAAATGTCTTGGACAAACTGGGGCAGATGCCTTTGCCTCCGTATATAAAAAAAGAGTTAACCGAACCCGAGCGTTACCAAACCGTATACGCAAAGCATGAAGGCTCTGCGGCGGCTCCCACAGCCGGACTGCATTTTACTCCCGAACTTCTGGCTAAATTGGAGGCAAAGGGTGTTAAAATTGCTCGTCTTACCTTGCACGTAGGTCTGGGTACATTCAGACCGGTTAAGGCAGAGCATATCTCCCAACATATTATGCATTCGGAATCCTATACCCTAGACAGCACTCAAGCCGACATTATAAATCAAACCAAGAAAAACGGCGGTCGTGTTATTGCTGTAGGTACAACTTCCGCCAGGACACTGGAAACTTTGGTCAATACTAAGGGTGAAGTCAGCCCGGGCAGCGGTAACACCGATATATTTATTTATCCCGGCTATAAATTTCATGCCATAGACGGCTTGATTACAAACTTTCATCTGCCCGAATCCACGTTGATAATGTTGGTAAGTGCCCTTGCAGGTCGTGAATATGTTTTAAACGCCTATAACGAAGCTGTTAAAATGCAGTATAGATTTTACAGTTTCGGTGATGCAATGTTTGTTTACAGTTAAATATATTCCCTGTTTTAAATCCAAACAAATTTCAAATATAAATTCGGAGTTTGTTTGGATTTTAAACAGGAGTTGTAAAGTTGATATACGGGTGATTTATTTGGCTTAAAACCCGTGAAAGGAGCAATGCATGGATTTAAAACGTTCCCTTTATTTATTGATTGGTCTTATGGTTTTATTGACATCCTGCTACTCTACTCCGTCTAATACCGACAATGATTCAAACATTTCCGATATTCAATCAGTATGGTCCGAGACTGATACGGCAAAAGAAATATCCGCCGAAACAGTACTTATCACTCCTCTCGATTTTTCCGGTTCTACCGAGATAACACCCTCCGAAAAAAAACAATATACAATTATGATTTATCTTAACGGCTCCGATTTGGAAAGCGAAAACGGTTATGCAACGGATGATATAAACGAAATCTTGGAATCCGGCTTTGATGAAGAAAACATTAATGTTTTGATAATGACCGGCGGTACTCAAAGCTGGCAAAATGATTTTATACCATCGGATACCTGCGTTATATATAAGGCAGAAAACAGTGACTTAACTGAAATTGCGGATGTGGGCAAGTTGGAAATTTGCAGCCCGGAGGTTTTGTCCGGTTTTCTGAACTTCGGTTACGATTATTTCCCGGCAGAAAAATACGGTCTTATCCTCTGGAATCACGGTGCCGGTGCAGTTTACGGTTTTGGCTATGATGAGTATTATCCCGAAGATTCTATGTATTTATTTGATTTGGATTCGGCTATGGCATCCTCCAAATTCACTGAAAAAATAGAATTTATCGGATTTGACGCCTGCCTTATGGCTAACCTGGAAACGGCTTACATATGCTCTCGTTATGCAAATTATTTAATAGGTTCAGAGGAATTGGAGCCGGGTTATGGATGGAATTATTTATTTTTGGCGGATATAAACGCTACCTCCTTGCCTTGCGGTAAAATAATAGGAACCGGTATTGCTGAACGATATGTGGAATTTTATAAGGAAAATATTCCGGATGAGCAAGTTACCATATCCGTAATAGACTTGGGACGAGTGGCACCGGTGGCAAAAGCATTTGAAGACTTAGCCTTAGCCGCCGATAACCATCTGAATGCCGGAGGATATAATACCATCGCAAAATCTCGGGGCAAAACCAAGTCCTTTGGATACCTGGGTTACAGGGGCGGCTCTTACGATATGATAGATATAAGCCATTTCGCAGAAGTTTTAAGCAATCAATTTCCCAAGGAAACCTCCGCATTGAAAAAGGCAGTTTCGGAAGCTGTGGTAAAGGTTGAAAATATGAATGTGGAAAACGCCAACGGTATCTCTGCATATTTTCCTTTTGAGGACAAGGAGTCTCTGCCCGATTCATTGGATATTTATAAAGAAAACGGAGTGCTGACCAAATATACGGGCTTAATAAGCGACTTTTCGGAAATACTGACCGGCGAAACCATGCACCAACTTAATGCCTCTACCATTGCCCCTGTACAAAACGATAGCGGAAATTATGTTATTAAGCTTACCCCTGAAGAATTGGAGAATGTTCGAGAAATTTACTTTACTGTCTGGGAAAAAGAAGAAAACATTGCCGAAGGAATAAATTATTACATACAACTGGGAGAAAGCACCGACGTTTCCATAGATGAGGACGGTACTATTACCACAGACTTTGACGGTTATTGGACAGAACTCAACGGACATCAAGTTTGCTTATATGAACTGGACTCAAATAAATTCGGAACCAGATATGCAATCCCTGCTATGCTCAACGGCAAAGATGTAAATATAATTGCCTTATACAACAAGCAATACCCAAACGGCAAAATTCTGGGAGCCATACCCCAAGCTGATGAGAATACCAATGCCGCGCCCAAAGACTTTATAGATATTAAGGACGGCGATAAAATTCAACTTTATTATTATGCGGAGTTATTTTACGATAAGGACGTTGAATTAGACGATACTGAGGATTGGGAATACGAAACTTGGTATGACGGCGAAGAATGGACGGTAAAGGGCGAATTAAAATTGGATGTCTTTAGCGTAGACAGCAATGAATATCTTTACGGTTTTACCATAGTAGACCTTCAAAACAATACCTACTTTACGGACTTTGTTTCAGTCGAATATTATGATGATTATTACTATGAATAATACTATTTCTACTTAAATATAGATGTATTTTTGAAACTGTAAGAGAGGGCTTATGAACAGTATAAAATATATCTATACATTAGCTAAGAAATAGTAAAATCAGCTTTTCACAAACAAAAAAGCACCTCTTATAGGATGCTTGCTGCTCTAAATTGCTATGTACGTACCGGTTAAATCCGGTACTTTTTTATATGTTTAGGGTTTAAACTCCATATTTGCTCCAAGAGAGCGTAAAGTCTTTTCTATGTTTTCATAACCCCGTTCAACATGGTAGGAGTTGGTTACTACCGTCTTTCCTTCTGCCGCCAGCCCTGCCAAAATCAAAGCCGCACCGCCTCTTAAATCCGTAGCTTCTACCGATGCACCTCTTAACTGTTTTACCCCTTTGATTACGGATTTCATGCCGTCATAATTAGTAATGTCGGCACCCATTTTATTAAGCTCATTAATATGCATAATACGGGATTCAAAGACAGTCTCGTTTATTACGCTTGAACCCTCGGCAAGACAGAGCAGAGACATCATTTGTGCCTGCATATCGGTGGGAAATCCCGGATATGGCTGTGTAATAATATCCACAGCACGCAACTTCTTGGGTGCTTTTAAGTATACCCGGTCTTTGCTCTCTTTTATTCTGCAACCGGTCTCTCTTAATTTTGCTGTAACGGACATTATCTTTGAGGGTTCCATATCCAGCAATTCTATTTCACCCTTTGTTATGGCCGCAGCCGCCAGATAGGTTCCTGCCACTATTCTGTCCGGGTCCACCGTATAATCCACGTCGTGGAGTTCATCTACCCCGTCTATGACCACTATTCCCGTTCCTGCACCCTTAATTTTGGCTCCCATGCCGTTAAGGAAATTTTGCAACTCCACAATTTCCGGCTCTTTTGCGGCGTTGGAAATTACGGTTTGACCCTTGGCCTTTACAGCCGCAAGCATAATGTTTTCCGTAGCCCCTACAGAGGGAAAGTCCAGGTTGATTTTATCACCGGTAAGCCGAGTTGCCGTACAATTAATAAATCCGCCGTCCTCGATAATTTCCGCACCCAGTTTGCTTAGGCCTTTTAAGTGGAAATTAATAGGTCTGACACCCAGCCTACAGCCGCCGGGATAGGATATACTTACCCTTCCCAATCGTGCTAACAAGGCACCCAAAAATATTATGGAAGAACGCATTTCCTTAACCAGATTTTCCGGCACGTTGCTGTTATTTGCGTTGCTTGAGTCAACGGTAATTACAGAGCCTTTTACGTTAACCTTACAGCCTATAGCTTCCAGTATCTTTACTGTTATTTGGGTATCCGAAATTTGAGGGCAATTTCTGATAACACACTTGCCCTTGTTCAGAACCACTGATGCCAGTATGGGTAATATTGCATTCTTTCCGCCGTGAACCTTGACTTGACCTTCAAGTCTGTTGCCGCCGATAATATGATATTCGCCCATTGCATACTCACCCCTACAATGCAATATACTGACATACTATGCTTGGTTTGGTTGTTTGTTGATTGATAAGGTGGGGTGAATGTAAAAAACCGCCCGAGGAGGGCGGTTTTGGGTTTTGGAGCTAAATTTGCAGATGGTTGACTATTAATCAATCTGTGTTAAGCATTAAAATGATGATTAACGAGTTTCAGAAGAATCTGTGATAGTTATAGTTACTTCGCATTGAGTTTCATCGTCATCATCGAAAGTCACTGTAAAGGTATATGGTGAGTTACTTGCATCAAGATCTGCAAGATATGTGCTTTTAATTTTAATCTTATTGGTACTTGTATCAACAGCATAATGGGTATCAACAGTTAAATCTGTTTCATCAGCGTCTGCTATAGAATCAACTGCGGTTGCTGCCAACGAGCCTTTTCCTAAGGTATAAGCGATCTCAAGATCTTGACCGTCATCGTCAGTTAAGTCATAGGTATATGCTGCTGTTGGTATTGATGGAGCTTCAGCCTCTACTAAAAAATTAATAGTTATAGAAGATGAATTAGAAACTGATTGCCCGTTTTTAGTTACAGTAAATTTAGCTGTAACGCTTTTAGAACCCGGGGTAGTAAGGTCTTCAGGTAAGTCTCCCAATTCTTGTATAGTTGCTGTGCAACCTGCGGCTGTAGCGATTTCTGTTGCTTTTGCTAAGATAGCTGCGTTTAATTCGGATTCACCTTGCACATCAGTTATTGAAATACCTGTCATAGTGGAAGTTGTAATCCCGGCTAAAACATTTCTTGCAGCATTCTTATCGGCATCTTCAACAGTAAAATTGATTACATTTTTTGCAGTACCGATTTTCACGGTCATACTGTAGTCCTCTGCAGCCAAAGCTGAAAAGTCTAATGCCACTACAGCATTTCCACCACCGAAAGTAGCAGCAGGGGCAGTAAGATTGGTTTCATCGGCGCCTGTACCTACTTTATAAGTTACAACAGGAGTTTTGGGTGCGGAAATACCGGTAACCTTGTATGTAATTTTTACTTCTGATGCACCGGTCGGTAAATAATATTTTCCTTCAAACAGTTTTACTTCTGTAGTGCTAACTTCAAGTTTATTAAATGTAATTCTTGGCGTTGTTGAGTCAGTAGTTGTATTGCTGCCTGTGGTGTTATTGTTATTGTTATTATTGTCTGCAACAGGAAGGTCACCTTTAGTAGTTGTAGTTGTTCCCGCTTTAAGCTCGGTAGTTCCTGAAACTGTTCCTTTAACACCTGTAGCTACGGTAACTTTAGTGCCTGTAGTTTCGATTTTGTTGTTATCTGCGTTAACTGTAAATATTTCTACGCGGCCACTACCGGAGATAACTAAGCCGACAGCATTGGAAACAGCCTCTTTTACAGATCCGCCTGATAATACTTCAACAGTTGCTTCTTCTGCATTTTTAGCTACTGTCAATTTAGTAACGGCGGATTTTCCGTCTACGGAAACTTCAGCACCTTTACCGTTTAAAATTAAGTTTGCAATAGTTGCGTTTACAGCAGAAACAGATACTTTTTCTGCTGCATTAACAGTTGTAACTTTACCGCTAACATTTACTTCGTCAGAACCGGCAAGAATGTTTAAGGTTTCAATAAAAGCGCTTTCTGTAGCTTTAAGAGAAACGCCATTTCCTACTTTAAAAACGTTAACAACATTTAATTTTGTGTTGCCGGACAATATAACGGAATTAGTACCGCCACCGCGAATTTCAGTTGTTCCGCTTACGGTTACGTTTTTAAGAGTAACTTCGCCTTCGCCAACGCCTTCAGCAATGATAAGGTTACCTTTTATTGCCAAATCGGTAAGAGTAACTCCCGGAACGTTGATTAAAACGTTACCGTCTTTTAATGTAGCGGAAGCAACGGAAGTTTTTCCTGTAGTTATGTAGTTGGCAACACAGTTATCCAAAAGTTTAACTGCTTCTGCACGAGTAATAACTTTGGAAGCATTGAAGCCGTCTGCAAACAGACCTTCAAGTAAGCCGGCTGCTTTCATGCCGTTTACGGATTCAAGCGCCCAAGGAGAAATGCTTTGTCCTTCGTAAGCAACTGTTTTGCTTGGAGCAACTCCGAATACACGAGCCATAACCGTAACAGCTGTTTCGCGGTTAAGTTGAACGTTGGGAGTCATGGTGCCGTCGCCGTTGCCCAAGAAGATTTGAGCTGCGTTAGCTTTAAGAATGTCTTCGCAGAACCAATCATCTTCGCTAACATCGGTGAAAGTGTTTTCAGCTACTGCAACGTAACCGTTAACACGGGTTAAAATAGCAGCGATTTGTGCTCTTGTTAAAGCACCGTTGGGGTCAAATTCTGTGTCTGTCATTCCACGGAAAACTCCCGCTTCGGTCCAGCGTTCGATTTCCGCCACGTAAGGGTTGCCTTCAAGGTCAGTGAATTTTGACGCAGCAAAGGCAGATGCAGTAAACGTTGTGAATACCAACGCCACTGTCAGAATAAAAGCCAGTAGTTTCTTTTGCATAAGATTAATACCTCCTTGCAAATTTTGTTTGCTTATGCAATATCTTTGTTAACTATCCCCTGATTTTTGGGGAAATTGCGTAATAAAAGATGTGTTACCTTCTTATTAATAATTCGTCATTATTTTTAAAAAGATAACACTTAAAACGCAACAAGTGTAAACCGTGGTATAAAAAAACCTATATTTTAGCCAATAAATTAAAGGAATAGGTTTGATACCATCTCTTTCTATTTTATATGGAAAAAGGTAATTTGTCAACATTCGTTATGCAAGTTCACGAATAAATATTGAACTAGACCCATTTTCTTGAGAAATAACGATTTATTTATAAAAAAAACACAGTCCGGATTTATTTGGTATGTAATTATGGCTTCCATCGTAACTTTTAACATTTGTATTAATAAATGTTAAATAACACTAGTGCATATTTTTACGAATACACCCGCGCCGGGATATTTACACCTTTTCACTATACACACTTTATGCAACTACTTGTATAAGTTTAAGCTTACTACAGTTAAAATCACCGCTTTTTTTTAGCCTTATTTTGCCTTCGGCTACGTATAAAAGTAAATACACATTGCATATTTATACACATACTCAATATTAATATAATTAAATACATTTTATACCCATCACGACAGAATTTCATCTACATTTTGTTAACTTAGTATGCCTTTCAAAAATTATTCCAGGTATTTTTGTTGCTTATTTAGTTTACAGTATACAAGCAATCTGCAGAATACATCAATACTATTGCTTTGAGTTTTATTACATTTTTATTACTTTTTTTCTTTATAAGTCTTATTTTTCTACAATTAAAGACTTTCCGATATGAAACCTCGGAAAGTCTTTTTGTATATTAATATTTAATTAGCTGTTAAGGATTTTTTGAAGATCATTTTCAGGAGTACTTATGGGAGTCAGATTGAATTTTTCCACCAAGGTGTTTAGAATACCGGGTGAAACAAAGGCAGGCAGAGTGGGTCCTATATAAATATTTTTAATACCCAATGCCAGAAGTGAAAGTAAAATACATACAGCTTTTTGTTCATACCAAGACAGAACCAAGGTTAAGGGTAATTCATTTACAGAACAGCCAAAGGCCTCCGATAAGGCAATGGCAACTTTAATAGCACTGTAGGCATCATTGCATTGACCCATATCCAACAATCTTGGGATTCCATTAATATCGCCCAAGTCTAGGTCATTAAATCTGTACTTGCCGCAAGCAAGAGTTAAGACCACAGTATTATGGGGAGTTTGTTTGACAAAATCAGTATAATAGTTTCTGCCGGTAGCTGCACCGTCACAACCGCCAACCAGGAAGAAATGTTTAATGGCTCCGGATTTTACGGAATCTATTATTTTTTCTGCAACTGACAATACCGCATTATGAGCAAACCCTGTTGTAAGGCTGTCTCCGCCGTTTATGCCGGTCATTTTCTTGGCTTCGGAATAACCGCCCAGTTCCAAGGCTTTGTTTAATACCGGACTAAAATCCTTTTTATCGTCAATATTCACGGTGTTCGGGAAAGATACCCCGGAAGTGGTGAATACTCTGTCAGCGTAAGAGTCTTTCAGAGGCATCAAGCAATTGGTTGTAAATAGTATGGCTCCGGGAATACCGTCAAATTCCTTTTGTTGATTTTGCCACGCCGTACCAAAGTTGCCTTTCAAATGTGGGTATTTTTTTAATTCGGGATAGGCATGAGCCGGGAGCATTTCGCTGTGGGTATAGATATTAATGCCCTTATTTTCTGTTTGTTGCAGGAGCAAATGCAGGTCATGCAAATCATGTCCGGATACGATTATAAACGGACCGGCTTCTATGTTGCAAGTTACTTTGGTAGGTTGGGGATTGCCGTAAGTACTTGTATTGGCTCTGTCCAGTAAACCCATACATTTTAAATTCACATTACCCAACTTAAACACAAGCCCCAGAAGTTCTTCGGCTGTGGATTGTTTTCCCAAGGCAGCGAGACCCTCAAGGAAAAAAGCATTAACTTCATCAGAGGTTTTGCCCAGAACCATTGCGTGTAACGCATAAGCCCCCATACCTCTTAATCCAAATAAAATCAAAGATTTTAAGGAACGTATATCCTCGTTGTCATTCCAAATATCGTTCATATCCGTATCTTTTACATATTCATATTTATTCATTTCCCTGTCAGCATCGGCACAGAGTTTGTTTAGAGCTTCGTTGTTAAAATTAACGTTTGTCAAGGTTGCAAAGATACCGTTGATAATAACCCTTTGGGTTTCATCGTCACAATTTCCGCCTGTTGCTGTTGCCAGAGCTATTAATTTGCCGGTTAATTTATCCTGTAATTCGGATGTATCGACTTTCTTTCCGCATACACCGCCTGAGGTACAGGCAATACCTTTAGCAGTTTGTTGACATTGAAAACAAAACATTTGAGACATAAAATATCCCCCTCTAAAAAAAGTAGTATCGTCAAATCCTAAGAAGTATTTCTAAGATAGGGAGATTGTAATATAAATATGATTATAAATCTGTTGCATTTGCAACAACATATGAAATTATTGTAAAACAACCATAAAGTATTAAGTCTCTATAGCAATAACGAGCTTTACCAAAAAATCCTTTTCCCTTAACACCTATCAAGACAAACTTTCATACTATAAAACACATTAATTTTGGACTTCTCGCAGTCCTCCAACCATATAGAGGTGATAAAAAATGAAACTATTCAGAAATATCAAGAATTTTTTTATTCACATAAAACTTATAGACAAATGCCTTATTATATTTATGTTTATTTTTCTGGCCCAGTCAATTTACAGCTTGTTTTCAGGCGAAACGGATAGTTACTATACCGGTTCAATAGATGTAGTGGTCAGAACCACTTCGGCAGCAATTTTCGGTTATTTTTTAAGTGCCAACTTTATTAAAAAAAGTTCAAAAGAGAACTCAACTTCTGCCCAAACTTTAATTACACCGCCTCCGGTCAATATTGAAGGTGAAGATAGCCAAACACCTGCTAAGGGAGTTGTAAAAAACAAAATCGGTTTTAACGGCAACTCCGGCGAACCTGTTATACCCGAAGCACCTACTCATATTAAAGAAAAAGACGATACGGAAAGCACCAGCAATCAACAAATTATAATCACAACAATTATAGGCATAGTTTCACTTTGTGCCATCTTAATAGCAAGGAATTTTCTAAATCTGACGGCTTCGTCTACCCCCGTTATTTCACATTTAAGAGACTTTGTTTCAGGTTGTGTGGGATTTTTGGTAGGCTGCCCGGTGGGAGAAATTACGAACAAGACAAAGAAATAGCGTTTAATAAAAATTACCCTGTCACTAAGTGACGGGGTTAACGTAAGCAATCTTTCGAATGACCATTATTGTAGATTCCCGTGCATTAATCGGCACAGTCAATGCTGTTAATAGGAAATATCTATAACATTGAATAATATAGATTTATCAACCTTCTTTGTTTAATGAAAAGAAGGCTTTTTTTATTACGGTTTTAAAACCTTTCTTACAATATATTTACACTAAAGCAATCTACCTTTACATAAAATACTATATGAGTTACAATAATACAGTATTATGTTATAGTTACTTCATCCGGTACAGTATAATTTTACATAATATCTACAAACACAAAAGCCGAACAGGAAAGTTGGGGTATTTATGAGAAAAAGAATAATGCTTTTTCTATTAATCTTGTTAGTGCAGGCTCCATTTTGCTTAATATTAATTGCCGGACGAATCCCTAAGCCTGATGACAAAATAGCTGTTTTGCTTTATCATCATATACTTAATGACAGTGAAAATGTAAAGTTTAAAGATAATCCATGTGTGGTCAGTACCGAAAATTTTGAAAAGCAGATGAAATATTTGTATGATAACGGTTACCACACAATTACCTTGCAAGAATTGGAAGACTTCTTATTTAATCAAAAGATATTACCCAAGAAAAGTGTTCTGATTAACTTTGACGATGGGTATTACAGCAATGTTGTACGTGCATATCCCATACTTAAAAAATACGGATTCAGAGCAACCGTTTTTATGATAACGTCGGTATCCCCTCAAACACAAGAGGCTTTTAACCCGGATAGATTGCAATTTATAGCTGAGGATACTATTGAGGCGACCGATTCCGTTTTTGAATATGCCGGCCATTCACACAATATGCACGAATTAATAGGCGATAAAACGGGCTTGGTTCTTAAAACGGCAGAAGAAATAAAAGCAGATACAGAAAAAAGTTTTGAGATTGTCAGTAATCATAAAGTGTTTGCGTATCCCCGGGGGCAGTATAATAATGTGTCTATTGAGGGTCTGAAAAGTGCCGGGATTAAAATTGCATTGACTGTCAAAGAGGGATATGTCAAAAGAAACCAAAATCCCATGGAACTAAAGAGATTTATTATCTTTCCCAACACTTCATTTGACCGGTTTAAAAAAATAGTATCAGGGGTATAATTACTGAAATATTAAAATAAAATATGTCCTTTTAAATTAAAAAAGGCTGATGACAGAAACTGTCTACAGCCTTTCTTAATGTCTTTCTATACGTTAAATTCCGAAACCAATTTGGTCAGAACCTCCGATTGATTACTTAGTTCTTGTGCAGCCGCCGCAAATTCTTCGGAAGATGATGAGTTATTCTGAACAATTTGGGAAATTTGACCTATTCCTGATGTTATTTGACTGATTTCATCCAACTGCTCCCCGGTGGCTTCGTAAATTTCATTGATTATTTCCGTAACAGAGCTTATATCGGTAATAATTACTTTTAAAGCATCTGCTGTTGTGGTGGCTATTAAAGTACCGTCGTTAACCCTTGAAATTGTATCCTCAATGAGTGCGGACGTTTCTCTTGCCGCCTTTGAACTTCTTTCAGCCAACGAGCGTACTTCTTCCGCAACAACGGCAAAACCTTTACCTTGTTGACCGGCCCGGGCAGCTTCTACCGCAGCATTGAGGGCAAGAATATTGGTTTGGAACGCAATATCATCAATTACCTTGATTATTTGAGATATATTCTTAGAAGCCTCTTTAATCCCGTCCATAGAGTTGAGCATCTTAATCATTTGCTCATTGCCTCTTTTTGCACTGTCCATAGATTTTTTGGATAATTCATCCGAAACTTTTGCCTTTTGAGTTTTTTCTATGGTGTGCTGATTAATGGTTGTTAAAGAAGCATCCAATTCTTGAACAGAGCTTGCTTGGGTTTCGGCACCTTCTGCCAAAATAACAGAGTTTTCTGAGATAAGTTTTGCACCGGATAAAACACTGTCGGCAGAATGTTTAATATCCTTCAAAGTGGTTCGGAGGAAGAAATTAATTTGATTAATGGAGTTTTTAATTTCTGAGTAATCCCCAAGGTATTCGCGTTGTATTTCATTGGTTAAGTCGCCTTCCGAAATACAACCCAGAACCTGTTTTATTTCGCTGATATAGCTTTTGGTGGTACTGATCATTTTTTCGAAAGAACGCATCATTGCAGCAAAGTTGCCCTGTAGATTCTTATGTACCGTTACATTGAAATTGCCGTGAGACAACTCTTTTAATATGCCGCTAACTTCTTTTATGGGCAGTTGCACTTCTTGCATCAACCTGTTTAAACCGCTTGTTATGTTACGCCAATCACCTTTATAGTCCTCGATTTTAACTCTGGCGTCCAGTTTTCCCATAGTAACCGCATCTATCAAGTTCAGTATATCATTATTTACAGACAAGAGATTTTGCTTAAAGCTGTTCAATGTATGAGTGGCTATTACCTTTTTACCGGGATACTGCTTAATCGCTACGTTAAAATTTCCGTTTTCAAATTCATTGAGATATGAAAATATATCCAACATATCATCGATTACACTTCCAAAAGTATCGTTTATGGTATTGACTACTGTTTTAAATTCACCTTCAAATAGATGATCGGGTATACGTGCACTTAAATCTCCTTCATTGAATTCTCCGGACATGGTTTGAATTCTCTCAATTAGATGGGAGATAGTGTTCCTAACCTTTAATATGGAACGAATGAGCATACCGATTTCGTCTTCGGAATTTGGGGTTAGATTAATATGAAGGTTTCCTTTGGAGATTTCGTTTGCCGTACGCTCCAGTTTTTTAATGGGTTTTACGACATTCCTTCTAATATATATCATTATGATAATCAAAGTAACCAATGGTAAGACTATGGATAATGCAATTACCAAAACCGAGTTTGATACGGTTTTGGTGGCTTCCTCGGCTTGGCTGTCATCGAACGCGGCTTGGTCTTCCGAAAGGCGTTCAACAGTTTCGATTACTACTTTGTCGAACTCTTTTTTGTATTCAATAAAGAGAGCATAGCCCTTTTCTATAGATTCCGGAGAGTTTTCCCGTGCGTATTCCAAGATTTGATTTTTTTTCTGTTCCGTACTGTCCAAAAGACCGGTTAAAGTATCCAACAATCTCTGGTCATTGGTTCTCATAGTTGTCCTATATTTGGATATAAGATCCCTAATACCGGCAATACTCTTCTGTGTTAAGTTAATATTGGCTTGTATGTCTTCCGAATCCGTCGCCACCAAAGAGGTCAACAAATCCCTTTGAGTAGCTACAAAATATCGCCTAAGTTGCCATAAGTACTCGGTGTTGCTGATACTGTAATCCTTGTATTCATCAACTACGTCTCTTAAATTTAAAGTGTTAAGAACGGATGCTGCTCCGCAAATAATCAGCATCATCAAAACAATACTGAAGCTTAACATGACCTTCGTGTTAATCTTCAAATTCTTCATACAATAACCCCCCAGAGGCATAAACCTCCGATTTATTTGCAACAGATGAAAAAGTAAAATAGTTTCACGAAATGATCAAGACTTTTTAACAAGAAATTTTTCGAACTCTTCCACCGGAATTGGTTTGGAAAAATAAAAACCTTGCACCAAATCTCCACCTGTTTCTTTTAAAAGATTTATTTGTGATTCGGTTTCTATACCTTCCGAAACGGTAACCAAGTTTAAGTCCTTAGCCATGGCAATTATATTTTTGACTATTGCTTTGCTTTTTGGATTTTCATGTGCATCCACAAAAAAATCCTTGTCAAATTTCAGAGAATCTATATTCAGTCGCTTTAGGGTGCCGAGGGTAGAATATCCGGTGCCGAAATCGTCTATAGCTGTGGAAATACCATGATCATTGAAACGTTTAATGATGTCTATAAGACTTTCTATATTTTCCGTAACAGCACTTTCTGTAATTTCAATTTCTATTAATTCGTTGGGAATTTGGTATTTATTTAGAATTTCAATAACTTCTTCAACAAGCCTTTCGTTTTGCAAATTAACCCTTGAAAGGTTTATGGCTATAGGTATGGGTTCGTAATCCGTATCTATCCATCTTCTTAAAACAATGCAAACCTGCTCAAGAACATAAATATCCATTTTGCATATAAATCCGTTCTTTTCAAAAAGCGGAATAAAACTTCCCGGCGCCAACATTCCCCGGGTACTGTGATTCCATCTGACCAAGGCTTCCGCAGATTTAAGCCTGTATGTACTTAACTGATATTTACCTTGAAGATGAATTACAAAGTCATGATTTGCCAGAGCTTCTTCCATTTGACTTTCCAGCTCTTTTTCAAAGGAGCAGAGTTCTTTCAACTTATCATCATAGAAGGTAAATGTGCTTTCGTAATTGTTTTGCAGCAACAATCTGTCCACTGCCATGTCCGTACATGAGGCTATATGAGAATAATCGTCTGCTGCCCGGGGAACCACATAGCAACCGTAAGCCAATTGAATCAAAAAGCTTCTGTTTGCAAAATTCCTCATGGAAACAATTTTTGTATCAAAATCCTTTAGTCTTGCCAAAAGCGAGGTTTTATCCCCAAATTCCAGGAGCATTGAAAACCTGGTCCCGGAAGCTCTGCAACAGAATTCGTTTTTGGTAATAAAGTCATTTAAGGAGCCGGCAATAAACTTAAGCAATTCGTCTCCCTTTTGATGCCCCAACATTTCGTTTAAGAGGCTTATTTTTCTTACCTTAAAACAAATGTGTACATAATTTCGATCGGGATTTTCGCTTATTGTTTTCATTATGGTTGCGGCAAACATTTTTGTATTTGGAAGTCCGGTCAGTGTATCAAATTGCTCAAGGTTTTTAAGCTTTTCTTTTTGAGACAGCTTGAAAAATACCAATGCTACCAAAACCAAATACAATGAAAGTATTACCGTCAGTTGCAAGTCACGATCTGAGCCGTATATATCGTCAACCCTATTTTTATAGACATTTCTGCCGTCCGAAAGAACGAATCTCCAGCCGGGAATAATGGTGTTTTCTATTAAATACATCACTTTGCAGTCTTTACCATTGACCTGTATAAGTCCTTCTTCTTTGGTTTTTATCATCTCAAGAACTTCTTTGGGGTAAGGCAACCGATCATATTCCTGAAATGACATATCTTTACTGTGATCATAAATTACCTTATTATCTGAGGACAGAAGGCAGACTTCATGAGTATCTGTGATAATATTTGCTTCAATCAGATTATTTATAATATCATAATTAAAGTCAAAACCAACAAGCCCTATTAACATTCCGCTTTCATCTCTTATAGGATTAATCAACCCGTATACCATTGTGTGTGATGAAGCCGATACCCACGGTTCAGCTATAAAAGCTTTGTTATTGGCAACGAGCTTTTGGTAATAGGGTCTTTCTCTTATATCCCAGTCATCATCGTTAATATTGCCGTAATTGTCTATGTAGAAGTTTCCTTTAATACTTGCAATCCAGATTAATGACAATTCATTGTTTGTTTCCAGAATGGACTCAAGTTCACCTATTATGTCCGATAAATAAGGGTACTCGTATATTTCTTCTTTAGAATTAAGATCTTTAAGTAATTTGCGAATCATTGTAAAATGATTGGACTGATTTGCAAGCGTCAAATAATTAGACATTTTGGAATTTATATCTGAAAGATAACTGTCCATATCCTTGTTTAGTAAATCTTCAATTCTTGCATTGGTTTTTGCTGATTCAATGGTCAAAGCCGAAAAAACGGAAATCAGCATGGCAAGAGTCAGAAGAAGTACTATAATTATCAACTTTCTGTTTTCCGATAAAAAGGATCTGTTAAATATTCTCATAATAGCCCTCCTGTCAAAACGTCAAGTACCAACATCTTTATGGCTATAAAGTTAAATAGATTTCAAAAAACAGATAGAATCCGATTGAAATTTTTCCGGCAGAAAAACACCTTAAAGGCAACAGCTTTATCCTACCCCAAAGGTTTTCAAAAACAACCTCGCCGGAAAATTTTATTAACAGCGATTTTTAGCTAAAAAAGCCGTTATATGTTATTAACAACTATTAGTATTTATTTCCATTGGCGATTTTAATATTATATAATAATTATTTATAAAATACAATATATGTTTTGAATATAACTTTTAATACATTGTATAGTAAATCAATCTGTAGTGTTTGTGCATAATTTCTATATGTGCATTATTACACTAAATTATCAATTGACAATAATGTGTATACCGGTTTTAATGTAAGGCGACTAATTTATTAATTATTTTAGAGCTTGAATATGTAAATCTAACGTAAAATCTCAGAAATATTTTAATAAAAAATTAAGAAAAATAGTACTTTCAGCCGAAAATAAATAAAAAACCGCCTTCATCAAGAAAGCGGTCTAACTTATATAAAAATTTTTGAATAATTATGCACAGGTAAATAATGTTAATACCTAGCCGGTATAGTTTTGTTTTTTTAGATATATTTTAGTCGTAAATATTTAACCCCTAACCGTTATATCCAATGTGCACTTATATTTAATATAATTTACCGGCATAGTAAACAATTTGTTTATTTTCGTCAAAGTTACGTCACCTAAAGTTATTATTGTTACCATTTCATAAGTTTTCATTATCCGCATTACACAAACCGGAAAATTTTACTACAAGAACCTAAGTATAGACTTTTAGGGGTTGTTTGAAATGCCCTAATTAAATACGATTAATAAACATCCAAACTCCGTTCGCTATCCCTTGGGCACACTTTTCTCTGAAGTCTGCTTCGCTGAGTAACCGAGCATCATTTTCGTTGGTCAAAAAACCCAATTCGGTTAAAATAGCCGGCATTTTTGTCAGCCTTAAAACCGCAAAATTCCGGGACTTGATTCCCAAGTCTGTAAGCCCGTTTTGGATAACCAATTGTTCCTGTACTATAGAGGCAAAATTCTCCGAGACACTGCCCTTACGATAATAAAAGGTTTCCGTTCCGCTCACCGCAGGGTCATCGCTTGAATTACAATGTATACTGATAAAATAATCGGCCTCCCAGGCATTAGCCTCCTCGGCACGCTCTGTTAAACTCAAATTCGATTCGCCTGTTCTGGACAACTTAACGGTATAACCGTATTCCTCTAAAATTCTTGCGGTTCTCATAGCCGTATCCAAATTTATTTCGGATTCCTTTTCGCCGGTTATTGTAGAAACAGCACCGGGGTTTGAGCCCCCATGACCCGGGTCTAAAAATATCTTCATTGTTAATCCTCCTAAACCTGATAATTTGTTAGGGAAGTTGATGTTGGGTAAAGTATACCAATCTTTAATTGGTGGGGATTATAAAGTACAGCATTAAAAAAGTATTGGTACAGTAATTAATTACTTTATCAGTCGTTGTTTTCCGTAACATCCGCTTCGGGAGGATTATCGTTTGTTTCAACCGGTGGGTCGGTTTCGGTATTATTTTCAGAGGAAGTATCATTAGTCGTTTCCGGATCTTGATTAACGGTTTTTTGGTATAGTTCCACGCTTTTTTGTTTAAGTTTATCCAAGGCAATCAAATACTCCTCGTTTTTTTGCTCAAGGTATTTTATTTTTTCCAACATTTCGTTTCTTTCGTCTAAACTTTTTAAATAGTAGTTCTTCCGTTCGGTTTCTATCTGACGAACTTCTTCGTTGCGTTCCTTTAGCATAGCAGTGATTTCCATTAACTGCTCATTTTTCTCGCTTACTTGCCTTTGCAGAAGCGTTACTTGATTGGTTAAGCTGAATAATTTTTCGCTTAAATCATCGGAAATCTCCGAGTGAATTTCCGGCTTCTTTTTTATAGGCTTGGGTTGGGTTGGGGTAGGCTCTGCATCAGGCGGTCTGATTAAAGGAGCCAAAACAGGGTAAAAATCCTCGTTTTTGTCGGGAATCACCTGTATGTCCCAAGGATGACTTCTGTCTACATACAGCTCCCGGCAGTAATAATTGTCTTCTGACTGTGGGACATTGGAAATATAATGAGCCTTCATTGGATTTAAGCAGAATTTATTCCTATAACGGGCCGGACGATAGAAAGTCTTGCCTCTGTCCTCGGTACGGGTTTCGAAAAGTTGCCCGTTGCTGACGTACATAATGTAAAGAATATTTTCCACGAAAAACATTATGCAGTTATCCAGCTTTTGAGACTCTGCTATAATAGTGGGTTGACTGAAACCTTCGTCCTCTTTTTTTCTGTAAATCAGCTGACATGAGAAGACGCTTTTAACTATGTAACAAACGTGTATGGCGTTATCTGTGGTAAGAAAACAAACATCCTGCAAATGGTTTACGGTTGAAAAAATATTATTGTAACTGCCCAATTTAGCCGGAGTTATCTCACGATAGCCTATACTGTTTTCCATACTCTTGTTGTAATAAAAAAGGAGTACATGTTCCCTTGTAACGTGTTGCACTTGAAACATTTGGCTGTTCATGCCGGTAAATCTGTCTATACGCTGTGCCGGACCCCAGCGACCGTCTCCGTCTACGCTTTGAAAAACCAAGTAATTTGACTTTTCTTCAACGGCAGGAACATTGTAAATCAGACAAATGCCGTTATCTGTAATAATGGGTTTCAGCAGTATGGGGTGAACTTTGCCGGATTGATTTTTCAAGATTACCTTGCTTACCCATTCGCCTTCTCCGTTGGTAAGCAAAACCACATCTCCCATTGAATCTTGGCATAAAAGATAGATAATTCCCTTTTCATCTATGGTGACGGTAAAATTCTCTCTGCCCTGCTCCAGAAGAACTTTTTCTCTCGCCCATTTGTTGTTTTCATAGGTTTTGTACAACAGGCCTCTGCCTTTAACATAATAGAAACAAAACAACCGGTTTTCCTTTAGCCTTACTATGTAACTGTTTTCCATTTTTCACCTCTTATCCGATATTAAAAATCAAGCCATATGATATAACGCCGGAAAGTGCTTGTTTTCTTTATTATTCGCATTATCTGCCGTAATATATTTTATTAGTATAAATAGTTTTTATGAACAAAATCTCGTGTAAGGCTACAGTAAATCCGGATTAATAAGGACATTTCGGGAGAAAACCTTATTACGGGTTGAAACCGGCTTTCCTTTTAATTGTATTTCTTAAAAAATCTCTGTATCAACATATTTTCTATAAAAATAGATTTACCATAGTCTTTTTTACAATAAAAAAAGCCCGAATAACTTCGGACTTTTTAAAAGTATTATCAATCGGATGTAAATGCCATTAAAGCAAGGTGTCTTGCACGTTTTACGGCTATGGTCAAAGCACGTTGATGTTTTGCACAGTTGCCTGTAATACGTCTGGGTAGAATTTTGGAACGTTCGGATACAAAGCGTTTAAGCTTTGCTACTTCCTTGTGGTCGATGTAGTTGATTTTATCTGTACAAAAAGCACAAACACGTTTTTTTCTGCGTCCGCGTTTTTTTTGAATCATATTTATCCTCCTAATCAGAACGGTAAGTCATCGTCTATATTTTCGTCGGTTTCGGTAAATCCCTCAGGCTCTCCGTAACCGTAATTGTCTGCGGAAGGAGCCGGTCTGCTTGAACTGCCTCCGCGGTTTTCGAAAGAAGATTTGCTTTCGCCAAACTCCTGTTCATCAACCACAACTTCGGTAGTTCTGCGTTTTTGACCGTTGTTGTCTTCCCAAACTCGGACGGATAACCGGCCCGAAATACAAACCATCATACCTTTTTTAAAATATTTTTCACAAAATTCGGCAGGTTTGCCGAAAACAACGCAATCTATAAAGTCTGCGTCCGGTTCGCCCTGTCTTTTAAAGCGTTTGTTGACAGCCAAGCTGTATCTTGCAATAGCCAAAGGTTCAGCGGACTGAGAATAGCGTATTTCCGGGTCCTTGGTCAGTCGTCCCATGAGTATAACTTTATTCATTGCCAATCCCCCAATCTTTATCCTTCGGAAAACAGCTTGTTAAGCTTCCACACGCACGATTAAGAAACGCAATACGTTTTCCATGATTCTGATACGTTTTTCGATTTCGGCAGGAGCCGCAGCGTTTGAGGTAAAGGTGATAAAGCTATAGAAACCTTCGGTTTGCTTTTCGATTTCGTAAGCTAAACGTCTTCTTCCCCAATCATCGATTTTTTCGATTGTTCCTTCAAAGCGAGCAATCAATTTGTGAATTTTTTCAAATTCGGCTTTCATGCTGTCTTCTTCCAAGTCAGCTCTTAAAACTACAGCCAATTCATACTTGTTCAAGTTCGTTTCCTCCTTTTGGACTATAGGCCTTCTTGACGAAAGCAAGGAATACCTGTTAAAATGTCGAAATGCTTTATTAACGGGTATTTTTTATATACAAGTACCTATCCTAACATAAGTGTGTTTAAAAATCAACAGTAAATTTGGTACATAACGAAAGAAATTTCAGATTTTTCGAATATTTTAGCTTAGGAGAAATAAGATTAAAACATGAAAAAAATTATATTGCTATCTACAGGGTACATAAGCTTACTTTTAGGATTTATAGGCATTTTTCTACCGATTTTGCCCACAACTCCCTTTGTTTTGTTGGCAGCATCATGTTTTTGCTCCGTAAGCCCCAAAATATACCAAAAATTACTTGGGTCAAAATACTTCGGTGCTTATATAAGCAATTACAGGAATAAAACACCGGTAAGTAAATCGGTAAAAATTAAGTCATTGATCTTTTTGTGGATTACCTTGATTATTTCTTCGTTCTTTATTTCCCAATTTTGGGTAAAATTGATTTTGCTTGCTGTGGGATTGGGAGTATCCTTACATATCTTGTTAATTTAGGAAGCTGTCAAGGCTTTGGGAATATATTCAGTTATATCCGAAGCCAAAACCCCGTAAAGCCCGATCTTTTCTGCCGCCAAATCACCTGCCTTGCCGTGAATGTAAGCACCTACCCCGGCGGCAGAAAACAATTCCATTCCTTGAGCCGCCAAAGCGGCAATTATTCCGCTTAAAACATCACCGGAACCTGCCTTTGCCATAGATGGGTTTCCGGTGTTGTTTATAAAAACCTTTCCCGTGTGATTAGCTATAACGGTTTTACAATCTTTAAGAAGGGTAACTATTCCGTGCTTATGAGAAAATTCCAAAGCCGTGTTTAAAACCCTATCTTGAATATAACCGGAAGTTGTTCCGGTTAAACGGCTCATCTCTCCGAAATGTGGAGTAATAACACAACGACCTTTCAAATCTTTCAATAATCCCAAATTTTTTGCCAATACATTAATACCGTCTGCATCCAAAATAATGGGACAAGCAGAGTTTTCTACAACTTTATAAACAAATTCCGCTGTGGTTTCGTTGTTTCCCAAACCCGGTCCAAGAATAATTACATCTGCCCATGAAAGTTCCGGCTTTACTAATTCAAAGGCTTCTTTGCCCAAAAATCCGGTTTCGTCCGGTAAGGTTAGGGATATAGCTTCACGGAGGTTAATGTGTATAATGTCTGTCACGTGTTTTGTTGAGCAGACCTTAACCATACCCGCTCCGCTTCTGTAAGCACTTGTTGCAGCCAGTAAAGCTGCCCCGGGCATATTATCGCAGCCTGCCAGACAGAGAACCTTACCGTAAGTGTATTTGTTGGAACGTAAGCTACGCTTGGGTAACAAGGTTTTTAAGTCGCTTTCCTCCAAAATATAGGCAAAACCTTCGTTGTTTAAAAATCCCTCGACCATTGTTTCCGGTATGCCTGCCTTAATAATTGCCTTTTGTCCCGTATATTCACAACCGGGATACAAAAACATTTCCACCTTATGACACAAAATGGACAGGGTGAAATCCGGCTTAATTACGGTGTTTTCCCATGCTTCGTTGTTGTCACTCATTCCATAGGGATAATCAATGGAAATTACTGTTTTGGAAAGGTTATTAACTGTTTCTGCAATTTCAATATTTTCCTTATTATTACTACCCAAAGCATCCACAATAATCTCGGATGTTTTTATTTTAGAAAATAAGTTTTTATCATTTTTATATATTATGGGAGTTTCAAGAGTGTCTTTTTCATTTGGACATTGATTACCTAAGTATAGGACAGTAACCTTATAATTCTCTACAATAAGATATTTTGCAAGAGCAATGCCTATTTGTCCCGGCTCACTGTCGTCTGTCAATATCATAATCGATTTACAATCGTCTTTTAACAATTCTTTGCAAAACTCATACGCATCCTTTGCGGCATTTTCTATAAAAGTTTCATCACAAACTTGTTGTTCCCTTCGAATAAAATCTCGTAATTTCCGGTAAGTTTTGCTGTCAATTGCTTTCACGGAACATACCTCATTATAATTTAATTTATTCTATAATATCTTTTTTGTATGTAAACTTCAAGGTTTATAGCTATATTGTATTGATAAACGCCGAAAAAATTATTCTGAATTATTTACAGCTAAATTATCTCAAATCCCCGAACACTTGACAGAAACGCAAAAAAACTATATATTAAAGCAATACTACGCACTTTCGGAGGCGATAATCAATGAAGGTAATTTTACTTGAAGATATAAAAGGTGTAGGCAAGAAAGACCAAATTATCGAAGCAAGCGACGGTTATGCTCGTAATTTTCTCTTTCCCAAAAAACTTGCCTTGGAAGCAACAAAGGCTAACTTAAATATGTTGGATAAGAAACAAAAGGTGCTGAAAGAAAAGGCACAAAAAGAATTGGAAGACGCAAAAGCACTGGCAGCGGATATTTACAAATTAAGAATTATTGTCAACGTTAAAACCGGCGAAAACGGAAAATTGTTCGGCTCCGTTACTAACAAGGAAATCGCTCAAGCTCTCCTTACTCAAAAGGGTATAGACATAGACAAAAAGAAAATCGTAATTAACGACCCCATTAAATCCGTGGGCGAAAAGGAAGTAGACGTTAAGCTGCATCCGGAGGTTACAGCCAAATTAATGGTTGAAATCGTGGAAGGATAATTATGGACACACAAAGAGTGCCTCCTAATGATTCTCAAGCCGAGCAAGCGGTACTGAGCAGTATGCTGTTTGACTCGGAAGCTGTGGTTTCGGCATTTGAAGCCATCAGAGGCGAGGATTTTTATTATCCCAATAACGGTGCAATTTTTAACGTAATGGTGGAGTTATTTCAACAGAATACCCCCGTAGATGCGGTTACCTTAAAAAATAAACTGTCTGAAAAGGGTTTATTGGACCAAGTGGGCGGTATGGAATATCTCACCACCCTGGCTGACGGATATTATACTTCGGCAAACATTAAGCATTATGTAAAAATCATTGAAGAAAAATCCATACTGAGAAAACTGATAAAGTCTTCTTCGGAAATTTGCTCCAAAGGTTATGCCGCCCAAGAGCCAGTGGAAATGATTTTGGAACAGGCAGAGAAGGCAATTTTTGAGATTTCCCAAGGACGAAATTCTTCCGAATTTGCTCATATACACGATGTTTTGGTTAATGCTATAAACCGTATAGAGGAAATTTATCTTTCCAAAGAAAAAATTACGGGTCTGCCCACCGGTTTTGTGGATATAGATTCAAAAACAGCCGGTTTGCAACCCTCTGACTTTATTTTGATAGCTGCAAGACCGTCTATGGGCAAAACCGCCTTTGCTTTGAACATAGCCCAAAATGTTTCCATACGAAACAGTAAATCCACCGCAATATTCAGCCTGGAAATGTCAAAGGAGCAGTTGGTTAACCGTCTGCTGTGTTCTGAGGCAATGGTAGATTCTCAAAAACTTCGTACCGGTGATTTGACTGACGAGGACTGGACAAAAATCGTCCAAGCATTGGAGCCGCTATCCAAGTCGCAAATTTACATAGACGACACTCCCGGTATTACGGTAAACGAACTTCGAGCAAAATGCAGACGTCTAAAAACGGAAAAAGGTCTTGACCTTATAATGATAGACTACTTACAGCTAATGACCGGCTCGGGCAGAAGCGGTTCAAGACAAGAAGAAATATCGGAAATCTCCCGTTCTCTTAAAGCAGTGGCAAGAGAAATGAATGCTCCGGTTATAGCCCTTTCACAGCTCAGTCGTGCCTGTGAAACCCGACATGACCACCGACCCATGCTGTCCGACTTGCGTGAGTCCGGTGCAATCGAGCAGGACGCAGACGTGGTTGCCTTTCTTTATAGGGACGAATATTATAACCCCGAAACCGAAAAGAAAAACCAAGCAGAAGTAATTATCGCAAAGCAACGTAACGGCCCTACCGGAACGGTAGATTTAATGTGGCTGTCTCAATATACAAAATTTGCAAGTATACTAAAAGGAATGTAAAAAAGGAGTGAACTCGGGTTCGCTCCTTTTTTATACTATATTAGTTCTACAAACCTTGAGGGAGAAAACCTTTTTTCAAACGGTGGATAAAGGTTTTCTCCCTCATACTAATTCCATTTAAATAGTAAGCAAAGTATGGAATTAGTCATAAACTCCCTCTTTCCAAAAAAGCCGTATATATAATCGTGTTTCTAATATTAAAGAAGATTTACTACAATTCCATATAAGATGAAGGACAAAAGTAATCACTTAACGAATAAACCATTTTTTCCTTATCCATTGATACTTTCAAAGTATTTGATTATGCCCATATAAATACCCCAAGCTACCTTATCTTGATATTTGGAGCTTTCCAGGTTTTTCATTTCGTTATAATTGGTTAAGAATCCACATTCTACTATAACCGCAGGTACAGTTGTTCTGCGTAGAATAAAGTAACTGCTGTTGGGATTGGCTTCTCTTGATTTTTGTTTTAAATATGTAGTTAATTCATTTTGGATACATTCTGCCAAAAGCTTGCTGTTGTCCGAAGTGTTGAAATAAAACACTTGTGCTCCTTTGGCACTGGCTGATTCGTAAGAATTTTGATGTATGCTTACCAAAATATCTACAGGATTGTTATTTGCCAAACTGCGACGTTTAGCCATATCCGAAGATTTATTTGGTCCCAAAGCTTCGTCTGATGTTCTGGTCATTAAAACATAAGAACCGCCTTGTTCCAAGTAGGATTGTAATTTTTTTGCTATTTGTAAGTTTATATCCTTTTCAAAAGTATCCCTATCGCCGATTTTACCCGAGTCTATACCCCCATGCCCCGGGTCTATGAGAATTACTTTTTTCGCTACGGGCATGGAGAAGGTCTGAACCGAGTCTCCGGACCATGTTGTTATTACACCGACCAGAATAATCAGCAAATATATGTAAATCATTATTTTTTCCTTGCGAATACTTATAATTTTCATAATGCCTCCGCACTAACTTTATTTTTAGGGCTTAATTATATTTATTATGGTAGGCAAAGGCGTATGACTAAAATTTACGGTAAGACAAGCTTAATTACAGATAAAACTTAAAGGGATACTTTTAAATTAAAAGTATCCCTTTACACTTCAGATATTATATAGGGGCTGTGACTATAAAAAAGACCGCTAATGCCGCCAATTGGAATTTTCGTAACATATATCTGTTCCAAATAAGATGAAGGACTTTTTCCTTGAACCGTCGGAAAAAATCAATTTTTTTGTCCTCTGTTTAAAATGGAATCATTATACAACATTCCTATATTTTATCCACCAAGCAATTTGCCCAACGATTGGTTTTTACCCTTGCCAGACACGCCAGAAGCTTAACCGCTTCTTCTGAAAAGGCAAAAGCCACTGCAAGGTAAATGGGCATTTTAAATACGCAGGTTGCAAGATATACCATTGGAATACCCACAAGCCAAACAGAAATAGCATCCACAACAAATCCGAAAAGAGAATCTCCGCCGTTACGGAGTATGGAAACGATACAGGCGTAATTGATTACCTTGATAATCATGCCCGCGGCAATGATATACATGGTAAATACGGCATGTTGCTTGACGATTTCCTCTACCTTATACAAGTTTGCTATGTGAGGAGCGGCAAAAACCAGTATGGTACTCATTACGGCTGTAAGACAGGGAGCAAAAACCATACACTTCTTTGCATATTTTATTGCTGTGCCCGGTTGCTTTGCACCCAATGCATTGGAAATCATAACCCCACAGGCTGTACCTACTCCTATTCCAAAGGTTTGGAATAACTGCTGTGCTGTATTGGCTATTTGAAAGGCACCCTGACCGAAAGTTCCCGTGTTTTGATAAAGAGCCATGTATCCGGAAATACCGGTTGCCCAGATTATTTCGTTTAGTATAACAAAGGAAGTAACTTTAAAGTATTCCATGAAAAACTTGAAACTTGCTGAATAATAAGACTTTAACTTACCGGCAATGGGGGCTTTTATAGCATAAGAAATAATTATCAGCAACAGAAGTTCCAAACTCCTGGCTATAACCGTGCCCAAAGCCGCTCCTTCTACTCCCATTTGTTGAACAAATATAAATAAATAATTCAAGGTAACGTTGCAAAGAATAGCTATACCTGTTGTAATCAAACATACTTTTACATATCCGGTAAATCTCAAGGCGAAGTTTATTGTTGCGGTGAATGCTATTATTAAATATGTAATACCAACAGCCTTAATGTAACGGGTTGCTATTTCTATAACTTCACTATCCGATGAGAATATGCGTAACAGCTCTTTGGGATAAAAATATACACCCGCAAGAAACAATAAGGCGAAAGCAGAGGACATTGCGAAACAAATGCCCATTACCTTGCGGACCCCGTTATGATCGCCGTTGCCCCAAAACTGCCCAAAGAATATGGCAGAACCGGAGCAGACACCAAATATTATAAACAGATACAAAAAGAATATCTGATTGGCTATGCCTACAGCGGTTATCTCGTTTATACCCAGCCCGGCTCCTATCATAACCGTATCAACCCAGTTGACAAAGGCATTCAAAATATCCGTAGATATTATGGGAATGGCAAGAGTAAACAATAATTTGAAAAATGTTTTATTTTCACTTGACTTGGATGTCATAAAATTAAGTCTCCTATTTTTCAAAATGGTAAATGATTTGGAAATATACTGATTCCATATAAGATGATGGACAAAAATAATCGTTTTTTCCTTGAACCGTTGGAAAAAATCAATTTTTTTGTCCTCTGTTTAAAATGGAATCACTATACATATAAAAATTCCATAACGCCTGCAAAAATGCAAATGCTATGGAATAAATCAATTTCAACTCAGCTTATCTTATTGTTCTTTCTTAGCCTCGGCGGGTATTTTAAGCATATAGTTGTTTAAAAACCAGAGGCTTGTAAAAATACTGAATATAACGTTTATGGTATTTACAATTACATCCAAAAGGATTAATATTATAACGCTTAATTCTTGAGATTCCGGTAACATAGATACAAACAACATACCGACGGCATAAGAAGCCAATACCGAAAAACTCAATACTATTGCGGTTTTAAGCCATTGTCCGTTAACCACACTGAAAGAAACCGTTAATGCTCTTAATCCCGAAAGTCCGGATAAGGCAGTAACCTGAGGAAAGAAGTAAAATGCCACCGCGGCAAATATACCCGGTATTATAAGCACAGAACCTAAAGCCACAGTAAAAAAATACAACAACGAGGTCCAAACGTGCTTGCCCCAAAGCATAAGGGAGGCATCCAAAACGGAATATACCGTAACCTTCTTACCCTCTGCTTCACAGCGACAAATGGCAGTTACCGCTCCAACAATAAGTGGGTGAAATACACCAAAAAGTACTACCTGTACTACCATATTTATATAAAGCGCGGCTTCTTCGGAGCCCATGGGTATATTCAGCCAAACATATACCAATCGGGCAGGTTCCATATAAACTATTGCAAAAAGCGGTATATATACAAGCAGGCATATAAAAAGTATCAAGGGAAAATGTTTTAGGAATATGTTCCATGAAAACTTTAACAACAAATTAGGCGGTAATTGTTCGGACTTAAATTTTTCTGACATGATTTTCTCCTTGGCAGAAGTTGTTTACTATGGCTAAAACAACTTATCTGTAAATAATAAAAGAAATAATGGGAACGGTTATTACGCACAGTATGGTGGATATAGCTACATATTGTGAAGCAAGCTCAACATTGCATTTAAGTCTTTCCGCAAATATAGCCGTAAGAGAGGCGGCGGGCATGGCGGCAATGAGAGTAATAGTACCCAGCAATACTTGATTTTCTATAAAGGGGCATAATATTAAATAAAAAATTACGGGAACCAATATCAGCCTAACAAAAACGGCAAAGTACAGCTTACCTGCAAGAAAAGTCTTAACCAAAGAAGTTTTTGCCAAAGAAGCACCGATTATAACCATAGATATAGGCATGGTAATACTTCCCAGCATATCCAAACCGTTATTTAAGCTTGTAGGTAACCTTAAAGAAAACGAAAACATAAGCAATCCCACAAAGGTTGCTATTAACGGAGGATTCTTCAGCAGATGTTTTATGTCGGAATTTCCTTTCTTGGGTAATCCGGACAATACTATGTAATCACCAAAGGTAAAAACGAAAAGATTAAACGCTATGCATATTATTGTAACATAGAATATCCCATCGCTGCCGTAAAGCCCTGAAACCACCGGCAAACCCATATATGAAACGTTGGGAAAAGCTGTTCCGAACAGCCATATTCCCCATTTATCCTTAGGTATTCCAAGTATAGGGCAAAGAATACGGCAGAAAACATAACCCATGGCGTAGACAGCCAGAAATACAAAGAATACTATCAATGAATCGGTTAACAATTCCGGGGTAAAATCTTTTTGCATGGATGAAATCAACAAACAAGGCAAGGTTAAGTAAAACAAAAGATTGGAAAGTCCCGTGCTTATTTCGTCGTTGATAAGTTTGGTTTTACGCCCTGTGTAACCCATAAGCATACAAAAAACCAAGCTTACCAAACTGTTTAAAAGTGTGACTATTTCTGACATTAAAAGATTCCCCCGGTGTCTTTATCTAAAGTTGAAAGCTGATGATATTAATCAGTAGCTCTGTGTAGATTAAAAATTCAATAAATATATAATAAATATATCTTATTAATTATGTATGATTATAAAATATTACGTTATATATTACGTTATTTCTATTATACAGTGTTTCGCAAAAAAATCAATTGATTTTCTCGGAAAGGATTCTTATGAAGAAAACAGTACTGGTAACAGGTTCATCACGAGGTATAGGAAAGGCTATAGCCCGGAAATTCGCTGAAAATGATTGCAATGTAATTATAAATTGCAGTTCCTGCAGCAAAACCTTGGAAGAAGAATTGCAGGAATTAAGACAAATCAATCCCAATACAGAGGGATTTGTATGCGACGTTTCGGATTATGAGCAGACCAAAGAATTATTTGCAAAGATAGAGAAACGTTTCGGACAAACGGATATTTTGGTTAACAATGCCGGCGTAAGTCATATAGGTTTATTTAACGATATGTCACCTCAACAATGGGATGCATTGATAAAAAATAATCTTTATTCGGTATTTAATACCTGTCATTTGGTCGTACCCTCAATGATAAACAACAAATCGGGAGTCATTATAAATATCTCATCTATTTGGGGCAGTGAAGGGGCAAGCATGGAGGCGGTATACTCCGCTACAAAAGGCGGTATTAACGCATTTACCAAGGCTCTGGCAAAAGAATTGGCACCAAGTAACATAAAAGTAAACGCCATAGCCTGCGGAGTAATAGAAACTCAAATGAATAATTTTTTAAGTCCGGAAGAAAAAGAAATCCTTACAGAAAGTATCCCCATGGGAAGATTCGGTACTGTAGAAGAGATAGCCGAACTGGTTTATTTTTTATCTACAGAAAAATGTGCCTATTTAACCGGGCAAATTATAGGTGTAAACGGTGGTTTTTAAACCGGCACAAAAAAGACTTGCATCAAACAAGTCTTATACTATTTCCAAAAAAGATGAAGGACAAAAATAATCGTTTTTTCCTTAATCCGTTGGAAAAAATCAATTATTTTTGTCCTCTGTTTAAAATGTAATCAGTATTAATCATGACCCGTAGGGGATTCGAACCCCTGATTTAGCCGTGAGAGGGCTACGTCTTAACCCCTTGACCAACGGGCCGTTTATCACTTGACATAATTATACATCAAGAGGGTCAAGCAGGCAAGACAATTTTTTAACTTAAATCACTATTCAAAATTGGCATTAATTTTATACTCAATTACTCACGATAAAACAAAACCTCATCCGGGGATACCAATCCCAATTGTTCCTTGGCTATCTTTTCTACAAAGGCATCAGTGCCCATGGTTTTAAGCTCCTGACTGAGCATTTCTGATTTTTTTTCTTCTTCTTTAATCAATTTATTAATACTTTCAGCTTCTTTGGAAAACATTAGATAGTTGTCCCACTGAAAATAAATTATAGAAGCAAAAAAAGCAATAATAATCAGCCAAAAAACCAAATACACCTTTATCCTTAATTTTTTCTTCATGTAATCACTTCCGATAAGTTGACCTTATATACCGTTCTTATAAACCGGTATTAACGGGAATATGCCTTGAATTTAAACAAACACAAATAAATCGTAATTTTGCCACGTTTTCGGGTAATTGCGATTTATTTGTATCGATATTAAATTAGCTTATTACTAAGTTTTCTTCATCAATATTTTAATGTCTTTCAGAATCGCCCTTTTCTTGATTTTCGCATAATTTTTCGTTCCTTGCAAGAATTTTTTACAAGGTTTAGAAACTTTTATGAAAAGAGGACTGAATAGGCTACCTAGCCATATAAACGGTGCGAGCAATAGTTTTATTATAAATTTAATGGGAATAGAAAGAAAGTACAAGGTTTTGGAGATTATTGCCGTTGCGAATTTTATTACACTCATAGTAATTTTTATAACTAAAGGACTGATAGTAAAAAAGTACAAAACCTTTCCTATCAAGGTTCCTATTATGGAAAAGGCTCGTATCTCGCCGTAATTTTTGTTCAGCATAAAGCAGAACACCAAAAAAGAAACCAACACCCAATAAACCAAATCCTCAATATTGGTAAGAAAATTGGGATGCTTAAAAAGCTTTCTGATTATCCTGAAAAGGTCATAAATAAAACCGATTAAAAAGCCCAGACCCACGTTCAGAATAAAAAGCCACGATTGTTGCGACATAGACAGAATCATAGGCTTAGTTCCTTACTTAAATAAACTGCCGAAGAATGAACCTTTACCCTTACCCACAGCACGGTCCTCATAGGATATGTTGTAAATCTCACCGTCTACAACCAAATCTCCCGTTTCCAAGTTTAATTTACTTACGTGGAGATTATTCCCTCTTATAACCAAAACGCCCATGTCTGTTTCCGTAAGTATGCTTTCCTCATCAAAAGAAATCACGTCCAAAACACCGGTTACGGTTATACTTGCCCTTTTATCCAAAACAACGGAATGACGGGAATGGATTTTTTTATCTTCTATCATAATTAAACACTCCTTTGGCATCATAAAAATTACATTCATACGGCAATTCCGGGTTTCTAAATCGCCCGAGACTGTCGAAGTAATATAATATACGAACAAGCAACCCCATATATGTAATTAAACTTTCGACAAATATACGGTTGCTTTTTTGGCATATACTTGTACCGGATACAGTATAATAATATGAAGGAATTTTCCGGTTCCAATAGCGAAATCTTTGGCACGAAAGAAGGAGGAAACTATGAAAAAAACCAATATTTTTCTGTTGGGGTTAATGAGTTTATTTTTGCTTTTAACTGCCTGCGGTAACAATAATAACCAAGTTACGGACAACCCTACCCCGGAAGTTGTTCAGGCTATGGCATACACCCAACCCACCGAAAACAAAGCCGTTTTGGGAGACAATATGCCCATTACCAGAGGACAAATAGCAAAAATGATAGCTATGGCTTTTTATGACTCGGAATACATAGATAATTTAAAAAGGCAAATCAGCTTTACGGATACATCACCTCAACAATGGTATGACAAGTATATAAATGTTGTGTTTATTGACGGTAAGATGAGCGGAAGCGGTAATTTATTTAAACCCAACGAGCCCATAACCCTGCAAGAAGCCCAATACCTTTTGGATAAACTCAACCCTCACAATAAGCTAAAACTACAAATTACCGAAGAAACCAAAAACACTCCCATATCCTATGCTTTGTGGGTTAATTTTTATTCATCAACTTTGGAAAATTTAAGCGAAGGCAAGGGATTGGAAACCGGGTTCGGAATTAAGAAAAGTCAGTTCACCGTATTGGCAACCCCCGGCAACAACACCCAACTTACCGGAAGTTTTATGATTACGGACATAGGACCAATAAGTTTTGCCGGCTTTGATGTGGAAGCATATACAGACAAGGAAATCACTGCCTTGATAAAGGGCGATGAGCTGTTATGTATTACGGCTGTGGTTAGCTCGGAACCCACCATAAAAAACGCTTATATAGTAAAATCACAGAATAATGACATAACCATTTTTGCAGGCGGAGCGGAAAGAACCTATAAATCCAATGTGGGCATTGTAAAATCAGCTATAGGAGACGTTACCGTTGCTGACGGTACTGTAGTAAAAATACAGGAATGTACGGACAGTTTTAACGAGAAGATACTTCAGGTAAACCCAAAGGATATAGTGTTTGAAGGAAAAGGGAGCGTAACCGTCTCCGATAATTTTAAAGTGTATTCTGCCTTAGAGGCAAAAGTGAAGTGGAAGCAAAACAAAGATTTGATACTTGGAAGCAATTGTGCCAATTTTTTTGTGAGTAACAACGAAATCCAAGCGGCAGTTATCACCCTAAGACCACTGCCGAAAAATATACGTGTTGCCATCTCCACAACCGGCTTTACAAGCTTGATACACAAAAATGTTGTACTTAGCGGCACAACCCAATACTTGGTTCGTTACGGCGAAAACCAAAAAACCTTGGAAGCATATGAAAACTTTGAAATTACAAACGAATTATTTGCTAATACACAACGGGTATTTGTCAGACCTCTGGGAGAAAACGGAAAAGTAGTTTTGGAGTCGGTTAAGCGAAGTTGGGATAATAACGCATCGCCCAAATATAGGGGATTTTTTGAAATAACTCAGAAAGACGGTGGATACGTAATAATCAACGAAGTGGATTTTGAGGAATATTTATATGCGGTAGTCCCCAGCGAAATACCCTCCGGTTTTGGTGTGGAAGCCTCGGAAGTACAGGCGATAACCGCCAGAAGTTATGCATATATACAGTATTATTCCAACCGTTATCAATCCTACGGTGCAAACGTGGACGATTCGGTTAACTGCCAAGTTTACAACAATATTCCCGAAAACGATATTTCCATATCCGCTGTAAACGCAACCCGAGGAGAATGTCTTACCTATAACCAAAACGTAATTTCTGCCAACTTCTTCTCCAATTCCTCCGGTATGACGGCAAACAGCGGAGAAGTTTGGGCAAATTCCCTTACAAAACAATTTCCCACAACCACGCCGGAATATTTGCGAGCTATTCCCCAGTACACCCAAGGAAATTACGGTGATTTAAGCGTTGAAGAAAACGCAAGGGCATTTTTTAAGAACATGAATGTGGTGGCTTATGACAGCGATTTTAATTGGTTCCGTTGGAATACGAAAATGTCTGCTGAGGAAATTACGGCTTCCGTTGAAGCCAATTTGAAAGCACGTTACGAAGCCAATCCTCTGTTGATAAAGACGGTGCAACCCAACGGTACTGCTATATCTTTGCCCATAAGTACCATCGGAGCGGTTACCGACATGGAAGTTACTCAAAGAGGAGAAGGCGGCAATATTATGCAACTGAAATTGGTGGGTACAAAGGCAACAATCTTGGTGGAAACGGAATACACCATCAGAAATTTAATCAGACCAAAGCAATACATTACCGGCGGCAGAGCCATACCCACAAATCTAAAGGACGGAAAGGTTCTTTACGATTACTCAATAATGCCGTCAGCATTCATGGTATTTGACAAGGAATCAGACCAACAAGGCAACCTGGTAACCGTTTCATTTTTCGGCGGAGGAAACGGTCATGGTGTGGGAATGAGCCAAAATGGTGTAAAAGGAATGGTAGATAAGGGATTTAACGTAGAACAAATTCTGCAACATTTTTACCCGGGAACACAGATAACAAAGGTAATGTAACGTGAGTTCGAAGCAGTCGAACAATTTACCCGGCAAATTAGATTTCAAAGGAATTTTCACTTTATGAGTACATTTTTGCATGATTTATATGCAAAACGTACTTATACAGTAAATCTACTTTAAATTTAGATACACGATTTTATACTCCGCTTTTTTGGAAAGTGGGAATTTGAGGGAGAAATACTAATATCAGAAATTCGGTGAAATTTTCATTACACCAAATTTACATAATACAAAAAGTGAGTTTACCTATTTTAAGATAAACTCACTTTTTTTACATTTCTATACCCTTTCTTGCCGGCTTGCCTTTATCAAAGGGATGCTTTATTTTTTTTACTTCTGATACATAGTCCGCAAGATTAACGAAATGTTCTGCCGGGTCGCGACCTGTCATGATAACTTCGGGTTTTTCGTCCGGATTTGCAAAATAATCGTCAACTAATTCTCGGTCTATTAAATTGTAATTGTAGGTTGCCATTAATTCGTCCAAGACCAGTACGTCTTTCGGGGTACAGGATTTCACGGCTGTTTGGAATATTTCGTTGTGGATACCTACTATTTCCTCTTTTTGCTGCGGTGTCATGGTGTCGGTGAAGGGAAATTCTTTTTGAGAGCGGAGGATTTTAACATTGTCCAGTTTGCTTAAAACGTGCAGTTCGCCGCTGTCAGTGCTTTTTAAAAATTGAGCGAAAACCACATTCAATCCGGAACCTGCCGCTCGGACAGACAGTCCCACGGAGGCGGTGGTTTTGCCTTTGCCGTCACCGCAATAAATATGAATAAGTCCCAAAAAATCACCTCATTGATATTAAAAAGATTAAGACCTTGAGGGAGAAAAATCCCTCTTTCCAAAAAAGCAGATTATAAATCAAAATGATGAAGATTCCAAAGAATAATCAGCCAAAAAAAGGGGATAAAACCTTTGAAAAAGTTCTATCCCCTAATTCTCTTTCAAAACTTATGATAAATGCATATAAAAACTTATATGTGCTTAATTTACCTTACCTAAGTCTTATAAAAGTTATGAAAGATTATGTCTTAATTAAGTTTAATTATTTATTGCGAATAGTTGCTTGAGCTGCTGAAAGTCTTGCTATAGGCACGCGGAAAGGTGAGCAGGAAACGTAGTTCAAGCCGATTCTGTGGCAGAAATCGATACTTGAAGGTTCGCCGCCGTGTTCGCCACAGATACCCAATTTGATGTTGGGACGAGTAGCTTGGCCTTTTTCAACCGCAATCTTCATAAGAGCACCTACGCCAACTTGGTCAAGTTTAGCTGTGGGGTCACCTTCGTAGATGTTTTTGTCGGTGTAATCTTTAAGAATACGACCGGCATCATCTCTGGAAAGACCGTAAGTCATTTGAGTCAAGTCGTTGGTACCGAAGGAGAAGAATTCAGCATCTTTTGCAATGTCGTCTGCTGTTAAGGCAGCACGAGGAATTTCGATCATTGTACCTACCATGTAGTTCAAAGAAACGCCCGCTTGTTTGATAAGTTCATCGGCAGTTTGAACGATGATGTCTTTAACATAGCGTAATTCTTTGATTTCGCCTACAAGCGGAATCATGATTTCGGGAACGATGTCAGTACCTTTGCGTTTTTTAACGTCAATAGCAGCTTCGATGATTGCACGAGTTTGCATTTCTGCCATTTCAGGATAGCTAACGGCAAGACGGCAACCTCTGTGACCCATCATGGGGTTAAGTTCGTGGAGAAGTTCAGCTTTTGCTTTAAGTTCAGCAACTGATTTGCCCATGTCTTTTGCTACTATTTCAAATTCGTTGTCTTCTTTGGGTAAGAATTCATGCAACGGAGGGTCTAAGAGACGGATGGTAACCGGTCTGCCTTCCATAGCTTCGTAGATACCGATGAAGTCTTCTCTTTGGAAAGGAAGCAATTCGTTTAATGCGGCTCTGCGTTCTTCTTCTGTATCGGAAAGAATCATTTTACGCATTTTGGGGATACGGTTTTCTTCGAAGAACATATGCTCTGTACGAGTCAAACCGATACCTTCAGCACCGAATTCTACAGCTTTTTTAGCGTCAGCGGGAGTATCTGCATTTGTGCGTACTTTTAAAGTACGAACTTCGTCAGCCCAACCCATGAATTCAGCAAAGTCTCCGGAGATTGACGGAGGAACGGTTGTGATTTCACCTGCGTAGATGATACCTGTGGAGCCGTCTAAGGAGATAGAGTCGCCTTCTTTGAAAGTCATGCCTGCCAAATCAAAAGTTTTGGCTTCTTCGTTCATTTTGATTTCTTCGCAACCGGAGATACAGCAACGACCCATACCGCGAGCAACAACCGCTGCGTGAGAAGTCATACCGCCGCGTACTGTAAGTACACCTTGAGCAAGGTACATACCTTCAATATCTTCGGGAGAAGTTTCAAGACGAACAAGGATGGTTTTTTCGCCACGTTCTACGGCAGCTTTAACATCTTCTGCGTTGAAGTAAATTTTACCTGTAGCAGCGCCGGGAGAAGCCGGTAAGCCTTTACCGATGCTCTTAGCTGATTTTAAAGCAGCACCGTCGAAAGCGGGGTGAAGAAGTTGATCCAATTGTTTGGGGTCAACCATCATAAGAGCTTCGTTTTTGGTGATAAGTTTTTCGGCAACCATGTCAACAGCGATTTTCAAAGCTGCTTGAGCTGTACGTTTGCCGTTACGTGTTTGAAGGAAGTACAATTTTTCTTTTTCTATTGTAATTTCCATATCTTGCATATCTTTATAGTGTTTTTCCAAAAGATTTGCATATTTAATAAATTCATCATATATTTCGGGCATATCGTTTTTAAGTTCAGCGAAAGGCTTGGGAGTACGAACGCCTGCAACAACGTCCTCACCTTGAGCATTAATCATATATTCGCCGTAGATAACGTTTTCGCCTGTAGCAGCGTTACGGGTGAAAACAACGCCTGTACCGCAGTCGTCGCCCATATTACCGAATACCATGGATTGAACGTTAACCGCTGTACCCCAATCGTAGGGAATATCGTGCATTTTTCTGTAAACAAAAGCACGAGGGTTGTCCCAAGAGCGGAATACCGCACAGATTGCTTCGTATAATTGTTCTTTAGCGTCTGCCGGGAAATCTTTTCCTTGGTCGTTCTTAAATATTTCTTTAAATTTACTTACAATAGCTTTTAAATCATCTGTTGTAAGGTCTAAATCGCTTTTATAATTTCTTTCTTCTTTGTATTCGTCAAGAACACGGTCAAAGCTGTGTTTGGAAACGCCGATAACAACGTCGGAGAACATCATTATAAAACGGCGGTAAGAGTCATATGCGAAACGAGGATTGTTGGTAGCTTTAGCAAGACCTTCAACAGCCGCATCATTAAGACCCAAGTTCAAAACTGTGTCCATCATACCGGGCATGGAAGCTCTGGAACCGGAACGAACGGATACCAACAAGGGGTTGTCTGTGCTGCCGAATTTTTTGCCTGAAATATTTTCCAATTCTGTGATAGCGTCGTCAATTTGGCTTTTGATGTTTTCCGGTAAAACTTTTCCGGAAGTATTGTAAACTGTACAAGCATCTGTAGTTACGACGAAACCGGGAGGTATGGGTAAACCGAGTTTGGTCATTTCGGCCAAGTTTGCACCTTTACCGCCGAGTAAGTTACGCATGGTTCCATCGCCTTCAGAAAACAGATACACGTATTTATTGCTCATTATAAAACCCTCCTATACATTTTTCC
>CAYXWM010000015.1:0-46548 GCA_964468805.1 uncultured Defluviitaleaceae bacterium
TTCTACAATAGGAGGTGCTTTTATTTCAATGTCCGTTTTACGGGGTTCTGTTCATACACTGGGGATATTTTTTTGTACACCTTAACACATGTCAAGAAAATTTCATTCGAAAATTATACTTAATTTCATAAGGAATAGTAACAAAAGCTATTCTTCGTAAACGGTTCGCTCTTGTGTTTTTATAAAAAAACACCGGTCGCTCACCACTACGAATATACGCTTTTGTTACTACTTAACCGGAAATTAAGTATATGTATAAATCAAAAAGGAGAGGAATTTAATCCTCTCCCAAAGAAATCAAGCTTTTTCGCTTCTTTTTATTAATTCGTCCTGTGCCTTTTTACCCATTTGTGTAAAGAAAGCACTGTATCCGGTAACCCTTACGCAAAGGTTTTTGTATTTATCGGGATTGATTTGAGCCTCTTTCAGTTGTTCTGTGCTTACAATATTAATTTGAGCCTGCAAACCTCCGCGGTTAAAGTAGGTTCTTAAAGCGGAGGCAAACATCGCCAAGCCTTTTTCACCCTTTACCGCCGATGGATGTATACGTAAATTCAACGGACCGCCGGTAACCTTTTTGAAATTTATGTTACAAACGGAGTTTAGCAATGCCGTAAGCCCCTTAACATCGCAACCCTCTGAGGGTGATTGATTTTCGCTGAGACGTTCCTTTTGCATTCTGCCGTCCGGTGTTGCTCCAACATAACTTCCCATGGTTGTGAAATCCCTGTCGGAGGATAAAGTGGGGAACAATTGATACATATACTTATCGCCGTTAGCTTTTTTGTTTGCTTCGCAGAAAATTTCGGCGGCAATTTTAGCGTACTTGTCAACGTCCTCATTATCGTTGCCGAATTTGGGGAAAGATTTTTTAAGCCTGTTCATCAAAGTTTCATGACCATCGTAATTCTTGTTCATTATTTCAACAAGTTCCGCAAAAGTCATTTCCTTGTTTTTAAATACCAACAAATCTATAGCCGCCAACGAATCAGCCACGGTAGCCAAACCGGATGCTTGACTGATAATCTTATGATATTTGGTACCGCCGTCGTTCCAGGTCATGGCGTTTTCCAAGGTTCCTTGCAGGAAGCAATCTTCTATACGAAATCTTCCTTCGTTCCAGATTCTTTCGTTTGATATGTCTACCTCTATTTTTTCGCGATATTGGTTAATCAGAAACTCGGTTTGTTCTCTGAATAATACCAAGAAATCTTCCATACTTTTGCATTCACTTACGTCAGCGGTCTTTTTGCCGTAGTAGGGTCCTGTCATAAGTCCAACCATTCTGTCTAACAAAGCAAAGTTATTTTCGTAGGTAAGGTTTTCTCCCTTGGGTTCCATGGGATAATCGCCTTTGTTCATTGCCAATTCCAAGGGTCTGGCAAGATTGAACCAAAGCTGTCTCAAACCGCCTTCTTTGCCGGGTATAGAGGGGTCGTTGCAACCGTAAAATCCGTAATCCCATACGTCCTCTTCGTCTATACCATAGTATTGCAAGGCGGGTATCATGGTTTCGTCGTTGTAGATTACTATGGTGGTATTGTCTCTGATGGCGTCTACTGCTTCAAGCCAGAATTTTTCATCTATGCCGTCATAGTAACGTAAGACAATAAAGGGATTTTTTAATTTTGTGTTATGTGCTGCTTTTACAAACAGTGAGGTAAGTTTGTTTACTCCGGGCTTTTTGCCTTTTAAGTAACCGCCCAAAATAAGGTAATTGGGGTCGTCGAAGGTTACTTCCATGGTATAAGTAGTTTTTTCGTCATCCAAGGACATATGGTCAACGGGAGCCATTATTTCATTGTTCTTAAAGTAGAATTCCTCGATTAAGGCTACAGCTTCTTCATCGGTTAAAATGCCGTCTTTAATGTCCTTTTCATAGAAGGGGTACAAATATTGATCCATACGGCTTAAATTAAATACACCGCAACCGGCTACCTTCATGGAAGGAAGAACTATCATCCAGATAAGTTGTAAGGCTTCGTAGAAGGTTCTCGGAGCCTTGTCTTTTATATGCATAAAGCTGTCATATGCTTTTTCCAACTCTGCTTTGCGTTTGGGGTCATTGGCGGCATCCGCTGTTTTTTTCAATTCGGCGGCGTATCTTTCAATATAATCTATAAATGATTCTATACAGATTATTGCACCTTTTAGGTAATCTTCCTTAACCGGGTCGCCCTGATGTTGTTTCAGACATTCTTCTGCATGAGTCTTAAAATAACCCAATCCCTTGTTTACGATAGTTTCCCAATCATAACCCAAATGACCGAAAGAATAAAACCAAGGAGCACGTCTTCTTACCCAAAAATGGGAGTAACTCCAGAGCAATACTTTTTGCACTTCTTCAAGGTCTTTGTCTGCCCACCATTCCTTGCTGAGATTTTCAACATAATCCACCTGTTCCTGTGTGGGTATAATTTCTTTTACGCTACCGATAATTTTTTCGTCCTCATATACCGGTACAGAAATTCTGTCCATAATATATTTCATGGTGTTTCCGTATCTTATGGGGTGACTGCAATCCTTGAAAAGCGGTTCGCTTTCCATCATATATTCAATACGTTCGTAAAAGGTTTCTCTGTAGTCTTTGTTCAACCAATTATTGATTTTATCAGCTAACATGAAGCTACCTCCTTCGCCAGTTAAAAATTAAAAGATAGACACTTAGGGAAATCTTTTCTGAAGAAAAAGTTTCCCTAAAACTACTTTAAAATAGATTTGTTCAATATTTATTTATTCACAGCTTACTTCCGCTTCAAGTTTTTCAAAGTATTTTAAAAGTTCTTCCGTATTATCCGGAGGGCTGAATTGGGTAAATTCCTTTGAAAGTGCTTTTGATTTTTCCGAACCGAAGTCGTGATAACTTAACAATTCCACCTTTTTCAGATTTCTGAATTGGGAAAGGTATTCTGCTGTTTGTGCCATATTTTCCTTGCTGTCATTAACACATTTCACAACCGGAATACGAACGTATATATCTGCCGGTTCTTTAGAGAGTTTAATACCGTTTTCCAAAATCAGTTTATTTCCCACTCCCATGTATTTTTCATGGGTTGCGTTGTCCATAACCTTAATATCCAGCAAAATCAAATCCGTATATTCCAATGCACGGGCATATATATTCCAAGGAAGATTGCCGGCTGTATCCAAGGCGGTGGAAATTCCTTTTTCTTTGGCTTTTTTTAAGATTTCCAAGGCAAAGTCCGTTTGAACCAAAGCCTCGCCGCCGGACAAAGTCATTCCTCCGCCGGAATTTTTATAGTAATCAAAGTCTTTCATAACTTCATTAATTACTTCGTCCGAGTCCATTTTTTTTGCCGCAGGTTCTATGGCTGAGTATAAACAAGCCTCGGTACATTTCATGCAAGCCTTGCATTTATCCCGATAAAAAACTCGTTTTTCATCCTTTATTTCCAAGGCTTGAAATTTACATAATGGGATACAAGCCAGACAATTCACGCATTTTTGTTCATAAAACAGCAATTCCTGTTTGGTGGATATGGTCTCCGGATTATGACACCAAGCACAATTTAAGTTGCAACCTTTTAAGAAAACCGTGGTTCTGATACCGGGCCCGTCATTAATGGAATATCTCTGAATGTTGGTAACCAAACCTTGCATAGAAACCACCTTAATGAATTTTTCTTTTGTTTGCCTGTGCCTGAATAACAACCACCACTATGAGTATCGATCCCATAACAACGCTTTGCCACCAAGTATTAAGGTTGCCTTGCATATTGAATATGTTTGTAATCATACCTAAGATCAAAATGCCGATAAAGGTTCCGGTGAATTTGCCTTGACCGCCGGTAAGCTGGGTTCCGCCTATAACCACGGAGGCAATCGCCATCATCTCCCAAGTTTCGGCGGCTGTAGGTTGACCGGCCCCCTGCCTTGCAGTCATAATAATTCCGGCAAGACCGGACATCAAACCGCAAACAGCATAAGCCACAATCTTTACTTTATCTACGTTTAACCCCATCATTCTGGAGGCCTCTTCGTTACCTCCAACGGCATAGATATATCTGCCGATTTTAGTTAATTTGGAAACAAAAGTACAAATGATTACAAAAATTATCAGTACCCAAGCAGGTACGGGCAGACCCAAAAAATATCCTCTGCCCAACCAAGTCAGAGCGGAAGCCGATTCCGCAAGTCTTATGGAAGTTTCGTTTGTTGCTATGTATACTATACCTCTGACGCCCATTAGCATAGCCAAAGTAGCTATAAACGGAACGATTTTCATTTTTGTGACCATTAAACCGTTAATAAAACCCAATGCAGTACACAGCACTATGGGGCAAATGATCGCCAATACCAGATTTGTACTGCTTAATGCCGCACATAGTATGCTGGATAAAGCAACCATAGAACCAACCGACAAATCTATACCGCCGGTTAATATTACAAAGGTAATACCTACGCTAACCATGCCTATCATGCTGACCTGCCTTAAAACGTTGGTCAGATTTTGATAGGTAAAGAAATTTTCATAAGCAAATGTTGCACATATAAAAAGCAAGAAGAATGCAATTAAGGAGCCTTGACCTTTTAGCAAATTTCTAATGTTTATTTTAGACGCGGCAGAATTTGCACCGTTCATTCCGTTCCCTCCTTTTTAAGCCGATTAAGCGTTTTTATCACGTTGCAAGTAAATAGCCACAACGATAATCAATGATTTTATTACAAGCGAATAAGCGAAAGGAATGTTGTTCATATTAACGCTTACGGTAATGATTTGCATTATCAACGCACCGATTACAGTACCGGTTATATTGGCAACACCGCCGGTCATGGGCGTACCACCCACAACTACCGCCGCTATGGCGTCCAGTTCTATACTTTTACCGATAGCGTTAGCATCGCCGGCGGAAAGTCTGGCTGTTTCAACTATACCTGCCATACCTGCCATAATAGAGCTGATGGTATAAACCGCTATCATGATAAAAACTGTGTTTACCCCGGAAAGGCTTGAAGCCTTTTTGTTATCGCCCATTGCTTGAATGTAAGTACCGAAAACGGTCTTTTTCATTACAAACAGGAATATTGAAATAAACACCAGCATTATAAAAGCCTGAATGGGAATAACGCCGAATACTTTATATGTACCAATAGCCGAAAATTCGGGGTTATAGAAATTTAACAATTGAGCATCGTTTATAACCTGACCTATACCCCTGCCGGCTATCATAACGGATAAGGTAACGATAATTGGCTGAATATTAAATTTAGAAACTATAAATCCGGAAAAGATTCCAAATACCGCAGAAACAGCCAACGTTATCAAAATGGCAGGAACTACACCCAAGTCCAGAAACTTAGCCACGACTATAGATGCTATTGCCATTATGGAACCAACTGAAATGTCTATACCGCCAAGAGAAATTACAGCGGTCATTCCCAAAGCTACCAACATTACTGTGGTTACCTGAATGATGATGTTCCACATTACGTTTAAGCTTGCAAAATTGGGAGTTACAAAACAGTTTAACAAAGTTATCAATAATAAAACGAACAAAGCTCCGTATTTTTTCAATATGTCTGAGTTATGAGTTTTTGCTTTTGCAGAACTTATGTTATTCATCAGTTCACCTCGATTCACAAATTATACCGATACGGCATGTGCTCCGGCTATGGATTGCATAATGTTGTCTTGTGAGATTTCGTCGCCTACCAATTCTCCGGCTTTTCTGCCGTCACGGAGGATAACGATTCTGTCACAGCCTCTTACCAGCTCTTCAATTTCCGAAGAAATCATTAAAACACTTATGCCCTCTGCAGCCAATTCTTGAATCAATTTCTCTATTTCTGCTTTGGCTCCTACGTCTATACCTCTGGTGGGTTCATCCAAGATTATCAACTTGGGTTTCATGCAAAGCCATCTGGCAAGAAGAACTTTTTGTTGGTTGCCGCCGCTTAATTTTCTAATCATTTGGTTTTCGTGAGGAGTTTTGATACCAAGCCTCTTTATGAATTTTTGTACTATTTCGCTTTGCTCTTTTCTTGAGATTACTCCCGCTTTGCTGATTTTCGGAAGTATGGCAAGGGTAAGATTTTCCTTTACGGACATATGAGGAATAATACCTTCGATTTTTCTGTCCTCGGAGCAGAAAGCAAAGCCCTTGTTAATGGCATCTTTGGGTATACGGAGTTTTACTTTTTCGCCCTCTATTTCAATGCAGCCTTCGCAGATATTGGCATCGCCGAACAATACCTTGGCAAGTTCTGTTCTGCCGGAACCCAGAAGACCCGCAAGCCCCAAAACCTCGCCTTTTTTGATATTTAATTCTATGCCGTTTAACTTAACGCCCATTTTAACGTTTTTAACGCTGCAAATAGTTTCGCTGTTTTTGAGTTTTTCATTGTATTCTTTTTTATAGTCGATTATGGATGAAGCATCTCTGCCTATCATTTTTGAAACCAATTCCAGTCTGGTTATTTCGGGAACGTCATATGCTCCTACCAATTCACCGTCTTTTAAAATTGTTATTCTGTCGCAGATTTCAAAGATTTCGTCCAATCTGTGGCTTACAAATACTACGGAAATGTTTTGTTCTTTTAATTTTCTGATTAAGTTAAACAATACTTTTACTTCTTTTTCATCTATTGAAGAAGTGGGTTCATCCATTACAACCAACTTCGCCTCTACGGATACGGCTCTGGCGATTGCAACCATTTGTTGAATAGCGGTATTTTGAGTATTCAGAGGCAAGTTTACGTCTACGTCTATGCCCATGTTATGTAATATTTCTTTTGCTTTTTCCTTTGCTGATTTTCGGTCAATAATTCCGTTTTTGGTGATTTCGCGGCCCAGAAAGATGTTTTCGTATATGGAAAGATAAGGAACAAGGTTAAGCTCTTGATAAATAGTGCTGATACCTTCTTTTTGAGCTTCCAAAGAAGAATGAGGGTTAATATTTCTTCCCATGAAAACTATGTTGCCTTCGTCTTTTGTGTAAATACCGGTTAAAATTTTAATCAGAGTAGATTTTCCGGCACCGTTTTCTCCCATTAACGCATGAACTTCGCCGGCTTTCACGGAAAAATCAACGCCTTTTAAAGCTTTTACTCCGGGAAACGCTTTTTTAATATTAGTCATTTCCAGCAAAATGTTATTATCCAAAATATCACACCTTTCCGGTTAATATTTAAACTGTTCCTTGTTTATTAGAATCACATAAAAATTCTTTAATATTATAAATCTTATCGAAAATATCTGATTCACGTTAGTTTTACATTCAGAAAAATTAAAACCTTGGGTGGTTTGCCACAAGGTTTTAATTTGTTGCCGATTTCGTTATCTTGTCAAACGAAACCGGCTCGAAAGGAAATTGCCTTAAAAGCACAATCCTAATCTAACAATTAATTTTTAGTATGCTTCGTCTACAAATTGGCTTGCATTGGTGGAGTCAAAAAGTCTGTCTTCATTTTTAATGAATGTGTCAACTTTTTCGCCTTTTTCAAGCTTTTCAATGGTATCGAATGCGATAGGACCGAATTTGGGGTTACATTCAACGGAAACGCCAAGTTCGCCTGCGATAATAGCTTTGAGAGCGTCTTTTTCGCCGTCGATGGAAGCGATGATTACGTCTTTTCCGGGTTCTCTGCCTGCTGCTTTAAGGGCTTGGATGGCACCGATAGCCATTTCGTCGTTATGAGCGTAAACAGCGGTAATTTCGTCGCCTTTAGCTTGGATAATGTTTTCCATAACGGATTGACCTTTAGCTCTGGCAAAGTCACCTGTTTGAGATGCAATAATTTTCATGTCGGGATAATCTTTGATACCTTCAAGGAAACCGTTAGCTCTGTCTATAGCAACGGAGGAACCTGCGGTACCTGTTAATTCTACGATATTGGCTTTTCCGCCTGATTTTTCGGCTACCCATTCAGCAACTCTTTTACCTTCGTCAACGAAGTCGGAAGCTATCAAGGTAACATAATCTTCGCCTGCAACGCCTGCTGCTGCACGGTCGATTAAGATAACGGGAATGCCTGCTTCTTTTGCAGCTTCAAGAGCGGGTGCAAGACCTTCAAATTCTCTGGGAGCAAGTAATATGTAGTCAACTTGTTGTGCGATCATATCTTCAACGTCACTGATTTGTTTTGAAGTTTGAGATTGAGCGTCAGTGTAAACTAATTTAATGCCTCTTTTATCGGCTTCGTCTTTAATGCTTTGAGTTTCGGCGATTCTCCAAGGGCTGTTGTTTTCCATTTGAGAGAAACCTACAACAAGCTGTTTTCCGCTATTGTCTTGAGGTGCCTGATTGTTGTTATCATTTGGCTCTTGAGCTGTTGGGCTGTTTGAAGGAGCCGGTGAATTTGCCGGTGCGGAGCAAGCTGAAAGCATTACGGATACAGCAAGAATAACCGTTAAAAGAAGTCCAAAAAGCTTTTTCATTTAATATCCCTCCAATAAAAAATATAGCTGAATTGAAAACTACATGTATCTGCTGATAGTTTCAATAATTTTTATAAAACCCGGGCATATAAACTGTCAGAGCCAAGGGATGCTTTGCCCGGGAAGACTTATATAAAAATAACATCTTTTCAGCTTTTACTTATCAATATCTCTCAGCTATATTTATTATACAATCTTTTATACCAATAATTAATAAAATTTATTTTTATAGTTGTTAACTATTTCGTGAATTATTTAAAGACAATCGGATAGTTGAACAATTTGTTTAGCAAATTAGTTTGTTCGGGTAAAGTACTTTACAAATACTGAATCAAGCACCGGAGTTTTTAAATTCTTTTGGTGTCATTCCCGTATTTTTTTTAAACAAGGTGCTGAAATAGGTTGAGTTTTCGTAGCCTACCTCGTCGGCTATTTCATAGGTACGCATATCTGTGCAAAGGAGTAATTCCTTAGCCTTTTCTATGCGGATTTTGGTAAGGTAGTCGATAAAGGTTTGCCCGGTTTCATGCTTAAAGACTACGCTGAAATAACAGGAACTCATGTTAAATTGTTTTGCAACGGAGTTTAAGGACAACTCCTTGCTTTTGTAATTACTCGCCAAATAGTTGCATGATTTTTGAATAATGTTGGAGTGATTGCCTTGTCTGATTTTCACCAGATAGTCGGAAATTTTTAAGGCTATTTTAAGAATATCGTTCATTGTTGAATCAACAGTTTTGTTGCCTAGCAAAAGATTGTATGCCTTGCCCGGGTCGTCCAAAACGTCATCAACTTGTACACCTGTTTGTTTTAATATATTAAGAGCCTGCAAATAGATATTGCTTACAACCAGCTGTGTATACAAAAAAGATTCTCGTCCGAATTCTTTTAAGTGACGGGTCAGTTCATTGATTTTTTCTTCTATTAATTCTTTGTCCGAACACTTAATTAAAGAAACCAACTCTGAAATATCCCAGTCTATTATGGAGGCACTGTCAGGGTACTCAAATTTTAAATCCGTAAAGAATATATCCTGACCGTTTCCTATTACATATTTGTTTTCCAAAGCCTCACAGGCGTTTTTGTAAGATAAGGTTAAACCCTCGATACCGTATTCGGAAGTTCCCACGGCTATGGTTACGGTATGTCGCTCTATATAAAGGGTTTGGTTGCGTATAAGTTTTACCGTATCTCTGACGTTACTTTTTACCTTTTCCTTATCTTCACCGGTAATAAAAAATATAAATTCGTATGCGTTTCTGCTGACTAAAAATAAATCCTTTATTTCCTCCTTTAAGTTTTTCTGAAAGTCCTTAAAACCGGTTTTGACGGTTTCTTCTCCGTAAAGATTTACGGTTTTTTCACGTTCGTCTAAATGTACTATAGCCGCACAATAATACCGATTATCCTGTAAGCCGAACTTTTCACCGTATTCTTTTATTTTACCTTCTTCAGCAACCCCGGCAAAGAAATCCTTAAAGAAACTCTTTTTGCTTGCCGATTCCGATTCGTTCTTAAAGGTGAGTTTTTCTTTGATTGACAGCAAAACATCAATAAGATATTTTTCGTCAACCGGTTTAAGAATATAATCATAAGCCTTGAGCTTGATGGCATTTTGAGCATATTGAAATTCATCATAGCCGGAAATAATGATAATAAAAATCTCGGGATATTTTGCCGAAACCTGCCTCGCCAGTTCTATTCCGTCCATGAAAGGCATTTTTATATCGGTAATTATAACATCCGGTTTTTCTTTTTGGATAAACTCCAAAGCCTGTTCGCCGTCCTCCACGGCTCCGATTAAGTTAAAACCGGCTTTGTTCCAATCTATGCTTTTAACCATTCCGCTACGAATAATAAGTTCGTCCTCTGCAAGTAAAACCTTTAACATCTTAACCCCCCGGTAGTTTTGGAATTCGAATGATGGCAGTTGTTCCAAGGTTTTCGGTGCTTTCATATTCAAGACCATAGGCATCGCCAAAATAAAGCTTAATTCTCCTGTTAACGTTTATGAGACCGTAGCTGTCAACCTTTTCTCCGTCATTCCTTTTCAGTGTGTTGTTTAAGGCTTTTAACTTTCTTTCCGACATTCCTTTTCCTGTGTCCCTTACTTCAAAATATATATTTTCATCATCGTCGTAAATGTCAATATAGATTAAACCCTTTTCCCGTTTCTCTTTTATACCGTGATATATAGAGTTTTCCACCAAGGGTTGAAGTATTATATTTAGGGTTTTGTAAGTACGCAGAGAGTCCGGAAGATTTATGCTGTAGTCAAACTTGTCCGAATAACGAATATGCTGAATGGACATATAACTTTCCACATGCTCTATTTCTTCCGCTATGGAAATCATCTCCGCTCCTCGGTTTACGCCTATTCGGAATAGTTTAATAAGGCTCTTTGCTATGGCAGCAATGGATTCTTTGTCGTTTTCTTTGGACATCCAGATTATGGTATCCAAGGTATTATACAAGAAATGTGGATTGATTTGAGCTTGCAATACTTTTAATTCCTCTTTGCGAAGTTTTTCCTGTTCGGTATAAACCTTCTTCATCAAGGATTTTATCTTTTCCAGCATATGATTAAATTTTCGGGTCAAATCTCCCAGCTCGTCCCTATATTTCGGCGTCATCATATCTACGTCCAAGTTTCCGTTTTCAACCCGTTCCATAATTTTGCCCAATTTATTTAAGGGCTTTAATATACTTTGGGTAATGTTCCAAATAGAAATCAAGGTGATTACTATAAATGCCGCAGTTATGGGAAACGCAATATAAAGAATTTCTCTTGACTCCTTGGTAATCTCCTCTTTTGAGATTACTCCGGCAATTTTAAAACCGTTGTACATCAAATCCTTCGACAATATTAGGGCTGAATTATTCTTACTCATGAACCAGCCGTCATTTATATTATTTATTTGAGCCTTGGATTGTTCGTCCAAGGGAATACGATTAAAGTTATCTCCGGAAGATACGGATATTACTTTATTGTCTTTCAATATAGCTATGTATCCGTCCTTTACCAAATCGGTTTTGATAATGTTGTCAAAGGAATGTGTATCAATATCTACCAAAACCGCACCTATGGGCTTCCCGGTAGCCTTATTAACTATAGGCTTAACATAGGAAACTATGTTATCGGATAGTGTCTGTGAAACAACAGAACCCATAATCGAATAAATCCATCTGGGCTTGTTATATTTAATAACGTCTTTGTACCAGTAATCCCTTCTGAAATCCTTGTCCTTAATGGAGTAGTAATTTGATTTATAGGCTCCGCCGTTTTCGGCAAGGATATAAAAGCTTTGTATATTGGGATGAAACTGTTGAATATACATCATGTGAGATTCTATCATCAGCGTTTCGGCATAATTTTCGCCTATATCGGGGTTAAAAGGACGCCTCAAAACCTTTTGTATATCAACGTTTTCTTCAATCATTACCCCTATAGTCTCGGCATCGTTCAGGAGTACATTAACGTCCTTGCCAATACGGTCCAAAATTATTTGACCGGAATTTACCGCCATGTCGGTGATTATTCTGTCCGAAAAAACATAAATTACGCAACTTATGAGAATAATGGGGATTACCGCCGCTATTCCGTAATAAATTATCATTCGTTTCAATAAGGAGAGATTATAGAAACCTGTCTTAATTTTTTCTGTCATGGCAATCACCCACATGTTTGCTTAAAAGTTCCGTTGTATGTCCTAATAAATAATATCACAGTTTATAACACTAATACAGTGCTTTATCTTAAAAATAACAAAATAATCAGTCATTTACCAACATTTTAAGGAGTAAAAGCTGTTGCTTTCGTTCCTTTTTTTAAAATATCCCGAACAATTATACTTAAATACAGCAAGTAGTAACAAAAGCGGATATGTATTTAAGCATACTTCAAATTTTATCTACATTATATAACCTGAACAATTTAAAGTAAATTAAATATTCTTCTGCTTTGTTTAAGTTTATTTACGGTTAAAACATGATTAAATCAATGTTCAACAAGGTTTAGATTCAAAAAAAAGCAAAGTAATATAGCAAGAAAGCTAATTTACTTTATGTACCGGCAATCGTATAATTTAACTACCAAGGACAGGAAACTAAGTCCTTATATATATTCGAACCGAGACCGGAATGAATACTTCTTCAAAATGCAAAATCAACTGTCAACAATTATTATTCTATTATCAAACCGCTTTTCACTTATTTCCTTTTTTATAAAAATAACACCGCTACCGGCAAGTATGCATGCCTGTAGCGGTGTTATTTTTTTGTAATAAATCATAAAAAACAGAAACTTGGTAAAATTATAAATACCTAATTAATTTAACTTATATTTTATTCTTCCTCCGGTAAGGCAAGCTTAACCAGTTTGCTTACCAAATCACTTGTAGAAATACCCATGTTCGCCCAAAGCATGGGGTACATACTTATAGCCGTAAATCCGGGTAAGGTATTGATTTCGTTAAAATATATTTTGTTTGTTTCGTTTTCAAGGAAGAAATCAACCCTCGAAAGATGTCTGCATCCTATAGCCTTAAATATTTTCAGAGCTTGAGCACGAATTTCATCGGAAATACTTTCGTCTATCTCTGCCGGAACTATTGTTTTGGATTCGGAATTATTATATTTTGCATCATAATCATAAAACTCTGCCGCGGCAATTATTTCACCCACAGAAGAAGCCTCCGTATCCACACCACCTGAACCCAAAATTGCACATTCCAGCTCTCTGCCTACGATAGCCTTTTCAATAACAATCTTGTCATCATATTTTGCCGCAAGTTCCAATGCCGCCTCAATTTCCGACTTATCGGAAGCCTTGGAAATTCCCACCGAGGAACCTGCTTTTGCCGGCTTTACGAAACAGGGATAACCGATTTTATAACGGATTCGTTTAAGCACTTCTTTTTTATCAGCCAATTCTTCTTTTAATACTGTAATGTACTCGGCTTGGCGAATTTTTAAATGACTTGCAACCAACTTTGTCATAGCCTTATCCATAGCTATGGCAGAAGCAGCAACGGATGAACCCACATATGGTATCCCCGCCAATTCCAACAATCCCTGTACGGTTCCGTCCTCTCCGGGGCAACCGTGCATAACCGGGAACACAACATCAATGTGTATGGTTTTTACTCTGTCGCCCACTATCCTAAGCAACCCAACATGAGAAGAATCCGGGCTGATAATGCAGGGGGTACCAAAGCGTTCCCAGGGAACATTTGCCAAGCTGTCTATACAACCGTCATAAAGCAACCATTTGCCTTCTTTTGTTATATATATTGGAATAACGTTGTAATCGCTGTCTTTAATATTGGAAATAATAGTTGAGGCGGAGTTTATGCTCACATCATGCTCCGGTGATTTTCCTCCGAAAAGAATAACAAGGTTTTTTCTGTTCATGCCATATACCTCTTTTCATAAACTTAGTTGCCTAACGGCATTAGACAGCCCTTTCAGGCTGCCGGAGGCATTTTGATTTGACCAAAATGCTAACATATCGATTTTATACCGATCCTTTTAAGAGGACAGTATTATAGCAAACAAAAGGCTTTTTCCCTTTTGATCATAACCTCAATACAGTAAGTAACCGGGCGATTATTAAGTAAATGTAATTAGCCCACCGGTAAATTGTATGTTTAGGTGCTGTTAATAATTATACTTTACGATGTATAGTTATTTTAAATGAAATTGCATTTGAAGCGGTAGTATTTTCATAAAAAAATAACGAACCTAATTTGAGTATAATGACTTTAATCATTGATTACAAAAAGGTCTCTACTATATTAATAGTAAACGTGTAAATATTCAACCTTTTTTTATAATAAATTTATATTGACTATAAAACTAATTTAGTATAAAATAATTTGAGGATAAAACTACCTGTGGCGGTGAACTTATGAATTATAATCCAAAAACTGTCGGGGAATTGACCTTAAAGCTGATTCAAAGCGCCTCGCGGTATAAAACCAAGCGAACGTGCAAGCGGTTCCGTGTTAATAATACCGGTACCGGTGAATTAAGCCAGCGTCAATTTTTAATACTGTTTATGATCAGTTATCACGGTGTTAATACCCTGACCGAAATTGCAAGGCTTCATGGACAGACAACAGGTAGCCTTTCTATTATTATATCCAAGATGGTTGACAACGGGTACATAACAAAAGAATATCCGCCGGAAGAAGACGACGGACGCAAGGTTTATTTTATAATAACGGAAAAAGGCTCCGAAGCGTTAAAAATCATTACTGCGGATATGTTGGACGTATTGTGCGACTTTTATTTATCCTTTTCGCCGAAACAACGCTTGGAATTAAAAGTGGGATTTGAACTATTAAGTCAACTCATCGACGAGAAGGACGACTGCCTCTATAACATTTCGGCAGACCTAAGAAACAATAAATACGACGCCGAGGCTTACGAGTTTGCAGAATTTTTATTTACAATAACAATTCAGATGTCCAACCTTATAAACAGAGTATTCCGCTCAAACTTTATAAGTGCGGATAATATGAGCTTCGGTCAATTCCATATTTTAAACAATATTGCCCTTTCTCAAACCAAAACCGTTGGCGATTTGGCTCAAACATTGGGAGTTTCTCAAAGCACCATCTCCACCACCGTCAGCGGCTTGGTAAAAGAAGGATATTTGTACAAAAAACGTGCGAATAAAGGCGAAGACGGGAGGAAAATATATTTTTATATTACAGAAAAAGGTGCAGAGGAAATGCAACTTATTTACGATAAAATGCTGTACGTATTTGAAAACTATTTTAACTCTCTCTCTGATAAATTAAAGAAAAGCTTATTCGAAGGCGTAAGCATTTTGTACAGACTTTTCAAGACAGTTGAAGAACAGGCGAATATAACGCCTCATTCTTAAATAAATGTTTCCGGCAATACTTTTAGAATAGTGCTATAATAAAAGCACATTTAATTTTAGGTAATATCCCAAAAGATGTTATTTGCAATAAATAGAGTATTTGGGTATGTTAGAGAATCATGGGAAAACAGACAGCTTATAATACAGAAATTTTCGTATTAAAAAGTCTGATTATAAAAAGCAAAAGGGTATATCATTATGGGAGGATCAAAATGAAGCTTAAAATATTATGTCTTATATTAATACTATCATTGGCGATGGTAGGGTGTGCATCTCAAGCGGCACAGCCGGAGGTTGTAATTGAAAAAGAAACTCCGGTTGAACTTTTGGAACTTAAATATTCACCCATCAGTACGGAAATGGTTTACGTCGGCAGGATAAATCCCTCCGAATCCGTAACGGTTTCGGCAAAAACACCGGGTAAAGTAGAAGAAACCCTGTTTGATGTGGGTGATCAAGTGGTTGAAGGCAGTGTATTGTTCAGATTGGATGAACAAGACGTTCGCAACCAAATTCGTCAATTGCAAAGCCAGTTGGCCATATCCGAACAAGGCGTTAAAACCGCTCAAAATGCTCTTAACACTGTTTCCGGCGGTCAATTCCAAAGCTCCGTTTTACAGCTGGAATCCGGTATAGAAGCCTCCGAAAAACAACTGGAAGCTGCTGAAATAGGTCTTTCCAACGCTGAATTGGCTCTGACCAATGCAGAGAACAATTTAAGAAACGCAACCGATTCCTTTAACAATAACAAAATTCTTTATGATGCAGGAACCGTTTCAAAAAGCGAATTTGACAAAGCGGAGCTTGCCTTTAAACAAGCAACCACCGCGTACAGTCAAGCGGAAAACGCTAAAAACCAAGCCGATATCAGCTATCAACAAGCGGAATCAGGCCTTAAAAAAGCAAAAGACACCTATAAATTAACTACCGGCACAATAAATTCCGAAAACGTAGAAAAAGCCAGATTGGCTGTAAATCAAGCAGCAGCTCAACGTAACTCCGTATCGGTACAATTGCAAATTGCTCAAAGTACATTAAACGATTTGGAAGTTAAGTCTCCCATTTCCGGTGTTGTCAGCAGCAGAAACGCCAAAAAAGGCGAGTATACTTCCTCGGCAGTACCTGCTTTTACCGTAGTAAAAATGGATACCGTTAATGTAGAGGTTAAGATTTCCGAAATGCTTATTAACTTGGTCAAAGAAGGAGACACAGTAGACGTAACCGTAAAAACTTTGTCTCAAGAACCCATTAAAGGAAAAATAACATCCATCAGCCCCGCTGCCGACCAAACAAGCACTTTCCCTATAAAAATCGAGATAGACAATACCGACGGTAAAATTAAACCCGGTATGTTTGCGGAAATTCGTTTTATTAAAGAAAGCAAAGCAAGTGCCTTGGTATTACCCAGAAGCACTGTTCTTGCCGATGAAATCGAACAATACGTATTCGTAGCAGAAAACGGCAGAGCAAAAAAAGTCGTTGTAACAACAGGTATAGATAACGGTAAGGATATAGAAATCATCTCCGGCCTTAACCCCGATGATAAGGTTGTTGTCAGAGGACAATCTTACTTGACCGACGGTGATAAACTTAAACCCGAACAAACCACGCAACCGGTAAATAATACACCGGATACAGTTACTGAGGGGGCTTAATATGAACTTTTCAAAGATAGCAGTTAAACGCCCTGTAACAACCACAATGATTATCTTGATAGCCATAGCCTTTGGTGTTCTGTCCATTTTCAACCTTAAATTGGATATGCTTCCCAATATGAATATGCCATATGCTATGGTCAGCACAACTTACAGTGGTGTAGCACCTCAGGAAATCCAAAAATTGGTGACAGAGCCTTTGGAAGGAGTATTGGGTACCGTTCCCGGTATTAAGAATATATACAGTATTTCTTCCAACGGCAGTTCTATAATACAATTGGAATTTGAAGACGGTGTAAATCTTGACAATGCGGCATTGGACGTCAGAGAAAAAATTGATATGATAAAAGGTCGACTCCCGGACGATGCCACTGACCCTATGGTTTTAAAACTGGACATGAACGCAATGATTTCCCTATCCATAGGGGTTACATCCGATAAAGTTAACCTTATTGACTTGAAGCGAAGAATAGAGGATAATGTTGTAAACAGATTGGAACGTCAAAACGGCGTTGCCTCCGTAGCTGTATCCGGCGGTAGAGAATCTGAAATAGAAATTACCCTTATCAACGAGAAATTAAGAGGTTACGGAGTAACCGAAGCTCAAATTTCAAACCTTCTTCGCAGCGAAAACAGAAATACTCCTGCCGGTGTGGTAAAACAGGGCGATAAGGATATGCAGATTAAGGTTATAGGCGAATTTACCGATTTGGATGAAATTCGCAATTTGCCCATAACCACGCCCTCAAATTCGATTATTTATTTAAGAGACGTTGCCGAGGTTAATTCGGTCTATAAGGAAAACAGCAGTATTTCTTATATAAACAACACACCCAGCGTTACTCTATCCATTCAAAAACAATCAACGGCAAACACTGTCAATGTTTCCGATGCTGTTATGAAGGAATTAAGAAAAATCCAAGCCGAAAACCCGGATTTGAATTTTAAAACCCTTGTTGACCCGGCAAACTTCATTAAACGTACATTGGGTACCGTTACATCCTCCGCAATAAACGGCGGTTTGATAGCTGTATTCGTATTGCTTATATTCCTCAGAAATATTCGTTCCACATTAATAGTAGCGGCTTCAATGCCTATTTCTATCATTACAACCTTTGCTTTGATGTACTATTCCAACGTAACTTTAAATACCATGTCCCTAGGCGGTTTGGCTCTTGGTATAGGTATGTTGGTTGACAACTCCATAGTTGTTCTGGAAAGTATCTATCGAAAGATAGAAGAAGGCTGTGATAAAGTAACGGCGGCTATAGAAGGTGCCCGGGAAGTTGCCATGTCAGTTGTGGCATCAACCTTGACCACCGTAGCGGTTTTCTTGCCCATATCTCTGGCGGGCGGTATCTCCTCCATGATTTTCGGTGAACTTGCCTTAACCGTTGCATTCTCACTGTTTTCATCTTTGGCAGTGGCATTGACCTTTGTACCTATGGCTTGTGCCCTGATACTTAAATTTGAAAATCATAAAAAAGATACTATCTTTAACTTACCCGCAAGGATCGCCGGTAAAGGTATAGATTGGTTGCAAAAATTTTATTCCAAAGTTTTGGCAAAGTCTTTAAGATTCCCCAAAACAACCGTTTTGATTTCCTTTGCCTTTGTTATACTTACCTTCTTTTCCATGCAATTTGTAGGTACGGAATTTATGCCTGCAACAGACGAATCCGGGGTAACTCTATCTATATCCTTGCCCAAAGGCTCTCAGCTGGAAGAAACCGAAGCTGTTACTTTAAAAATACTGGATAAGGTAAAAGATGTACCTGAAATAGTTGATATATCTTATACTGTCGGTGGTTCACAGTTCATGGGTTTTGGTGGGGTTACTTCAGACACTGCAAGTATTAAACTTGAGTTGGTCGATAAAAACAGTCGTAGCCTAAGTTCGGAACAAATGGCGGTTGAAATCGGAAAAATGTTGGAAGATGTACCGGGTGCCGAAATAACTGCTTCTGCTTCCAGCAACTCCATGGGGAACTTTGGCGGCGCCGGTATTACCTTGTATGTTAAAGGCAGCGACATGAATACTTTAACGGAAATATCCAATGACGTAAGAGACCTTGTTGCAACCATAGAAGGTACTCGTGACGTTAAAACATCCCTTGAATCTTCATCACCTCAGGCTACAGTTAAAGTAGACAGGATGAAAGCCGCAAACTACGGTATTACGCCCTCTACCATTGCAACCATAGTCAACACTGCCGTTTCCGGTTCCGTAGCTACCACTTACAAAATCGGCGGCGATGAATTTGACGTAAGAATGCGTCAAGATCAAAACAACTTTAATTATATAACCGATATTCAAAATATACTTATACCATCACCCACAGGAATAAGCGTTCCTATATATGAACTGGCTGAAATCAGCGTGGAAAACCAACCCATTTCTATACTTCGCGGTAACCAGTTAACCTACATCTCCGTAACGGCTGCTCTGGATAACCGTGCCGCCGGTGAAGTTACCAATGATTTGGTTAAAAAACTGGCTACTTATAATATGCCTGCCGGATATAGCTGGGAATTTGCCGGTGCATCAGAACAGATGATGGAAACCTTCGCAGGTCTTGCCTTGGCTCTTATAATGGCAGTATTCTTGGTTTACATGATAATGGCGGCTGAGTTTGAGTCCTTGATTTATCCCTTGATAGTTATGTTCTCCATACCTATAGCCTTAACAGGCGGCTTGTTCGGTTTGTTTGTTACAGGAAATAATCTGAACATAACGGGATTTATGGGTCTGATTATGCTATCGGGTATAGTTATCAATAACGCCATCGTTCTTATTGACTATACCAACCTACTGGTCAAAGAACGCAGTATGGAAGTTTTGGAAGCATTAAAAATGGCAGGTGCCGTACGTTTAAGACCGATTTTAATGTCTGTTGCCACTACAGTATTTGGCTTGTTCCCCATGATGATAGCAACTACTCAAGGTTCAGAAACCATGACAAGCTTGGCTACAGTAGTAATCTTCGGCTTAACCCTTTCTACCTTGGTAACTCTGTTGCTTATTCCCGCCATCTATCTGTGGGTAAACAACAGAAAAGTAAAACGTAAAGCCAAAAAAGAATTACGCAGACAAAAAAAATTACAAAAACGCAATAAGCTTATGAGTGAGGATAAATGAAAACATTCGTAGCATTGGTAACAATTTTGCTGCTTACCTGTATAACCGTTTTTGTAGGCATAACAGCATACAAAAAATTGACAGAACCTAAAGAAAACGCCGTAGAAATATCAAACGGTATTAATCCGGTTACGAAAAAGCCCATCATAAAAGATGGGCTTTTCAAAGTGTATGTGAACAACGAGTTTGTTAAATCCTTTACGGATATAAATGAAGCTCTGGCTTTTGCCAAGGAACAAAACAGAGCCCATATAGTTTCAGATGAAAAGGTCTCCTGGATTTGGGACAATTATCCGCCTTATCATGTTTTCACTACCAAATCAAAGGACGCTTACTACGAATTTGAAACTTATGCGGAAGCAGTAAATTTTGCAAAAACAGATGATACTTCTTTCGTTTATTACAGAAAAGACAACAGCCTAATTTGGAGCAATTCAAAACCCTTACCTACGGAGCATTTTATAAGCAACGTACCTATGCAATATCAATTGCCCCAACTCCCCAGAGGTTGCGAAGTTACAAGTTTGGCTATGCTTTTAAATTACTTGGGCAATTCCGTCAACAAAACAACTTTGGCAGAGGAAATAGCCAAAGACAAAACGCCGTATTCCATACGAAACGGGCAGATTTATGCCGGGGACCCAAACAACGGTTTTGTGGGCGATATGTATAACATCAGTCGATTCGGCTACGGAGTATACCACAAGCCCATACATGGGCTTTTAACCAAATATAAACCTTACTCCTCCATAGACATGACCGGTGCCGAATTCGATGATTTACTGCACAATGTTTATGCAAACCTGCCTGTATGGGTAATTATAAACACTGAATACGCACCCTTACCCCAGACTGAATTTGACACTTGGAATTTACCTGACGGCAGTCAAATACAAACCACTACAAAGGAACATTCTGTATTGATTACCGGCTACGACTTGGATTATATATATTTTAACGACCCCTTGGGAAAAGTGGGCAAAGCTTTAAAAAGCAATTTTATAGCCGCCTGGGAACAAATGGGTAGGCAGGCCGTTTCGGTAAGTGGGCGTTATTATATTTAAGTAAAAAAAGTCCGATATTTTTATGGTAATTATTGAATTAGAGAACTTGAGGGAGAAACCTTTTTAGCGTATAAAAAAGGTCTTCTCCCTCATTTTTTTAATTTTTTATAAATTTAATCCTGCTTTTTATCCAAAGAATAAATAATATACATATTCATTCTCAGGCTGTCGATAAAAATAGATCATCCTATTTTTTAATTTGCAATAAATTATTTCCTGTTTTATATTTTGTTATATCGTTGCAACATATTAATGCGGCATTTTTATTACCTGTCCATTTGATTACTGAAGCAGTCGTACTTATCCAAGGAGCAAATCGAGAATTTGCAACCTCTACGGTAACGTGAGTATTGTATTCGCTAAGATGATGTGCCGGGCAAAAACTGCATCTTGTTGCACCTTTTCCGAAGGCAATTTCATAACATCTGTCGCCCACTACAGCACCCAGATTTTTTACAGCCTTGTTTATGTAAAGGGTTTCTCCTGTGCCTGCATCTATAACGTAAACATATCCGCTGATACTGTCCAGCATTTCAATACAATTGTGGTAAGAATCCCAAAGTTCCTTGGAAATCCTTTTGTTGGTAACGAAAATTGACAGAATTTTTGCCACATAGGTTAAGGTGGCTATTTCCTCACCACCCCAAATACGTCTGGTTTTGCATTCGTCAAAACCCACAAGACCCCAAATCTCACGATTATGGAAAACCGCAGTATGCAACATTGACTTTATACCCTGGCTTTCCATAATACCTCTTGTGTAATCATCCAAGATAGAAATGTCATTGCAGTAAAATATGCCTTCTTGATTATAATTAGCCAAAAGTAGGTCAAGATCTGCCTGAGGTATATTTTGTAAATTCTGTTTTTCGGGTTTAATATTTGGGGCACACCATTCATAGGTATTGTTATAAGCCTTACCGTCCGAAGTTCTTTCAAATATGTAACTGCGGTCAACCTTAAATTTCTCGCCCAATAAAGCCAATATCATATTGACTGTGGTAAATAAATCCTTGGTTTCGTAAAGCATTTCGAAAATATTGTAAATCAAATCGTCCCTATAATATTCCGAAATAAAACGCCTTGCTTCCATCAGGGGATTATCATTGCTCATAACGCACTTGGTTATATTGGGGTTATATATGGTATAGCAATCCTTACCACGCCTTTTAGATTCATAAAGGGCGATATCCGAATTTTGATAAAGTTCCTCAAAACTTTCTCCGTGTTCAGGATAATAAGCTATACCAATGCTTCCCGAGATTTTATAATCCGAATTTTCTCCGCTGAAAGTCCTGCGGAAAATATCCGTCAGCAAACCTGCCTTGTCTATAACAGCTTCATGGGTAGAAATATTTTTTAAAAACACCAAAAACTCGTCTCCGCCTATACGCCCGACGATATTTCCGGCTCCAAAAACATCTTTAATCTTACCGGCTATATCAATTAAAACCGCATCGCCGAAATGATGACCAAGGGTATCGTTTACCCCTTTAAAGTTATCTATGTCAACCAACATGATAGCAAAAAAATCGCCGTTATCCCTTAATTCCAAGCATTTTTTGATACGGTCCTGTGTTTCTTGTTTATTATACAATTTTGTAAGAGGGTCGGTTTCCGCTCTTGCTTCCAGTTCTTTGATTTTAAATTTTTGTTTTGTAATATCCGTCATTTTTCCAACGGCTTTGATGGGTATTTCATTTTTATATATTAATTTATAGTTAACAGCATACCAGACCATTTTGTTTTCTCTTTTAAAACGCAGTTCCAAGGGTTGTGTTATGCCGTTTTTTATACTTTCACATATACTGATAAAATTATTTTTATCTTCTTCCAAAAAATAATTCATTTTAAAAACCGAATAGGGAAAATTATTAAATTTTTTGGGGATTTTTAAACGCTCGGTTGAATTGCCCGAGAAAGCTATGGAGTTTTCCGTTAAATCATAATCAAACAAAATATCATCGGTCAATTCCAACAATAATCTGCTGAACTCTTGTTCTTTTTTAAGCTCCTGCATTATGTTAACGGAATGAGAATTATCTATAACTATACAAATAATTTTATTGTTTTCTCTATCAACCACACCATCGGTAGTAACCCAGATAATGTCGCCGTTTTTTTTGCATAATCTTATCTCTATATTATATTTGTCGCCTGTCTTCATAGCATTGTTGAACTTTTCTTCGGCGGGCTTTAAATCTTCCGGATAAATAAAGGCAGATGCTTTATTTTGATATTTTTCCTCGACTTCTTCTTTAGTATATCCTATTAAATTGTAGTACCCTTTGTTTGCATAGACAATTGTTATATCTACATCCATATTCACGATAACAATGCCGCCGGAAACAGAGTCATTTATCAATTCCAAAGCATGGGATTTTTCAAGCAGGTTTTCCTCTGCGTTTTTTAGGTGAGTAATATCGGAAAGACATACAAACATATATTGATTATCGTCAAATTCCAATACATTTCCTCTTGCCAATATCCAAGCGTTTTGGTTTTTGTCGTCCACTTTAAATTCCGTGACAAAACAGGGTCCATTGTCCAATTGGTTGTTTACGTCTTCTTTTATTTTGACAACTTCATCATCATCAAGAAAGTCCGTCCATAAATTATACCCCGCTTTTATGGCATGAAAATAGGAATTTTCAATTTCTCTGTTTGTATATATAATCTTTTGAGTTTTTCTGTCTACTACCAATATCCAAACAGGTAAATAACTATATGCTTTTAAATCCATACTTTACCCCTTAATACTTTCCGTTACATTTCGTATTTTATATATCATTATATATTTTATGTATAAAATGGTCAATATAGCTTTTAAATAATCTTAATAAACAGCAAATTTCCACAATTCGGAAATTCTTTTCATCTTTATTCCTTTCTGTTTTAAATTCATTCCTTAAATAAATAAAATCGATTAATGTAACCAACATCTTATTATCGTTAACATATTTTTTTCTAACAAAACCTTAATTATCTTTACATACCAACTGAAATACAGTATTTAATTTCTGTGTTTTGACCAATATATAAACGCATATTAAAAATAAATTAATATGCATTGGTGTTACTGAGTTTGATAATTCGGTTGAAAAAACAACAGAAACTATGACGAATATAAATAAAATGCATTTCTCTGTTCAGAAACACATTTTATTTATATTCACATGATTAAAAAAGAAAACAAGAAATAGATAGAGATAAAAAAGAGAAAAAAGATAAAATTTGTTTTGTTTAGGGGGATGGAAATGAAAAGCAAACTTAGCTTAAAAAATACTCTTTTATCCGGTCTGGTGGTTTGTATGCTGGCATTTACAGGTTGTTCAACCAACACACCTGCAACCAACCAAGCTAACAGAGCCGGCCAAAGATTATCAAATGCTGTAAATAAAACGTATACAAACGGATACGGCTATGCAGATAATCGTTACACCACAGGGGGTACTTTGGTACGTGACGGTTACACCGGATATGACTACAGCGGATATACCGGCTACTACGGCTACGGTCCTACCGGCACATCCTATGCCAACAGAGTAACCGCCGTAACACCGGTGGCACCGGTAACACCTACACGTAGTTATTCAAGAAACACCTATACTCCTACTGCTGTTGCACGTGGTATAACTAACAACGCCCGATACGTAACACCCGGCAGGTTAACCAATAGTGCAGGAACTATGACAGGCACCGGAACAAGAACTAACCTTACCGGTACAGCCACAACTCCCGGAACCGGCAGTGGTTATTACAGCAGAGGTACAACAGGTACAAACGGTATGTACGGAACAACCGGAATGTACGGAACTACAGGTATGACAACTTCTGCAGCAGGCAGTAGAGGTACTACTACCGGCTACAGAGGAACTACAAGTAGCTACAACAGAAGCATGACCAACGGTTACAGAGGAACTACAGGCAGCTTAACCAACAAAGTTTCCGGTTTAAATAACAATGTATCCGGCAGAAACACTACAGGCAGCAACAATTCCGGTACAGGCATGAACGGTAACATCAGTTCCGGAACAGGTATGAGCGGTAGCACCGGCACAGGTACAAGCGGCGGAACAGGCACAAGCGGCGGTTCTACTTCCGGTACAACCGGTTCGGCAAGTACGGGAGGTTCACACCGGGCAACCCGTACAGCGTCAAAAATGAGTAATAAAGCAAATACAGCCGGCAACAAAAAAAGTACCGGTGCAAAAACAAAAGCGAAAAAAACAACCACAGCAGCCAATAAAGCAACAAAAACCAACACCAAAAGCAGAACTGCAGCGGCTAACAAAAATACAAGGAATAAAACAGCCACTGCCGGTACAACAAAAACAACTAACACAGCAAGAAACCTTACAACAAGTGCCGCACGTGCAACCGGCACAACCCGTAACAACATGGCAACTACAACCACCGGAAGAAACCGTAATACAACTGTAAATCAAACAAACACAACAACAGGTACAACCGGTAACATGAACAATACCGTAAATAATACAAGAAACACAACCGGCGGCACTACAAGAGCACGTAGCTTAACAACCAATGCCGGTTATTCAACTACCGGCAATACAGTAACAAACAATACCGGCAACGTATACAATACAAACAACAGCGTAACAAGAGGTGCCAATACTGCTCCCTACAGTACAGTGACTTACGGCAGGAGTAGTAGCAGAATGGCTAACCGAAGCAACACTATAGATGAAACAAACTTGATGAGAAATCGTAACGGCAGCGACAACCGTATGGCAAGACGTTCAAACACAGTAGACGAAACAGAATTGATGAGAAATCGTAGCGGCAGCGATAACCGTATGGCAAGACGTTCAAATACAGTAGACGAAACTAACTTAATGAGAAATCGTAGCGGCAGCGATAACCGTATGGCCACTCGTTCAAATACCGTTGACGAGACCAATCTTATGAGAAATAGAAGCACAGCCGACAATCGTATGGCAAGACGTTCCAATACCATTGACGAAACAGAATTAATGAGAAACAATAACAACTCTGCAACAATCCAAAGCAATTACAATAACTTAACCACAAACAACAGCGTAATCCCCGGAAACAACGCAGGTTATGACAGAGCAACAATGGGCAACACCGGTTATGACACATCATCCGGCTTTAACTCAACTTATTCCGATTACGATTTTAACACAGCGTACAACGTCCCTTATAACTACAAAAGAACAGATATTGTAAATGCATTGGATGTTACGGAAAGAGTAAATGTAGCTATGTAACTATAAAAAAACTTACCACTCATTATGAGTGGTAAGCCTACATAAATTCTATTCTTCTTCAGATTCTGCGGCAGTTGAATCCGTGAATTTAGGTTCTCCGCTGAAGACACAAATCCAAGTCTTGCCTGTGTTTAACTTTAATTTATTTCCTTCTGAATCAAACCATTGGGTTGGGCTTTGATGTGAAGATTTTTTCCATGAAATCGGGGTGTAAACTCCTTTGGTTATCAAGTAACCCTTACCGGAAGAAATCAAATCAACATCTCTGCGACCCGCCTCATCACCGCTAATTACGTTCATCTTTGCAGTTTGTATAATAACATTTGAAACAGTTAATTGAGTATTGTTTTCATCGTCCATATGAGGTTCGCCGGCATCAAATTTTTTGTATAGTCCGGTTTCGCTGTCAAATTCAAAATCAGAATAATATGAACCCGAATAATTAACGTTGATTTTATCAGCCTTTTCGGAATTGTCGGGGACAGTTTCTTCCTTATAAAAATCAAACATTGGTTCATAATCGTCTTTTATTTCTTGGCGATAGCCCATCCGTTCAACGCCCTCTGCCATTTTGGGTGAATCGGTGTAAGCACTGTGTTCCAGCATTTTTGGAATACTGCTGCGTTTGGGGTCCCGCCAATATGTTTTGCTGTCATAAATTCCGTTTAAGTTATTGATTGCCAAGCTTTTTAAAGCTTTTTCAGCCTGTGGGCTTTGACCGTAATGAAAAAAGGCAGCATCATTATCCAGAGCAAAATCCAAAAAATAATGTCTGGCACTGCGAACCGGTCCTATCTTTTCAGAGTCTCCTCCTTGAAAAATCGCAACTATACGCGTAATGTCACCTTCGGACAGTACTTCGTAATATAAATCTGCTTGGCTAATACCGCTTTGGGGTTTCGCCACATGCATATTGTTTATAACCACAGCATAGGGTCTAAGTTTGGCTATTTCTTCGTCTATATATTCCCCTGTAAATTTACTGATTTCCTTGCCGGTCAAATCAGGGGTTGGCTCGGGAGTTGGTGTGGGCTCGGTTGATGAAGCGGGGTTACCGGGCGCAGGCGAATTTAAAACTACCGAATCAATTTCAGCATCCGTCTTCAATACAGCTCTTAATATCAACAACGTAGACAAAATTATAATACAAAAAAACAATACTGCTAAAAGTACTTTTTTGTTTTTCAACAAATTTGCCTCCTTGGTTATCTGATACTTTTATCTTTAGTGTGATAAACATTATAAACTTATGAAATTAAATCAGACCCATCTTTTTTAAAGTCTCTTTTTGCTTATTTATCATGATTTCCTCGTCATGATTATTTAAGTGGTCATAACCCAATAAATGCAGGGTTGAATGTATGGTTAAAAATGCTACTTCCCTTTCTATACTGTGCCCATATTCCTCGGCTTGTTCCAAGGCTCTGGGATAGCATAAAATAATATCGCCTATGGGTAACAGCAGGTTCTGTTTTAATTCCGTTTCCAACTCCTCCGGTTCAAGCAGAGGAAAGGACAAAACATCCGTAACCGAGTCTATATTTCTGTATTGCCTGTTTAGGCTTTGGATTTCTTCGTTATCAACTACGGATACAGAAACCTCCAAGGGACAGGTTATACCTTCGTTTTCTGCTGTTTTAATTATGGCACGGTTGATTAATTCTTCAAATTCAAAGCTTTCGTCTGTACGAATATCAATCTCTATTTCCATTTCCATCATCCCCCTGCGTTTTTTCCCTGTTTGTTTTGGGATAGGGTATTCTTTCGTGATACATACCCTTAAATACTCGCATAAAAGACCCGATTATAGTCTCCAGGTCTTTAATGGTCAACAATGAATCCATAAGCTGACCATCGTCCAATTTATCTTGCACCAAACGTCTGACCAAAGCCTCCACATCTTTAATGTTTTTTCCTGTGGATCGGACAGCAGCCTCCACGGTATCAGCCAACATAACAACGGCGGCTTCTTTTGATTGAGGCTTCATAAATGTATAACGAAAATCTTCTTCGTTTAGTTCCTGTTCTGAACCTGTTTGAGCTTTGTGCAAGAAATATCTGATTATGGAATTACCGTGATGCTGGGTAACTATATCCTTGACCACTATAGGTAATTTATGTTCGTTGGCAAGCTGTAAACCGTATTCCACATGAGATTTTATTATATCCACAGATTCCATAGGATCCATTTTGTCATGGGGATTTTCCGCAATCTGATTTTCCGAGAAAAAGTGGGGATATTTTAATTTACCTATGTCGTGATAATAACCGCCAACCCTTGCCAAATATGAATTTGCGTCTATATCTATTGCCGCTTCTTCAGCCAAATTGGAGACTATCAAACTGTGATGATAAGTTCCCGGTGCTTCTATGGATAATCTGCGTAAAAGTACATTTCCCGGGTTAGTTAAGTCCAATAATTTAATGGATGTAACCACGCCAAAAGTGGCCTCCCAGACCGGAAGACTGCCTACGGTTAGTATAACAGACAAGAATCCGAATGAGGCTGCGAAAATCGCCGAATATAAAATTTCGGGAGTATATTTCTTATCTACAAACAAACATATACCCAAGAGCACAAGAAAATTAAATACAAAGGCAAAAAAGCCCACAATAATAATTTTACTTCGCTGAATGGTATATTTTGATAGCAGGGATATAAAAATACCTATGGCAGTAAAATACAGAATGTAATTTATATCTGCTCTGCAAATTATGGCACTGACCACGGTAATTACCAAATTCAGCATTATTGCCAGCCTGGAATCCAAAATCATGGACAAGAGCATGGTAAAAATTGCAATGGGTTGGAAATAATATTCAAAGTTAAAGGCACTTAAAGACCAATTTATAAAAATATTAATTAAATACAACGTTGATATAAATAATGCATCACGTTTTACGGTCAATATGTTTCTGCTAAAATTGGCTATAAACATAAATGCCAAGAAAAACATAAAGCTTACTATCAACACAGAACCTAAAACCGGGGCCGGATTTTCCAGATAACCTTCACGGATTATCCCCAAATCCTGCAAGGCAATAAAAGCCTCTCGGCTAATCCTTTGACCTTCATCAACTATGGTTTCGTCTTTCAAAAAATAGACTATTTCATATTCGGAAGCACGTTTGGTTTTTGCCTGTTCCGTTTCTTCTTCGTTGACCACTATATTGGGAACCAGATAAGCTGTTACTATGTCATAACATAATGTCTTTGTATCTGCCACCAAATCAAGCTTTTCAGCTTCATTTTTTACATACATCAAATTTTTTGCATCCAGCTCTTGGATTCCTCTGTCCAAGACTGTAGCCAGCAAAACCTCTACCTGCTTCTTAAAATGCAGAAAATCGGCAGTTTCCATGCTGATCAACAATTCTGACATACTGGGGGTTAATTTAACCTGCAAATTTTGAGGTGTGGTAGTAGGCAAAACCGGTTCGGTTGTTGCAAAGTCATCCGGCGGATTGTTTTCCGCTAACTTCCGTAGATCCCGTAACTCTTTTATATAAGAAAAAAATATTTCTAAGTCAGTATTAATCTTTTCCGCAACATCTGTGTCACGTTCCAAAATGGGTTCCATTTTGTCTGCCGCATCAAGGGCAGCCATACGATTACGCTCTGTTGCTATTCTGTTTTCTATTTTACGAGGAGCTTTAAACCTCTGCATTGCCGGGCTTCCTTCTTGGATGTTAAACCCGTCTTGTGCGTAGCCCGACAAAAATATTAAAGCAACCGTAGTTATATACATAAATAAAGCCAGGAAGGTATTTAACTTACGATTAACCGTTGTCGAGGCTTGGCTGTTTTTTTCCATATCAACCTCCGGGGTTAAAATTCTGACCTTGGGGATAAGTTGTAATGCAAAATCTCATGCAAAGGTCCGAAATTTTCTTGGTGCAAAATCAATACCTAAAGGGAAACCTTTTCCGCAGAAAAAATTTCCCTAAAACTCACTTCAAGCTTTGTAGATGAGTTATTTAATCTTAAAATTTTATTACTTTTTAAATTTTTCTGATGTTGTATTATATTTATCATATGCCAAAACAATTTTTTGAACCAAGGGATTTCTGACAACGTCTTTGTTGGTAAGGTTACAAATTTCTATGTCTTCAACGCCTTTTAAAATCTTCACAGCATCAACCAAACCGGATTTTTTACCCTCCGGTAAGTCAATTTGAGTAATATCACCGGTTGCTACGATTTTCGAGCCGTGACCAAGACGGGTAAGAAACATTTTCATTTGTTCCTTGGTTGTATTTTGAGCCTCGTCCAAAACTATAAAGGAGTTGTCCAAGGTTCGCCCTCTCATATAAGCCAAGGGAGCTACTTCAATGGCACCTCTCTCCATATTTTTCAAGAAAGTTTCCGCACCCATAATTTCGTAAAGTGCATCATACAAAGGACGTAAATAGGGGTCTACTTTTTGCTGTAAATCACCGGGAAGAAAGCCCAATTTTTCGCCGGCTTCTATGGCAGGTCTTGTTAATATTATTCTTCCCACTTGATTGTTTTTAAATGCCGTAATTGCCATAGCCATGGCAAGGTAGGTTTTACCTGTACCCGCCGGTCCCAAACCGAAAACTATGGTATTGTTTCTTATGCTGTCCACATAACGTTTTTGACCCAAGGTTTTGGGTTTGATGGGTCTGCCGGAAATGGTTAGGCAGATTTGGTCGTCGCTGATTTTTTCTATGTCGCCAAAGGTTTCGCCGCCCTCCATAATCTCCGCTATAAGATAATTTACGTTTTGGGCGGTAATGCTTGTACCTTTTTCGGCAAAGGCAATAAGCTTTTTAAGCACGGAAACAGCCTTGCCCACATCTCCCGTACCGCAGACCTGAACGCTTTCTCCTCTGTTTACTATGGAAACGGAAAAAGTTTTTTCGATAATTTGAATGTTTTCATCCAACATTCCGAATACATTGCTTATAAGTTCGTTGTTAAGTTCAATTTTAGCTGATTTATTCTCCATTCCTTACGCCCTTCCGTTAGCATTGGTAGTATACTGATTCCATTTTAAACAGAGGATAAAAATAATAGATTTTTTTCCAACGGTTCAAGGAAAAAGCTATTATTTTTGTCCTTCATCTTATTTGAAATTAGTATAATTGCGTTAATCTTATGATGCAAAACATCTTTGAGGAAACTTTAAAAGTCTCCTCATTTTGTTCTGTTATTGATTTTATTATTGATTCTATTCATTCTATTGTTGACTTTCTTGCGGATTTTGTTGCGGATTTTGCTCCTGTTGTTGAGAATTACCTTGTTCGGGGTTTTGCTCATAGTTATCTTGAATTTCATTTAAAATATTTGGTGTTTCCGTAATTTGCAGAGGAACTTCCATATCTATGCGTTCGTTGGTGGTGATTATGGCATTAACGGTTAATCCGTCGGGAAGTTCCACAAATTCGATTTCTTTGTTTAAAATATCCGCGGCAAAGTCAAATTCTCTGAGTATTCTGCCGGTAAGCATTTTGTCTGCCAGCTCTTTTGCCCGGTCCACGGTATGATATTTTTCTATATTGTTAAATTCTCTGTAGAGGGTCGTATTTATAATTATAGGTAAAGGATAGTCTTCCGATAATTTGACTTGCTCATGCTTTGTAATTTTATCATAATTCATATATGGAACGCCAGTACCAAAAAAATTTAAATTTTTATCAAACAAAGTTAGGCTGTGATCCTTTCTGTGCAGACCGGTGTATTGTTTTTCGTAGTATTTAAAAGGTACTTTAAAACTGATTTTATAATACATCTTTGCCCAAATTTGTGCCTTGGCATGGACATATTCGCTGATTATTCCCGCATCGTTTTTTTCCGCAACTTCCGCACTGACCAAAACATCTCCCGCAAGAACCGTATCGTGCTCCTTAACCAGAGGCGTTCCGGTTTCTGTGGCTATATGAGTAATCAAACCGTCTTTTTTTGCTATAATGTTGCAAGGTATGCTTTTGTCTATGAGAGTAGGTTTGGGAATGGTTTCGGCTATTTGAAGGGTAGCTTTTGTGCCGGAGATATTTACGTTTACCCAAGATATATCCGGAAAGTTTTTCATAAGCTTTTTCTTGAATTCGTTTATATTAAGCTTGTGCTTCATGGAACCTACGCCCAAGCCCTCTGCCTTGCAATATATGTATAACTCCTCTTGTCCAATTCGTTTATTGCCTTGAATCTCCACAAGCCAAATAAAACTTGATAAAAAATACAAGGAAAATATGAAGAATAAAAAACCTGCCAAGAGTAATTTTCTTTTTCTGTAACGATGAGCTATAAAGGGATAGCCTTTTTTACCCACAATTTTCATTTTGCAGCCGGTTTTCCTCGCACAAAGCCTTAATATTCCATAGGATTTTACCGAAGCTTGCAGGCATACGCCTTGGTCCGTTCGTTCCACATCCCAAAAATAAATTCCCTTGTGGGTGGCCATGTTGATAAAACGTTCCACGCTCACACCCATTACTTGTATAATAACATATCCTCTGATAAAGTTCCAGAAACTTAAAAGCATATTGTTCCTCCGTAAGTCTATAAAATATATTCCATGGCCGTTATATGGCCGGTTATTTTTATACAATCGGCTGTAATCTGCTTAATACATAAAACCCGTCCCTGTACCCTGAAAATACCGCAGCTTGTGTTTACTCTAATTCTCTCGTTTGTATACTCTATAATCCCTTTATAATTTTCTATTGTTATTTCGCAATTTCCCACTACGGATATTAAAGGAAGGTTTAATACTATTTCCTTCGGCAATTCAAACAACTTGATGATTTTGTTTTTAAGATTATTCACTTCGCCTTTTCTCATACCGGTACCTCCCTTCATAAAATTTTATTCCCATGACCTGTAATTTATGAACCAAACCAAACATATAAGCCCAAAAACAACGCTGAATACTATTCAAAAATATTTAATAATTAACCTATTAACAATGCATACTATTATCAAATAAAAAATCCGTTACAAATTCTTTCTTTGCAGTCAAAATCATTTAATATACTAATTCCATATAAGATGAAGGAAAAAAATAATCGTTTTTTCCTTGAACCCTTGGAAAAAATCAATTATTTTTATCCTCTGTTTAAAATGGAATCAGAATATAACCCAATATTTCGTATTTTATTCCGGCAAATAAAAACTTTACACAGATTTTACAAAAGAACGCTGTTATTTTTACAAAGCAAGTGTATTATCCTTTTGCGGTCAAAATTATAAATTTATGTACATAGGCCGTATCTGACTATGATAAATAAGGAGAAATCAAATCTATGAAAAAAATATTAGGTATTGTTATTTCCGTAATCCTTGCCATGGCAGCTTTAACTGCTTGCGGCAGTCCTGCAACTCCTTCACCGAGTCCCTCTGCTTCCGCAGACAACACTGCCGATCAACCCGCACCGTCTCCTGCAGCTCAAAACAATTTTGATACCAATGCAGATATCAACGTTGTTTCTCGTGAAGAAGGCAGCGGTACCAGAGGCGCTTTCATCGAATTATTTAAAATCGAAGTAAAAAATGATGACGGTTCCAAAAAAGATATGACCACCAAAGAAGCCGACATTGCAAATAAAACAGACGTAATGATGACTACAGTTGCTAACAACCCTTATGCTATAGGTTACTCTTCCATGGGTTCTTTGAACGATACTGTAAAAGCTCTTAAAATCAATGATGTAGAAGCTACAAGCGAAAACGTTATCAACGGATCATACAAAATTTCCAGACCCTTTAACATAGCTACAAAAGGCGAACCCACAGGACTTACCAAAGACTTTATAGACTTTGTGCTTTCCAAAGAAGGTCAAGAAGTTGTTGGTAAAAGCTACATTCCCGTTGTAGATGAAGCACCTGCATTTAACAACACCAACGTTAGCGGACGTATTGTTATCGCCGGTTCTACTTCCGTATCACCCATTATCGAAAAACTTAAAGAAGCTTACTTGGCAATCAACTCCAATGCAGCTATCGAAATTCAAACTACCGACAGTACAGCAGGTATGACCGGTGCTATCGAAGGTACTTGCGATATAGGTATGGCAAGCCGTGATTTAAAAGATGCCGAAAAAGCAGAATTAACTCCTGTTGTTATTGCCCTTGACGGTCTTGCAGTTATCGTTAACAATGAAAATCCTCTTGAAACTATCACTCCCGAACAAGTTAAAAGCATCTTCGTTGGTGAAGCCTTATCTTGGAGCGAATTGCAATAGTCCGGTTATTATAAAAAACTTTTTCCTTATACTCCCTCTTACAGAAACCCACTTAACAGTGGGTTTCTGTGAAATATATTAAAATTAATGTGACGAAACCCAATCGGAGGTGATTGAGATTATTCAAAAGTTTAGAGAAACTGCGGCAAAATATTTATTCATACTCTCGGCAACCGCCTCTATTCTGGCGGTCATCTTAATTTGTTTGTTCTTGTTTGCTAACGGTATACCTACCATAGGAAAAATAGGTATATTTGAGTTTCTTTTGGGTAAGGAATGGTCTCCCGGAGATACTCCGCCCCTTTTCGGAATCTTCCCGATGATTTTGGGCAGTATTTACATAACCGCCGGAGCTATAGTCATCGGTGTTCCCATAGGCATACTTACCGCTGTATTTATGGCAAAAATTTGCCCAAAGGGGCTTTACAGAATTTTAAAACCGGCGGTAGAACTTCTGGCCGGTATACCTTCCGTTGTATACGGCTTTTTCGGCATTGTTGTAATAGTACCCTTAATAAGAATGATGTTTGGCGGTAGCGGAACAAGTATTTTAACAGCCTCTGTATTGCTGGGTATTATGATACTTCCCACGATTATAGGCATAACCGAAAGCGCAATCAGAGCCGTACCGGACAGCTACTACGACGGTGCCGTTGCTTTGGGTGCAAGCCACGAAAGAGCAGTATTCAGAGTTGTTTTACCTGCGGCAAAGTCCGGAATTCTCGCCGCCATAGTTTTGGGTATAGGCCGTGCAATAGGCGAAACCATGGCAGTTATAATGGTTGCCGGTAACCAAGCTCGTATGCCTGCCGGTTTGCTCAAAGGTATTAGAACTCTTACCGCCAATATAGTACTGGAAATGGGTTACGCCGCGGAATTGCACAGAGAGGCCCTGATTGCTACGGGCGTTGTGTTGTTTGTATTTATTTTGATTATAAACCTAGCCTTCTCTGCTCTCAGAAAGGGGTCTAAGAATTGAATTTTCTCAGCTTTTTTATAGGTCTCGTTGCGAGTTTCTTAATATTCTTTTTTCTGAACAAAAAGAAAAAACCCATAGACAGGGTAGTTTCTTATTTTGTGTGGTTGGCTACTTTTATAACCGTTGCCGCTCTTGTTTTTATAATCGGATATATACTTGTTCAAGGTATTCCGCATATTACTCCTTCACTGTTTGAATTTGAATATAATTCCACCAACGTATCTCTTTTCCCTGCTCTTATAACCACTGTAATGATGGTTTTGCTGTCCTTGTTAATTGCTCTTCCTTTTGGAATTTTTACGGCAATTTATCTTGTGGAATATGCCGGCCGGGGAAACAGATTGGTTAAACTGATAAGAATCACCACCGAAACCTTATCCGGTATTCCCTCCATAGTTTACGGATTGTTTGGATTTTTGTTTTTCGTTTCATATCTTGGTTGGGGCTATTCCCTTCTTGCAGGCAGTTTCACAATTTCAATAATGATACTCCCCTTAATTATGCGTACCACCGAGGAAGCTCTAAAATCAGTACCCGATACTTTCAGAGAAGGTTCTTTCGGTTTGGGAGCCGGTCGTTTGCGTACGGTATTTAAAATAGTGTTACCCTCTGCCGCTCCGGGCATTTTGGCGGGTGTTATACTTGCCATAGGAAGAATAGTAGGCGAAACAGCGGCTTTGATATATACCGCCGGAACCGTTGCTCAAATCCCGGGTACTTCCGACGGAAACGCATTAATGGAATCCGGAAGAACCCTGGCTATTCATATGTGGGCATTGTCCGGAGAAAGTTTGTATACCGGTCAGGCTTATGCAACAGCTGTAATACTGCTGGTTGTAGTTATAGGAATCAATACTCTGTCAGCCTTTGTTGCAAAGAGAATTACCCGTATATAAACCTTTCATTGAATTTATACTAATTCCATACATGTTTAAGGACAAAACCGGAATCAGTATATTTGACCGTTATATAATTTATAGGTTTGCGGTTATTCAGAACCTGTTTTAAAATCAGAAAACACCCTATTTAATATAGGTTCTTATATGACATTAAGAAATCGGTATCTATACTTAATTGCTTGTTAAGTAGTAACAAAAGCGTATATTCGTAGTGGTGAGCGACCGGTGTTTTTATCTTAAAAACGCATAAGCGAGCCGTACACGAAGAATAGCTTCTGTTACTATTCCTTATGCAATTAAGTATAAAGAATTACAAAGGGATGAGTATATTGGATAAGTTCAAACTTAGCAATGTTGAATTATGGTACAATGATTTTAAGGCACTTAAAGGCATAGATATGAATATAGCCGCAAATTTGATTACAGCCTTTATAGGCCCGTCCGGTTGCGGAAAATCAACTTTGCTTAAATCCTTAAATCGTATGAATGATTTGGTTGAGGGTTGTAAAATTAAGGGTGAAATCCTGCTGGATAATAAGAATATTTATGAAAATATGGATGTAAACTTACTTAGGAAAAAAGTCGGGATGGTTTTTCAAAAACCCAATCCTTTTCCCATGAGTATTTACGATAATATAGCCTTCGGTCCCCGTACTCACGGCATTACCTCCAAACATGCCTTGGACGAAATAGTGGAAAAAGCCTTGGTAAACGCGGCTATTTGGGACGAAGTTAAGGACAGGTTAAAGAAAAACGCTTTGGGGCTTTCCGGCGGTCAACAACAACGTCTTTGTATAGCCAGAGCCTTGGCGGTCTCACCGGAAGTTCTGCTCATGGACGAACCCACCAGTGCTCTTGACCCTATTTCCACTTCGAAAATAGAAGACCTTGTATTGGAACTGAAAAAAGATTATACTGTAATAATAGTCACTCACAATATGCAACAGGCAACAAGAATTTCCGATAAAACCGCATTCTTTTTGTTGGGAGAAGTAGTTGAATACGGCGACACCGAACAGCTGTTTTCAATGCCCAAAGAAAAGCGTACTGAAGATTATATTACCGGAAGGTTCGGTTGATATTTTCAAAACGAGAGTTTATGCAAATAAACTCCCGTTAAAGAAATGGAGGTTTGAAATGAGGAATAAATTTGAAGAACAGCTTTCGTTATTAAACAACCTGCTGATAGAAATGGGCGGATTAATAGAAACGTCCATAAACACCTCGGTAGAAGCCTTGAAAAAACAGGACATAGCCTTGGCTAAAAAGGCAATGGATTTTGATGACGAAATAGACAATAAAGAGGAAGAAATAGAATCTCTTTGCTTGAAACTGCTTTTGCAACAACAACCCGTGGCGAAGGATTTACGCCTTATTTCTGCCGCACTGAAAATGATTACGGATATGGAACGTATAGGCGACCAATCCGCAGATATAGCCGAAATAACCATTATGCTCAGCGGTACACCCTATATCAAAAAATTGGAGCATATACCTCAAATGGCTACGGCTTCAATAAAAATGGTTACCGACAGTATAGATGCCTTCGTAAAAAAGGATTTGGAGCTTGCCAAGTCTGTTATAGATTATGATGATATAGTAGATGAGTTGTTTGATACCATAAAAAATGACCTGATAGAACTTGTTATGAAGGACGCCAACAACGGCGAACAGGCTATAGACCTTCTGATGATAGCCAAATATTTTGAGCGTATAGGCGACCATGCGGTAAATATAGCCGAATGGGTTGTTTTCTCCATAACAGGTAAACACATCAAAGGCGAGATAGGTGCAATGTAGATGTCTAAAATTTTTATTGTTGAGGATGACGAAAATATTCGGGAGCTTATATTGTATGCCTTGGGCGGCAGCGGTTTTGAATCCTTGGGGTTCGAGCAAAGCACCGAACTTTTCGAGGAGCTTAACAAAAGTAATTTTCCCGACCTAATATTGCTGGACATTATGCTGCCCCTGGAAGACGGGCTTTCTGTCCTTAAAAAACTTAGAGACAACAAGCTTTACAGCGAAATTCCCGTTATTATGCTGACGGCAAAAGGCAGCGAATACGATAAGGTCAAAGGACTTGATATGGGTGCCGACGACTATGTTACAAAGCCCTTTGGAGTAATGGAGCTTATGTCCAGGATAAATGCTGTTTTACGCAGAACCGGCAACTCAAAACCCGACAATAAGCTTACATACGGAAATATCACTCTCGACAACGAACGCCACACCGTAAGGGTTGCGGATAATTCCGTAAACCTTACCTACAAAGAATACGAACTTCTTTACTTCCTCTTAATTAATTCCGAAATTGTACTTAGCCGGGACAAAATAATGGAGGTTGTTTGGGGTTTTGATTTTGAATGCGAAAGCCGTACCGTAGATATGCATATAAAAACCCTCAGACAAAAACTGGGGGATTCCGGTGAATATATAAAAACCGTCCGAGGGGTCGGCTATTGTTTGAGAAAAGCTTAAATTATTAAAATAATAAACCCACATTGTGGGTTTTTTTATAACTTTTTCTGCTTCTATATTTTGTTAAAATTGGAAAGCGGTTCTTAACCGGTAACAAATACAGATAAGGATTAATTCCCTCTTATCCTTATCTAAAACAATAATCTAAATCGGGTGAAGTCTATGAAAAAGCGTATATTTAAAAATATGAGCCTGGTAGCCCTGATTACCGTTATGCTGTTTGTAGGGCTGTGGGCGTTTATGTTTGTGGGTCGTTTTGAAACCCATATGAAAACCAGCCTAAAAACATTACGGTTTACTTTGATTGACAGTAACGGCGAAGTTATTTTCGATAACTACAAAACCGACCTTGAAAATCACGGAGACAGACCGGAATTTAAGGCGGCTCAGGAAAATAATACCGCAGAAATAGAACGTTATTCCGGCACTATGGGAACAGGAAGCTACTATTACGCCATAAAGCTCTACGACAATAAGGTGCTTAGGGTATCAATTAATTTAGAGAACATATACCAATGGTTAATGGGGTTTATCCCCATAATTTTGCTCTGTTTACTTATAGCCTTGACGGTTTCCTTTCTTCTGACCAAGCGTCTTACAGCTAAAATAATAAAGCCCATAAACAATTGGGACCCGGAAAACACCGAGACAGGCGGTATTTACGATGAACTGTCTCCCTTGACCCAAAAAATAGCCTTTCAAAAAAATCAGATTATGGAACAACTGACAGCACTGGAAAACAGAACAGACACTATCAATACCATAACCGAAAATATGAAAGAGGGCCTAATTTTTATTGATGAAAAAGGCATAATTCTAACCTCTAACAAAACCGTTACCGAGCTTTTCGAAACCCAAGAAACGGTGGGTAAGAATATTTTGCATTTAAGCAGAAATCCCGAACTGCTCAATAAAGTTAAACAATGCTTCGAGGGACAAAATTCCGAAATGCTCTTGGAGATGAAAGGCAAATCCTACACCGTTTATATAAACCCCGTAAGGCAAAACAATCAAGTTAGCGGCGCTATCATCCTTTTCCTTGATACTACGGAAAAAATCAAGTCCGAGAAGCAAAGACGTGAGTTTTCCGCCAACGTATCCCATGAACTTAAAACGCCTCTTACCACTATTTCCGCCTTATCCGAGATGATAAGCAACGGCATGGCTAAACCCGACGACATAAAAGACTTCGCCCAAAAAATCTCTCTGCAATCCAAGCGTTTGCTTTATCTTATAGACGAAATAATAAAATTATCCGAATTTGACGAGGGCAGGTTTGACAGCGAGTTTGAAACCTTTGATTTGTTGGAATTAAGCAAAGGAGTTACGGAAAGCCTTCAACACAAAGCGGCACAGAAAAACGTTTCCTTGGAATTAACCGGCGAACCTTTGCAATTCACCGGCAACAAAATTATGATGGATGAATTGCTTTATAACCTTACAGAAAACGCTATAAAGTATAATAAAAAGGGCGGTGAGGTTAAAGTTAATCTGTCCCGGGAAAATAACCGGACGAAAATCATCGTATCCGATACCGGTATAGGCATATCCGAGGAACATATAAACCGGATTTTCGAACGTTTCTATAGAGTAGACAAATCCCGCTCCAAAAGAACCGGCGGAACCGGTTTGGGGCTGTCCATAGTCAAGCATATAGTAGACAGCCATAACGGGAAAATAGAAATCGAAAGCAAACCGGACGTGGGCACCACTATAGTTTGTGAATTCGGTTCAAACAACAGTGAAATGAGAAATCTACATTAAAAATAACAAAACCTTGAGGGAGAAAACCTTTTTTCAAACGGCGAAAAAAGGTTTTCTCCCTCAAACGCCCTCTTTCCAAAAAAGCCGAATATAAAATTGTGTATCTAATTTTAAAGTAGATTTACCATATATACTTAATTGCATAAGGAATAGTAACAAAAGCTATTCTTCGTAAACGGTTCGCTCTTGCATTTTTTATTAAAAAAACACCGGTCGCTCACCACTACGAATATACACTTTTGTTACTACTTAACTCGAAATTAAGTATAAAAGTCGGTTTCAATTTAAAGTAGCCTACTTTTATCCGCCATCAATAAAAAAACGGCATACCCGAATAAATTCGAATACACCGCTTTAAATCTGTAAAAGGGAAATTACTTAATAGTGATAACTGCGCCAACTTCTTCAAGTTTAGCTTTGATAGATTCTGCTTCTTCTTTGGCAACGCCTTCTTTAAGCATTTTGGGAGCGTTGTCAACAACTTCTTTAGCTTCTTTCAAGCCAAGGCCGGTAATTTCACGAACAACTTTGATAACTTTGATTTTTTCTGCACCAACGTTAGTAAGTTCAACGTCGAATTCAGTTTTTTCTTCAGCAGCGTCAGCAGCACCTGCGCCTGCACCGGCAGCTACAACTACGCCTGCAGCAGCGGATACGCCAAATTCTTCTTCTGCTTTTTTAACCAAGTCGTTTAATTCGATAACTGTAAGCTCCTTGACAGCAGCGATAATTTCATCAATAGATAATTTTGCCATATGGGCACCTCCGTAAATTTTTTAAAATTAAGCGGTTTCGCCTTGTTTTTCCGCAATAGCGTTGATACAACGAGCAAAGGACGCCATGGGTGATTTGAAAGAACCGAGCAATTTTGAGAGTAATTCGTCTCTGCTTGGAATTTCGGCAATGATTTTGATGCCTTCTGCATCGTAAAGAGTTTTTTCAACATAACCTGCTTTGAATTCCAAAGCCGGCATAGCTTTAAACTCTTTGCTGAAAATTTGAGCAACATTGGTGGTTTCATCGTAAGCAAACGCAAAAGCATTGGGTCCGGCAAGGTATTGAGACAAACATTCGAATTCTGTACCTTTAACCGCGATATCAACCAAGGTGTTTTTGTAAACCTTATAGTCTACTTTCGCATCACGAAGTTTTTTACGCAAAGAAGTGTCTTGTTCAACGGTAAGACCTCTGGCATCAACCAAAACTACCGAACAAGCTTTTGCGAGTTTATCTTTAATTTCGTTTACGACAGCCTGTTTCTTTTCAATGTTGGGCATTACTTCACCTCCCTTAAATTTCAGCCGAATATGGGGTCGGTATCATTCGGCTTTGCAAGTGCATAAAAAAACTCTGCACATAGACAGAGTGAGGTTATTATATAAAATCCTCGGTAGGTAAGGTTAAAAACCATTTACGCAAAGGCACCTACTGTCTACGGCTGTATGAATTTTTCGTACAACATAAATACAGTACAACAATAACCGTTGTTTGTCAAGAGATTTTTAGAAAATTCGGCATATAACCCGGTGTTAATTAATGGTGGAATCCCTGCCCAGGCTCATCAACAAAATTTCCATGGTAAGAATAAAGTTGGAATACTGTTTCAGTTGGCGTTTTGCCGTATTTACAGCATCTTGATTTCTGATAATTTTCTCAATGGTTAATTCCTTAACTGTATTGTTTATAAGCGGCTCCAAGTCTTTTTGGATAATATAATCCCGTGAATTGATTTTAGCCAGCAATAAATCCCTGTACCACAAATACATTATATCCAAGGCATCCTGAATACGGTCTTTGTAGATTTCCGTATCTTTGGCATAGAGAAAAATCTCCGAAAGGTCGGTTTTGTTGATATTTTTCAGAATATTTATAATGTTGTTACGCATGGCGATAAATTCTTCGTCCTCTATTAATCCCAAGGCTCTCCCTATGTTACCCTGTGCAAACCCAGCCAACAAGTCAGCCTTAGCCGGCTCTAAACCTCGGGTTTCCGTTAAATATTGGGATACTTGATAAAAGCTTAGGGGTCTCAGATTGTATCTTACGCAACGGGAAATAACCGTAGGCAGAAAAGAGTTGGCGTTTTGGGTCAACAGCATAAATATTCCGTAAGCCGGCGGTTCCTCTATGGTTTTTAACAAGGCATTTTGAGCCGCAACTGTCAGTTTTTCCGCTTCTTCAACTATAAATATTTTATAGGTATATTTATAGGGCTTTATCTCCGTCTGTTTTGAGATTTGTTCCCGAACATCATCAACACCAATACTTTTGGTATTGGTGTTGTTTACGTAAATAATATCCGGGTGATTGTTGCTTTCAAAGGTCTTGCATGAGATGCAGTTATTACACGGGCTAGACTTTTGTTCCTCACACTGCAAGGTCTTTGCAAAGGTTTTTGCCAAAAGCAATTTACCCATTCCCTCTTGCCCGGAAAATATAAAAGCATGATTAATACGCTTGGTTTCCAAGCTTTTTTTCAAGCTGTTCTTTATTTGTTCGTGTCCTACTATATTATCAAATGTATGCAGCACGGATACTCTCTTTCCTTGTAAATAAGTCTTTAAATTGTTTCCGGACTGATGTATGGAAACAGTTTAAACCGTTAAGTCCAACAGCAAACCCCGGATTTCGTCGGTTTTGTCCAGTATGGAGATATGGTCCTTTTCAGACTTTAACAATTCCTGTGCCAAATCATCCAGGTTTTTGTTGACCAATTTTACTATTCCGTAAACTCTGTGGCGACCTCTTCTGTCCAAAAAATTCTCCCTGGAAAATTTATGGGAATTTGTCACAACTTCATTTATAAAATCCGTTATGAGACCACGGTATTTTTTCATGTCTCTAAGGTCCATATGTTCAGCCAATTTTTTACCGGTAACCGTGATTTCATCTATCAAACCGCTAAGGCGTTCCGCCAGCCCTTCTTCGCTTAATTTATTAAGCGTAAAGCTGAAATCGGTTTCGGGCTTTCGGTCTTTTACGGCTTGGGATTGCTGTATTCTGTCGGAAATAATCTCCGAAATTTTAAGCTCCATAATGTTACCTCTGTTTCATAATTTTCAGACCCATCAAACTTTTTTAAACTGTTCAACATCTACCACAAATATGGTTGCACCGCCCACGGTAATTTCAACGGGATAAGGAACGTAGCTTTCGGTGGCGCTAACATGAGTGTTTATTGAGGTAATTTGCTTACGTGACTTGCATTTCTTTTCGATTATATCCACAATCTCCGGCACAGCTTCCGATTCGCAACCGCAAATCAGCGTTGTGTTGCCGGCACGTAAAAATCCGCCTGTAGAGGCAAGCTTTGTAACGCTGTAACCTTTCTCGTTTAAGGTATCCATAATATTAAAGGCATCTTCATCGTGGATTATTGCCATTACAAGTTTCATATAATTACCTCCTTTACAGCCTTCGCTGAAACGGCTCCGGTTGAATTATTCGTATAAGATATAGTATGAACTTTTATTATATATATTATCGAACCAACGGCAAATAAAGTCAATATTTAATTCGTATACTATTTTTATCTTACATTCATATGCGTAAGATTTTCCAAAGGTACTCGTTGAAATTCTTGAGATCTTTCAGAGCAGACCGTTAAAATAAATTTATCTGTCTGCATTTGAGTAAATATCAAATTATCGGGAATATTCTTGGGTTCATAGCTGAAATATTTGTAAACACTTTCAAACCTCGTCCAGAGTTTGGTAAATTCTACCTCGGGGTTTGATAATTGGGATATTTCCAACCATTGTTCCCGGTTACAAAGCTTCTTTGCTGCCTTGGGGTTATATTCTCTGAAATCCTGAATGTCTGCTCCTATGGGGTTTTGTGATAAAGCACAGGCTATTCCGGTTTTGCAATGGGATATATTAAAGTGTATTTGAGGATAGTCGGGCAGGTAGGGTTTGTCGTATATATCATTAGAAATATTCAACGGTGGATTTACGTCAAACTCCGATTTCAATCCGTATTCCAGCAATAAATACGCAACAATACATTGATTCTTATTCAAGTCATGTTTAAATTTCAGATATTTTTCCTGTCTATCCTTGGGCATCTTACGAAAGAAAAAATCCCTTTCTTCTTTGCTCAAGTTAAAATTATCCGTGTAATAAACCATTTCAACCTCTTTTGGCACTTTCCAAGACATTTATTATATACCATGAAAGTATACCAATTAAACAGCCTGTTAAACATCCTGTCAACAAAAGTAAGGGCAGTAGGTAACCCATTTTAAAACTTCCCAAAACAAAAATTACGCCCAGAAGCTGTCCAACATTGTGAAAAACACCGCCCAGAACGCTTACTCCCACGGTTCCCACGGTTTTAAAACGCTTTGCTCCGGTCATCACAGCAAAACTCAACAATCCTCCGCAGACACTGTAAATAAACCCCGATGCATTTCCAAACAAAAAAGCCACCAGCAGTATCCGTAGTATATTTACAAAAAAAGCATTTGTGGGTCCGGAGGTATAAAGAGCTATAAGAACCACAATATTTGTCAGTCCCAATTTTAAGCCCACAACTCCGAAATTAAAGGGAATCAACCGCTCTACATAGGAAACTATCAATGCCAATGCTACAAAAACCGCATTGAGAGCTATATTTTTCGCAGAAATTTTAATAATCCTCACCGCTGTTAATCGTTATAACGAACAAGTATATTGATTCCATTTTAAACAGAGGTAAAAATAATAATTTTTTCCAACGGTTCAAGGAAAAAACGATTATTTTTGTCCTTCATCTTATATGGAATTAGTATAATTTGTATTATGTATTAAACCGGTTTAATTTGATTTGCCAACCGGGTATTTTATTTAAGCCGCTGTACTTCAATTATAACTTGATTGGGCAGACAAACTACCGATTGCTCCGTGGAATCTATCCAACCCTGTGAGATACAGAGTTTGTCCGGGCAATCCGCTTGGTACATATGAACGGAGTTATTCGCTATCTCCACAATATTAAGACCTTTTACCGTTTCCACGGTTATCTTTTGGGATATATCAATGGGGTATGAGCCGAAAGTTTTACCACCAACAGATACCGAAACCATTGCCGAATCTCCTGCCGTAGAGAAAAAATATATGAAAAGAGCTGTTGACAGCAAAACAACAGCAACAATAATAATTATATCTGCCTTTTTAAACACAAACTTACACCTTTCTCAGAAGGTATGAAAATTCATACTGCAAAATTTATCTTATAATATTTTACCGGAAAATATACTATTGTACAAGTCCGGGCATATTATAGCATAAAAAAGGCAAGAAAATCTTCCCGGATTTTCTTGCCATGTTTTATAACTTCTATTTTTCTTTGGGATTAAATATTAAGGAAGCCAAGAACCCAAATACCATTGCCGCCGTCAGTCCTGCCGCTGCCGCTTGCAAGCCGCCCGTAAAAATACCGGCGAAGCCTTTTGAGTCTATTTCGGATTTTACACCTTTCCAGAGAAGGTAACCAAACCCCGGCAGAGGAACCGAAGCCCCGGCTCCGCCGTATTCCGCCAGTTTTTCATAAACTCCCAAACCGCCCAGTAAGCATCCCGCCACCACAAATATAACCAATATTCTGGCAGAGGTTAGCTTGGTTTTATCCAATAAAATTTGTCCCAGGACGCAAATTAATCCTCCGACGACAAAAGCTCTTATATAATCCATAAAGTCAACTCCTGTGTTAAACTTGAGTATAGTATTGTTCTCAAAGCGGCTTTATATGCATAAAAAGGCAGTAGTTGATTTTGAAATTAAGTATAATGCAAATGTTTGCATAATTTTTTATCCAACCTGCCAAATAAAACTT
>CAYXWM010000016.1:0-46514 GCA_964468805.1 uncultured Defluviitaleaceae bacterium
TTGACATACCTGTATTAATAGAACAGACTATGTCTGCATATACTTCAAAGAAACCTTTACCTAACAATGCCCGGGAATCGGTACAAGAGAAACAAAGATCCTCTTTTGAGCATTCAAAATACCCCGTCACTCTACAGGATATCTTGTTTGCGGATACTTGGAGCAGAGATTTTGCAAAAAACTACAGCTTAAAAACAGATAAACAAAAGATATAGCAATATAACGCATTAAACCGAGTAAAGAAAAAAAGGAGGTTGATTGATTGTCGATTGTAGTAACATTAATAATTCTCGGAATAATTATTATGATACATGAATGGGGACATTACTATGCCGCCGTAAAATGCGGTATTTTGGTTGAAGAATTTGCCATGGGCATGGGACCCAAGCTGTTTTCCTTTAAAAAAGGAGACACGGTATTTTCCCTGAGACTGTTTCCCATAGGCGGCTTTTGTAAAATGATGGGAGAAGACGAAGATCATTCCGACCCGCGTGCTTTTAACAATAAATCCGTAACAAGGCGTATTATAGTTATAGTTGCCGGCGCCTTGATGAATTTTGTATTGGCGTTGGTGCTTTTTATAGCATTAACCGGCATTAAGCCTTTGTCTTTACCGATAGTCGGAGAGGTAATTAAGGGCACTCCTGCGGAAAGCGTGGGTCTTATGCCCAACGATGTTATCAAAAAGGTTAATTCCGCAAGAATCAATACCATTGACGATTTTCATTTTGAAATGTCGGAATACAAAACCGGTTCTGTTAAAATTGTAGTTGAGCGTAACGGAGAGCGTTTCGAAAAAGATATTACGCCTGTTAAATCAGAGGATGGCAGAAATACAATAGGTATGCAACCTATGATTAAAATGCCTTTGTTCTCCGATGTTCCGGCAGGTACACCTAAAGTAGATATATTTGATTTGTTTGTACACGGTTTTTGGCAGTTACTTTTTTGGATAAAAACATCTCTTATTATGGTGTTCAGATTACTCACATTTAACGTTAATTTCAGCGAAATTTCCGGTCTAATCGGAATGGGTGCTGTTGTAGACAAAACTCTGGATGCTTCCATAGGCGGTGGTGCTGTTACTCCTGCCGGCATTATGCTTGCAGTACAAAATATGATAAATTTAACCGGCATAATCTGTACCAACGTAGGCGTTTTGAATCTCTTACCCTTACCTGCCTTGGACGGCGGAAGAATATTCTTCCTTACCGTAGAAGGAATCCGCAGAAAACCCATACCCACTTCAATAGAAGGTCGTATACATTTGGTGGGCTTTGCCCTACTTATTGTATTGGCGGTATGTGTTGCATATTTTGATATAACCAAATTATTCAATCTTTAAATTATGTCGTAACCGAATCCACCGGTTAATCCGGTGGATTGTATACCTAAGCCAATCTGACTTTGAACAGGAGGAACCATCATGAAAAGAGCTTTGATTTCCGTATCCGACAAAACCGGTATAGCCGAACTTTCCCAAGCACTTTCAGCTTTGGGCTACGAAATAATTTCCACCGGAGGAACCAAGTCCTACCTTGAAGAGTGTGGCTTGAGAGTAACCGGTGTAACGGAAATGACCGGCTTTCCCGAGTGTTTAAGCGGCAGAGTAAAGACACTGCACCCAAAAATATTTGGCGGTATTTTAGCCTTGAGAGACAATGATCAACACCTTCAACAAATGGAAGAATACAAATTAAGAAATATAGATTTGGTTATAGTTAATTTATATCCCTTTAAACAAACCGTACTTAAAGAAAACGCCACTCACGAAGAAATAATTGAAAATATAGATATAGGCGGACCTTCCATGATTCGTGCCGCCGCAAAAAATCATAAGTTTGTTGCTGTGCTTACGGATACCTGCGACTATGAAAAGGTAATAAGCGAACTTAAAGAAGCCGGACAACTTTCATTAAAAACAAGAGAATATCTGGCGGCAAAAGCCTTTATTCATACGGCTCATTACGATGCCCTTATAGCCGAATACTTCCAAAACACTTTAAATATGCCTACCTTGCCGGAAACCCTAACGTTTACATACGAAAAGGTTCAAGATATGCGTTACGGTGAAAATCCACATCAACCTGCGGCCTTCTACCGCAAAATTCAAAGACCCGGCGATACCCTTGCGGATGCGGTTCAATTACACGGCAAAGAATTATCCTACAACAATATTAACGATACAAACGGTGCCCTTGAATTATTGAGAGAATTTAACGAACCTACCGTTGTTGCCGTGAAACATGCCTGTCCTTGCGGAGTAGGAAGCGGTACATCTATACTTGAAGCTTACAAAAAAGCTTACCAATCCGATCCGATTTCTATTTTCGGAGGAATAGTTGTAGCCAACGGCGCCATAGAAGCCGAAACCGCGGAAGAGATTAACAAAACCTTTATAGAAATAGTTTTGGCTCCGGAATTTACGGAGGAAGCCCTTCAAATTCTTACCCAAAAGAAAAACATCAGAATACTGCGTTTAAATGTGTCTCAACCCAAAAACACAGCCATAGACATGAAAACCGTTTCCGGCGGATTGCTTGTACAACATTCGGACAAGCTTCTTTTACACGGTACTGCCAAAATAGAGGACTTAAAAGCCGTAACCAACCGCAAACCTACTCCGGAAGAAATGAAGGACATGCTGTTTGGTTATAAATTGGTTAAACATATAAAATCCAACGGTATCTGCATAGTTAAAAATAATCAATCCGTGGGTATAGGAACCGGACAGGTTAACAGATTTTGGGCTTGCCAACAAGCCATTTCTCACGGCTTGGAAATCTTGGGACAAGATTATCTTAACGGTGCAGTTTTAGCCTCGGACGCTTTCTTCCCATTTGACGATTGTATAGAAGAAGCCGCAAAGGCAGGAATTACCGCCATTATCCAACCGGGCGGCTCGGTAAGAGATGCGGAATCCGTTGCAGCCTGTGATAAATACGGCATATCCATGGTATTTACGGGAATGCGTCATTTCCGTCATTAAAAAATTTTAACTTACTTAATAATCTGTAATCGTAAAGAAATGTTAATTTAATTACTTACCCATGACCCAAATTTTCAATAATTTCCGGCTTTTAAATATTGCACTTTTATGCATATTTTCATAGAATATAGTACCGGCCCGGATAAACAAAGGTATTTTGGTTTAAAGGCAACTTCGCCTTAATCGCGAATTTGCCTTTAATTTCGCATTTTATACTGCGTTTATCCGCAAAGGGTTCGTTTGGGTAAAGGGAAATACCGGTTCATATAACGATATTAACCGGATTGTATGGGAATCGTTGTTATATATAAAAATACAAAGTGGGCAATTTTTTATTAAATTTTCAGCGGTTCCAAAAGTCGGAAAACTAATCAGTATGGGGGAATAACTTATGGGAAAGATGTTTGGTACCGATGGTGTACGCGGAGTTGCAAATAAGGAACTTACACCTAATTTGGCTTACGAAATCGGTCAAGCCGGAACATACGTGTTGTCAAAATCAAAGGGGCATTCCCCTAGAATTATTGTGGGCGCCGATACAAGAATTTCGGGCGATATGTTGGAGGCGGCCATAACCGCAGGGATTTGTTCCATGGGCGGTAATGTTTACAGTGCCGGAATTATACCCACGCCTGCCATAGCGTATTTAATAAGAAAGTACGGTTTCGATGCCGGGATTATGATTTCAGCCTCACATAATCCTTTCGGAGATAACGGCATTAAGATATTTAATTCCGAAGGTTATAAATTGCCGGACAGTGTAGAGGACGAAATAGAAAGCCTTATCTTCGATGGTTTATCCGCTCTCGAAAAACCCACAGGAGAAAAAGTAGGTACAAAAGTGTCCTTGGATACAGCCTTGGACGATTATATAGACTTTTTAGCCTCTGTATTTGAAGGCAAGGACTTAAACGGATTAAAAATTGCATTGGACTGTGCCAACGGGGCAACTTTCCAAGCGGCACCCTTAATTTTTCAACGTCTGGGTGCGGAAGTTTACGTTATTCACAACGAACCTAACGGAACCAACATTAACTTAAAATGCGGATCTACTCATATGGACAGCTTGATGGAATTTATGCATGAAAACCGCTGCGATGCCGGTTTTGCCTTTGACGGAGACGGCGACAGATGTCTTGTTTTGGATTCTGACGCTACAAAAATTGACGGCGACCAAATAATGTCTATCTGCGGTAACTACTTAAAAGACCGGGGCAAGTTAAAACAAGACACCATAGTAGCTACAGTCATGAGCAATCTCGGGTTGTTTATTATGGGCGAAAAGCAGGGCATTAATATAGAAAAAACAGATGTGGGCGACCGCTATGTTTTGGAGCGTATGCTTCAAGGAGGTTATTCCTTCGGCGGCGAACAATCCGGACATATAATATTCCTGGAACACAATACAACCGGCGACGGTATCCTTACCGCCTTGCAAACCGCATTTATAATCAAAGACACGGGAAAAAGTCTTGACCGTTTGAATGTATTAATGGAGGTTTTACCGCAAGTATTGATAAATGCCAAGGTGGACAACTCCAAGAAAAACGATTATCTGTCAAATCCGATAATTGCTGCCGAAATTAAGGAACTTGAAGAACGCTTTGCCGGTAACGGCAGGGTATTGATTCGTCCCTCGGGCACAGAGCCTTTTGTTCGAGTTATGATTGAAGGCAAAGATAAAGAAGTACTTGATTCGGAAGCTAAAAGAATAGCCAAGATAGTAGAAGAACAATTAAAATAATAATACAACACCTTATTTGCGGCGTTTGAATGTCAAGACGGCAGTTAATTCTATTTCTTATAAAAATATAGTTATATTTGTTTTACTGTGATTGAGCGCTTATGAGCAGTAGCAAATAGCTGAGAAATAGTATAAAATCTGTGGTGATTGAACGTTTCCGACGCCGTAAATTATTTATCGTGTCACCTGACAATACATTAAATTTGCAATGTGAATAATTTGTGTGGATTTTTTTTGGGATTTAATGTACAATATAATGACTGTTATACTATTTCCATACATCTGTTAAGAGATAGTATTATATCCCTTGAAGTTTGGTGAGAGAAAACGGTATTGGTTTTCCTCCCTTTACTTGCCGAAGTATATTTAAAACAGGGCATATGAATAAAAGTAATACCCCGGCGGTATTACAGCGGTTTAGCATAAAGTATTCTGAAATCAATATAATTGATTTTAGTTTTATTTAAGTTAAACCACTACAAAGGATATACTTATTTCGGAGGTTACCATGAAAACTATAGGAATAATAGGAGCGATGGACGAGGAAACGGCACGCTTAAAGACGCTTATTAATGTTATCTCCCAAAAGAAAATAATAGACGTGGATTTTATAGTGGGTAATTTGCACGGGAAAAATGTTGTTCTGGTGCGTTCCGGTATAGGAAAGGTAAACGCTGCGATTTGTACCCAGGTTCTCATAGACCTTTACGGCGTTGATTGTGTGATTAACACAGGCGTTGCAGGAGGAATATTTCCCGGATTGAAAATCGGCAGTCTTGTAATTTCATCCGACACCGTTCAGCACGATTTCGACACATCTCCCATGGGCGAGCCTATAGGGGTTATACCCAGAGCGGAAGAGAGCTTCTTTAAAGCTGACCCCGAATTGGTCAAGCTGGCTCAAGAAGTCTGTGGAGAGCTTATAGGGCCGGATAATGTGTTTGTGGGCAGAGTTGCTACCGGGGACCAATTTATTTCCGATCCGGAGCGAGTAAAACGCATTTCAGAACTTTTCGGTGCTTATTGTGTTGAAATGGAAGGTGCGGCTATAGCTCAAACCTGTTACTTAAACCATGTTCCCTTCGTTATTATTCGCGCCATATCCGACAAATCCGACGACGTGGCACATATAAGTTACGAACAGTTTGTTGAGATGTCTGCTCAGATTTCTTCCCAAGCAGTTGAGGGAATTATAAAAGCTATATAATCCATTATTTATGAATTCACTCAAAAATCATTCTCACCGGGTACGGTGAGACTTTTTTGTTTCAAGCCAAATAAAACCCGAGGAGATAAAGCCGTTGCCTTATCTCCTCAGGTTTAGGAAGGATTATACTCTTTATCTTTGTATTTGGCAATTCAGTACACATTACTTAAATTGCTCTGCCTTTTCGGTACTCAAGCTTGCTAAAGGAATGTTATCTATGTCTTTTGTGGGATAAAGACCCAAGTAACGTTTTAAGACATAAGAAAATCTGTATCTAACCACCACCGGGAGAAAATCTCCGCAACCCTCACAAAAGTCCTCGTAACCGCTTAAAACTACGTCCTTATGGGTAAAGGCCGTTTGGTTGATTGTATTCCAACAATCCAAGCAAAATTCTGCCATAATCAGCTGGCCTTGAGTTCCAGTCTTAACCTGTCGGCTATGAGGGCGATAAATTCGCTGTTTGTGGGCTTGCCTTTGTGGTTGTTGATGGTGTAACCGAAAAGCTTGTCTATTACGTCCACTTTACCGCGACTCCATGCAACTTCTATAGCGTGTCTGATTGCACGTTCCACTCTGCTGGGAGTGGTGTTGCATTTTTTTGCGATGGACGGATAAAGTTCTTTGGTAATATAATTTAAAACGTCTATATCGCCTACAGCCATAATTATGGCTTCTCGCATATAGTGATAACCTCTGATATGAGCCGGTACGCCTATTTCATGCAAGATGTTGGTGACTTTGGTCTCAAGGTTAAGACCGTTTGCCATATTCATAAAGCCAAGGCTTGAACCGCTGCCTCCGACTTTTTCGGATATTTGGAATTTCAGCTGTCTGATACGGGATATGAGGGACTCCATGTCGAATGGTTTGGCTATATAGTAATCTGCACCCAAATCCATGGCACGTTGGGCTACTTTTTCTTGGGTCATGGCAGAGAGAATTATACAAATAGGAGCTTTATCGGGGTTGTCTACCTTATTGAGCTTTTCCAAAACCCCAAGACCGTCCAACCTGGGCATAATTCCGTCTATGATAGCCACGTCCGCAGAGTCATTGATAATCTTATTGTAAGCCTCAATTCCGTCATATGCTACGCCGACAACTTCAATGTCTTCTTGTTTTTCCAAGAAGCTGCAAATCACATCACAAAAATCCTTGTTATCATCTGCTACAAATACACGTATTTTATTTTGGCTCATAATAAACCTCCTAAGTTTTTTCACCGTTCAAACCCGGGGCAGAATTCCAAACGAAGATATATACTTAATTACTGTTCCTTATGCAATTAAGCGAGCTTTCCTATCCCTTATAAAAACATAGACAAATTTGCGTAGTTTAAAATTTCAGTAACCGTCTATGTGTTTTTTTGGAACCGGAATAAGTTAAAATTTTTCGCTGATTTCGTTTGGAGAAAGTTCCGGTAAGACAATACAGGCTTAACGTCGGCGTTTACGTTTTCGCTGAAATTGTGCCGTTACCGGTAAATATGTCCGACAAATTGTGATATGTACTGTAGATGAAGGTTGTCCCGGTTAAGGGAACTATGCGTCGGAGAAAACACCCTTATGGTATGAAACGATATTTTTTAATAGTTTATAAAAAATATAAATAATAATAGGTAAAATTTGTTTAATACCGGTTGATTTAATTTGTGAGCTGAAAAACAATTAAATCGGTATTAGTGGCATTTACTACCAAATCAACTGAATTATAGTCCATCTATCAACAAAGTGCAACAATTTACTAACGACAAACTGTTTTGCCTTTCAACAATTTCTACAATCGTTATAGACTATATTACAAATTGTATAATACATTCTACAAGGTATTTTGTAGAATAATCTGATAAGATTTTTTGGAGAATAACTATAAAACGGACAAAAAACAAAAAAAATCGCAGATATTCTTAGATTCTTCAATTAATACCCGTACATTTGTTCATTTTTCGGGATAATTAAAGATGTCGAAAATATAGCGATTTATATTAGGTTTATGTCCTTAATTCGATTTTTTTGATATATATATCATTAAACGTCGTATTATTTTCCGGATGTTTTCCGGGTCTGTTCTAAAAAAGGCTAAAAAACAGCGTTATTTTTATTTGTCAAAAAAGTCATTGGAAAATTTTCCGGATAACAAAAAGTCGAATACCCGGTTATCCTATACTTTAACTAAGGGCATGGTATATTCCCAAGAATTCGGTCTATATGGTCGGTCTAGGGAGATATTGTAGATGTCTGTGGTTTGGATTTCTTTCTCCAGTACCTGCATTCCTTGTCGACAAAGGACACGATTGGCGTTCTTTAGATTTGTAATAACCGGAACCTTTGCGTTGTAATGCAAGTATTTTAAGAGTATCCTGCTTTCTTCCCTAAAACCCAGCACTCTTATATATTGAGGAAAGGTCTTTTGATATAGGTTAAAATCATCTTTGGTTATATTTAATAATATATGAAGTATAAGCCTTTGTAATTTAGTAAAAGTGTAGCGTTTTGTTTTTATCCGGTGTATAATGGATGTAATCGGAAAGGTTTCGGCTGCCATACGTAAAATACGCTGTTCCAATCCTTCCTGCATTCCCAATATCTTTTGCAATTCTTCCGGGGTTTTGGAACGAAGCAAGTAATGCAGAATCATACTCAGGTTATCCACGTTTGAAAATCCCGGTTTTTTCGAATGATCGGTTAAAACACGATAAACATAATCCGGAACAAGTTGTCTTATTGGCTCATATTCTGTATTCAGTATACTTTGTCTTATTGCCGTTGCGGAAGCAAAGGGCTTGTCCAGCTCGGTTCCGTTATAAGTTGAATGTATACGTTTTATAGTATAGGGTTTTATGTTTGAGTTGATTCTTTTCAGTGCCTTAATGTATTCCACAGCTAAAATATTGTTGGAGGTTTGCAGGTCTTTAAAGCTTTGACCGTATAATGCCTCCAGTGCGTTTTCTCTGGCTTGGGGAAAAGAAAAACCTTGGCGTAAGTATTGCTTTAAGACGGATTTAAATTCGTTTTCTTCCTTAGATAAAAGGGTCGCGATATACTCCAAATGTTCTATACTGCCGGATTCGGAACCGAAACACAGCTTATTCACCATACCTGTGGCGTCCAATATCTTTACGGCACCCTCCGCAAAATACTCCGCACTGGCTGTAGCAGAATAAACCGGCAGCTCCAGCACCAAATCAGCTCCTGCCAACAAAGCGAACTTTGTTCTGTTGTATTTGTCCGTAAGAGCCGGTTCGCCTCTCTGGACAAAATTGCCGCTCATTACAGTTACGGTGTACTTACAACCCGTAAGTGCCTTTGCGGCCTCCAGATGATGCACATGCCCGGAATGCAAAGGATTGTATTCTGCAATAATTCCCAAAATACTCATACGAATAACCTCTTTAGAATTTATTTATTATTGTATTATTACCGGTGTCAAATAAAAGCAATGTCAGCCCATGATGTTATTAAAAATCACGGCAAATTAGGGTCTGTGAGAAAATTAATTATTTCAAACAAATCAATATTTTGTGTATTTGTCGAAATTTTCTTTGATACTTTCAAGTATGTATCATGAATATTTTTTAAGGAATAATAATTTGACATAGCTTTGAATTTTATTGACAAACACCGGATAAAAACTTATTATTTAACTATACCGTAATCGTTGAAAAACTATACCGCTATTCATTTAAGAGACAGAATACTGCCGGTAATTATACGTTTTGCTAAAATTCCGTTCTCAACGATGCATAATTTAAGGTGGTAAAAATGAAGGATTTAACCCAAAAAGAATTTGATATGATAAGAGAGTACATAAAGAAAAATTTCGGAATCAATCTGGCTGATGAGAAAAAATCCTTAATTTACTCTCGCCTTCGGATTGTACTGAGCGACAAGGGTTTTTCCGACTTTACAGAATATTTTAATTATTTAATTAATGATAAGAGCGGTGAAGCCGTTATTCAATTTATAGATAAGGTTACCACAAATCATACGTTCTTTATGCGTGAAGTCGACCATTTTGATTATTTTCAGAAAAATGTTCTTCCTTATATAGAGAAAACCAATGCACAACAAAGGGATATTCGCCTATGGTGTGCCGGTTGCTCCTCCGGAGAGGAGCCTTATACTCTGCAAATGATAATGCAGGATTATTTTAAAGATAAGCAACCGCCCTGGGAATTGACTATGCTGGCTACAGACATATCCTCCAATGTTTTGGAAAAAGCAATCAGAGGGGTTTATTCTCGGGATTCGGTAAGTACCTTGCCGGATAGATGGGTAAAGGCTTACTTTAGCCCTTCCGGAAACGATTTTGGTGTCAAAGACGAAATTAAGAAGTTGATAATATTCCGCAAGCTAAACCTGATGGATGAAAAGTTTCCTTTTAAAAAGCCCTTACAGGTTATATTCTGCCGCAACGTAATGATTTATTTCGATAACGAAACCCGTTTGAAATTGGTGGATAAATTCTATAATGCTCTGGCACCCGGCGGATATTTGTTTATAGGACACTCAGAATCTCTAAATCGTTCGGATACAAAATTTGATTACATCATGCCCGCTGTTTACAAAAAGCCGGAAAAAGGTTGATAAACTTAGAACCTGTATTTCTTATTTTGACTACAGGTTCTTAATAAAAGTTTACCACGAAAGTTTATCTAAAGCAAATATTGAAGTTAGGCTAAACCATAATAAAAGATCCGGTCCGTGAAACTATAGGTAATGAAACCGGTTAAAAACTTCGATATTAAATATAGATTTTTCTTGATATTTAAATTAAAGTTCAATACAATGTAACATAATAAATACTTTGAATCAACGCCCATGTTCATCTGCAATTATGCATCATTTATATTACTTAACAGTGGGTTTAAATATTTCCGTAACAAGCCCGATGTCGTTTTGGGTAAGAACAAATGAAAGGTGATGATATTTTGGCTGATTTTGATAGAGAATCCATGTTGGAGATGTTTATCTTCGAGATGTCTCAATTGCTCGAATCTCTGGAACAAAACATTATACGCGGAGAAGCAGGTTATTCCGAAAGCGAAATTAACGAAATATTCAGAATAATGCATACCATTAAAGGCTCCGCTGCCATGATGAAATTTGATTCCATCTCCAGCGTTGCCCATGCTATCGAGGACTTGTTCTTCTATTTAAGGGAAGAAAATCCGCAAAACTTGGATTATTCTCAACTTACGGACCTTGTTCTTGAAGGTATGGACTTTATTAAAAACGAGCTTAACAAGCTTGAAGACGGCGGAGAATCCGACGGCGACGGAACCAATTGCATAAACGTAATTAAACGTTACTTAAAAGAAATAAAGAGCAACAATTCCGGAGAACAACCGGCACCCACCGGCACAGCTTCCGCTCCAAAACAAAATACCGTCAACGCAAATACAGGCTCCGGTGCTAACCGTTTTAAAGCCGTTATTCGTTTTGAAGACGGTTGCGAAATGGAAAATATCCGTGCCTATACCTTGGTGCATAACTTAGGCTCCGACATATCCAACGTATCTCACATACCGGTAGATATTATAGATGAAGAAGCCATAGCCCCTATCAGACAGGACGGTTTTCATCTGGAATTTGATTCGGATTTAAACTATGACCAATTAAAAGAAATACTCCTTAAAACCGTGTACTTAAAAGACATGAAATTGGAAGAAATCAAGCCTTTCACAGAGCCTTTGGAAGAAGAACCCGAGGCAGGTTTACCCGAAGCTACCCAAAACATCGAAATACCCAATGCTGTTTCCTCTATGACCGTGGAACCGGTCAAGGAAGCCTTTACAGAGCCTGCAAAGGCTGATTTGGACGGCGACGGCGGAAGACCGTCTCAAGCCGGAAAGAAACCTGCAGGTCAACATGTTATTTCGGTAAACGTATCAAAATTGGACCAACTGCTTAACCTTATGGGAGAGCTGGTTATAGCCGAAGCTATGGTTACGCAAAACCCCGAGTTGGATGGCTTGGAATTAGAAAGCTTCCATAAAGAAACCCGTCAACTGCGTAAAATCATAAACGATGTTCAAGACACGGTTATGTCCATGCGAATGGTTCCACTGTCTTCCACTTTCTTCAAAATGCACAGAATAGTTCGTGATATGTGCAAGAAACTCAACAAAGACGTGGCTTTGGAGATTATAGGCGAGGATACCGAGGTTGACAAAAACATTATCGAGCATATCTCCGACCCTCTTATGCATATTATCCGTAACAGTATAGACCACGGTATAGAAACCCCGGAAGTGCGTTTCGAAAGAGGAAAATCCGAAAGAGGTACGGTCGTACTTGAAGCGAAAAACTCCGGCGGCGACGTTTTAATCATTATCAGAGATGACGGTGCCGGTCTTAACAGGGAAAGAATCCTTTCCAAAGCCAAGGCTAACGGTTTGCTTAAAAAGCCCGAAGGAGAGTATACCGACAAGGAAATTCACCAATTCATTTTCTTGCCCGGCTTCTCCACCAACGAAAAGGTTACCAGCTTTTCCGGACGTGGCGTTGGTATGGACGTTGTTTCCAACAATCTGGAAATCATCGGCGGTTCTGCCTTTGTTGATTCCTTACCCGGAGAAGGCACTATCTTCACCTTAAAGATTCCTTTGACCCTTGCAATTATTGAAGGTATGACCATTAAAATGGGTGGTGCAAAATACACCATTCCGATAATCTCCATAAAACAATCCTTTAAGGCAAAAGAACAGGATGTGTTCAGAGATCCCAGCGGCAACGAAATGATTACCGTCAGAGGCGAAGTTTACAATGTTGTAAGACTTTATGAATTTTTCGGTGTTGAGTCTCAAATTACAAACATCGAGGACGGTATTATGATTATGCTGGAAAACGGCGATCAGACTATTTGCCTACTGGTAGACGAACTAATCGGCGAACAGCAGGTTGTGGTCAAGACCATGTCCAAATATATAAACAAAATCAGAGGTATCAGCGGTTGTACACTGCTGGGTAACGGCGATATTAGCTTGATTATCGACGTAGCCGGCTTCTTTGACAAATAATATCGTTGCTTCTTTTAAGAACAGGGCTTTGTCAAACGAAAGGAGTGTTTAAATGAGTACCGAAAACGTTAATACTGTTATAGAAGAAACGGTTGAAGAGGATACCACGAAGGGTCAGTATTTAACCTTTGTTATAGATGATGAAGATTACGGCATAGAAATAGCCAATATCAAGGAAATAATAAGCATCTGTGCCATTACACAAGTACCGAAAACGCCTTCTTATCTTGAAGGTATAATAAACTTACGGGGCGATATAATTCCCGTTATAGACGTTAGAAAACGTTTCCTCAAACAACCCAAAGAATACGACGATTTGACCTGTATCGTGGTTATTGAATACGGACAATATTCACTGGGTCTGATAGTAGACAGTGTTAAAGAGGTTATGTATATAGACGACGAAAACGTACTTCCGCCGCCTTCAGCCAAGTTAAATTACGCCAACGAATTTATCAGAAACGTTGGTCGTGCAGCGGACGGTATGAAGCTTTTACTTGACCTTGACAGGCTTTTGTCACAGGATTAATTTGCAAACTTATAGTTTTATCTTTTTTGAGGAGACTTTTGGGTTTCCTCAAAATTTTTATTAATTTTTCGGAGGTCAACACTTGGACAGTTACAATTTTTTACATAATGAATTTGGAATTGCTGATGAAGTACTGGAGATTAGCCGTAAGGCGGAGGACGAAATTAAGGATTTGTTTGCCGGTATAGACAGAGTGGGCGAATACAATCAGCTCAAGGTGTTAAAGGCTCTGCAAAAAAACCGGTTAAGCGATGCACATTTTTCCGGCTCCACCGGCTACGGTTATAACGATTTGGGACGAGAAACCTTAGAGGCTGTTTATGCTGATACTTTTCATACCGAATTGGCTCTGGTACGTCCTCAGATTATCTCCGGGACTCATGCGTTGACCTTGGCATTGTTTGGAAATTTAAGGCATGGTGACGAAATGATTTCGCCCTTGGGCAAGCCCTATGACACCATGGAAAAAATTATAGGCATTAAACCGGCAAGAGGTTCTTTGGCGGAACACGGGGTTACTTACAAACAGGTGGATTTAACCCAAGAGGGTAATGTGGATTATGAAACCTTAAAAAAAACCGTAAGCAAAAATACCAAGCTGGTATTAATCCAGCGATCCAAGGGATATTCCTACAGACATTCCTTTCATGTGGACGAAATAAAGGAATTGATCGAGTTTATCAAAGGAATAGATCCCGGCATAATCTGTATGGTGGATAACTGCTACGGAGAGTTTGTGGATACTATAGAGCCAAGCGACGTTGGAGCGGATTTAATTGTTGGTTCTTTGATAAAAAACCCCGGCGGCGGTTTGGCTGCCGCAGGCGGTTATATAGCCGGAAAAAAAGAATATGTGGAAAACGCCGCTTTTCGTTTGACTTCACCCGGTTTGGGTTTCGAAGTGGGTCCTATGTTTGGCTTGACGGCATCTTTAATTCAAGGGTTCTATATGGCTCCTCAAGTTGTCGCCTCAAGTTTAAAGTCCGCAACCTTTGCGGCTAAAATTTTCGAGTTGCTTAATTATGAAGTTTTGCCCTCATCTAGGGAAAAACGCTCGGATATAGTACAGGCAATAAAATTCCTGTCGCCGGACAGGGTTGTTAAGTTTTGCCAAGGCATACAAAAAGGTGCGGCGGTGGACAGCTTTGTCCTACCCCAACCCTGGGATATGCCGGGTTATGATTGCCCCGTAATAATGGCATCCGGCTCCTTTGTTCAAGGCTCCTCCATAGAATTAAGTGCGGATGCTCCCATGCGAGAACCTTTCGTAGCCTATCTGCAGGGCGGCTTAACTTGGTTCCATGCAAAAGCAGGCATAATAATTGCCGTGGATAACTTATTTAAAGCCGGCATACTGAATCCGCCAAAGTACCTGTAAAATCATATTATACTGTGTTAAAGTCTTTATGAATTGAGTTTGAGGGAAGCTTTTTCTCCGGAAAAAATTTCCCTCAAGGTCAGTCCTTAATAATTATGTACGGGAGTATATAATGGATATTTTTGAGTTAGTGAAATGCAATGACTTTGGGCAAATTATTAACACAGAATGGTCGGAAGACATTTTAAATTCCTTTGGTCCGGAAGGATTGACGCCTTTGATGACGGCTGCCGGCTTGGGCTATGTTGATACTGTTTTGGCATTGAAAAATAAAGGTGCAGACCTGCACATTACGGACAAAAACGGTAAAAAAGCCGTTGATTATGCGGCATTTAACGGTCACGGACTTGTTTTGATAAATTTGATAGAAGGCGGTTGCGGAGGTTGATAGCATGAAGCATTATTTGGGTATAGATTTGGGCGGCACAAAAATAGCCGTGGGTGTAGTTGACCAAAATTATAACATTATCGAAAAGGTCAGCATTCCCACCTTGGCTCATCGCTCTTTTGAAACTGTGGTAAAAGACATGGCCGCAGCAACCCAAGATGTTATGACGAAAACCGGATTAACCCTGTCGGATTTTGAGTACCTGGGTATAGGCGTTCCCAGCCGAGTAGATCCGGTTACCCATAGTGTTATTTTTGCAAATAATCTAAACTGGAAAAATGCGAATATCGTCCAAGAACTCAGAAAATATTTGGATATTAATGTTCTTGTTGCAAACGATGCGGATTGTGCAACTTTGGCGGAAGCCGCTTGCGGAGCCGGTAAGGTGTTTAAGAATGTACTGATGCTTACTTTGGGCACCGGGGTAGGCGGCGGAGTTGTCTTGAATAATAAGATATTTACCGGTGGTAAGGGTTACGGTTGCGAACCGGGGCATTTTACCTTGATTATGAACGGTTTACCCTGTACTTGCGGCCGCAGAGGTTGCCTTGAAGCTTATGCCTCCGTAACGGCACTTATACGCCAAACTGTTGAAATGATGGCTCGATACCCCCATTCGGTCATGCGGGAATTATGTAACAATAACTTATCGGAGATTAACGGAAAGACAGCCTTTGATGCTGCTGATTTAAAGGACGAGGCAGGAATACTGGTAGTGAACAACTACATGGATTATCTGGCGGCAGGTATAGCCAGTTTAAATACCATACTCCTACCGGAAGCCGTGATTTTAGGCGGCGGAATAAGCAACCAAGGGGATAGTCTTTTGATTCCCTTACGCCGGAAATTTAACGACCTGCTTCCCGACGATGATATAGTCAGTCCGCCACAAATTTTAAAGGCTACCCTTGGCAACGAAGCCGGAATTATAGGAGCGGCTTTGTTGGGCGTAGATTTGCATTTGATGGAGTAAAAAAATTGGAGGAAAGAGCCTTTATAAAAGGTTCTCTCCTCCAAACCGCTTATTAGATGAAATTTATGGGGGTACAATTAATTCTTGAGGTGTTGGCTGAATTTTTTAAATTAAACTTCTACAGGAAATTTCACTAGGTTAGATTAAGGAAGTAACTCTGTTTTTTAACTTGATTTCTTCAAGAAGTCTGGGTGTGAGAACTTCTCCTCTGCGGACTATCACGGAGCCGTCGGCATCCAATATATCCTTTGGCACCCTTTTACCTATTAACGGAGACATGTCAATTTTAGTAGCCATTTCATCTTCCGACGAAATATTTTTGTCCGGTTCCGGCTGCTCCTGTTCGGTTTCGTCCTGTTCAAGAGCTACTGTAGGTTGGGGATTGTGTTCAGGCTCGTCTTGAGGAAATTCCGGAGCCGAAGGTTGGGGTATTTCAATATTTGGTACGGATTGCATATTACTCAGCTCAATTTTTTTTTCGGAAAGCTTTGCAGTAAGCTCTTCATTGTCTGTTACAAAAATAAAATCTTTGGTAATTGTGGAGACGGAATCGCAGTCTACGGTTATATCGCCCATTATTATTTCGTGTAGTTTTCCGTTTGCATCTATGACCATATCAGTTATGTTAACTATATTGGAACCGCTGATAAACATTACCTTTGCCTTCATTAAGTCTTTTATGCTTAACAGGCTGGGAATTTGCTTGTAACAGTCTCCCAGGCTGACAAAGTACTCCTTACTTTGTGCTGTGATAAAGCTGGTCCCAATTGACATTACGTTTTGATAGGGCAATATGGAGACAGAAAAAATCGAACTGCCGGTATTTGTTATGATATAAATTATTTGCTTTGATTCCGGGTCTATGATTATATCGTCCACAACTCCGCAGGATTCGCCTTCTTTAATGGTATATAGGGAAAGCCCCATGATTTCGGATATTTTCTTCATGCTACTCCTCCAAACAGTTTTTTTCATTGTATTATATTGGTAATTGATATTCAAGTATTTTGTCAAATTTTTATGTAATTATACATATAAACTGATCCCTTAAAGGTCGTTATTTAGACAAAGGTAATGTCTTCACACCGGGATTAGTATTGAATGGAGTTTTTAACTTGAATTTTGAAGAAGCAGTTTCATTTATCCGGGCTCAACGGGGCTCGAAATTCGGCTTGGAAAGAATAATTGCCCTTTGTAATGCCTTGGGTAACCCTCAAAAAAAATTAAAATTTATCCATGTAGCCGGAACAAACGGCAAAGGCTCAACCGTTACTATGTTGTCCAAAACCTTAATTAACGCAGGGTACAAAACCGGCATTTTTATGTCACCGTACTTGGAGCGTTTTGAAGAACAAATAAGCATTAACGGTGAACATATTTCCCAACCGGATGTAATTAGATTGACAGAACACGTAAAAGAATTGTTTCGGAATACTCCGCCGGAGGATTTTCCCTCGGAATTTGAAATTGTAACGGCTATAGCCTTTGAATACTTTTACAGAAACAACTGCGATGTTGTGGTGTTGGAATGTGGTCTTGGAGGTCGTTTGGACTCCACCAATGTTATTCCTGCTCACATTTGCTCCGTAATTACAAAAATTTCCCTTGACCATACGGACTTTTTGGGAAATACTATCGGACAAATTGCTTCCGAAAAGGCAGGAATCATTAAAAAATCGAGTATAGTTATCAGCTATCACAACCAAGAGCCGGAAGTAATCCAAATTCTTGAAGAACGTGCTAAATGCCTAGATTGTGAGTTCGTTCCGGCAAATTCAAAGTCACTGAAGGTTTTAAGCTCCGATTTAAGCGGCTCGGTTTTTTCGTATGAAGGTGAAAATTACGAATTACGCCTTGTTGGCTCACATCAATGTGAAAACGCTTTAACTGTTATTGAAACCGTAAAGGCTTTGAAAAGGGTGGGCTTTGAAATTACCCACGAAAACTTGCTTAATGCCTTAAAAGAAGCCACAGTACCTGCAAGATTAGAGGTACTTTGCACCAATCCTATCGTTATTTTGGATGCTGCCCATAACGCAGACGGCGTTGCGGCACTTGCAAATTCCATAGACAATCTGTTAAAATCAAGACCCTTAATCACGGTTATGGGAATGTTGGCTGACAAAGATTACCCTTTCTGCGTTTCCCAACTTGCCAAACGCAGTGATGCCCTCTTTGCGGTAACCCCAAATAACCCAAGAGCCTTGGATGCTCAAATACTGGCTCAATATGCCGAAAAAGATTGCCAAAACGTTAAACCTTTCTCCGAATATAAAGAAGCCCTCTCTGCTGCAATGAAATCCGCCGGTTCCTGCGGTACCGTACTGATTTGCGGCTCAATCTACATGGCAGGCGGAATGCGAAATATCTTGCAAAATATATTGACAAACAGTCGTTAGCTGTAGTATAATTGCTAATGTTGATTTTAATTGTTCGAACTACCTCGTTACAGCTAACTTCAACCGGTTGTAACGAATTTAATATAGGGGTGTGGTCAAGTGGTATGACAGAGGTCTCCAAAACCTTTAGTGCGGGTTCGATTCCTGCCACCCCTGCTAGTGAAAAAAGCCTGTAAACTTTGTGTTTACAGGCTTTTTGTTTTGGGTATGTACGGGGTGTTGGGGTTGGTTTGGGGACCGGTGGGTGTTTATTTGGTGTTTATTCGATTTTTTACTTCGGTTCATTGCCGTTAACTTCATCTTTCCCTGCATATTCTCGAAGTCTTTTTTTAATCGTACTTTCGCTTACTTTATATTCCTTTGCCAATTCTTTAATTGTTTTCTTTTCTTCATAACGTTTCCTTCTGATTTCTTCTACTTGCTCGGGACTGAGTTTTTTTGATTTCTTCCCTGCCTTACCATATATATCGGAACCGGATCCAAGCACCGGTAAGCGTACTTTTTTATCAGCAGTTCTTTCATTGCCTCTTCAAACTCTTCACAGGTAATTTTCTTGCCATAAGGCCCATATGGTAATAAACGTTTGAAAAACTTTACGTGTCCCAAACCGTAAAGCTTTTCTTTTGTAGTGGTAACATTTTTGGTTGCAATTTTATGACTTGAGTTGTTTTTAATTCTATTTGTCAAGTTCACATAGTACTCGTAAATGTCTCGGGGAAAGAAAGAAAAGTCCACCTGAAACTCCTGCAGTGTTACATAACCGTCTTTTTTTGGATCATTTTCTTTAGCTACGGTTATTTTTGGGGCCGACGGGTTTTCTTGAAGATACTTGCCGTGAATAATCTCAATGACTGTTTTAGTGGAACAGTTCTTTATTAAAGCAACTTCCCTAATACTGCGTTCTCCTCCGTTATACAGCTTGAGGAAATCATCGATTTGGTTTATATATTTTTTTGGCTTTTTGCCCCTCTTAATAATATAAACATTTGATATACCACCCTCAAAATTATCATCAGTTAGAAATCTTGGTGGTTTTTGGTTGGAAAACAGGTCTGCATTTTCAACCAGCTTAAACCCCTTTTTTAAAAGAAGTACTATTTTGTTTGTACTGAACTCATTTCCGAAAGCATCTTTAAAGGTTACCATATTAATCATCCTTTGTGTTATTTAGTAAATTCGCCCCATTGTTTTGTTATGCACAGAAAGGTGGGACTGTCAAAGGGTGGATACATTAGTTTAGTTATTACAAATTATTCCGGATAGGTTGACAATAAAAATTGACATATTACTCCAAAAGTATTAGAATTAGTAAACTAAACTGTATATTACGCATAATTCGGATAATGCAAAAGGTATCAATCAGTAATAACTAACAAAGGAAGGTGTGGGCTATGTTCAAAAAATGTATCACTATTATCTTATTTTCTTTATTTTATTTTTTGATGTGTAATAAAGTTTTAGCTTTTACAGGCAGCGGGCTAGGCACGGAATCTTCACCTTACATAATAACAACCAAAAGTCAACTTAAGGAAGTTAATCAAAGTTTAAACTCCCACTACAAGTTAACAAGCGACATAGACTTAAACAACGAACCATGGACGCCAATCGGAACAAGTACGCTTCCATTTAGCGGTACATTTGACGGAAATGGGCATACCATAAGCAACTTAAAGATAAACACAACTCAGAGCGGTGCAGGGCTTTTTGGGTATGTATTCGGGGGAAAGATTAAAAACATTAACATAGACAATGTTGACGTTGTTAGTACAGGAAACCATGTTGGTGCGTTAGCCGGGTACATGATAGATAAAGCAACAAACTCTGCTATTGAGAATTGTTCTGTAACAAAGGGAACAGTCAAAGGCACCTCATATGTTGGCGGTTTGGTTGGGTTTATTAGAGGAAAAAGTGTAACAAGTTCTGTTAATCCTATCTCAAGTAGTTACACAGAATGTGCTGTTGTTGGAACTGCACCCACTAATACATATGTTGGTGGCATAGCAGGGTATGCGTATAATACATCTATTAATAAATGCTATTCTGTAGGAACTGTAACAGGAGGAACATCTGTCGGCGGTATCGTGGGAGATGTAACTGTTACAACAAGCAATATCGTAGACATGATCCAAAACTGTTTTTCCTTGAGCAGTGTAAAAGCCACAAGTAATTTAGCCGGTGGCATTGCAGGAAAGTCTACATCATGCAGTTTATATTTTTGTTATTTCGCCGGAAAAGTGGAAGGGCCTGCCAATGTTGGTGGGTTGTGTGGTTATATTCCATCCGGCGTGTTTTCAAGCTCGTATTTTGATGGATTGCGAGTAGAACGTGATATGTTAACTGATAAATCGCAATCAAAACTAACAACTGCGTTAAGATCCCAAAATACATATACTTTATGGGATTTCACATCTATATGGGCCATCGATGAATCCACTTCATATCCATATTTAAAAGATTTAAAAAAACCGTTAGGCGTTTCCAAGGTATTTCCCGAGGTAGATGTAGCCGGCGGAAACGGATCAAGTGCATCGCCTTATATTATAGACTCTGTGGAACAACTAAAAAATATTAATATTGAATTAAATAGCTGTTATATTTTAAATAATGATTTAGACTTAAATTACATACCATGGACACCCATAGGAACAAGTACTCAGCCTTTTAGCGGAACATTTGACGGAAATGGGCATACTATAAGCAACTTAAAGATAAACACAACTCAAAACTATGTAGGGCTTTTTGGGTATGTATCCGGAGGAAGGCTTAAAAACATTAACATAGACAATGTTGACATTGTTAGCACAGGAAGCTATGTTGGTGCGTTAGCAGGATACGTGATTGATAAAGCGACAAATATTAATTGTGTTATTGAGAATTGTTCTGTAACAGGAACCGGATCAGTTAAAGGCAACGCTAATATTGGCGGTTTGGTTGGGTATGCAGGAGCACTTGCTAATCCTATAACAGGTAGTTATACAGAATGTGCTGTTGTTGGAACTGCAACCACCAATACATATGTCGGTGGCATTGCAGGGTATGCATATAATGCAGGGATAAACAAGTGCTACTCTATCGGAACAGTGACAGGCGGAACATCTGTCGGCGGTATCGTTGGAGACGTAACTGTTACAACAAATAATTTCTCAATCCAAAACTGTTTTTCTCTGAGCAGTGTAAAAGCCACAAGTAATTTAGCCGGTGGCATTGCAGGTAAATCGACATCATGCAGTTTATATTATTGCTATTTTGCCGGAAGAGTTGAGGGGTCTGCCAATGTTGGCGGGTTGTGCGGTGCTATGTCATACGGCGTGTTGACAAGCTCGTATTTTGATGGATTACGTGCTGAGAGCGATTTATTAACCGATAAAATTCAATCAAAATTAACAACTGCTTTAAGATCCCAAAACACATATACTTTATGGGATTTTACAGCTATATGGGCCATTGATGAAGCAAATTCATATCCGTATTTTAAAGGTTTAAAAAAACCGTTAGGGGTAACGGAAGTATTCTCGAACGCAGATGTAGCCGGCGGAAACGGATCATCTACATCGCCTTATATTATTGATTCTGTGGAACAACTAAAAAACATAAGGTTTGATTTAAGCAGCTGTTATATTTTAAATAAAGATTTAGACTTCAATAACGAACCATGGACGCCAATCGGAACAAGTACGCAGCCCTTTAGCGGAACATTTGACGGAAATGGGCATACTATAAGCAACTTAAAGATAAACACAACTCAAAACTATGTAGGGCTTTTTGGGTATGTATCCGGAGGAAGGCTTAAAAACATTAACATAGACAATGTTGACATTGTTAGCACAGGAAGCTATGTTGGTGCGTTAGCAGGATACGTGATTGATAAAGCGACAAATATTAATTGTGTTATTGAGAATTGTTCTGTAACAGGAACCGGATCAGTTAAAGGCAACGCTAATATTGGCGGTTTGGTTGGGTATGCAGGAGCACTTGCTAATCCTATAACAGGTAGTTATACAGAATGTGCTGTTGTTGGAACTGCAACCACCAATACATATGTCGGTGGCATTGCAGGGTATGCATATAATGCAGGGATAAACAAGTGCTACTCTATCGGAACAGTGACAGGTGGAACATCTGTCGGCGGTATCGTTGGAGACGTAACTGTTACAACAAACAACTTCTCGATCCAAAACTGTTTTTCCTTGAGCAGTGTAAAGGCCACAAGTAATTTAGCCGGCGGTATTGCCGGTAGGTCTACATTGTGCAGTTTATATTATTGCTATTTCGGCGGTAAAGTGGAAGGACCTGCCAATGTTGGTGGGTTGTGTGGCTATATGTCATACGGCGTGTTTTCAAGCTCGTATTTTGATGGGCTGAGAGTAGAACGTGATTTAAGCTTATTAACTGACAAAATGCAATCAAAATTAACAACGGCATTAAAATTACAAAATACATATATTTCATGGAATTTTACATCTATATGGGCCATTGATGAAGCAAATTCATATCCATTTTTGAAAGATTTAAAGAAACCGTTAGGCGTAACGGAAGTATCAACGGTAGAAGATGTAGCCGGCGGAAACGGATCACCTACATCGCCTTATATTATAGATTCAACGGAACAATTAAAAAACATAAAATTTGATTTAAATAGCTGTTATATTTTAAATAAGGATTTAGACTTCAACAATGAACCATGGACGCCAATCGGAACAAATACACAGCCCTTTAGCGGAACATTTGACGGAAATGGACATACTATAAGCAACTTAAAGATAAACACAACTCAAAACTATATAGGGCTTTTTGGTTATGTAGCCGGGGGAAAACTTAAAAACATTAAAATAGACAATGTTGACATTATTAGCTCCGGAAGCTATGTTGGTGCGTTAGCTGGATATATGACTGATAAAGCGACATATCTTAACTCTACTATTGAAAATTGTTCTATAACCGGAACAGGAACTGTAAAAGGCAGCTCTTATGTGGGCGGCTTTGTTGGCTATACATTAGGAAAAAGCGCAACGAGTTATGTTAATTCAATAATTGGTAGTTTCACAGAGTGTGCGGTTGTAGGAACTGCAACCACCAATACTTACGTTGGCGGAATTGCAGGATATTCGTATAATACAGCTATTAACAATTGCTATTCTGTTGGAGATGTGACTGGAGGTAGTTTTGTAGGCGGAATTGTCGGAGATTTTTCCCTTACAACACAAACTATAAACCATATGATACAGAACTGTTTTTCCCTAAGCAACATAAAAGCCACAGGTAGTTTTGCCGGAGGCATAGCGGGAATTTCTAGATCAAGTAGTATATATTATTGCTATTCCGCCGGGAAGGTGGAAGGTGTTGGCTATGTTGGTGGAGTGTGTGGCTACATGGATGGTGGAGTGTTTATAAGCGTGTATTTTGACGGTGTGAGAGTTGAACGTGATTTAAGCATGTTGACAGACAAAAGTGAATCAAGATTAACAACGGGTTTAAGATCTCAAAATACATATAATTCGTGGAATTTTACATCTATATGGGCCATTGATGAGGCAAACTCATATCCGTATTTTCAAGGTTTAAAAAAACCGCTAGGTGTAATGGAAGTATTCTCGGTCGCAGATGTAGCAGGTGGAAACGGATCATCTACATCGCCTTATATTATAGAATCCGAGGAACAGCTTAAAAATATAAATTATGATTTAAACAGCTGTTATATTTTAAGTAAGGATCTAGACTTAAATAACGCATCATGGACGCCGATCGGAACAAGTACGCAACCGTTTAGCGGAACATTCGACGGAAATGGGCATACTATTAGTAACTTAATGATAAACACAACAAAAGATTATGCAGGACTTTTTGGGTTTGTACACGGAGGAAAACTTAGAAACATTAACATAGACAATGTTGACATTAATAGCACCGGAAGCTATGTTGGTTCATTAGCAGGATATATGATTAATAAGGCATCAATAAGATCTGTTATTGATAATTGTTCTGTGACGGGCTCGGGAACAGTTAAAGGCAGTACAAATGTTGGTGGTTTGGTTGGATATGCAAAAGGTATAGCTGACGGACTTTATCCTGTTACCAACTCTATAACCGGTAGTTACACGGAATGTGCTGTTGCCGGAACTGCAACCACCAATACGTATGTTGGCGGAATTGCAGGGTATTCATATAATACGGGTATAAACAAGTGCTATTCTGTTGGAACTGTGACCGGAGGAAGATTTGTAGGCGGTATTGTTGGAGATATAACTGTTACAACACGAAGCATATCAGAAATGATACAAAACTGTTTTTCTCTAAGCACTATAAAGGCCACGGATAGTTTCGTGGGTGGTATTGCGGGTAATTCAAAAGACAGTAGCTTCTATTATTGTTATTACGCCGGAAAGATAGAAGGCGTTTCCTATGTTGGAGGATTGTGTGGTTATATTCCGGGAGGTGTGTGTTCTTACTCGTATTTTGATACAATAGTTTCCGGTATTACGACACCGTTAACACAAGCTAAGACAACCGAACAGCTATTGCAGAGAGCCACTTTTCAGAACTGGGACTTTATAAATACTTGGGAAAACTACGAAGGATTAACATACCCCGGTATTAAAAATATGAAAAAACCATTTAATAATATATTAACACCTCCGGTAGGGTTAAAAAATATAGAGTGTACGGACACAACCATTAAACTTGAATGGCTTGCTGTAGACGGAGCCGAAGAGTATGAATTGGCATATTTGGATCAATCCATTACAACCACAGAATTAACAATAGAAATAAGCAAGCTTTTGCCTAAAACTAAGTATAGTTTCAAAGTGAGAGCTAAGGGCGAAAACAAAACCGGCATATGGAGCGAGCCTATAGACGTAACAACTGTCCCTACCCCGTTAAAGACTGTGGAAAACGTTAATTGCGTAACTGTAACATATGACAGTGTAAAACTTTCATGGGATGGCACGGAAGGTGCGAATGGATACATAGTAACGCTGAATGACGCAAAATATGATTCATCAGCAAACAGTATTTTTATCAAAAACCTTAAACCAAACACTCAGTACGTTGTTTTTGTACAGGCAAAAAATGAGGATACGATCGGTGAAAAGAGCAGTCCTATAGAATTTGTTACCGCGCATAAACCACCGGACGCACCTACGGATATTGTAATTAGCGGAAAATCAGCGTTTTCAATTTCATTGACATGGAATGAAGTGGCTGAAGCTGAATTCTATGAAATTGATTACAATGGAGAAATCTTAACAACTTACGAGGCCCTTGCTGTTTTAACAAACCTCGAACCATTGACTGAATACGTCATAAAAGTTAGGGGCGTAAACTCAGCAGTACAAGGTACATGGAGCGAAAGCATAACCGTAAGAACCTACGATCTGCCATTAGGCAAACCTCTAAACCTTGTGTGCACCGACAAAACTGACGTATCAGCTACACTTTCATGGGACGCAGTGGATAAGGCCACTTATTACGAGCTTAAATACGGTGAAAATGTATTGAACTTTTACAGTAATTCTGCAACGGTGACAGGTTTATTGCCAAACACCAGCTATAAATTCAGCGTAAGGGCTCTGAACCCAAACAACTCCGGTACTTTCAGCGATGAACTTATCGTGTCAACAAATTTGGAAAAGGCCGGCGGACTCACAAGCACAAAGTTAGGTACGGATTATATAGAGCTTGTCTGGAACAACCTGACGGGTGCTACAGGGTACGAATTAAGCGTAAACGACTATATTTATTCGGAAGATGATAATGCAGCAACGGTTATAAACCTTGAACCATTGACTGAGTACGTCATAAAAGTTAGAGGCGTAAACGCAGCAGTTCAAGGTACGTGGAGCGAAAGCATAACCGTAAGAACCTACGATCTGCCATTAGGCAAACCTCTAAACCTTGTGTGCACCGACAAAACTGACGTATCAGCTACACTTTCATGGGACGCAGTGGATAAGGCCACTTATTACGAGCTTAAATACGGTGAAAATGTATTGAACTTTTACAGTAATTCTGCAACGGTGACAGGTTTATTGCCAAACACCAGCTATAAATTCAGCGTAAGGGCTCTGAACCCAAACAACTCCGGTACTTTCAGCGATGAACTTATCGTGTCAACAAATTTGGAAAAGGCCGGCGGACTCACAAGCACAAAGTTAGGTACGGATTATATAGAGCTTGTCTGGAACAACCTGACGGGTGCTACAGGGTACGAATTAAGCGTAAACGACTATATTTATTCGGAAGATGATAATGCAGCAACGGTTATAAACCTTGAACCATTGACTGAGTACGTTATAAAAGTTAGAGGCGTAAACGAAAATGTTCAAGGAGCATGGAGTGAAAGCATAACCATAAGCACCTACGGGTTACCGTTAGGTATACCCCAAAACCTTTTATGTACGAATAAAACAGAAGTTTCAGCTACACTTTCATGGGATGCAGTAGATAATGCCACATATTACGAACTTAAATACGGCGACAAAGTATTGATTTTTTACAGTAATTCAGCAACAATAACAGGCTTATTGCCATACACAGGATACAAGTTTACAGTAAGGGCGATAAACCACAGTTACTATCCAAGCAATTTTGGCGATGAAATGCATTTAATGACCAACCTAAGCAAAGTCACCGGCATATTGCAGGACGATAAAGGTTTTGATTTTGTCAATCTAAGATGGAACGCTGTGAATGGAGCCAACCAATACGAAGTTAACGTAAATAGTGAAGATATATACTTTAAAGACACTAACATCGCTTACATTACCGGTTTGGAGCCCGAATCCTCTTATGTTGTAAAAATCCGAGCCATTAATGAGTCCGTGTCAGGATCCTGGAGCGAAGAGTTTACCTTTACAACTGACCCGTTGCCGTTGGACAAGCCTAAAAACTTAGAGAATACCGAAAGAAGTAATACCTCTCTTACTTTAACATGGGATGCGGTTCCTGAAGCAACGTATTACATTGTAACGTACGGTGGCACTAGTGTTAATGCAGAAACTAACAGTTTAACAATTATAGGACTTAACGCATATACAGATTATACGTTTACGGTTCAGGCTAAAACAGCAACCAGAGAAAGTCCGTTGAGCGATGAAGCTACTTTCAAAACAAAACCGACGCCATTAGAGAAAGTAACCGGTTTAAAGCGTGTTACAAAATCAGCCACTTCCATTACGTTGGCATGGAACTCATTAACAGGTGCTGATTCGTATGAGGTTAGTGTTAACGGTGACTTATTCTATGAAACTGTTGGAACCGGCATTACAATAAGCAACCTAGAGCCGTCAACAAGTTATGTATTTTCAGTAAGAGGAATGGCCGATGAAAATCAAGGTCAATGGAGCGATAGTATTACTCTCAGCACATCCTCATCATCCCTCTATAATGAAACTACCGTTTTCATAACAACCGGCAATACCTACACTTATCTTCTTACTGCAAAAAACATCGAGTCATTTGACAACCCGGTTTTTACTGTAAAATACGACCCAAGCAAATTAGAGCTTAAAGACTTTGCTGCCCATACGAAAGTTGCGAATACATCCATCGGTCTGATACCCGGCACAAAGTTGGAGGTTTTATCACATGCAGACGGGGTAATTAAACTTAAATGTTCAAGACAGTTGCCTCAAAACAAGAAATTTAGCGGATTTGTTACAGCCATTCAATTTAAGGCCAAAACTACCGGCAGTGTTGTAATTGAACTTGAATAAGAGATTTCATTTTAGTAATGCAGTTTTAAACAACCAAATTGATTATTATAAATGAGGTGACTGTATGAAGAGGATATTTCGTAAATTAACGGCTGTTATACTTGCTGTTATTATTAGTTTTCAGACATTAAATGTTCAAGCTTCTACACACTTCGTTTCTTTTGCTGACGATGGAACCGGTAGAAGTTCGGAATATTCAGAAGGTATGGATGGTTCCGGAATGACAGTAGATACCGGTTCCGGTCCCACTAATGAAGATATATCAGATGGTGAAAAGACTGAGGACGTCGGAAGCAACTCAGGCGAAGAAGGCAAAATAGGAGACGGAATAGAAGAAGAAGGAGAAGATTCAGAAGAAGGGACAGAAGAAGGGACAGAAGAAGGAGAAGAAGGAGAAGAAGGAGAAGATGCAAAAGAAGGAACAGATGAAGAGACAGATTGGGACACAGAAGAAGATACAGACGAAGAGTCTGAAGCTCCCAATAAAGAACCTGAACTCCCTAATATCGATATAGAGAATCAGGAAAAATGGGAAGCCGTTGAAAGGATTTTAGCGACATACACATATTTTTCGGAGTTATCTCCGGAGGACGCTAAATTGCTGATAGATGCCCTTAGCGTGACAGAAGCCTCGTTTATTGAATGCGAAGAAGCAGAGTTTACGCTCCATGAATCGTTGGCAAAAGCACAAATTATGGCATCCGGCTTTACACTTAATGAAGCTCTTCAAATGATTCAAAATCACTCCGGCGAAACTCACATTAAAAACAGGTTTGAGCCGGACTTCGGAGAAACTTGTGCTCGTGCTCAAGCGGGTCAGTTGAACTACTACATAAATCTTAACACATTAAGCTCCGAAAATATCTCAGAGCTCAAAGGTTTGATATTAGATGGTCACCATACAAACCACGCCATATTTGCTACGATTGCGGCAAACATTCTTGACGTCCGGGCATCTGAGATAATTGACGAAGCACCAATAAACCTTGAAGAGTCTGTAGGAGATGAAGAGAGAACTCTCAACGAGATAGCTGATATTTACAGTGTAAATCGTGAGTTCTTGCTGAATTATTGCAATAAAAACGATTTTACCATATACGAGCTTAAAGACTTATTGTTCCACAGCAACGAAGGCGTTCGTATACTGGGTATTGAAGACGAGATTGTGGAACTTCTGGCCTCGGATGAGAATGGTTCTGAAGATCCGGAGGTTTCTGAAGAACAAGAAGGTTTGGAAGAACCTGAAACTTCTGAAGAGAAGGAAGATACGGGTGAATCTGAAAATTTTGACGAAGAACACCCTTCGATTTCCACGTTTGCCTCTACTCCAATTAACGAATCGGATCTGTTTTGGAAATATCCTACCGGTCAATTCTCATACAACACTAAAGAGCATGAATCGGTTAACCTTAATAATGGATATTTAACATATAGTGAAGATATTGTTTCCCTGCCGGGTAAAAGCGGATTTGACCTGGATTTGAAACTGCAATATAAATCCAATGAAGCTACTCGCGAATGGAACAAGTCTGCAAGAGTAGCGGAAAAGTTTATCGCAATTGGTTACGCCGATTATAACTACTTCAGCCTGGTTAGCCCAAGAGGATACTGGACTTTGGAAACATGGTACCCGGTTTTTCTGTCAAAATCCAGAACCGATATACCTATATATAGCGATTCCGACATTGCTGATTGGGTATTAGGGCTACTTTATCCCAATGCCGGTCCTTCAGGATATTGTACTTTTGACGTTTTGTCAGCAAAAGTGTATTATTCCGCAGCTGATGCGAAATTGTATTATGACGATTGTGAATGGACACCTCTTTCATATCAATATAAAGAAATCATGTATCGTGACTGGAAAGCATTGCCTATTCCTGCCGACATGGATACATCAATCAGAGATACGCCTCTGGCTGAAATTCCTGATCAAACACCACTTAAAAATGTTGCAGTAGGCTGGTCGTTTAACCTTACTCAAATTTTTACTGACGCTTTTGGAGTTAAAACACTGATTTTGAGCACAGGGGAAAGTTTTGAGCTTGGATCTGTATCAAGCGGAAAATATACACTTTTAAAAGGCGGAGAAACTTACAATTTGCAGGATGTAAAATGCAGAAATGCTTTGGCCGCAGACATCACCGCTGTGGCAGGTTCCGCTTTCGTTGTTGAATATGTAACAGGTAAAAAGGAATATTTCGATTCGAGTGGCAACATTTTGGCAATGGTTGATAAATACAGCAATAAAATAACGTTTCAACAAATTTCTACAGGTAAGACAGGACATACAAATGTTAAAGTCATAGATACCTTGGGACGGGAAATTACAATTCAATACAGCTTCCCTACCGGTAGCAATATAGCTAATCGCATAACAATAACGTTGCCGGCACAAACAATAGGGCAAACCAAACCGGTTGTAGAATTGACACTTTCTCAATTATCAAACACCCGTCAATACACCTATACCAACTTTACAAAAACACGTTACCGGCTGGTATCTAAAATAGACCCTGCCGGGCATACTACATCTTTCGAATATAGAAACAGCAACAATTTGGCGCTTTTTAACTTTTATCAACGTGATGTAACAAACGGAAATGGCTATCAACAATTTGAAATACTGCAAAAAGTAAAATATCCCACAGGTCTGGATGTTTCTTATGACTATAGTATTAAAAAAGAACCAATGGGTATGTTCGGCGAAAGGGACTATTTTGCATTAACGAGAAGATCAGATACAATGGGGGCTTCTACCTCCTACGTATATTCTTCTAAAACCCAAAGTTCGGATCCTAATGCTATCAGTTACAATACTGAGGTAGCCTGCAGTGATAATGGCCAAGCTCTTACAACCAGATATTATTTTCAAGTCAATCATCTTTTGAATTATTTCTTGGAGTCCGGGGCGTCAACCCGGAACAGAACGAATTATGAATATAATGCCAATAAGCAAGTGATTAAGAAAGAAACCCTTTACGGTACAACAGGCGTCTCAGCTGTTGAGCAATTTGAATATGACACTTACGGCAATATGACTGCCCATTACGGCACACGTGCAAACGGCACTAAAAGTACGGAATATAAAACCACTTACCAATACAGTGTTGGCACAGGCACTTTTAATATGCTCACAAGCGTAACCTATAAAAAGGATGCCTCCACAACGGTGGCGAAAGAGTATACACTAACAATCGACAAAAAAACCGTAAGCGCGGAAACTATTAAGGAAAACGGTGTTGTTAAGTCAAAAATTGTATATGAGGGAATTGATTCCTTCGGATACCCTTCCGTAAAGAAGAACTATACAAGTGACACAAATTATATACAGACAGATCTAACGTATAATTCCAATTTCCTTCTGAAATCGGAGAAAATCGGAGGAGTGGGCAACGTTTATGAATACTACGACAACGGACTTCTGAAATCATCTACCGACGGCAACGGTAATAAAACGTCATATGAATACGATGCTCTTGGGCGAACAACCAAAGTAACAAATCCGGACAATACTTACAGCACAAATGCTTACGTCACCACCATATCACAAAACCGTATAACATCGGTTGACGCGGCCGGAAAGAGTGTGCGCTATGATTATGATACTGCCGGTAATATCACAAGCGTTACCGATGTAACCGGCGGAAACAGATTATTAAAAACTTGCACCTATTACCCTTCCGGCATTATCAAGACTGAAACCGACGGAAAAGGTAATACTACAAGCTACACTTACGATGCTTTTGGTCGAATTTTATCCAAGATAGTTGGCTCAGCCTCGGCCCCTACATATAAGGAGACTTACATCTATGATACCGCAACAAACCTGAAAACCACAAAAACCATTGATGGTCTGAGCAAAGCACCCAACATTGTTACCACAGAATATTACAGCATCAACGGATACATTGAAAAAACCGGCTTCAAACTGAGCGGAATCGAATACTTCAATACATTTACCTATGACTACGTTAACAACAAAATCTCAGAACTTTCTGCCAAGGATGCCGCCAAAAGCAAAGCGTTCACTAAGCAGTATAAATACGACTTTGCAGGGCGTGTTATTGAAGCCAAGGATCTCTCGGGGGCAACAGTTTACACTGTATATGACTTCCTAGGCCGAAAAACAAGTGAAACCGACCCTAAAGGAAGCGTGTCGTCATTTGTGTATGATAACTTTAATAGGTTAATACAGGAAAACCGACCTTTTGAAGGAAGTTATCAAGCCAAAACCGTTTGCACCTACGACAACAACGGTAACGTTAAAAGTACGAAGGTTTACTGCAACAAGCCCGGTCAGGCTGAATACTACAGCCTAACAGAGTATGATTACAACAATCGAAATCTTCTTACTGAGGCTAGAAGTTACAATGGATCTGAGGTTGAGAGCAGGACGATTTACACCTACGATGCAGTAGGAAACAAAACCTCAATGACCGTTGTAAACGGTGCAAACCGCCAGACCACAACATATACATATAAAAATGATGCGTTCAACCGACTTGCAAGTGTAACCGATCCCCTGGGTCAGGCAGAAAGTTATGATTACGATATAAACGGTAACCTAACTAAGGCGGAAGACAGAAATAAAGTGGTCAAAAACTACACCTATGACGTTCTTAACCGTCCGTTAATAACCGCTGTTACCGGTGCAAACGAATTTCTTGAATATACCTACACAGGCACCGGCGCTCTTTACACTGATTCAAACGAAAGACTCACCGTTTCATACATTTATGACGATTTGGGTAGGGTGACACAGCAAACAGAATCCAATGGCATAAAAAAAATATACAGCTACGACCTTGCAGGTAACCGTACCGGTTTCCGTCTTCTTGTAAATAACGTGGAGAAGCTTAATCTTACTTATGTTTATGACGACGTAAACCGATTGATTGAGGTTAAGTCTGCCGGTGTAACTACCGCCGTCTACACATACGATGCAAACGGCAACCGAGCCACCATGACTAATCGTAACGGTACCACTGCAGTTACCACCACCGAGTATACTTACAACAAGGCTAATATGGTAACGAAGCTTACAAACAAAAAAGGCACCTCTGTCATCTCCGAGTATACATATACTTATTATCTTGATGGCAACCAGGCGTCTAAAACAGACAACACCGGCCGCATTACTACTTACACCTACGATGGGCTTGGCCGACTTGTTTCTGAGGCCGAAACAAGGTCCGGCGGATTCTCTCAAACATATACCTACGCCTACGATAAAGCCGGCAACAGATTGCTTTTGACCGCAACCGGCTCGGGAGAAGGCTCACAAACCTTTACCTCCTCCTACGAATACGATAAAAACAACCGATTGCTGACCGAAACCAAAGAGTCCGGCGGAGAAACCACCATTAACGAATACGCCTACGACCCTAACGGCAATCAGATAAGTAAGATGTCCCACACACTAACGGATGGCAACGGCTCTCCTACACTGGGAATGATTGTTGCAGGCGACAATGTTGAAGATGGCGGTTTAAGTTTCGAACTTAATTCATATGACGGTTTTAATCGCCTGAAAATGACAGAAAACGAAAAAGGCACAGCCTTGTACACCTACAAGCCCGATGGATTGCGTCTGTCGAAGAAGGTTAATGGTACCCTTACAACCCACATCTGGGATGGTTCCAACATCGTAGTTGAGCTTAACGCAGAGAATAACGTTGTCGATACCTATATCCGTGGAATTAACCTAATAAAGAGCACCAACAACGGATACTATCTTTACAATGCCCATGGCGATGTGGTCCAGTTAACTAATGCGACAGGTACCGTTACAAAGAACTATCATTATGACGCTTTTGGTGTGGAGTTTGAGAAAAATGTTGGTGATCTAAACCCGTTTAGGTATTGTGGGGAGTACTATGATTTAAGCAGTGGCACGTATTACTTGCGCAATCGTTACTATAATCCGAACAACGGGCGGTTTCTTACAGAGGATCCTATTAAAGCAGGATTAAACTTTTATACATATTGCGGAAATAATCCACTTTCATTTATTGATCCATGGGGATTGGCTCAAGTGGCTATTCGAGATTTTATAGAATCAAGAGATGGATTAGTAAATTGGAATGCAAAAACAAGTACGTCAACATTCAAATTAAATAATCGTACATTAACAACGCTGGCCTCGGGTAAAAATAGTCATGGGTTGACAATAACAAATTCTAATGGCAGATTGATGGCGGAACAATCTGATTTGATTATGTTTTTCAAGCTACTTGAAGGAAAAACGATTGTTATTGATCCTGGCCACGGCGGAGATGCGACAGGTGCGACAACAAAATATAATGGCACGATATATAACGAAAGTAATTTGAATTTGTCACTTGGCAGTCTAACAAGTAATTATTTAACAAGAGCAGGCGCAACAGTAGTAATGTCCAGGACAACGGATAAAGATGTAGGTTTATCTGCAAGAGCACAATTGGCAAATGATGCTAATGCAGACCTTTTCTTAAGCATCCATCATAATAGTGCAGGAAATATTTTGGGCTCTGGAACTACAGCTATATATCCAAACAGCCACCATATTAACGAAAGTAAAAGTTTAGCTACATTGACATGCGCTTTCATATATGCCAATGGATTAAGGTCAAAATATAATTTGCCTTATCTAAACCCTTATAAGGATCCCGGAAGTGGTACAAATGCCTATACTGTCTTAGCTAAAACAAACATGCCGGCATCTATAATTGAAGTCGGTTATATGTCAAACAATATGGATTATATTGTGAATGAACAAGATAGGACAGCAAGAGCAATTTTGAGTGGTGTTGAAGCTTATTATAATGATTAGCTATGGTAATAAAAGTAGTTTTTACTGTAGGGGGTGGAGCTAATAAGGACTAAAGTAATCATTACTATAATAAGTACAGTTTTAGCTGCTTTAATATTTATGTTTTTTTATAGAGAAGGTGGTGAAAATAAAGAAATTAAGACCCTTATATATAAGGCCATCAAGGTACTATATGTCTATGACCAAAAGTATGAACTTAATGAAATTTTTACACAAGAGTATTTAAACGAATTTAGCAAAAAACTATTGCCAAATGAAAATGAAAAACAGATATGGTATTTTGTTGACGATAGCTTTATGCAATCATTATACAAAACAGATGTCAATAACGCAAAAGTAACGGTTTGGGTATTTGAAAAAAGGAATCATCGTATCCTTATTATATACTTAACTAAAAGCTCTGATGATTCATGGCTTGTATCAAATATTGAAGTCGATGTTTAACTTATACTAACTTAACCTTGACAGCCGCCTTTGGTTTATCCAATTGGCGGCAGTTTTTATTTCCACTTTTGCGGATATGGTTACAGGGCTCACCCTGCCGTGTGTTTGGCAGCCCTTGGCTTTCAAACACGTTGCTTGCTGTTATAGTGCATTAAAATTCGTGGCTTTGTATGCGAATAATTCTGTGGGGTAAAATTAACCCACAAACAAAATGTCATACTACCGGCAAGCACTGGATTTTGTGCCCAAAACCCAAACTTGCAGGGAGTCCTGCCCCTTTTTGAAACCGCTTCAATCACTTTTGCGATGGTTGTCAAATTTGTGACAAGTCTTTTCAAAAATAGTGGTTACTTTTTGCCTTCTTATGTGGAAATAGATTAGGGCATTTCTTATGGAGACGTTCCCGTTCGCCCTCTGCCAACGCTGTTGGCGGCGGCTTTTTTTGTCTAAAGAAAACCCCCGGCTAGGCCAGGGGTATATAAAAGCTTATATCTATACGTAGAAAAAGTAGCCTCCAAGTGATAAAATTTAAGCGGGTCTCGACAACCGCAAAAATAATGAGGAGGAAATCCATAAAGAATAATGAAAGTTTATCACATACCAAATGGAATTGCAAATATCATATAGTATTTGCCCCAAAGTATCGAAGTCCGATTATATATGGAAAGATAAAAGCAGATATAGGAAAAATATTGAGAAAACTATGCGAATGTAGGGGAGTGGATATAATAGAAGCAGAAGAATGCAAAGACCATATCATTTTCTTTAGCTACGGTTATTTTGGAGTCCACGGGTTTTCTTGAAGATACTTATCGTGAATAATCTTAATGACTGTTTTAGTTTAACAGTTCTTTATTAAAGCAACTTCCCTAATACTGCGTTCTCCTCCGTTATACAGCCTGATGAAATCATCGATTGCGTGTATATATTTCTTTGGCTTTATACCCCTTTTAATAATATAAACATTTGATATGCCACCCTCAAAATTATCATCGGTTAAAAAGCATGGATGTTTTTGGTGGGAAAACAGTTTTGCATTTTCAACCAATTTAAACCCCTTTTTTTAAAGAAGTCCTATTTTGTTCGTACTGAATTCATTTCCAAAAGCGTCTTGAAAGGTTGCCATCTTAATCATTCTTTGTGTTATTTAGTAATATTATACCCAAATATAGTATATGCGGCGTGTGAGAAAAATAATCGTGAAATAATTTTAATGTCAAAATTATTTCTGCTTATCAACACGCTATATCATCCAATCGCAGAAAAAACTCAGGCATTGATAGAGTGCGCTTTTTACCGAAGAGTCTTATAAGGGAAAATATAATTAAGGTTCATGACCTAAACCCCGATAACCGTAATGCTAGGCTGTTTACGTTGGGAGACAACTTCTATAGAGCTCTCTCAGAAGTAGCTATGAGAATTACGGCTGCTATTGACTTAAAAGTTTGGTACGATGATCCGAGTTAATAAACAAGTAATAACCAAACTCCCCAAAAACGATACATCTATTAGAACTGTAACTTTACCTGTTGAACTTTTTCGATTGCTAAATGAATATCGGCAATGGTGGTTGGAATATAAGCTATATATAGGCGGTACTTGCGACAGGTTGTTTATTCAAACGAACGGTACTCCGATATTCCCGACCACTATAAATCAGTGGCTCAGGAGTTTTGCGCAAAAACACAATCTACCCAAATTAACACCACATTCATTACGCCATAAAAATATAACTTTGCAAATTATGGCGGGTGTGCCTATCAGACAGGTATCAGCCAGGTCGGGGCATAGTAATGCAAGTACTACTTCGGATATTAATAGTCATGCAATAAACAGCATGGATGTTGTAGCAGGGAATAAACTGGCGGAAATATTAGGTTGAAATCTTGTAATTTAGATATCTAAAAACGCCGAAATTATTTTCGTAATTTAGTATTCTTAAACCGTGCGGTGGATTAATACCGGCTTATAACCTTCCTGATGGAAGAGTAGTTATGTACCTTTTATCTTTACACTCCGTCTTTTGATAGACCGTGCTCCGGAATTACGTATGCTTTTTTACGTATAAGTACAAGCAATACGACATTAAAAATAGTAAATTTATAACGTAACAAAACCCCCATGCAGATTAGCTAATTACCTGCATTTTTTAATCCATAAATTACATTGGCGTGTGCAAAAAAGATTATGTATAATAAAACACATCTATCGGGGGTGAATTATGAAACTGATAATTAGACATAAATGGAAATTTTTAACATTGATTCTTGCTTTAGCCGGAATTTCAGTACCGCTGATATTCAACGGAACAAAGCAAAGAATTAAAATGCCATATAACAATTTTATTGAAGTGGTCGAGAATAATAACGTATCGAGCGTAATATTGTCCGAAACCGAAAAAATTCAATTTACTTTAAAAGACAGCCCGGGATTGTTTGAAACGGATAATCCTCGTAATCCTCAGTTAAAAGAGCAATTGCTTATTAAAGGTATAGAGGTTAATGAAGGCAAGGGTATTACCGTGGATACGGTTTTGCAAATTATGGTAAGTCTGGCATTTGTTATTGCTGTTATTACCATAGGTTTAAGCAAACGTAAAGACCCGAAAACTGCTGTTGCCTACACTGTAAATCCTGCAACGGTTGAGGGTCCCGAAAAGACCACTTTTAAAGACGTGGCAGGCAACGACGAAGCAAAAGATTCCGTAAGAGATATAGTTGATTTTATTAAGAATCCCGAAAAATACACAAAATTCGGTGCAAGAATGCCTCATGGAATTATTCTTTACGGTCCGCCGGGAACGGGTAAAACATTAATGGCAAAGGCTATAGCCGGAGAGGCAGGAGTACCGTTCTATGCTGTTTGCGGCTCGGATTTTGTTCAGATGTATGTGGGTGTAGGTGCAAGCCGCATCAGGGATTTGTTTAAAAAAGCAAAAGAATCCGGCAAGGCCGTTATTTTCATAGACGAGATAGACGCTATCGGCAAAAAAAGAAGTGCTTCTCCAACCGGTGCCAACGACGAGAGAGAACAAACTCTCAATGCCTTGTTAACACAAATGAGCGGTTTTAATTCCGGTACGGGAATCGTGGTTTTGGCGGCAACCAACCGCCTGGATACCCTGGACGAAGCATTGCTGCGAGCCGGACGTTTCGATCGTCAAGTGGAAATAGGTTTGCCCGATCTTAACGCCCGTAAAAGAATACTGGAATATCATGCCAAAAACAAACCATTGGCAAAAGATATAGACATGAACAGATTGGCAAAGGACAGTATTTATTTCAGCGGTGCAATGCTTGAAAACCTTATGAACGAATCGGCAATCATCGCCGCAAAACGAAATAACGAAATAATTGAACAGCAGGATATAGAAAAAGCCTTGTATACCATAATGGCAGGCATGGAAAAACAAGACCGCACCAACATATTGCAACGAGACAGAGAAATTACTGCCTATCACGAATCGGGACATGCCCTTATTTCCAAATTGGCAACCCCGGACAGTACCGTTTCAAAAATCAGCATCATTCCAAGCACAAAAGGTACAGGCGGTTTCTGTATCAGCATACCCCAAGACAAAATGTACTACACAAAGAGAGACTTGGAAGCCATGGTAATGGTCAGTCTGGCGGGACGTGCTGCGGAAGAATTAAAGTTTGGCGAGGATAACATAACCACAGGGGCAAGCAACGACATAGAGCGTGCCTCCGGGATTATTCGAGATTACGTTACAAAATATGGCATGAGTAACCGTTTGGGCATATTAAACGCCGGTCAGTTCCATGACAGCGGCGGTATGCTTGAAGAATGTCATAACCTAATGAACGGATTGTATGAACACACCAAAGAATTACTCCGCAATAATTTTGCTATGCTTGATGCAATGTCTTCAGCACTCCTGGAAAAAGAAACTCTTTCCGAAGAGGAAATAGACAGCTTGATGGATTTGAAGAAACCGGCATAACTAAAACAAAAGCTTCCGAACAGCATAAATTCGGAAGCTTTTTTGTCTGAGTTTGTCAAAAGAACAATTAGGTAATTGTTTACCGGCTTGTTGAGGATGATTGGGCGAAGATTTCATGTAATAAATTTTATTTATTTGGTTTTTAAATGGTAATTTGGTATAATAATAAAAGTTGTTCACGGATATAGGGAGAATATATCTAATAGAAATTTATTTATGGAAATACTCTCAATTGGGTCACATATTATAATATTTATATCCGGATATTTGCTAAAAAGGACTGAATTTAATGCACTTTAAAGAAATTGCCGTAACTGACAGAATTAAGTTTGACGGATTTATATTTGAACAAAATTTTATTACCTGTGAATTTGCTTTTGCTAATTTATTTTGTTTACGAAAGAAATACGGAACACAGATATGCTTTGAGGATGACTTCATGTTTATCAGACAGACCACAAAATCCAACACCAAGGCATTTTATTATTTTATGCCCATGGGTAAGGGTGACCTAAACAAAGCCTTTGAGAAAATTAAGGAGGATGCTCGGGAAAACGGCAAGGAGTTTGTGCTTTGGGGCGTAACGGATCCTATGCGTAATATTATTGATGAGATTATGCCGGGTGCCTTTTCATTTGAAACCAACAGAGACTGGGTAGAATATGTGTATTTGTCTGACAGATTGATTAATCTTCAAGGTTCAGATTTAAAAAGAAGGCGAAACATACTTACTCACTTTAAAAGAAAATATGAAGGCTCTTACCAATTTAAACCTATGGAAAATGAGCAAGATTTGGCAGATGCTTTGGAATATCATCAAAAATGGTTTAAAGAAAACTACGAAGAAAACGAAGAATCTTCATTTCTCCTGTACGAAAACAATATAATTCGCGAAGCTTTTCAAAACTGGGATGCTTTGGCTCTGACCGGGGCATTGTGTAAATTGGATGATGAGATTGTGGGTTATACCTACGGTAAACAAACTTACAGCAATACTCTGGATATTTTCGTTGAAAAGGCTGATTTTAAAATAAACGGGCTTTATCAAGCTATCAACCGTGATTTTGCCGACTTTGCCTGTAATGGTGCGGAGTTTATAAATCGTGAGGAGGACCTTGGCATAGAAGGTTTACGAACAGCGAAGATGTCTTACCGACCGATAAAATTACTTACCAAATATTTGGGGATATACCGCGGCTAAGATATTTTTACGAAACTTTTACCTATATTTAATTAAGAAAACAACATTGAATTTTATAATCCTACCGTTATATCAATAAATTAAAGGAGCGTTTATTATGTGTATATGTAAGAAATCCGGCAAGCATTTTGCCGTATTTTTCACATTGGTTCTTTTGATTGCATCGTCATTCAATCTGACTGTCAGTGCGGGAACCGGTATGAAAAACGGCGAGCTATATACCCTTACCGTTCTTTACACCAATGATATTCACGGAAATGTTACAAATCTTCCCAAGTATGCAACTATAGTTGAGCAGGTACGTTCGGAGGCAAAAAATGTACTTTTGGTGGACTCGGGTGACTTGTTCTTGCGAGGAGAATTTGAAAAATACTTGGGTTTAACGGAAACGGAAATCCTTAACAAAATGAAATACGACTTTTGGATACCCGGAAACAATGATTTCAGGGTACCCTCCGGAGGTACAACGGAGCAAGGCAACAAGCAACTGCAAGATATTATCAAAAACGCTTCTTTTAAAGGAATTTGTGCCAACGTTACCATGAAGGAAAGCGGCAAATACATAGATAATATACAGCCTTACAACATTACCGAAATTAACGGGGTAAAGGTAGGGATTATCGGAATAACTTCAATGAAACCTCAGGTAAGAAACTGGACGGAAGTATCTGACAAACTTTTCATTGAAGGAGACGAAGCATTAAAGAAAATCGCTCCGGAAGTAGCAAAAAATTCGGATGTAGTTTTAGTTATGTCCCATGCAGGTTTGTCGGTAGACTTAAAAATGGCTACCGATGAAAATATCAGTGCTATTATCGGCGGAGACGACCATTTTAAGCTGGCCGAACCTTTGCACTCTACCTATTTGGGCAAAAAATCAACACCCATAACCCAAGCCGGCGGTGAAGATTTTCACTATTTGGGCAGGCTGGATTTGACTTATGAATACAAGGACGGAAAACTTGTTCTTTCATACTATAACGGTTATCTTTATGACGTGGATAAAGTTCAGCCCAATAAAGAGGTAGAAAATATTATACAAAAATACAGAGACGAAATGAAGCCGGTTAAAGCGGCATAAGATTTCCGAAAAAAAGTGCATACTCCATTGGGTATGCACTTTTTAATTCCTAATAATGAGCAATAATATAATCGCAAGCCGCCAATGCAGCAACTGTACCGTCGGAAGCTGCCGTTGAAAGCTGCCTTATGTTTTTTGTTCTACAGTCACCGGCTACAAAAATTCCTTCTATGTTTGTTTTGCAATTTTCATCTGCAACAACATAACCTGCACTGTCTAGGGTTATCAATTGGCTAAAGGGTTCATTTTGGGGAGTTTGCCCTATTGCAACAAAAAGACCGGAAATATCAATTGTTTTGGCTTGGTCTGTCTTCAAATCTGAGACCTCTATAGCCTCCAACATTTTTTCTCCCAAAAGCTTTGTAACAACAGCATCCGTAATTATTGAGACATTCTCCCTTGAACGGAGAATATCTACCGTTTTTTGCTCACCTCTGAATTTGTCTCTTCTGTGAATCAGATAAACCTTTTCACAATACTCCGCCAAAAAGGAAGCGTCCTCAAGGGCAGTGTTTCCGCCGCCTACAACGGCAACGTTTTTATTCTTAAAAAAAGCTCCGTCACAAGTAGCACAATATGAAACACCCATGCCGATTAATGCTTCTTCTCTGTCAAGACCCAATGCACGGTTTTTTGCTCCCGATGCAATTATTACGGTTTTACATTCATAAGATTTACCGTCCGTAACCACAACTTTTGACTTGCCCTTTTCTTCAATTCCCGTTACCTTTTTATTCACAAAAGTAACGCCTAACTCTGCCGCTTGTTCATACAAGGCAAAAGCAAAATCCGCACCGCTGATTCTTTTTATACCGGGATAATTTTCAACATGAGGCGAGCTTACAATTTGTCCGCCGTAAATATTACCTTCCAGTACCGTTACGCTTTTGCCTGCCCTTGCACCGTAAATTGCGGCTGTTAATCCTGCTGTACCTCCACCGATTATAGCTATATCTATCATTTAATCACCTCAATATTTTTATAAGACTATCATGCCCGGAAAAGGTGAAAACCTTGAGGGAGAAAACCTTTTTTCCTACGGCAAAAAAAGGTTTTCTCCCTTAAACTCTCTCTTTCCTATAAAGACGAAAATATAATCAGATTTAAATTGTGTTGAATTCATTTCAGATTAATATATATACTGATTCCATTTTAAACAGAGGACAAAAATAATTAATTTTATCCAACGGTTCAAGTAAAAACAATTATTTTTGTCCTTCATCTTATATGGACTTATTATATAAACCGGAAAAGCCGCATTTGTCAATAAAAATACCCCCGAATTATACGGGGGTAAAATTGCGTTTATCATTTACTTGAATTAATCACCGTGACTATACTTAACCGGTCGCTCACCACTACGAATATACGCTTTTGTTACTGCATAACTTGAAATTAATTATATACTTAAATCAGGAATCTTCCTACCATTTCAGCCAATACTTCCGATTGACTGCTTAACTCTTGGGCAGCTGCGGCAGATTCTTCCGAAGTTGAGGAGTTGCGTTGGATTACATCGGAAATCTGATTTATTCCTATGGTAATTTGGGATATACCTTCGGTTTGTTCTTTTGTTGCTACGTATATACCGTTTATAATTTCCGAAACGGAATTTGTATCCGCTACAATTTTTTGCAATGAATCTGCGGTAAGTTGAGCGGTTTTTGTACCCGAGTTGATTTTGGTCAGGGTATCTTCTATTAAGACAGAGGTATCCTGTACCGCTTTTTGACTTCTGCCGGCAAGGGAGCGTACTTCCTCTGCTACTACGGCAAATCCTTTACCGTGTACGCCTGCTCTTGCTGCTTCAACGGCGGCATTAAGAGCAAGTATATTGGTTTGGAAGGCTATGTCATCAATTACTTTTATAATATTGGAAATGTTTTTGGAGGCTTCCTTGATGTCGTTCATGGAACCCAACATTCTCATCATTTCATCGTTACCGCTCTTTGCACTTTCTATGGAATGATGTGAATAATCGTTGGCGGTTTGAGCCTCTTGTGCTGTTTGGTGAGTTTGGTCATTTATTACTGTAATAGAGGCATAAAGTTCTTCAACGGAGCTGGCTTGGGTTGTGGCACCGTTAGCCAAATCCATGGCAGATTCTGCGATTTGCCTTGCACCGGAAAGAACATTGTCTGCGGAGAATTTTATCTCGGATATAGTCTTTCTTAAAGTATCGCTGATATTGTTAATGGATTGTTTGATAAGGTCATACTGACCTACATAATCCCTTGTAATATTATTTCTCAAGTCACCGTGGGCTATTGTTTCCAAAACTTGGGTGATTTCGCTTATGTAAGAGCCTGTGGATGTTACCATTTTTTCAAAGGAGTTCATCATTAATGCAAAGCTGCCTTTATAGTTTTTACCTATGGTTACTTTAAAGTTTCCATGGGCAATCATACTTAATATTTGGTTAGCATCATCTATGGGCACACTTACGGCATGTAAAAGATTATTCAAACCCACAGTAAGAGTATTCCAGTCTCCTTTATAAAGGGACGCATCCACTCGGGTATCCAGCTTACCGTCTATAGCTGCGGTAATTAGATTCGAAACATCCTTATTCAGTGAATATAAGTTTTGTTTGAGATTATCAAATTTTTCGTTAGCCAAAGCCTTTTTACCCGGCATTTTATGCAGTTCCGCTTTAAAATTGCCGTCACCCAAGGCTGTAAAGGCGGCCAGAATGGTCAAGGTATCGTTTACAAGTGATCCTATGGTAGAGTTAATGGCGGTTGCCACAACATTGTATTCACCTTCAAATATATCGGTGGGTATTCGGGCGTCTGTATCTCCGGCGTCCAGTTGTTCCGTAATATTGTTAATATTAGATGTTAGGTTTAAAATCGTGTCACGCAATACTATAAAAGAGGAAATCAACATACCGATCTCGTCTTTGGATTTTACCCTCAGATTTACGTTGAGATTTCCGTGTGCTATATCTTTCGCTGCTCTTTCCGCTTCTTTTAAAGGATTGGCAATGGATTTTGTTATTAAATAAATCATTGCCAAAGAGGCTAAAACAGCAAATACCGCAACAATTATCAGTACTGTATAAGCCGTAGCGGTTGTAGCGTCTGCTTCTGTACCGCGAGTTTCAATAATTTTAGCTTGATCTGTTGCCAATTCCAAAACAATATCTTTAGCTTTATCAAAAGAGGGCATGTATTTAGACATAAACAAATCAAAAGCTTTTTCGTTGCCCTCTGCCGTATTGTTACGAATATAAGGTTCCATTTCTTGTTGAGCTTGGTCAGCCTGTTCTATATAGGACTTAAAAGCATCCAGTTTTGCTATATCGGTAGCTGTTGATTCTCTGAACTTTGCCAAGGTGGAATGTAGGCTGTTTTTATCGTCGTTTAATTGATCCATAGCGGATTTCACTATTTGATCGTCATCAGACATAATACCTATTAAACAATAACGTTGAATAGAAATCATATCTCTTCGCATCTGCCACATCATTTGAACGTTTGGTACAGATTTGTTTTTATATGTACTTACCGTACCGCTTAATCCATTGATCCCTATCATTGCCGCCGTTAATATAGCCAGCAACATAATAATTACAACACCAAAGCCCGTAAAGAGCTTCCATTTGATTTTTAAATTTCGCATAGCAACCTCCTTGTACTTAATCATTACATAATGCAACGGGTCTTGCCGGAACATCAACTGCCCCTATTAGCTTAATTAAGCTAAATAAGGGAAAATTTATAAAAAATCATACGATTAAATAGATAATAAAAAACCTCCCTTTACACAGTGCTTTATACTTAATTGAATAAGGAATATTAACAGAAGCTATTCTTCGTAAACGGTTCGCTCTTGCGTTTTTATAAAAAAAACACCGGTCGCTCACCACTACGAATATACGCTTTTATTACTACTTAACTCGAAATTAAGTATCACATAAAAACAGGAACTTTTGCTTTCGAATTACCATAAAACAACAGGTAACATATTTATGTAGCTTTTAATTGCAGTCCTCCGGACGAGCTTAACGCAGCCAAGCAAAAGTTATGTAAATTATTTGGGGGCCTTATATACATTATTGTATAATTTGCACATGAAAAAGTCAATAAAAACCTGGGAAAAAGAACGGGATTTATTTGTTTGCCATGTATATATTTCCTATAGTTTTATTCAGTAATAAATTATATTTATGCACTAATACCGGGGCATTGGTGAAATATTTGTGATTTTTCATACGCTTAAATATAAAATTTGAAATGCCTGATAAAATACTGTGACTTTAATATAATAAAGCAAATACATTAATTTCTACTTATGTTAATAAAACATATGACCTTTTTTGCATTTACAATCAATATAAGTTTTATAGTTATAAATTATTCATAATAGACCTATATCTTGTGATAATTTTTTTCAATATACAGATATTCTTTTTTAGATTGGGATTAAAGTTATTTCTATATATTTCATGTGTGAAAAGTATTTTTATTTATGATAAAATTCCTTATGCAAACTTTAGCCGGTACAAGAAAACCTTGCAGAGTTGCATATTTTGTAATTTTATAAATGGGCAATAATTAATTTCCCGGAGGGATTTTTCAAAATCTAAAAAAAATTATAGCACTTTTTATAAATTTGTAGTATTCTTTAGAGTAGTGCAATTTTCGGTTGGGATAATCGAAGGTTG